>NZ_JAUALB010000001.1:2016666-2717500 GCF_030345795.1 Micromonospora sp. WMMA1363
GCGACGGTCCGCTCCCCCGAGACGCTGACGCCGGTGACCGACACCGTCACCGTCGGGGAGATGGTGCGGATGGCCCGCCGGGTGCACATCGCCGAGCCGCTGTACGGGTACGCGGTCAGGCTGGCCGCCGCGACCCGGCGCCATCCGCAGGTGCGGGTCGGGGTGAGTCCTCGGGGGGTGATCGCGCTGACCCGGGCGGCGTGCGCGTACGCGCTGATCGACGGGCGGGGTTGGATCATGCCGGAGGACCTGAAGTCGCTCGCCGAGCCGGTGTTCGCGCACCGGCTGCTGCTCACGCCGGACGCGCACGTGCGCGGGGTGACGGCGGCGGAGGTGCTGCGGCAGGCCGTCGCGTCGGTGCCGGTGCCGCTGCCCTCGGAGCAGCCGGCCGCGGTGCGGGGCTGACCCGGGGGGGCGTTGCCGTGGGGTTCACCGCCCGGGGTGTCGGGCTGCTCGTCGCCACCGTCGCCCTGCTGGCGGTGGGTTTCCGGTTCGCGTACCCCGAGCTGGTCTTGCTCGGTGTGGCGGCCGGGTCAGCGGTCGGGTACGCGCTGGTCATCGCGTCGTGGCGACCCCGGCTGGAGGTCACGCGTCACGCGGAGCCGGACCGGGTCGGCCGGGGGGAAACGGCCGCGATGTCGCTCACCGTGCGCAACGCGGGGCGGCTGCGGGCGGCGAGTCTGGTAGCCCTGGACCGGTGCGGCGAGACGACAGTGCCGGTGCCGGTGCTTCGGCTGCGGCCGGGCCGGGACACCACTGTTCGGTACGACGTGCCGACCGACCGCCGGGGTGTGGTGCCGGTGGGGCCGTTGCGGGTGACTCGGGGGGACCCGTTGGGGCTGGTGGCGGTGTCGCGCCTGTACGGCGCGGCGTTACCGGTGTGGGTGTATCCGCGGATCCACCCCTTGACGGCGGTGCCCACCGGGGCCGGGCGCAGCCTGGACGGCCGGATGGACGCTGTCGCGCACGGGTCGATCACGTTCGACTCGCTGCGGGAGTACGTGGTCGGCGACGAGTTGCGCCGGGTGCACTGGCGGACCAGCGCGCGGGTGGGTGAGCTGATGGTCCGGGAGAACGTGGACACCAGTCTGCCCCGTCTGGTGGTGCTGCTGGACAATCGGGCGGCCGCCCACCCGGAGCGGGTGGGCGGGGTGGTCGAGTCGTTCGAGGCGGCGTGCGAGGCGGCGGCGTCGGTGGTGACCGCCGCTTACCGCGCCGAGCTGCCGGTGGTGCTGGTGCTGGTGGCACCGGACGCAGTCGGCGCGGTGGGATCCGGCGCGGTGGGATCCGGCGCGGTGGGATCCGGCGCGGTGGGATCCGGCGCCGCTCCGCTGGACCGGCTCGCGGCGGTGCAACTCGGCGAGGACACCCTCGACGCGACGCTGGCCCGGGTTCGAGCGGACCGCCTCGGCGACACGCTGGTCGTCCTCACCGGCTCGGGGGGACATGATTCGCTGGGGCGGATCGGCGCGCTGCGCGGCGTGTACCCGTCGGTGGTGGTCGGGGTCTTCGGGGCGGCGGAGCCGGCGCACGCGGCCGGCCTGGTGGTGATCGACGCCGCCGACGGCGCCGCGTTCGCCGCCGAGTGGGACCGGGTGCGGCGATGGTGAGCGCGACCGGGCGGTCCGCGACCCGGGGGGCCGCCGCCGCGGGGCCGGAGGTGTCCAGCGGCGCACCTTTCTCTACCGGTGGCGCTGAGCGGGGCTCCTTTCTCACCGACGTATCGGTGGGGGTGACGCTGGCGGCGATGGTGGCGTTGGCCGGTGTTGTGCTCGGGCGGGTGTACGCCGGTGGGCTGCTCACCGGGCTGGTCGCGGGGGCGGCGGCCGGGTCGGTGTTGGTCGGGCTGGTGTGCCGCCGGCTGCCGTCATGGCTGGTGGCGCCGTTGTCGGTGCTCGGCATGACGGCGTGGACGCTGTGGTCGCTGCGCCTGGCCGCGAGCCGCGCCGAGCTTTCCGGGCCGCTGGTCGAGGTGACCGCCGACGCCACCGGAAACGGCATCCCCCGGCTGCTGACCGCGATGATCCCGGTCGAGCCGACGCCGGACACCGTGCTGGTGCCGGTGGTCGCCGCCTGGCTGGCCGGCCTGGCCGGCACGGAGGTGGCGCTGCGGGCGGGGCGGGTGCTGCTCGGATACCTGCCGCCGGCGCTGCTCTACACGGGCGCGCTCTATGTGGTCGGGCCGAACGCCGATCCGGCGGTGCGGCCAACGCTGGCGTTCGCGGCCGTGGCGGTGCTGGGGCTGGTCGTTCGGCGGGCCGGGACGACCGTCGGGGACCCGACGGCGGGCCTGCCGCCGGCGGGCCTGCCGCCGGCGGGCCGGGCGACGGTGCGGGGCCGGCTCGCCGGGGCGTCGGTGGCCGGGGTGGCGGTGGTGGTCGCGGCCGCCCTGCTCGGTCCGGCGCTCGCCGCGCGGGTCGGCGGCCAGCCGGTGGACCCCCGCCGGTACGTGGAACCGCCCAGGGTGGACACCCTCGACGAGAATCCACTGATCCGCATCTCCGGCTGGGCGTTGCATCCGGACCAGAAGCTGCTGGACGTGACGACACAGCCGGCGACGGGCGCGGCCCGGATCCGGCTGGCGGTGCTCAGCGACTACGACGGCGTCACCTGGCGGGTCGGGGCGACGTACCGCAACGCCGGGCGGATCCTGCCCGCTGCGGCCCCCGCCGCCGACAGCACCGTGGACACGGTACGACAGGAGATCACCGTCGCCGGCCTGACCGGGCGGCTGCTGCCCGCCGTCGCCACTCCCCGCGAGGTCACCGGGGCGCGGGTGGCGTACGACCCGGAAACCGCGACGCTGATCCGCCCGGAAGGGCTGACCCCGGGGCTACGGTACGCGGTTGCCTCCGCCCGCGAACACCCGGACGTCAACCTGCTGGCCACCGCGAACGTCCCGGCCGGCGCGGAGGCGGCCCGGGTGCTGCGGGTCGCCGACGGAGTGCCCGACCCGCTGCGCCGGCTCGCCACCCAGCTCGCCGAGTCGAACGCGGCGCCGTATTCCCGGGCCGCCGCCGTGGAGCAGTTTCTCGCCGAGCACTACCGCTTGGTCGCCGACGCACCGAGCGGGCACGCGTACCCGAACCTCGCGTTCTTTCTGTTCGGGCCCCGCAACGCGGGCGGGCAACGTGGCACGTCGGAGCAGTTCGCGGCAGCGTTCGCGGTGCTGGGCCGGCTCGTCGGCCTGCCGACCCGGGTGGTGGTCGGCTTCCGCTCCCCGGGTAGCGGCCCGGTGCGGGCCGGCGACGCGTACGCCTGGCCGGAGGTGCGCTTCGACGGGCTCGGCTGGGTGCCGTTCGACCCGCTACCCCGGCTGGACACCGCACCCCGGCCGGTGGAGGAGGACTTCCGCCCGCGACCGACGGAGCCACCACCGTCGGAGGCTCCCCGGCCCACTGTGGAGCCGACGGCGTCGCCGGAGCCGGCGGCCGCGCCGGGCCGGCCGGTCGGCCCCGGCGTTCCGCCCGTTCCGGTGCTGCTGGCCTTCGCCGTCGGCGGAGCGCTGCTGGTGGTGGCCGCGCTGCTGCTGACCCTGTGGTGGCGGCGCCGCTCGCTGTCCCGCAGCCGCCTGGCGCGAGGCGATCCCGGCGAGCGGGTTGCCGGCGCCTGGCGGGAGGTGACCGACGCGCTGCGGCTGGCGGGTCACCCGGCCGCCGGTGACCTGGCCGCCAGTGAGGTCGCCGCCCGGGCCCGGGAGGTCCTCGCCGCCGCCCGCACCCAACGGTCGCCGGCCGCCGGGGCCGGACACGCGGATCGCCGCGGCGTGGTAGCCGGCGGGCAGGCCCGGCCGGAGCCGGGCCGCGTCGCCGCCCCCGTGCGGCCCGAGGCGGGTGTCACGGACCTCGCCGACCTGCTCAACCAGGTCGCCTTTGCCCCCGGCACGGTCACCGAGGCCGAGTCGGCCCGCGCCGTTGCCGCCGCGCAGGCGTACGTCGCCGCGCTGCGTGCCGCCCGCCCCTGGTGGCGCCGCCTCCGCTGGTCCGTCCACCCCGGTCCGCTCCGCGGCGCCGGCCGCTCCGGATGAGCGCTGCCGGCGCTGCCGGTCTTGGTCGCCCTGGGCGCCCTGGGCGACCCGCTGGCCGGCCTCGACCAGCGGCGGTTCCAGCGGTGCGGGTACTGGGTCTCGCACCGGCCACCGTGGTCACGCGGTCAGCCGGCGGACCAGTTTGCACAGCCCGGCCTGCCAGCCGTCCGGGTCCTCGACCCGACGGCGGGCGTGGGTGGCGACCTCCGGGTGCGGCAGGATCAGGAAACGCTCCTCGGCGAGGCCGGCCACCACCGAGTCGGCGACCTGGTCGGGAGTGAGCACCGCCCCGGACGCGGCGACCACCTTGGCCCCGAGGTGACCGTCGGCCAGCCCGTCGGCCAGCATCGGGGTGTCGACTCCTTGGGGGCAGAGTGCGCTGACCCGGATGCCCCGATCCCGGTAGGTGATGGCGAGCCACTCGGCGAACCCGACCGCCGCGTGTTTGGTGGCCGTGTACGGGGCGTCGCCGACCGCGGTCAGCACGCCCGCCGCCGACGCGGTCATGAGCAGGTGCCCGTCGCCGCGGTCGAGCATCGTCGGCAGTACCGCCCGTGCCGCGTAGACGTGGGAGAGCACGTTGACCCGCCACGCCCGGTCCCAGTCGGCGTCGGGGGCGTCCACTCCCCCGCCGGTGGCGACCCCGGCGTTGGCGCAGAACAGGTCGATGCGGCCGAACCGCTGCTCGGTGTCCGCGACCAGCGCGCGGACCTGTTCCTCGTCGGTGACGTCGACGCCCACCGGGTGCGCGACCGGGCCGACCTCCGTGGCGACCGTACGGGCTCGGTCGGCGTGCAGGTCTGCCACCACCACGGCGGCGGCCCCCTCGGTGGCGAACCGACGGGTCAGCGCGGAGCCGATCCCGCCGGCACCACCGGTGACCACCACGACCCGGTCGGTCAGGTTCACCGCGGCTCACCCCCGCCCAGCCGGGTGAGCACGTCGACGAGCGCCGCCGCTTTCCCGGCCGACAGTTCGGGCGTGGGCAGCAACGCCAGCACCGGCACGTCGATGCCGGCGTCGGCGTACCGGAGTACCTTGGCCCGGCACTGCTCCGGCGTACCGTGCAGCACGAGGGCATCGACCACCTCGTCGGGCACGGCCGCCGTGGCGCCGCGCCGGTCGCCAGCCGCCCAGGCCTGCCACATCGGTGTGAACGCCTCCTCCCGGCCCAACCAACGGTGGAACTCCGCGTACGCGGGCACGGTGAGGTAGCTGGTGATCAGCCGCCGGCCCAGCGCGCGGGCGTGCCCGACGTCCTCGGTCGGGCACACGAAGATCCGGGCGACCACCTCGAAGTCGGGGCGGCGCCGGCCGAGCGCGGCGAGCGCCTGCGGGACGTCGCCAGCGGCGAGCCAGTTGAGGATCACACCGTCGGCCTCGACACCGGCGAGCCGCAGCATGCCGGGGCGGAGGGCGGCGAGCAACAGCGGTGGGGCGACGGCCGGTGGCCGTTCCAGCGTGAACCGCCGGACCGTGAACGTGTCGTACGTCCCGTCGACGGTCTCACCGGCCAGGGCGGCCCGCAGGAAGCGGAGCACGTCCCGGGTCCGCCGGAACGGTTCGGTGAACTCGCCGGCGTTCCAGTCCTGCACGATCACTGGTGACGAGGCGCCGACGCCGAGGGCGAATCGGCCGGGTGCGGTCTCGGCGAGCGCGGCGGCGCTCATCGCCAGTAGGCCCGGCCCACGTGTGGAGACCGGGGTGATCGCGGTGCCCAGCCGCAGCCGTGGCGCCCACGCGGCGGCGAGTGCCAGCGGGGTGAACGCGTCGGCTCCGTTGACCTCGGCGGACCAGGCGTCGGTGAAGCCGGCCTCGTCGAGTGTGCGGTAGACCGCGGCGTGGTCGGCGAGCGGGATCCCGCCCAGCGGCACCGTCATGCCCCATCGCGTCGTCATCGGTCGATGGTGCCTGGCCGCGGTGCCACGGAGCAAGACCGGCCACCGTGCCACGGAGCACGATCGGGGCGGTGCCACGGAGCCCGATCGGCACGGGGATTCCGGTCGCGCACGGAGGTGACGGGGCTGATTCTCCGCGGATCCAGGCACGTGCGGTGACGCGGTACGCTACGCTGCGTGACCTTCTCCCTCGTCGCCCGCTCCGACGACGGTCGGCTGCACGGTGTCGTCGTGGCCAGCCGGTTCCTCGCCGCCGGAGCCCTGGTCCCGGCCGCCGAGGCCGAGGTCGGCGCGCTGGCCACCCAGGCCCACGTGAACCTGGCCTACCGTGCGCAGGGGCTCGCGCTGCTGCGCACCGGGGTGGCCGCGACCGATGTGGTCGCCGGGTTGGTCGCCGCGGATGGCGAGCGCGACCGCCGGCAGCTCGGTGTGGTGGGCGGCACCGGCGCGGGTGGCACCTGGACCGGCCCGAGGTGCCGTCCCTGGGCGGGTGGCCAGGCCGGGGACGGCTGGGCCGCGCAGGGCAACATCCTCGCCGGCCGGCACGTGATCGACGCGGTACGCGACGGCTGGCTCGGCGGGTCGCCGCTGCCCTTCGCGGACCGGCTCGTCGCCGCGCTACGCGCCGGTGACGAGGCCGGCGGCGACCGGCGGGGCCGGCAGAGCGCCGGGCTGTTGGTGGTCGAACGCGGCGCCGGGTACGGCGGCACCGGTGACGTCCTGGTCGACCTGCGGGTCGACGACCACCCCGACCCGGTCGCCGAGTTGGGCCGGCTGCTCGCCGTACACACCCTGCTGTTCGGCCGGCCGGATCCGACGACCCTGCTCGACCTCACCGGTGCGGTCGCCGCCGAGGTGGCCGCCCTGCTGACCGCGCTCGGGTACTCGGTCGACCCGGCCGCGCCGGAGGACGCCCTGGTCTCCTGGGCGGGCTTGGAGAACCTGGAGGAGCGGCTGGCGCCGGGCCGCATCGACCCGATCGTGCTCGACCGTCTCCGCGGGGCGACGCCGCATGTGCCGGCGCCCCGGCCCGGCAGTGACGCCATCCCCACCACCTGACGCCATCCCCACCACCTGAGGCCGTCCGCGGCGGACGCGGCGCCCAGGCGCCGGCAGCCGGAGCGACGCCCGTCGAGCGACGGGCCGAGCCGCGACCGGGCGTGGGCCGCGCGTGAACCCGGGGCCTAATGTGGTGCTCAGGGCGCGAAGGAGAGCCAGCGGAAGCCGGCGGCGGCCACGGCCGCGCGTTCCGCGGCGATCAGCGGTGCTCGGCCGGTGGTCTTGCGGATGAGGGTGAGCCGGTCCCACCCCAGCGCGGGCGGGACCGGACGGCCGCCGGTGAGCAGGTCAGCCACGACGACGGCCGCGGTCGGGGTCAGCCACGGCGGGCGGTCGAGCGCCGCCGCCAGGTCCAGGCCGTGCACCCCGACCTCCACCACCCGGGTTCGCAGGAATTCGACCACGGTCATCGCGTCCCCGTGCCGGGTGCGGACCACCCGGTGGGGCGGCTGGGCGTGCACCGCGTCGAGCGTGGCGCGCCAGCCGCGGTCGACGCCGTCGGCGAGGCCGGCGGCGGTGACCTCCCGGCCGCCCTGTCGACCACTGTCGATCCGCTCGGCATCCACGGTCGGGGTGAACTTCGCGGCGCCGAAGTAGCCGGCGGCGTCCACCTCGGCCCGGGGCGGGGCCGGGGCGGCCAGCATGTCGGTCAGTCGCCCGACACCGGTCCGTACGTGGGCGAGTAGCTCCCGGACGGTCCACGGCCGGCAGTCGGTGGGCCGGTCCAGGTCGGTCTCGGTCAGCCCGTGCAGCACCTCGACCAGGCGGATGCACTCGTCCCGGAACGCCTCGGGTGCCGCCGGCACGGTCAGCCCTTGTGGCGGGGGACGACGCGGTGGACGCTGAGCAGCACCAGGGCCATGACCACGCCCATGGTGCCGGCGATCCCGGCGGCACTGCCCGCATACCCGACGAAGAGCAGGCGGCGACTCAGGTCGACCGGGGCGGCCGGGGCCACGTCGGCCAGCCCGTTCAGCGCGAGCGCGCAGGACGCCGCGGCGAGTAAGCCGCCGACGCCGAGCACCGCGGCGGCGGTCCGGTGTGCTTCGGCCGAGTCGACCTGCGCCTGCTCCCGCTGCGTGATCAGCAGCAGCAGGCCACCCAGCGCCGCCCACACGCCCACCACGAGGTAGGCGGCCACCGCGTCGCTGGGGCGGTGCCAGCCGGCGGAGAGGGTGGCCACCCCGGCCACCGCCGCGTAGGCGGCGCCGATGAACGCGCCGGTGGCCCGGATCGTACGGGGCAGGACGAGCACCAGTGCCACCGCCACCGAGGCAGCGACGGTGGTGTGGCCGCTCGGCAGGCTGTTGCCGGCGTAGATCCGCTCGGGGTCGATACCGAAGTCCGGCCGGGCGAGACCGTACTTGAGTGCCTGCGTTGTGACGTTCGCCCCGACGATGAGCAGTGTGGCGGTGACGGCCAGCACGACCCGTCCGCGGATCAGCGCGATGAAGCCGATCACGGCGGTGGCGGCCAGCAGCGACACCACCGACATGGCGTTGAGGATCCGGTCGACCGGGCCGTCGATACGGTCCTGGCCGATCCGGTTGCCGGCCAGCGCGACCGTGTCGATCCACTGGCCCAGCTCGGTGTGCAGGGCCGCCCGCCACACGGCGAGGAAGGCGGCCGTCTGCAGCAACACCAGCATGACCAACCAGAGCGTGGTCCAACCCCTCGCCGTCGCGCGCACCCGCACAATTTAGCGACACGTCACACCCGCCACCCCGGTGGCCCACCGCCCTCCCGCGACTAGGTTTGGGGCGTGCCTCGTCGCTGCCGGTGGCCATGTCGTCGGGCAGGCGATGGATCGAGGACGGTGGGTGGACACCTCCCATCGACCGGCACTCGTGGCGTGGGCGGTAGGAGGTGACGGTGAGCAGCACACCGGAGCACGGGGCAGCCCCGGCGGGGCGAGAGGAGTCCCTCGCCGACCTGCTCGGCGGGCGCCGCGGCGCGCTCGACGCCACCCTGCCGCCGGTGGCGTTCGCCGTGGGCTGGTTGCTCGGTGGGGAGTCGCTGCCGGTCGGGGTCGGCGCGGCGCTGGTGACCGGGGTGGCGGTGGCCGGGTGGCGGTGGTATCACAGGCACCGGCCGCGGTCGGTGCTGGTCGGCCTGCTCGCGGTCTGCGTGGCCGCGCTGGTCGCGCTGCGGACCGGTCGGGCCGAGGACTTCTTCCTGGTGCAGTTGGTGGCCAACGCGGCGAGCGCGCTCGCCTGGATGGTCAGCATCGTGATCCGCTGGCCGCTGCTCGGGGTGCTGGTCGGTGTCGTGCTCGGTCAGCGCGGCCGGTGGCGGCGAGATCCGGCGCTGCTGCGGGGGTACGGGCGGGGCAGCTGGGTGTGGACCGGCACGTACCTGTTGCGGGTGGCGGTGTTCCTGCCGCTGTGGCTCGGCGGGCAGGTCGTCGCGCTGACCGCCGCCCGGGTGGCGTTGACCTGGCCGCTGGTGGCCGCCGCGCTGGCGGTGAGTTGGGTGGTCGTCCGCCGGTCGCTGCCGGCCGGCCACCCCGGCCTGCGCCATCCCGTCGGTTTGGCAGCGCCGGTGACGTCGGCGACGATCGCTCCGGAGCGATCAGGGGCTGGAAGCGATCAAGGGCTGGAAATGTAAGGGAGAGGCCGCCACGGGGGGAGCGGCCTCTCCGGTGACGTACGTTACTCCGTCGCGGTCCGTTCCGTGATCCCGGAAGGGCTTGTTTTTTGGGCTTTTCGCGCCCTGCGCACGACCGGGTGGTGGGGTGGGCCGGCCGATCCGCTCCGTCGGCCGGCTGGCTGGCCCACCACGGCCCGATCGCGGGCGTCAGGAGGGTGGGGCGATCTCGTCCGTCCGGCCGGTGTCGGCGAGCCGAGCGGCGTCGCCGAGCCGACCGAGCGCGATCAGGGCCGCACCCGTCGCGCCGATCTCCGGATTCCGCTGGTGCCGCACCGAGCGGGGCGCCAGCGCCCCGGCGAAGGCCGCCCGCCACCACCCGGACGCGGCGAGCGCCCCTCCACCGAGGACAACCTCGACCGGTGAGTCCAGATCAGACTCCAGCACTGCCAGATCGTCCGCGACAAGATCGCTCAGCCCCCGCATCATCCCGGCGAGGATCTCCACCGCGGTGGTGCCGAAGCTCAGCCCGCGCAGTTCCCCCGAGCCGGCCGGGGCCACACCGGGCGGCCGGTCACCACCGAAGCGGACGTTCGACGGCGGCCCGCCGTCGACGGGCACCAGCGCCAGCGCCTGGTCCAGCGCGGCTCCCTCGGGAAGGCGAAGCTCCCGATTCGCCCAGGCAAAGAGGTTACCCCCGGAGGAGTACGCGGCGCCGGTCACCACGTGGTGGTGGTCGACCCGGTACCGCCAGAGCCGATGCGGCAGGTACGGCTGCCGGGTCCCCGCCGGGAGGGCCTCGACCAGCCGGACCGCCGCCGAGGTGCCCACGGTCACCGCCGCTCGTTTCCGGTCGATGCAGCCGGAGCCGACGTTGGACGCGGCGCCGTCGCCCACCGCGGCGGCCCACCGCGCCCCGGCGAGCTGCGGCCACCGACACGCGTGCTCCGGACGCAACCGCCCGCGCCAGCCGGCCGGCGCCAGCTCTGGCAACTCCGCGGGACCGACGCCGGCCAGCACGCACGCCTCCGGGTCCCAGTCCAGCGTGCGCAGGTCGAGCAGGCCGGTGCCGGAGGCCTGGGACACCGACATGGGAGCGTTGTCGAGCAGAACGCCCAGGACGTACTCGGCCAGACCGGCGAAGCGGGTGATCCGGGTCCCGGTCCGAGCGCGCAGCCAGGGCCCCCGCATGCTCCAGTAGCCGCGGTGCCACCACGTGCCCGTGCGCTGGTGGAACGCCTCCGGGTCGGCCGGGCCGGGTGCCCCGGGCGCCGGCTCCGACCGGGTGTCCAGCCAGCTCAGCACGGGGCCCAGCGGTGCGCCGTCGGGGCCGAGCGCAACGACCGAGTGCCACTGCGCGGATGTCGCCACCAGCTGGATGTCGCGCAGGTGGTCACCGGCGGCGAGCTCGTCCAGGCACTCGACCAGACCGGCCAGGTAGCGCCCGGCGTCCAGGGTGCCGGTGCCGTCCCGGCCGACCGTGGCGCTGGTCCGGCGCCGGACCAGCGCCCCCGGCAGCGGCCGGGCGTCGGCGTCCAGCACGAGGCCGCGTACCGAGGAGGTACCCAGGTCGAGCGCGAGAATCTTCATCGCCGGTCACGTTATCCGGCCCGCCGGCCTCGTGCCGGCTGACGCGTCCGGCTTCCGCCTGCGGCGGGGAACGCGTACGGTGGCCACATGCTCGCGCACCTGTCCTGCTGGTGGCCCGCCGACCCGGCGGCCATCCCCCGCGCGTAGCTACCCACGCGGCCGCCCCTCGAGGCGGTCGCCGGTCTCCACCGGGCACCCCGACCGCCTTCGGCGGGCGGCAACCCGGCCCCGAGGAGACCCGATGACCCACTTTTCCGAGTTGCTCACCGCCGTGACCGCCGGCGTCGACCCCGGCCCGTTCGCGCTCGTACGCCGTGCGGACGCCGACCACCTGGACCTGTTCACCGGCTCGGTGGCCACGGTGTCGCGGCTCGCCGATATCCCGCTGCCCGACGCGGTGTCCGGGCCGTGCACGCTCGCGCTGGTGCCCTACCGGCAGGTCGTCGAGCGCGGCTTCACCTGCGTCGACGACGCCGTTCCGCTGGAGTGCCTGCGGGTCGACCGGCGGGAGCGGGTCGGTCTCGCCGCGACGCTGGGTGTGCTGCCCGACGCCCCGGTGGAGACCACCGGGGCGGACTTCGACGTCTCCGACGACGAGTACGCCACGACGGTGGGTCGGGTGCTGGCCGAGGAGATCGGCCGTGGGGAGGGCGCCAACTTCGTCATCCACCGCACCCTGCACGCCACCGTGCAGGGTCCGCCGCTGCGGGCGGCGCTGGCGGCCCTGCGCTCGCTGCTGCTGCGGGAGCGGGGCGCGTACTGGACCTTCGTGGTGCACACCGGCTCCCGCACCCTGGTCGGGGCGAGCCCGGAGCGGCACGTCAGCGTCGACGACGGGCTGGTCATGATGAACCCGATCAGCGGCACCTTCCGGCACACCGGCACGCTGGCCGACCGCGCCGCGCTGCTGCGTTTCCTCGTCGACCCGAAGGAGGTCGAGGAGCTGTACATGGTGCTCGACGAGGAGCTGAAGATGATGGCCGCCGTGGCGGAGCGGGGTGGTCAGGTGGTCGGCCCGTACCTGAAGGAGATGTCCCACCTCGCGCACACCGAGTACCTGCTCGCCGGTCACGGCGCGAAGGACGTCCGCGAGGTGCTGCGGGAGACGATGTTCGCACCGACGGTGACCGGCAGCCCGATGGAGAACGCCTGCCGGGTCATCGCCCGGCACGAGCGCACCGGCCGACGCTACTACGCGGGTGTGCTGGCACTGCTCGGCCGGGACGCGGCCGGCCGGCAGACCCTGGACGCGCCGATCCTGATCCGCACCGCCGAACTGTCACCAACCGGGGAGCTGCGGGTGCCCGTCGGAGCGACCCTGGTCCGCCACTCGTCGCCGGAGGGAGAGGTGGCCGAGACCCACGCCAAGGCGGCCGGCGTCCTCGCCGCCCTGGGGCTCGGTCCGCAGGCCCCCGCGCCGACGCCGGGGGCGCTGAACCGGCTCACCGACGACCCGGAGGTACGGGCCGCCCTGGCGGCCCGGAATCGGCCACTGGCCCGATTCTGGCTCGACCAGCGGCCGGCGGATGCCCCGGGCCGCCCCGGGCTGGTCGGCCGCCACGTGCTGATCGTGGACGGGGAGGACACCTTCACCGGCATGCTCGCCCATCAGTTGCGGGCCCTCGGTCTCGCCACCGATCTGCGGCCGTGGCACACACCCGGCTCGCTGGACGGGTACGACCTGGTGGTCGTCGGCCCGGGCCCGGGCGATCCCACGGCCGTGGCCGAGCCGAAGATGGTGACGATGCGCGGACTGCTGGCCGGGCAACTCGCCGTTGGGCGGCCGACGCTGGCGGTCTGCCTGGGGCACCAGCTGCTCTGCGGGCTGCTGGGACTGCCCGTGCACCGCCGCGACACTCCCTACCAGGGGCTGCAACGGGAGGTGTCACTCTTCGGTGCGCGGCGGCGGGTCGGCTTCTACTCCACGTTCGCCGCGCGGGCGGACGCCGACCGGCTGGACACCCCGTACGGGCCGGTGGAGCTGGCCCGCGACGACGTCGACGGGACGGTGCACGCGCTGCGCGGCCCGGGCGTCGCCGGGGTGCAGTTCCATCCCGAGTCGGTGCTCAGCGCGGACGGCGTGGACGTCCTCGCCGAGCTGCTCGGTGGCCTGCTGCCCGCACCGACCGCGCCAGGACTGGCGTACCGGGCGTAGTCGGGGCCGCCGCCGCAGGCCCCGGTGGGCGACGACCGGCGGATCGGACGGGCTGAGAGACCCGTCCGGCACCGCCGGTCGGCCGTGCCGTGCCGCCAGGCGGCCGTGCCGCCCCGTGCCGTGCCGCTAGCCGGCCATGCCCGCCCCGTGCCGTGCCGCTAGGCGGCCATGCCCGCCTTCAGCGCGGTGCCGATCTGCACCGCCCGCCGGGCGGTGAGCGCCGCCGCGCCCAGGGCGTTGCTGTCCGGGGCGATCTCACCGTTGTTGCTGGTGTGCGACGCGCCGTACGGGTTGCCGGCGACGAACTGGCTCGGGTCCGTGTAGCCGGGGGTGACCACGATCCCGCCCCAGTGGTAGAAGACCGAGAACAGCGAGGTCAGGGTGGTCTCCTGCCCGCCGTGGGAGGTCGCGGTCGACGTGAAGGCCGAGTAGACCTTGTTGGCCAGCACGCCCTTCGCCCACAGCGGGCCGGTGGTGTCGATGAACTGCTTGAGCTGGGCGGCGACCAGGCCGTACCGGGTGGGCGACCCGAGGATCACCACGTCCGCCCAGTCGAGGTCGTCAGGCTGGGCTTCCGGCACCTCCTGGGTCTCCAGGTGGTGCGCATGCCAGCCGGAGTTGGAGCGGATCGCCTCGTCCGGCGCCAACTCCCGTACCTTACGCAGCCGCACCTCGGCACCGGCGTCGCCGGCGGCCTCGCACACTGCCTTGGCCAACTGGTAGGTGATACCGGTGGCGCTGTAATAGATCACCACGACCTTGGTCTTGGCAGCCATCGGATGCCCTTCTCTTCGACAATCGGGTCAGCCCGGCCGTCTACCCGGTAGTTGCGGCGTCAAACGCTGCCGCGGACGCGCCGACCGTTAGCCGCCGCTCCGGCCGGGGGCAGTGCGGCTCGACGCGCTGGTGGCCACGAACGTCCGGGGGCGGCACTCTGGCGTCCGCTGGGCTTCGAGGACGTCGGGTCGGGTCCCGAAGGGTTTCCGGCACCCCGACGGAGGGTTACGAGGATCTGCTGGTCACGTACCGGCGGTGGTGAATCTGTTCGTCGCCGTGACTCACGACATCCGCACGTTCCGCCGGGACGTGACCGGTGACGGGTCGGCGACCGGAATCATCGCCGCGTCGACGCCGGCGTGGCGGCCGCCGCGACCGACGAACCGACGTGGTCGCGCATCGCCAGCGACGGGAACTGGCGAAGCGCGATCAGGGGCTGGTCGGCGCGGATCGAACGGCAGGCCCGAGCCGGGCCGAGGGGACGGTTCGCGCTTTCCGGATCACATCACGTAGGTCAGGCTGGCCCAGAAGGCGAGGGCGGAGGCGGCCAGTAGCCCACTGACCGTGGTTCCCATCAGGATCAGTGCCGGGTTGACCCGGAGCCGGACGCGTACGAGCAGGTACACACCGGCGGCGGCGATGAAGGCGATCACGGCGAGGTAGACCACGAACAGGAAGCTCGCGGTGACGACGGCCGCGGCTCCGGCCGCGGCCAGTGCGGCCCGCCGTCGGCCGAGATCGCGAAGAAAGAGCAGGTAGGCGGTCATGCCGGTGAGGAGCGCGACCAGCCCCATCACGGCCGGGGCGGCGACCGTGGCGAGGGAGAGCATGAGCAGGAAGCTCGCGGCCACGGCCGCCGCTGTTGCGGCTGCGGCCAGACCGGCGCGCCGCGGCCCGAGGTCACGGAGAAGGACCAGCTGGGTGACGATGCCGGCGAAGATCGCGGTGCCACCGACGAGGATTGCGAAAGACGAGTCCATGGTCCTCCTTCGTGTCTGAGGATTACCCGGCATCCGTGCCTTGGGGAGATCCTATTGACGCGAATGCCGGACGCGCGCCCCGCCGCAGCGGGTCAGCTCGTGCTGGTGCGGTGTCGCCTGAGGTGGTGGAGATCGGCAACTGCCGCGACGAGCCCGATGACCAGAAAGCAGATGATGATCAGCAGCGGCAGCCGGAACGCGAGTGTCCAGGTGCCGGTGCGGTCCAGGCTCTCGAAGAGGGCGGCCCCGACGACGGCGACCCCCAAACCGCCGCCGAACCGCTGCCCGGTCTGGAGCATGCCACCGGCGCTGCCCGCTTCGGCGCGCGGGACCTCGGACAGCGTCAGCGTCTGGTTCGGGGCCACGACCATCCCGCCGCCCACGCCAGCGGCGGCCAACCCACCACCCAGACCGGCCAGCAACAACGGCAACGTCGCCGTGTGCGGTGAGCCCGGGCCGGGCAGGAAGATGTCGACGACGGTCAGCGCGGTGATCCCCACCGCCGCCAGGAGCAGCCCCGCGGCGACCAGCGGGCGACCGATCCGCCCCGCCTTCGCCCCGGCCACGACCGAACCGACGGTTGCGCCCAGGGCCAGTGGGGTGAGCCACAGCGACGTCGGTGACCAGCAACAGCACCGCCACCAGGTCCAGCTTCGGCCGCTCGGCGGACTCGGCGACGGGGAACAGCCGCCACCCCGCGACAGCGACGGTCAGCCCGATCGGAACGTTCAGCAGGAACACCCACCGCCAGCCGAACTCGGTCCCACCGGCCACGATCAGCCCACCACCGAGCAACGGCCCCAACAGCCGGGCGAGACTGACCCCTGCCACCACACGAACGGCAGACCCACAACCGAGCCAGGGAGGACCGCGGAGACGACGCCTGACCCATCTCTATATAGTGGACCGGTGGCGTCGGTCAAGCAGTTCCAGGTTACCTTCGACTGTGCGGAGCCCGAGCGCGTCGCGCGTTTCTGGTGCGAGGTGTTGGGATACGTCGTGCCGCCGCCACCGGAGGGGTTTGCTAGTTGGGACGATTTCGATCGAGCGTTGCCGCCTGAGCGTCAGGGTTCGGAGTTCGCGTGCGTTGATCCCTCAGGTGTGGGCCCGCGACTGTTCTTCCAGCGCGTTCCCGAAGGGAAGGTCGTCAAGAATCGGCTGCATCTTGACGTGCGGGTCGGCACCGGGCTCGTGGGTGAGGAGCGTGTGGCCGCACTTGAGGCCGAGTGCGCACGGCTGGTCCCGCTCGGCGCGGTACGCGTGCGACTACTGCGTGCCGATGGCGTCAACGAGTCGTGCCTCGTGATGCAGGACGTCGAGGGCAACGAGTTCTGCCTCGACTGAGTGGGCGCGCGGACGGGGCGCCGCCGCCAGCCGACTGGCCGCAGTTCGCCTTCACGAAGGGTTCTCCCGAGCGGCCGCGCCGTTGTCACCCACGACGACATGGACCAGGATGTTCACTTATACCGGCACGACTCGAGCGCAAGGCGGCGCGAAACCGGATGCGCCGAGACGTCGACCTGGTCGTTGCGGAGCCCACCGTGCGGATCGAGCCCAACGCCACCGTGCTGCGGGAACAGACGACACCATCACATAGTGGATCGTGAACGATTCGGGGGAAACGAGCTCCACGCGTTCGCGTCGCGTCCCACCGAGTGAGCGGACGGTTACCCACGGCCAGCCGGTGGACTAGCGTTTACCTGCGTGTTGCCACCGATGCCGACGCGCCTCGGCCGACCCTGGCCCGCCCGATCGGTTGGTTTCCGCGCGAAGTCGCACCGCCGGCGCGCCGGTTGGGCAGGATCGTCCCCAACGAGGAGGTGCCGTCGTGCAGGACATCCGCACTCTCGCCCTGTCGTTCGAGGTGAGCGGCCTGCCACCGGTCAAAGCCGAGGCGCTGTCCATCTTCGCCGCCGGGCACCGGCAGGCGACGAGGGTCCGCGCCCTGCTCCAGGCGGCCTGCGAGGCGGCCCAGCGCACCGGCTGGACCCCGCTGTCCGGGCCGGTCGAGGTGGACCTCGTGCTGCGTTGCCCGCCGGGGCACCGCACCTCCGACGCGAGCACCCTGCTCGGCGGGGTGTGCGCGGTGCTCCAGGACAAGAAGCGGGTGGCCAGCATCGGCCTGGCCCACCTCGGCGTCCTGGTGGACGTCGCCCTCTACGACGACGACCGGCAGATCCGGAAGTTGACGTACCGGGAGGAGCCCGCGGAGGACTGCTCGTACGAGGTACGGGTGGCCGCCGTACCGGCCGTGGTTTGACCGACGGCCGTGGTTTGACCGACAGCCACGGTGGGGTACCGCGGTCGCCGAGGAAGGGAGCGCCGATGTCGGATCCACATGTCACGCTGGACCCCCGCGACGCCGTGCAGAGGAAGCTGCGCGGCCCGCTGGAAGACCAGCTGACATCGGCACTCCAGGCCGCGACCGAACGGGTCCGGGCCGGCTACACCGGTGAACCGGTCGAGCAGGTCTGCCAGCGACTGCTGGACGAGACCCGGGCCGGCCTGCACCCCGACATCGCGGCCGGCTTCCAGCCGGACATGGACGAGTTCTGCCGGGTGGCCGTGGCGATCGTGCGCGGCGCCGCCACCTGAGGATCACTTCGACCCGGTCCGGGCCGGCCGCAAGCTGGGAGACCGCCGGTCAGAAGTGCCGGAGCAGGTCCGGGAAGACGGCGAGGTGCAAGACACCCTCGTCACCCCGATCCAACTCGTCGTGCTCGAGCACCCAGGTGTTCTCGTTGGGAATGAACACGGCGTTCATCCCGGCGGCACGGGCCGGCAGGATGTCCGACCTCGGCGAGTTGCCGATCATCCACCCGCGGGACGGGTCGAAGCCGTGCGCGTTCGCCAGCCACCGATAGGTGTCGGCATTCTTCTCCGGCACGATGTGTGCCGCCGTGAAGTGGTGCAGCAGGTCGGACGCGTCGAGCTTGCGCTGCTGCTCCTCCCGCTCGCCCTTGGTGAGCAGCAGCAGCTCGTGCCGGCCGGCCAGGTCGACCAGCGCCTCGGCCACGCCCGGCATCAGCTCCACCCGGTGCTCGACCAGCGCGGTCGCCAGTTCCTCGATCCCGCGCCGCTCGGTGTCGGTGGCCGGGCGCTCCCGCAGGTGCTCGAAGCACTCCCCCAGGCTGCGCAGAAAGACCCTGCTGCCGTAGCCGTGCGCGGCCGCGTTGGCGCGCTCGACGTCGGCGAGGATGGCGCGGATCTCGGCCCGGTCCAGGGTCGGGTGGTCCACCCACGTCAGAAAGTCGTCGACGACCCGCTCGAACACGACATTGTTCTCCCACAGCGTGTCGTCGGCGTCGAAGACCAGCACCTGACCATACCGGCGCGTCACGCCCCGCATCCGTCCCTCCCGTCGTCGGGCCCCGGCCACCGTCGTCGGGCCCCGGCCACCGTAGTCGGCCGGCGGCGTCCGGTCACCCGGGTTCCGAAGCCGTGGTCGGCCCACGTTCCTACCGGCGGCGGGTGAGAATGAGGTCGGCGACCAGGGCGGTCCAGCCGGTCTGGTGCCAGGCGCCGAGGCCGGCGCCGTTGTCGCCGTGGAAGTACTCGGGAAAGGCGATCAGGTCGCGCCAGTCCGGGTGGGTCTGGAAGAGCTGCGCGGCGCCGTAGATCGGTCGCCGGCCCCAGCCGTCCCGAGTGAACAGCGCGATCAGCCGGGCGGACAGGTCGTCGGCGATCTCGTCGAGGCTCGGCTTGACCCCCGAGCGGGTCGGGTACTCCACCTGAAGATCTTCGCCGAAGAACGCGGCGTACTCACGCAGCGCGCCGATCAGCAGGAAGTTGGTCGGAATCCAGATCGGCCCACGCCAGTTGGAGTTGCCGCCGAACAGGCCACTGGTGGACTCGGCCGGCTCGTACCCGACCCGGAACTCCTGGCCGCCGAGCGTCACCGCGAACGGCTTGTCCAGGTGGGCGCGGGAGAGTGTCCGCAGTCCGTACTCGGAGAGGAACTCGTCGGTGTCGAGCATCCGGGCAAGTAGCCGGACGATCTGTTCCGGGCCGACCATGGACAGCAGCCGCTGCTGGCGACCGTCCGGGCCGAGCCGCCGGGTACCGATCACGTCGGCGTACTCGGGGCGGTTGGTGAGGAACCAGCGCAGCCGCGCGCCCAGTTCGGGCAGCTGGTGCAGGGTCTTCGCGGTGAGCCGGGTAACGGCGGCGAGGGGCAGCAGCCCGACCACCGAGCGCACCTTCAGCGGCACCCTCGTCCCGTCGGCCAGCCGCAGCACGTCGTAGAAGAAGGCATCCTCGGCGTCCCACAGGCCCTGCTCGTAGGCCGCCGCGGCGATGTACGCGAAGTGCTCGAAGAACTTCGTCGCGGTGTCCACCCAGGTGCGATCACGCTCGGCGAGCACGATCGCGATGTCGAGCAGGTTGAGCGCGTACATCGCCATCCACCCGGTGCCGTCGGACTGCTCCAGCACCCCGGCCACCGGCAACGCCGCCGACCGGTCGAACGGGCCGACGTTGTCCAGCCCGAGGAAGCCGCCCTCGAAGACGTTGTTGCCGCCGGTGTCCTGGCGGTTGACCCACCAGGTGAAGTTGAGCAGCAGCTTGTGCATCACCCGGGCGAGGAAGGCGTGGTCCCGCCCACCGTCGATCTCGAACACCTTCAGCGCCGCCCAGGCGTGCACCGGCGGGTTCACGTCGCCGAAGGCCCACTCGTACGCCGGGATCTGGCCGTTGGGGTGCAGGTACCACTCGCGCAGCAGGAGCAGCAGCTGCTCCTTGGCGAAACCCGGGTCGACCCGGGCGATGGCCACACAGTGGAACGCCAGGTCCCAGGCGGCGTACCACGGGTACTCCCACGGGTCCGGCATGGAGATCACGTCGAAGCTGGTCATGTGCCACCAGTGGCTGTTGCGCCCGTGCCGGCGCCCGGGCGGCGGGGGCGACGAGCCCGGATCACCCGCCAACCAGCGCTTGACGTCGAAGTGGTAGAACTGCTTGCCCCACATCAGCCCGGCGATCGCCTGCCGGGCGATCAGCGCCTCGTCCGGCGTGACCCCGGCGGGGATCACCCCGGCGAAGAAGCGGTTCGCCTCGGCCCGCCGCGCCCAGACCGCCGAGTCGAAGCCGTCGCCCAGGTCGGCCGGCGGGGGCGGGGTGTCGCCCGGGGGCCGCGCGGTCCGGGTCAGCCGCAGCCGGATCTGCCGCTGCGCGCCGGCCGGCACGCTCAGCACGTAGTGCAGGGCACCCTTGGTGCCCTGCCGCTCCGGGTTGACCGTCGGCGCGCCGCACACCACGTGATCGTTGATCCCGTCCTTCGGGTAGCGGGATCGGCTCGGCAACCCCCACAACCGCTCGGCGTTGGTGTCGTTGTCGCACAGCAGCGGGGTCGGCTCGCCGTCGCCCTCCAGCAGGAGTTGGCCGAGCACCCGGTGCTGCCCGACCAACCGGGTCCCCCGGCCGACGATCCGGGGGAGCCGGTCACCGCCGGGCAGGCCCCACGCCCAGGTGTTGCGGAACCACAGCGTGGGCAGCACGTGCAGGGTTTCGGCCCGGTCGCCCCGGTTGGCGACGGTGATCAGGACGCACATGTCGGTGGGGCTCGCCTTGGCGTAGTCGACGGTCACCGCCCAGTACCGGTCGTCGTCGAAGATCCCGGTGTCGACCAGCTCGTACTCGGTGTCGTCCCGGCCCCGCAGCCCGTTCACCGCGACGAGTTCGTCGTACGGGAAGACGGCCTGCGGGTAGTGGTAGCGCCAACGCATCCAGGAGTGGGTGGGGGTGGAATCCTCGTACCACCAGTAGTCCTTGGCGTCCTCGCCGTGGTTGCCGCCGTCCCCGCCGAGGCCGAACATCCGCTCCTTGAGGATCGGGTCCCGGCCGTTCCACAGGGCCAGCGCGAAGCAGAAGGTCTGCCGGTCGTCGCAGACGCCCGCCATGCCGTCCTCGTTCCACCGGTAGGCTCGGGACCGCGCGTGGTCGTGGGGAAAGTAGTCCCACGCCGTGCCGTGTTCGCTGTAGTCCTCCCGTACCGTCCCCCAGGCCCGTTCGGACAGATAGGGGCCCCATGCGCGCCACTCCTGCTCCCCCGCGTCTGCCTGGGCGAGCCGGATCCGCTCGGGGTCGGGCGCGGATGCGTCGGGGGGCACGTCGGTGATCACTCGCACATCTTCGACGCCGCCGGGGTACTTCACCACAGCGGCCATTCTCGTCGTGGCGCTTCACACCTCGCCGCCGGTGGAGGAAAGTTGATCGACATTCGGTTCGGGCCGCAGGCCTGCGGCGAGTTGACCAGCGCCGCCAGCCACGAGTGGCTGGTGCCCGACGGCCTCGGCGGGTATGCGATGGGCACCGTCGCCGGGCTGCGGACGCGCCGCTACCACGGACTGCTGGTGGTGGGCGGCGAGACACCGGCGTCCCGACGGTTGGCACTGGCGAGCCTCGACCCGGCGGTTGTCCTGCCCGCCGGCGCGCGAATCCGCCTCGGCGCGCACGAGTGGGCCTCCGGCGACCTGGATCCGCGGGGCTTCGAGCTGGTGGAACGCTTCGACCTCGCCGATGGGCTGCCGCGCTGGCGCTGGCGGATCGGCGACGTGGTGATCGAGCGGGAACTGGCGACGACGCACGGCCGGCCGTGCGTGGCCGTCGTGCACCGGTTGGTCACCGGCGGTCCGGTCCGGCTGGAGCTGGCTGCCGCGTGCACCTGGCGGGACGCCCACGGCGAGCGCCGCGCCGACGGGCCGGCGCCGCGGCAGGACCCGGTGGCCGACGGCGCCGTGGTCGAGGGCTCGTTCCGGCTGTCCGGCCCCGGGTGGGTGCCCGCGGGCCAGTGGTGGCTCGGCGCGTACCACCGCGAGGAGGCCGCGCGCGGGTTACGCCCGGACGAGGATCTGTGGTATGCGGGCCACTTCTCCGGCCTGCTGGACCGACCGGGTGACACCGTGTCGGTGCTCGCCTGGGCCGGTGACCTGGCCGCCGAGCCGCCGCCGGGGCCGGCGGTGGTGGCCGCCGCGCGGGCCCGCAACCGGGCGGTGGTGGCGGCGGGACGGCCGGCCGACCCGGTCGAGGCCACGCTCGTGGCGGCCGCCGACACATTCATGATCGACACCGGTCGCGGTCCGGACGTGGTAGCCGGCTACCCGTGGTTCGGAGCCTGGTCGCGGGACACAATGATCTCGTACGAGGGGCTGTTCCTGTGCACCGGTCGCGTGGATTCCGGCCGCGCGCTGCTGCGGTCGTACGCGGCAACGCTGTCGGAGGGGATGCTCGCCAACACCGCCGACACCGGCCGGGTGGAGTACAACACCGTCGACGGCACACTGTGGTTCCTGCACGCGGTGAACCGGCACGTCACCGTCACCGGCGACACCGACCTGGCCGCCGAGTTGCTGCCCGCGCTGCGTGGCGTCGTCGACGCCCACCTCGCCGGCACCCGGTTCGGGATCGCCGTCGACCCGGCCGACGGACTGCTCACCCAGGGCACCCCGGACTCCCCGGACACCGCGCTGACCTGGATGGACGCCCGGGTGTACGGGGTGCCGGTGACGCCCCGGACCGGCAAGCCGGTCGAGGTCAACGCATTGTGGGTCAACGGCCTGGCCGGGCTCGCCGAACTGGCGGACCTGGCCAGGCAGGACGCCACCGATCTGCGGCGGCTACACGGCCGGGCGGTCGCCGCGTTCCGGGAGCGGTTCCCCGCCCCGACCGGATGGCTGCACGACGTGGTGGACGCGCCCGCGCCGGCGTACCCGCTGGGCGGGGCCGCCGTCCACGACGACGACCTGCTGCGCCCCAACCAGGTGCTGGCCTGGTCACTCCCGTTCGCCCCGCTGGGCCCGGACGAACCGACACTGCGCCGCATCGCCGCCGGACTGCTCACCCCGCTTGGCCTGCGCAGTCTCTCCCCCGACTCGCCGGAGTTCGTCGGCCGGCACCGGGGCGGTCCGGCCGAGCGAGACGGCGCCTACCACCAGGGCACCGTCTGGCCGTGGCTGCTCGGCCCGTTCGTGGACGCGAGTCGGCGCGCCAAGCTCCCCGTCGACGAGCTGTTCGCCGGGGTCGAGGCGCACCTGACCGAGTTCGGCCTCGGCTCGGTCAGCGAGACCGCCGACGGTCTTCCCCCGCACCGGGCGACCGGATGCCCGTTCCAGGCATGGTCGGTCGCCGAGCTGCTGCGGGTGCGCCGGATCCGGTAGGCAGCGCTTTACACGACCGCAACGATTGCGTCTCCGCTGGTTAGCCGTCCACCAGCAGGATTGGTCCCGATCCAGTCGCGACGTCAACGGGGCACCGGAAGTGGTGCCGGCCGGCGCGCGCTCGGGGACAACTCAGAGGGGGCCGCTGTCACCAACCGCCGACGTGATCGACATCCAGCCCGCCCGGCACCACCGCGTGCTGATGCTGTCCTGGGAGTACCCCGCCGGTGCTCGTCGGCGGCCTCGGCCGCCACGTCCACGCCCTCTCCGTCGCCCTCGCCGCCACCGGTCAGGCGAGCCGCGCCGGAGCATCGAGATCCCTGAGGGCAACCTCCTCGCGGTCGGCGCCGCCGGCTGAGCCGCCCTCCGGTCGGCGCGCCCACCTCGGCGAACGGGCTGGCGGCCCGTCTCCTGACCTAAGGTGTACGCCGGGCGGTGGATGGGAGCACTGTGGAGCGAGTGCTGATCGCCGGCCGGTACCGGCTGCTCGAACTGGCCGGACGCGGCGGCATGGGCCGGGTTTGGCGGGCCCGCGACGAGGTGCTGCACCGCGAGGTCGCGGTCAAGCAGATCACCCCGCCGAGTTGGTTGACCGGTGCGGAACGCGACGAGCTGCGGCTCCGCACCCTGCGGGAGGCGCGCACGGCCGCGTGCATCGACCATCCGAACGTCGTCAAGGTGTACGACGTCGTGCGGATGGGCGACAGTCCGTGGATCGTGCTGGAGTACGTGCCGTCCCGGACCCTGCAGGACATGCTGGACAGCGATGGGCCGCTGCCGCCCCGGCGGGCCGCCGCGATCGGACTGGACCTGCTCGCCGCGTTGCACGCCGCGCACGGCGCGGGGGTGCTGCACCGGGACGTCAAACCGGCGAACGTCCTGGTCGCCCACGACGGGCGGGCCCTGCTGACGGACTTCGGGCTGGCCGTCTTCGACGGCGGCGACGGGGCGATGACCCGGCCGGGCATGGTCCTCGGCTCGCCGCAGTACGTGGCCCCGGAGCGGGCCACCGACGGGGTGTCGAGCGTGACGGCGGACCTGTGGTCGCTCGGCGCCACGCTGTACGCGGCGGTGGAGGGACGCTCGCCGTACGCCCGCAGCACCGCCATGGCCACACTCAGCGCCCTGGCCACACACCTGCCGGACCCCGCTCCGAACGCCGGGCCGCTGGCCCCGGTGCTCGCCGGGCTGCTGTGCCGCGACCCGGACGACCGCACCGACCACGCCGAGACGCGGCGGCTACTGACGGCCGTGCTCGAATCGCCGGGCCCGCCGGTGAGCGTGCCGGCCGCGCCGGTCCCGGAGCCGGCCACGACGGCGACGGCCGCGACGACGGCAACGACGACCGGGACGGCTGGCGGGGCTGCCGGAGCACCCGGCGTGCTCCCCCGCCTGTGGTCGCGCGGCTCAGCCGCCCGGCGCTGGGCGCTGGCGGTGTCGGCGTTGCTGGTGGCCGCCGTCGCAGGGGTGGGAACGGCGCTGGCGGTGACCGACGAGCCGCCGGAGCGCCCCGACGGGGCCCGGTCTTCCGGCGGGCCGGCGCCCGGCGGCCGCCACGGCCGGCCCGGTCTCGGGCTGGCGCCGGGTGACCCGCGGATCATCGGCGAGGACGGTGGGTACGACGGCAGGTTGGGCCGTACCCGGCCACCGAAGCCGGGCCGGCGCGGCTTCCCACCGCCGCCGTTTCCCTGCCTACGTCCCGATGTCGCCGGCGAGCCGGTGGTCGCCGCGTCTCCGCCGGCCGGGGAACCGTTCCGCCCGCCACGCGGCTGGGCCTGGCACGTCGACGTTCGCGGCTTCCGGGTGGCGGTGCCGGCCGGCTGGCGGTACTCCGAGGACGGTGACGTGGCCTGCTTCCGGGACCCGGCCACCGGGCGCACGCTCAGCGTCGCGAACGCCGGCGACGCTCCCGCCGCCGCTCTCGACCGGCTGCGCGCCGCCCGGCAGCGGGCGATCGCGGCCGGCGCCCTGCCGGGGTACGTCGAGATCCGTCTCGGCACGACCGCGGCGGCCGCGGAGTGGGAGTGCGGATGGGACACGCCGCACGGCTTGCGGCTGCGGGCGGTGCAGGTGGTGCCGACCGATGCGGCTGGTGGCTGGGTGCTCGGCTGGATCACCCAGGACGCCGACTGGGCGGCGGCGTCGGGACAGTTCACCACGGTGCGCGGGAGCCTGGGCGGCCGGCCGACCGACCGCGACACAGCTCCGACCTGATGGGATACACCGCACCGCGTACCTGTCGTGCCACCCGCGATGACCGAGGGAAGCGCGATCGGGCGGGCGGCACTTCCCTGGAAAGCGGTGTGCTGAACTACAGTGACGTAGTTTTCGGCGCTCAAGATTCCCGGGAGGGTGAGCGGACATGATGGGACCGTCGCACGCGCTGTCCGGCGCGGCGGTGTGGCTGACCGGATCCTTGGCGCTGGACCGGTTCGCCGACTATCACCAGTCGCCGCTGGCACTCGCCGTCGGCACCGCGGTGTGCGCGGGCGGCGCGCTCTTCCCCGACCTCGACCTGTCCGGCAAGGTGACCCGCAACCGGGGCGGCGCCACCGTCGCCCGCACGTTCGGCGTCGTCTCGCTGTTCGTCGCCGAGGTGACGGAGAAGGTGTCGCTGGGGGTCTACTACGCGACCAAGCTGAGCAAGGACCCGCGCCGCACCAACGGCCACCGCACGCTGACCCACACGATCCCGTTCACCGTGTTGGTCGGCTGGGGCACCACCGCGCTGTGCGCGGCGTACGGCAAGTGGGCCGTGATCGGCATCCTGTTCTTCATGTTCGGCCTCGCGCTGCGCGGCCTTTTCGACGAGTGGGCCGAGCGGGCCGGCTGGGTCGTGGTGACCCTGGCCTCGCTCGGGGCGGCCTGGTTCACCTTCGCCAACCTGCCGGGCAACCGCGGGTATCCGATGATCGGTCTGGCCGTCGGCGTCGGGTGCTTCGTGCACATCATCGGCGACATGATCACCAAAGCCGGGGTGCCGATCCTCTGGCCCATCCCGATCAAGCGCCGAATGTGGAAGATGATCAGTCTGCCGGATTCGATCGCCCTGCGGGCAGGCGGCAAGACAGAGGTGGTGGTGGTCCGCACCGCGCTGACCGTGATCGCGGTGCTCGCTGCCGTCGGGTTGGTCGCTCCCTCGGTGCTGCAACGCTTCAACATCGAGGTCTGACGACGATGGGGACGGCCGACGACGCCGACGTGCCGGCATTCTGGCAGGGGCTCGGGCTACCCGGCCTCGCCGACGTGCACGTGCACTTCCTCCCGCCCCGGCTGCTGCGCCGGGTGTGGGCGTACTTCGAAACCGCCGGCCCGCTCATCGGCACGGGCTGGCCGATCCGGTACCGCGAAAGCGACGCGGAGCGGGTCGCCCACCTGCGCCGGCTGGGCGTGCGGGCGTTCAGCGCCCTGGCGTACGCCCACAAGGCCGGCATGGCCGAGGAGCTGAACCGGTGGACCCTCGACTTCGCCCGGGCCACACCGGACTGTCTGCCCTCGGCGACGTTCTTCCCCGAACCGGACGCGCAGCGGTACGTCGCGGGTGCACTCGCCGCCGGCGCCCGGGTGTTCAAGGTGCACGTGCAGGTGGGTGGGTTCGCCCCCACCGAGCCGGTGCTGGACCCGGTGTGGGGACTACTCGCCGACGCCGGCGTGCCGGTGGTGGTGCACGCCGGGCACGCCCCGGTCGGCACCGCACACACCGGACCTGCCCCGTTCGCCGCCGTGCTCGCCCGGCACCCGGGGCTGGCCGCGGTCGTGGCGCACCTCGGCGCGCCGGACTACGCCGCGTTCCTCGACCTCGCCGAGCGGTACGAGCGGGTACGGCTGGACACCGCGATGGCGTTCACCCCGTTCTTCGACCGGTTCGTGCCGTTCCCCGCCGGGGAGTTGCCCCGTTTGCGCGACCTGGGGCTGGCCGGCAAGGTGCTGCTGGGCAGCGACTTTCCGAACCTGCCACACGCGTACGCGGAGCAGCTCGCCGGCCTGGCTCGACTGGACCTGGGCGACGACTGGCTACGCGCGATCTGCTGGGGCAACGCCGCTGCCCTGTTCGACCTGGCGGGTTGACTACGCCCCGACCCGCTGGGGCGGGATGGTCAGGCCGTAGAGGGTCATCAGCTCCGGGGTGTCGACCCGGCTGCCGTCGGCGACCGCGTCACAGGCGATGTCGACGATCTGCCTCTTGTGCGCCAGCAGGTACGGCCGGGCGCCGACGTCGGCGCTGGCCAGGGTGGCGATGCCGGACCAGTGCCGGCGACCGAACAGCATCGGGTAGCCGCGTAGCCCGCCATAGGTGGCGCAGACCAGTACGTCCGGGTACGGCAGCGCGGTGACTCGGCTGACCGCCGCGGCGGTCAGGCCGGGCATGTCCACCGGCACCACGACCACCGCCTCGATGTCGTCATCGTCGATTGCCGCCAGACCGGCCCGGATCGACGAGCCCACGCCGGTTCCCCAGGCCCGGTTGACCACGACGGTGGCGGCGGTCAGGTCCGCGGTCTCGCGCACCTGGTTGGCCGCGGCGCCGAGGACGACCACGATCCGTGCGCAGCCCGCCTCCGTCAGCGTATCGATCATCTGGTTCACCAGGGGCCTCTCCCCCTGGTGCAGCAGGGCCTCGGGGCCGCCGATCCGGCGTCCCCCGCCCGCAGCGATGATCATTCCTGCGATCCGGTTCAGCGGTGCCACCTCCGTCGTAGAGACGGACCGAACGAAACTGTCGCTCGGCCCCTGACGCACAACGGACCCAACGACACTTCCCGCATGGTGGTAGCGGGGCAAAAAGGAAAAATGTGTGCTATGCCGCGTCGCCGTAGCAGTCGACGATGGACACGTCGAGCGGAAACCGGACCGGCGTTGCGCCGAAGAGCAGCGCGGTGGCCCGCCCACCCGACCGGGCCACCGCCGCCGCGACCTGTTCGGCCCGCTCCTTCGGGCAGTGCACCACCACCTCGTCGTGCTGGAAGAACACCAGCTCGCCGCCGGTACCGGCCAGCTCGCCGCGAAGCGTGGCGAGCAGCGTCGAGGCCCACTCGGCGGCGGTCGCCTGGACGACGAAGTTGCGGGTGAATCGGCCCCGCGACCGGGCCCGCGCCGTGCGGTCACCTCCGTCCGGGACCCCCTGCTCGCCGTCGAGCCCCACCGCACCGGGTGGGCAGGTGCGGCCCAGCCAGGAACGGACCAGCCCACCGGTCTCGCCGGTCCGGGCGGCCGCCTCGACATACCCGAAGGCGGTCGGGTAGTTGCGGCGCAGCACCTCCAGCGCGGGCACCGCCGCCCCACCGGTCTGCCCGTACATGGCGCCGAGCAGGGCCAGCTTGGCGCGCGCCCGGTCGCCGGCGAAGGCGTCCCGGGCCAGCGCGGCGTAGAGGTCGCCGGCCCCACCGGCGGCGGCGAGCCGGTGGTCACCGGAGACCGCGGCCAACACCCGTGGCTCCAACTGACCGGCGTCGGCGACCACGAACGTCCAGCCCGGGTCGGCCACCACCGCCCGACGGATCACCTTCGGGATCTGCAACGCGCCACCGCCCCGGGTGGCCCACCGGCCGGACACCACCCCGCCGGGCACGTACTCCGGCCGGAACCGGCCGTCGCGCACCCAGGCGTCCCACCAGGCCCAGCCGTGCGCCGTCCAGATCCGGTAGAGCTCCTTGTACTCCAGGACCAGCGGGATCGCCGGGTGGTCGACGCCGCGCAGCACCCAGGCCCGGGTGTTGGGCACCTCCACCCCGGCCCGGGCGAACGCCCGCACCAGTTCCGCCGGCGAGTCCGCGTGCAGCTGGCGGACGCCCAACGTCTCGGCGATGCGGGCGGCCAGCCCGGCCAGCCGGCGTGGCGCCCCGCCGACCGGGGACGGCTCACCGAGCAGCTCGGCGAGCACGGCATCGTGCACGTCCGCCCGCCACGGCAACCCGGCGGCGGCCATCTCGACGGCGATCAGCCCGCCGGCCGACTCGGCGGCGACCAACAGCCGGAACCGGCCGGGATGCCCGGTTGCCGAGATCCGGGTGACCTGGTCGGCGTACACCCGGGTCAACGCCTCGACGCCGGGGCCCGGCGGGCCCGGCAGCGTCTCGAAGAGCGCGCCCTGGCCGTGGCCGGGTGGCTCGGCCACCCGGGGTGGCGGGTCCGCCGGGACCGGCGTGCCGGTGAGCCGCGCCCAGGCGGCAGCCGCCGCGCGGGGCTCGCCCCACCGGCCGGCGTGGCCGAGCAGCAGCGCCTCGGTCAACTCCACGTCGTGGCAGCGGTCGACGCGGACCCCAGCGCGCATCAGTGCCGGGTAGATCGTCGCCGCCGACGCCCAGACCCACCGGGGGCGACCAGCCCGCTCCCGGTCGGCCACGGCCGCGGCCAGGTTGGCGACCGGCTCGGGCGGCGCGGTCGGCCGCCCGGCGGCGTCGAGGAGTTGCAGCACACCCCCGCCGAGTTCGTCCGCCACCACCGCCACCAGCACGAACGTGATTCTGCCTCGCCGGTGCGACACTCACCGGAGCGACACCCACGGGAGGCCAGCTCAGCAGCCACTCACGCGAAGGCGAATGGTTACTTGCCGACTCCGGCGGTGAGGCCGGACTGCACCTGTCGCTGGAAGACGATGTACACGACCAGCACCGGCAGCATCGCCATGGTGACCCCGGCGAACAGACCGGACCAGTCGGACTTGTAGCCCTGGTTGACCGACAGGTCGATCAGGCCCTGGGCGATGACCTGGTTCTTCGGTTCACCGGCGACGGACTGCATCAGCAGCGTCGGCAGGTACCACTGGTTCCACTGGCCGAGGACGTTGAAGATGCCGATGCTGATCAGGCCCGGCTTGGCCATCGGCAGCATCACGCTGAAGAACAGCCGGCTGTGCGAGGCACCGTCGACCAGGCCCGCCTCGGCGATCGCGGTGGGCAGGGTCCGGAAGAACGAGTGCATGAAGAAGACCGTGAACGCCAGCGACCAGGCAACGTAGACCAGGACCAACATGAGGTGCTTGTTCGGCCCGAGCGGCGAAAAGACCACACCGGTGTTGTAGACGCCCTTGAACAGCGGGACGGCGGCGAGGTAGACCGGCAGGGTGAGCCCGGACAGGAACATGTAGTAGATCAGCCGGTTGCCCGGGAACTCGTACCGGGCCAGCACGTACGCGGCCATCGAGCCGAGCAGCATCGTCAGGAAGACGCTGCCCGCCAGCACCAGTCCGGTGTTGAGGAAGAAGGAGCCGAGCTGCCCCTCGGTCCAGGCCCGGCCGAAGTTCTCCCAGCGCAGGCTGTCCGGGATCAGCGACAGCGGCTCCCGGATGACCTCCGAGTCACTCTTCAGGGCCGACATCAGCACCCAGACCAGCGGGTAGACGACCATGATCGCCCACACCAGCAGGAACACGTGGGAGAACCCGTTGAAGATCCGCGCGCCCGCGCCCCGGCCGGCCGGCTCGGAGCGCCGGGCGGACGGCGGGACCTGGTCGGGCCGGGTCCGGTCGGAGCTGTGGATCGCCGTACTCATCGTCACCAGTCTCCTCAGAACTCGATCCGCTCGCGGCGGGTGATCCTCAGCTGCGCCGCGGCCAGCATGATCGTGAAGATCGCCAGCGCCACACCCATCGCGCAGGCGTAGCCGAACTGGCCCTTCTGGAACGCGGTGAAGTTGAGCACGGACGCGAAGATCTCGCTGGCGTGGTTGGGGCCACCCTGGCTGGGCGTCATCACGAAGACCAGGGCGTACATGTCGAGGGCGATGAAGCCCAGGTAGACCCAGGCGACCGAGACCGTGTCCCGCAGCAGCGGCAGGGTGATGCGGAAGAAGGTGTGGAACCGACCGGCGCCGTCGAGGATCGCCGCCTCGTAGATGTCCTTCGGAATCGACTGCATCGCCGCGGAGAAGAGCACCATGTAGAAGCCGGCGCCGCTCCACACCGCGATCAGCAGCAGCCACCACAGCACCGCGGGGACACCGAGGAACGGTTCGGGGTCGTTGGTGAAGGCGATCGGGTTGTCGGCGTCGACCAGCCCGATCTTCATCAGGATTCCGTTGACCAGGCCCTGGCCGTCGGCCCGGTAGATCTGCTGCCACATGACCGCGATGACGACCAGGGACAACACCTGCGGGAAGAAGAAGATGACCTTGTACAACCCGGAGCCGAAGACGCCCCGGATGCCGGCCCTGTCCTCGCGTCCGCCCACGTTGAGCAGGAACGCGAGGAACAGGGCCAGCGCGATCGTGAACAGCGGCACGGTGATCAGGAAGAACACGTTGTGCCAGAACGCCTTCCTGATCAGCTCGTCGGAGAACAGCCGGACGTAGTTGTCCAGCCCGACGAACTGCTGCCGGTCGGAGTAGCCGCCCCAGTCGGTCAGCGAGTAGCCGGCCGCCTGTGCGAAGGGCCACACCACGTAGAAGAGGTACAGCGCGACGGGCAGGGCCAGGAAGCCTGTGACGAAACGCGCGACACCGTGCCGCATTGGACTCACTCTTTCCGTTCTGATCAGGCCGTACGGGTCTGCTTCGTGATCGACGAGTCCTGGGCGACCTTGTCGGCGGCCGCCTGCATCTTGTCGACGAACTGCTGGGCGGTCAGCCGGCCGGCCATCAGCTCCTCGGAGAGGTTCTGGCTCTCCTTGTCCAGATCGGCATAGAAGTTCCCGAACTTGACCGAGATGAGGTCCTGCGGAGCGTTCTTCATCAGCTCGTTCGCGCTGGCCAGCGCCGCGTCCTGGACGTTGTCCCCGGAACCCTTGGTGGAGGCGAGCGACTTGGTCAGCTCGGCGAACTTCGCCGAGCCGGCCTTGGAGAGCACCGCCCGCAGGAACTCCTTGGCGGCGGCCTTGTTCGGTGCCTTCGCCGGGACGACGATGCCCTCACCGGCACCGGCGTAGACGTCGTTCGGCGCCTTGTCGCTCGCCCCCAGGCCCCAGTAGTCCGACAGCTTCATCTCGAAACCCGGCGGAATGGTCGCCGCCATCTCGTTCTTGAGCCAGGTGCCGACCTGGATGAACGCGGCCTTGCCGTCCAGCCACGCCTGCTGCGACTGGGTGTGGTCGAGCTTGCCGGGCAGCAGCAGCTTGTCCTTGACCAGTTTCTCCCACGCCTGCAGGGCCGGCAGCACGCCGTCGGCCTTCCAGGCGTTCTCCTTGAGATTGTCGATGTCGATCACAGCCTGTTTGCCGGCGGACTTCCAGATCGTCGCCATCAGCGCCCACCGCGGGTAGTAGCCGTGCACGGCATCGTGGACGTACGGGGCCATGCCCTTCGCCTTGATCTTCGGCGCGAGGGCGAAGAAGTCGTCGAAGGTCTTCGGCGGCTGCCAACCCTCCTTGTCGAACAGGGCGGCGTTGTACCAGTTACCCCAGACGGTGTAGGCGATGTTCACCACGTAGAACTTGTTTTGGAAGGTGCCGTCGTTGACGGTGCCCGGCAGCAGCGTGTCCGCCACCGTGCCCTCGCTGTCCCACGCCGGGGCGGTGAGCAGGTCGTCCAGCGGCTCGATCGCGCCCTCGTTGACCAGCGTGCTGATGTCCATCATGTCGGCGCCGGAGTTCATGACGACGTCGCTGGGCTGAGTCGCCATCTTCGGCTGTTCTTCGGTCTTGATCTTCTGGGTGGAGCTCATGTTGACCGTGACGTTCGGGTGCTTGGCCTTGAAGATCACCTCGTCTTCCTTGGCCCACTGGTCACCCAGGCCGCCGTTGAAGATGACCACCTTGACCGCGCTGCCGTCCTGCACGCCGAACGGGTTGTCCTTGCTCTTCGTGCCGCCGGTGTCGTCGTTCTTGGCCGGCTCGCTGCCGGCGCAGGCGCTGAGCAGACCGGCGGCGGGGGTGACCAGCAGACCCGCGGCCGCGGCGCGACGCAGCAGGGTCCGGCGATTGAGATCAGGGGAAACGGACATGTGCGACTCTCCTTGGGATTCGGGTCAGGCGGTCCGCCGGAGGCGCCCGGCGTACCGCGACTCGAGGGCGTGGTTGTGCTCGTCCCCGCCGGGGACACTGGCGGAGAGGTAGATGGGCGGCACCTCCCCGGCCTGGTGGAACCGTCGTACGACCTCGGCGGTCAGCAGCTGCGCCAACAGCGCCGCGGTGACCGAGGAGACCGCACAGACCGCGCCGCCGCCCTCGAGCGGCAGCAGTGCGTCGCCGTACGGCGCGCCGTTGTCCAACACGACGTCGGCGAGATCGGCGAGCCGGCGGCCCGACGGGTGCCGGGAGGCGACCCGCGCCGTGTGCTCGGCCGAGGTGACCGCGATCAACGGGTGACCGCGCCCGGTGGCCAGCGTCGCCAGCTCGACCACCGAGCCGTTGATGCCGGACTGGGACGCCACCACGAACACGTCCGGCGGCTGCGGGGCCGCGAGGGCGTAGATCTGGTGGGCGATGGAGGGGTCGCGCTCCAGCTTCGGATCGGCGAGCACGCCGCGCGGCGCGTCCCCGTGCAGCACCAGGTCGTGGATGGTGAGCCGGTTGGTGGGGACCAGCCCGCCGGCACGAGCGACCAGATCAGCGGCGAACGCCTCGGAGTGCCCCGCCCCGAAGGCTTGCAGTACTCCGCCGGCCCGCAGGCTGGCGGCGACCAGGTCGGCGGCGGCGGCGAGCGCGTCGGCGCTGGTGTCGAGCAGCCGGTCGAGCACCGGCCGGACGGCCTCGGCGTACCGCTGAGCGCTGATCATGCGGTGGCCCCCTTCGCGGCCTTGTGCCCGTCGACGGCCTGGGCGGTGCGTCGGAAGGCCGCGTGCGCGCGGTCGTGGGTGCGCTGGGCGACCGCGATGTAGAGCAGGTCGAGCACGACGAGTTGGGGGTGCCGGGCCGACAGCGCGTCGGGCCGGAAGGTGGTGGCCTGGCTGGCCGTCAACAGCACGAGGTCGGCCAGTTCGGCCAGCGGCGAGCGGGGGAAACCGGTCACGGCGACCGTGGTCGCGCCGCGGCTGCCGGCCTCCGCGAGCATCTCGATGGTCTCCCTGGTCTGGCCGCTGTGCGAGACGCCGAGCGCGACGTCGCCGCCGCGCAGCAGCGCCGCGGAGGCCAGCCCCTCGTGGACGTCGTTCCAGGCCCAGGCGGCGACCCCGATGCGGTGCAGCATGAACTGCATCTCCTCGCCGACCAGGGCACTGCCGCTGGCGCCGAAGATGTTCACCCGACTCGCCCCGGCGATGGCCACCGCGGCGCGCTCCACCTCGGCGAGGTCGAGCAGCGCGGCGGTGTCGTGCATGGCCCGGGTGTCGGCGGCGATGATCTGGTCGAGCACCCGCCGCAGCGGGTCGTTGGGCTGGATCTCGCGCCCGATGTCGACGGTCCAGCCCGCCGAGCGGGCCCGCCCGGTCTCGGCGGCGATGCCCAGGCGCAGGTCCGCGTACCCTTCGAAGCCCATCGCCCGGCAGAAGCGGGTGATGGTGGCCGGTGAGGTCCCGCTGCGCTCGGCCAGCTCCACGATCGTCGCGCGGGCGGCGGCCTCCGGGTCGCTGAGCACGTGTTCGGCGACCCGCCGCAGCGCCCCGGTCAGGTCGCCGGCACCGGCCCGGACCCGGGCCAGCACACCGTCGGCTGCGCTCCCGACGACGCCCCGCCGGTCGGATCCGTCGGTGTCGACCATCGCGGTCCCCGCGGCGGTGTCCACCTCGTGATCAACCATCGGACGCCCTTTCGAAAGACTGTTAACTGTTAGTGGTAAAAGTTCTTACTGAAGGCCCCTCCGTGTCAAGGCCGTGGGCGAAGTTTTCAAACTGTTACCTGGCGCACAGCCGGACGCGAGGCGCCGCCCCCGTTACCTTTTTGATCGTCCCCAGCCGGGGACTGCTCGGTCGCCCGGCTCGGTATGACTAACCGCCCCTGTCGTACGCATGATCCGGGGGGTGTTGTCGCCGGGCCGGGTGGCGTCGGCGGACCGCTGATAGGGACCCGGCCGCCCCGCGTGCGGGGTAGGTCTCTTCGTAACGTGGATGCCGGCAGTCCGACGCTGACCAGCGGCCGAGCCACGGTAGCAGTTGGGGAGGCACAGCGTTGTACGACGAGTACGGCGTCTTTATCGGACTGGATGTCGGCAAGGAAGGACACCATGCGGTCGCGCTAACCCCGGAAGGGAAGCGGCTGCACGACGCTACGCTGCCCAATACCGAGGCCGGCCTGCGGAAACTGTTCGACAAGCTCGCCCGGCACGGCCGGGTCCTGATGGTGGTCGACCAGCCCGCATCGATCGGCGCGCTGCCCGTGGCGGTGGCCCGCGTGTGTGGGCATCAGGTGGCCTACCTGCCCGGCCTGGTCATGCGCCGACTGGCCGACCTGCACCCCGGCACCGCGAAGACCGACGCCCGCGACGCCTACGTGATCGCCGACGCCGCCCGCACCCTGCCGCACACGCTGCGCCGCGTCGACGCCGGCGACGACGCCCTCGCTGAGCTGGAAGTCCTGGTCGGCTACGACGACGACCTCGCCGGCGAGGTCACCCGGATCTCCAACCGGATTCGTGGTCTGCTCACCCAGATCCACCCGCCGCTGGAGCGGGTCCTGGGCCCGAAACTGCAGCATCCAGCCGTGCTGGAGCTGCTGTCGCAGTGCGGTGGACCAGCCGGGCTGCGCAAGGCCGGCCGGACGAAACTGGTCGAGATGGTCAAGAAGCGTGCGCCACGCATAGGCGTACGCCTGGTCGCGCAGATCCTCACCGCGCTCGACGCGCAGACCGTCGTCGTGCCTGGCACCGCGGCGGCCGAGACCGTCCTGCCGCGACTGGCTGACAACCTGCGTGACCTGCTGCACCAGCGTGACCAAGTCGCCGAACAGGTTGAGGGGATGCTTGATGCGCACCCTCTTGCCGGGGTCCTGACCTCGATGCCCGGCATCGGCGTCAGGACCGCAGCCCGCATCCTGCTCGAAGTCGGCGACGGCACCACCTTCCCCACCTCCGGCCACCTCGCCGCCTACGCCGGCCTGGCCCCAGTCACCCGCCGCTCCGGCACCAGCATCCGCGGCGAGCACCCACCCAAGGGCGGCAACAAGCAGCTCAAACGCGCGTTCTTCCTGTCCGCGTTCGCCGCCCTGACCGACCCGACCAGCCGCACCTACTACGACCGGAAACGCGCCGAGGGCAAGAAACACAACGCCGCCCTCATCTGCCTCGCCCGACGCCGCGTCGACGTCCTACACGCCATGCTGCGCACCAAGACCCCATACCAGCCGAAACCGGCGGACGAACCCCGCCTCGCGGCTTGACAAAACCCATAGGGACACCCCCCCGACACTTCCGGGCCCGGCCAGCATGAACGCACGTTGATCAAGGAGGTGGGCCAGCGCCCGACACCGTCGTGGTCGGTCTCCACGTCGGAGGTACGTCCACCCGTGCGACCGCCGCACCCCCGGGCGCCGAACCGGTCAAGGCCGGTCGAGCCCGTCCCGCCCGACGCTCTCGGGGATCAAACGGAGTCGGATACGGGAGGCTTGACGAGCCGCGCAACCGCAACCGCGGCGCGGTCGAGAGCTACGAGGCCAACTGCTCACCGGCGCAGGGAGCTGGCCTTGCGAGATCGACCCACCCGTCGGACTGGTTGATCTCCGACCACACCGCGTCGAGGGAAAGGCCGAGCACGTCGGCGATCGCAGCGATGGTCGGAAAGGCGGGGGTGGCCACGCGACCGGACTCGATCTTCCGAAGAGTCTCCGGCGAGACGCCCGCGTCCAGCGCGGTGCTGAGCATCGATCTCTGCCCCCTGGCGCGACGCAGGACGAGGCCGAGGCGCCGTCCGCGCTCGACCTCCGCGGGAGTGAGCGGCAACCTGACCATGGCTCCAATTCTAATACCGGGATACTATGGCCGGGATACTTATTGGCTACCCGAGTAGGGCGACGCGTGATCGAGATCCTGAACCCCACCGACCTGCCGCGAGCCAGGGAGTCAGGCGCCCTGGTCGCCGACATTCTGCAGACGCTGAGGAGTCGCTGCGGGGTGGGCACGAACCTCCTGGACATCAACCGGTGGGCGCAGGCCATGATCATTGATGCCGGGGCGCAGTCCTGCTATGTCGACTACGAGCCCTCCTTCGGACGCGGGCCGTTCGGTCACTACATCTGCACGTCAGTCAACGACGCCGTGCTGCACGGACGGCCCCGTGACTACACGCTCGTCAACGGCGACCTGTTGACGCTCGACCTCGCCGTCTCCCGAGGTGGAGTTGTCGCCGACTCCGCCATCAGCTTCATCGTGGGCGACGTGGAGCCCCCGGAGAGCGTCGCGTTGATCGACGCGACCGAGCGCGCGCTGAGCGCCGGGATCGCCGCGGCGGAACCGGGGGCTCGCGTCGGTGACATCTCCCATGCCATCGGCTCGGTCCTCAGCGAGGCGGGATATCTGATCAACACCGAGTTCGGTGGTCATGGCGTCGGATCGACGATGCACCAGGACCCGCACGTCTCGAACACGGGCCGGCCCGGTCGCGGATACCGGCTGCGCCCCGGGCTGCTGCTGGCGTTGGAGCCGTGGGTCATGGCGGACACCGTCGAGCTCGTCACCGATGCCGACGGCTGGACGCTCCGAAGTGCGACCGGCTGTCGGACAGCGCACAGTGAGCACACGATCGCCATCACCAGCGACGGAGCCGAGGTTCTCACCGTGCCGCGGTAGGCGCGACCGCGAGGTGAAGCATCGCCCCTATTCGACCATTGGCACCTGAACCCTGTTTCGCGAATACTTGGTCGTCAGTTCACTCGCGCCACCGCCACGGACATCGACACCGCGCCGGACGCCGGAGAGCCCACCGCCCGCTCCACCGGCATCACACGCTGACCGCGGCCCTCGATCCCGTGGCCCATGAATCCGTGGAGCGGGAGCCCGGTGGTCCAGCCCCTCGCGCTGCAGGCCGCACACCAGCTGCTGTCCGGCACCGGCACCCCCGCCCTGCCTGCTATGGCAGAATTGCAGGGCACGGCTCGATGGAACTGTGGTGGCCGGTTGAGCAAGGGAGGGCCGTGGCGGAATTGGCCGAGAAGTGTGCAGCCACAAACCGGTCCCGGGAGAAGTGGTAGTGGGCTCGGCCACGTCCTTTCGCAAGAAGGGTGTGATCCCTGGCTGTGTGGCGGCAGCTCTCGGTATCGCGGGTTTCCTGTACCGGGCGATTCTGATGGCGCTGGACGTGCCGCCGGCAAATAGCGACGAGGGCACCGCCGGGTTGGCTGCCCTGCACATCGGAGCAGGCCAGCACTGGCCGACGTTTTTCTATGGCCAGGACTACATGGGCACGTTCCACTCCTACGTTGCAGCCCCCCTGGTTCAGGTCCTCGGCACACAGTGGTGGGTGCTTCGTCTACCAGCGCTCGCCATGTATGTCGTTTTCCTTCTTCTCGTCTTCCGGCTGACGCGCACGCTCTACACACCGTGGTTCGCCGTCTTCACCATGGCGGTTCTGGCGCTCGGGTCCGATCGGGTTGTCAAGGATCAGATCATCGGAGCCGGTGGCTATTCCGATGTAGCTACCGCCACCGCCGGTCTCATGCTGGCATCTACCCTTCTTGCCCTGCAGCCGGAGAAGCGGCAGGTGACATTCGCGGTGTGGGGCGGGCTGGCCGGTTACATCGTCTGGACCCACTGGCTTGCGCTGCCGTACGTGGCCGCCGCGGTGCTGCTCGTGGTGTGGATGAGCCGATCAGAGTTGACGATGCGACGGGTGTCCCTGGCAGTTGCCGGATTTGTCGTCGGCGCAGCCCCGTTGATCTGGTTCAACATTCGCTCCGACCATCGCAACTCGATTTCCGTGTTGCTGTCCCTCAGCGGCACGACCGAGCCGGCCGCATGGTCGGACCGGCTGCATGGCGCGGTCATCCTCGGGCTGCCGCTCAGTTCCGGGATGTGCGCGCCGAGTCGCTGCGCGACCTGGCAGTTGTGGTGGGGGCCGACCTACCTGATCCTTATGGTCACGGCGGCGGCGATCGCGGTCTTGGCGATGCGCAACGCCGACCGGGACGAGCGTCGTTTGCATGCCGGTCGGCTCGCTCTCGTCGCCGGTGCTGCGATGACCCTGGCCGCGTACACCGCGAGCTCCTCGTCGGCGGCAGCACCGATCGAAAGCGCCCGCTACCTCCACTACGGGCTGGTGTCCCTGCCGGCTGTTCTCTGGCCGCTGTGGATCGGCGTCAGGTCCGCGGTCGGCCGCGTGGGGGCCGACAAGGCCGACGGCAGGAGCTCACCTCGACCCGGTGTGCCTGGCCCGAGCCGGAGGGGCGTCGTCCTGGCCGCCGGGTGTGTTGCGCTCACCGGCGCGGTTCTCGCTGGTCTGCTGGTCGCTACCGGGCAGCTTGTCGCCCATCGGTCGGTGTACGCGGCCAAAGCTGACGGGGAGCAGCAGCTGCTGGATCATCTGCAGGGCAACGGCATCAGGCAGATCTATTCCGAGTACTGGACGTGCAACCGACTCGCCTACCGAAGCGGGGAACAGATTCGCTGTGCGGTCCTCGACGAGAACCTCACGCCAGGTCTCGATCGGTACCGGCCGTACCGTGATCAGGTCCGGCAGTCGGAACAGGTTGCCTACGTCCTGCCCGCCTCGAGCGCCATGACGGACCGCTTTGCCCGATCCACCCCACCGGCGGTCGACGTTGTTTCGGTGCGCGACATCGCGGGCTATCAGATGTATCTCTGCCGCCAGACCCCGGAGCAGAACTGATTGAACCCGACGTGGTGAGGTCACCCGACGCGCCGGACGGCGGACGGCGGTTCAGGGCTGGCACCGCGCCACTGACCAGGCGGGCTAGGGTAGGGCTGACACATCGGCGCCACCGTGGAGATCCCCGTGAAGCTCTCGATCCTCATGCCGGTCTACAACGAGGAAGAACGCATCGCGGATGCCCTGAAGCAGGCATTGGCGGTCGACTACCCGTGCGAGATCGAACTGGTCGTGGTCGACGACGGCAGTCGGGACGGCACCGGGGAGATCCTCGGGCGGGCCGACGACTCGCGGCTGCGGGTGATCAGCCACCAGCGCAACGCGGGCAAGGGCGCGGCCATCAAGACGGCGGTGGACGAGGCCGAGGGTGAGTACATGGTCATCCTCGACGCCGACCTGGAGTACGACCCGCAGGACATTCCCCGCCTGCTCGCCCCGGTCCTCGACGGCCGCGCCAACGTGGTCTACGGAAATCGGACCTTCGGCAGCCACAGCGCCTACAGCTTCTGGTATGTGATGGGCAACAAGGGCGTCACGATGGTCGCCAACGTGCTCTTCAACTCCTACATCGGCGACCTGGAGACCTGCTTCAAGCTGATGCCGGTCGAGCTCTACCGCTCGCTGGGGATCCGGTCGCGCGGCTTCGGGATGGAGGCGGAGGTGACCGGCAAGCTGCTGCGCCAGCGGATCCGCCCCTACGAGGTACCGATCAGCTACCGGGCCCGCGGGCGCGAAGAGGGCAAGAAGATCACCTGGAAGGACGGCGTCGAGGCGCTCTGGATCCTCGGTCGGGAGCGCACCCGCCGCCGCCCCGACCCGCTGACCCACCGCTGAGACCGACCCGCCCCGCCGCCCCGCCGCGGGCTCGGCGGTCCGCCGGCGGTGGACGGCGTGGGTGGTGCGTCGCCCGAAGACCGACAGGCCACCGCCGCGGTCGCCTAGGCTGACCGCTATGGGCCGACTACGCCGGCTCGCCGACGCCACACCGCCGAGTCGGAACCGCTACGTCGACCTGCTGCGGGCGCTCGCCATCATCCTGGTCGTTCTCGGTCACTGGACGGTCACCGCCATCGGGCACGACGCCGCCGGCCAGCCGACCGGGCGTTCCGCGCTGCCCGACCTGTCCTGGGCGTACCCGCTGACCTGGGCGTTCCAGGTCATGCCGGTCTTCTTCCTGGTCGGCGGCTACGCCAACGCCGCCTCGCTGACCGCCCACCGCAGCCGGGGCGGTGACGCCACCGGCTGGCTGCTCGGTCGCAGCGCTCGGCTGCTGCGGCCGACCACCGTGCTGATCATCGTGCTCGCCACCGCGGCCCTGGTCGCCCGAGTCCTCGGCGCCGACCCGTCGCTGATCCGGACGGTCGTCTGGTCCGCCACCATCCCGGTGTGGTTTCTCGCCGCGTATCTGGCCGTGGTGCCGCTGACCCCACTGATGTACGGGCTGCACCGGCGCTACGGGCTGCGCGTACCAGTGGTGCTGGCCTTCCTGGTGGCGGTGGGCGACCTGGGGCGTCTGCTCGGCTCGGACGCCTCGGCCCTGTCGAACTACCTGTTCGGGTGGCTGGCCGTGCACCAGCTCGGCTTCGCCTGGTACGACGTCCACGCCGAAGGGCTGCGGCCACCGGGAGCGGGCGGCCGGGCGGCGCCAACGCCCGACGCGCCACCGGCGCCGCGCGGCGACCCCGGCGGACCGCCGCCGTCGGTCCGGTCGGCCGGTCTCCGGTCCCCGCGGCTCCCGTTGTCCCGGCGCGCCGGCTGGACCGCCATGCTCGGCGGAACCGCGGTGACGGTGCTGCTCACCGGGCCGGGTCCGTACCCGGTCACCATGATCAACGTGCCGGGCGAGCCGCTGAACAACGCCGCGCCGCCCAGCCTGGCGCTGCTCGCGGTGGCCACCGCGCAGGTCGGGCTGATCGTGCTGCTGCGTGGCCCCGCCGGTCGCTGGCTGCGCCGCGACCGCCCCTGGATGGCGGTGATCGCGGTCAACTCCGTCGTGCTGACCGTCTTCCTGTGGCACCTGAGCGCCACGATCCTCCTGATCGGGGCGCTGGACGCGGTGGGCCTGCTGCCGACCCCCGCGGCCGGCTCCGCCGCGTGGCTGGCCTGGCGGATCCCGTGGGTGCTGATGCTGACGGTGATACTGGCCGCCCTCGTCGCCGTCTTCGGCCCGGTGGAGGCCCGCACCGGCCGGCCACCGGCCGCCGAGTCGGCTGGCGGTGCCCCGTGGCGGCCCGCGCTCACCGTCGCCGGCTTCACCGCCGTGGTGTTCGCGCTGGTCGACAACGCGGTCGTGGCACCCACGGACGCGGAGCCGCTCGGGCTGCCCGTCCCGGCGCTGGTGGCGTACCTGGCCGGGGCCGGCATCCTGCGGCTGCTCAGGTCTGGGTGGGGAAGCCGAGGTTGACCCCGCCGTGACGCGGGTCCAGCCAGCGGCTGGTGACCACCTTGCCCCGGGTGAAGAACCGCACCCCGTCCTCGCCGTGCGCGTGCAGGTCGCCGAAGAGGGAGGACTTCCAGCCGCCGAAGGAGTAGTAGGCCATCGGAACCGGGATCGGCACGTTGATCCCGACCATGCCGACCTCCACCTCGTGCTGGTAGCGCCGGGCGGCACCACCGTCGTTGGTGAAGATCGCCGTACCGTTGCCGTACGGGCTGGCGTTCACCAGGTCCACCGCCTCGGCGTACGAGCCGACGCGGAGCACGGACAGCACCGGCCCGAAGATCTCGTCGGTGTAGATCGACATGTTCGGAGTGACCCGGTCGAACAGCGTCGGGCCGAGCCAGAAGCCGCCCGGCTCGCCGTCGGGCCGCACGTCCCGCCCGTCGACCACCGGCACCGCTCCGGCCGCCACGCCGGCCGCCACGTACGACCGGACCCGCTCGGCGTGCGCGGCGGTGACCAGCGGGCCCATGTCGCAGCCCCGCCGGCCGTCGCCGGTGCGCAGCCCCGCCACCCGCTCGGTGATCTTCGCAACCAGGGCGTCGGCGACCGGTTCGACCGCGACCAGCGCGGAGATCGCCATGCACCGCTCCCCCGCCGACCCGAACCCGGAGTTCACCGCGGCGTCGGCGGCCAGGTCCAGGTCGGCGTCGGGCAGCACCACCATGTGGTTCTTCGCGCCGCCCAGCGCCTGCACCCGCTTGCCCGCGGCCGACCCGCGCTGGTGGACGTACCGGGCGACCGGGGTGGAGCCGACGAACGACACCGCCCGCACCACCGGGTGGTCCAGCAGCGCGTCGACGGCCTCCTTGTCGCCGTTGACCACGTTGAACACCCCGTCGGGCAGGCCGGCCTCGACGAACCACTCGGCCAGCAGCAGCGCGGCACTCGGGTCCCGCTCGCTGGGCTTGAGCACCACCGCGTTGCCGGCGGCCACCGCGACCGGGACGAACCACAGTGGCACCATCACCGGGAAGTTGAACGGGCTGATCACCGCGACCACGCCCAGCGGCTGCCGGAGACTGTACGAGTCGACCTCGGTGGAGACGTTCGCACTGAACCCGCCGCGCAACGCCGACGGGATGCCGCAGGCGTACTCGATGACCTCCAGGCCGCGCTGCACCTCACCGGCGGCGTCGGCGAGCACCTTGCCGTGCTCGGCGGTGATCACCTCGGCGAGCCGGTCCCGCCTCGCGTGGACCAGCTCGCGGAAGGCGAACAGCACGGCCGTCCGCCTCGCCAGGGAGGCGTCCCGCCAGGTCCGCGCGGCGCACCCGGCGGCCTCCACGGCGACCGCGACGTCCGCGGCGCAGGCCAGTTCGACCTGGCCGGTCCGCGCTCCGCTGGCCGGGTCGAAGACATCCCCCCGCCGGGTGCACGCGCCGGAGAACCGTTTCCCGTCGACGAAGTGCCCGATCAGGTTCACGCCGTCACCTCGGCGGCGCACGAGCGGATCGCGTCGACCAGGATGGCCAGGCCCTCACGGGCCTCGTCCTCGGTCAGCGTGAGCGGCGGTCCCATCCGCAGCACGTTGCCGTACAGGCCGCCCTTGCCGGCGAGCAGCCCCCCGGCCCGGCACGCCTCGAAGACCCGGTTGGTCAGCGCCGGATCGGGCTCGCCGGTGCCCGGCCGCACGAGCTCGACGCCGAGCATCAGCCCCTTGCCGCGTATCTCGGCGACCGCCGGGAGGTCGCCCACCCCGGCACGCAGGCCGTCGGCGAGGATCGCCCCGGTGCGGGCGGCGTTGGCCTGTAGGTCGTGGTCGAGCAGGTAGTCCAGGACGGCGTTGCCGGCTGCGGTGGAGACCGGGTTGCCGCCGAAGGTGGAGAAGCTGATCGCCGGCACCGACTCGACCACCTCGGCCCGGCCGACCACCCCGGCCAGGGCGAAACCGTTGCCGATGCCCTTGGCGAAGGTGAGCAGGTCCGGCGTCACCCCGTGGGCCTGGTAGCCCCAGCGGTGCTCGCCGGTGCGGCCCCAGCCGGTCTGCACCTCGTCGGAGACGAGCAGGATGCCGTGCTCGTCGAGCACCTTCTTCCAGGCGGCGAGGAGCCCGTCCGGGCCGTGCACGAACCCGCCGACGCCCTGGATCGGCTCGGCGATCAGGCAGGCCACGTCGCCGGCGGTCTGCGTGGCGAGCACCTCACGCAGGTCCTCCACCGCCGCGTCGACCTGGTCCGCCTCGGGCAGCCGGGCGAGCAGGCCGCGCAGCCGCTCGCCGGAGTGCAGCCAGGCCACCTGCAACGGGTTCAGCGGGCTGGCCGACCAGCCCCGGTTGCCGGTGACGCCCATCGCCGCGTACGACCGGCCGTGGTAGCTGTTGCGCACGGCGAGGATCTGGTGCGAGCGGCGGCGGTTGGTGGCCATCAGCAGTGCCGCCTCGTTGGCCTCGGTGCCGGAGTTGGTGAAGAAGACCCGCGCGTCCGGGATGCCGGAGAGCCGGGCCACCTTCTCGGCCAGCTCCACCTGCTGCCGGATCACATAGAGGGTCGAGGTGTGTACGATGCCGGTCCGCAGCTGCCGCTCCACCGCCTCGCGGATCTCCGGGATGTCGTAGCCGATCATGTTGGTCAGCACACCGCCGAAGAAGTCCAGGTAGGTGCGGCCCTGCGCGTCGGTGACCCGACGACCCGAGCCGGCGACGAGTTCGATCGGCTCGGCGTAGTACAGCGGCATCCAGGACGGGAGTACGGCCCGGTGCCGGGCCAGCAGGTTGTCGGCGGTCATCGTGGCACCTCTCAGCGGTCGCGGTTACCGCACGGTCTCATCCGGCCACGCGAGGGACAACTGTCACTGTGCGGCGCACGACCCCGGCGGCCTGACAGCACGTCACCGGATCCACGCCGGACGCCGACCGGCGCGGGTGTCGGTCAGCACGTCACCGGATCCACGCCGGACGCCGACCGGCCCCGGGTGCTGGGCAGCACGTCAACGGATTCCACACCGGACGCCGACCGGCCCGGGTGCGTTTCAGCCGACGGCGGTGTCCCGGACCGCCTGGGCGAACACCTCGGAGCGGTGCTCGAAGTTGCGGAACCGCCCGTAGCTCGGCGCGGCCGGCGACAGCAGCACCACCCCGCCCGCCGGGGTGGTCTCGCGCGCCAGCCGGACCGCGTCGACCAGGTCGTCGACCACCTCGCCGCGCACCTTCGGCAGCCCGTCCAGCGCGGCCACGATGCGCGGCCCGCTGTCCGGGATGCCGATGACGGTCAGCTCCCGCTCGGCCAGGTGTTCCCGCAACGGGGTGTAGTCCAGCCCCCGGTCGCTGCCGCCGACGATCACCGTCAGCGGCCGTCCGTCGTACGCGTCGATCGCGTGCATGGCCGCGTACGGGCTGGTGGCGAGCGTGTCGTCGACGAAGGTGAGCCCGGACGGGTCGACGATCTCGGTGAGCCGGTGGGCGAGGCCCTGGAACCCGGCGACCGCCACCGCGAGGGTGTCCCGGCGGGCGACCACGTCGATACCGAGCGCGTCGAGCACGGCGAGCGCCACGCAGAGGTTGCCCTCGTTGTGCCGGCCGACCAGCGGCAGCGTCGTTCGCGGGAAGAGGGACCGGTCGCCGAGGTGGAACCAGGGCGTTCCGTCCGGGCCGGTCGCCACGTGGGTGGTGTCCGGGGCGCCGGCACGAACCGCGGCCCGGTCACCGAGCTCGGCGGCGAGCCGCGGGTCGGCGCCGTTGACGACGACCGTCTCCGGGCCGTGCGCCAGCAGGTTGAGCTTGTCCCGGTAGTACTCCCGCTCGCCGCCGTGCGCGTCCAGGTGCTCGGGGAAGAGCGCGGTCACCACGGCGACCCGGGGTGAGTCGACCAGGTCGCTGCACTGGTAGCTGGACAGCTCCAGCACGTACAGTCCGGCCTCCGGCAGGTCCAGGGTCGGCACGCCGATGTTGCCGCCGAAGACGTTGGGTTGGTCCACCGCGGCGAGCAGGTGGCTGATCAGGCTGGACGTGGTGCTCTTGCCCTTGCTCCCGGTGACGCCCACGGTGCGTTCCGCGTGGTCGGCCATCCACAGGGCGGTGCCCTGGGTGACCGGTACGCCCCGCCCACGCAGCTCGGCCCGCCACGGATGTGTGTTCGGCACCCCGGGCGAGCGGACCACCACGTCGGCGGCGGCCAGCCGGTCGAAGCCCGCCTCGCCGGTGACCAGTGGCGCCGCCTCCGCGAGCGGACCGTCCCAGGGCAGGCTGAGAGACGAGCCGCTGTCGTCGACGACCGCGACCAGGTCCGCCGGGCCGTGCGCGGCGATCGCGGTCACCGCGGCGCGGCCCTCCCGGCCGGCGCCCCAGACGGCGACTTTGCGTCCGCGCAGGTCAGACAGGCGCACGGGCTCTCCTCCGGGTCGTTGTCGGTCGACGGGCGGGGTCCGGCGCACTCGGGCACGGCGGACGAACCAGGGCCTAGTATGGCGTGTGCCCAACGAGCAGCTTCGGCGGATGGACGCCTTCACCTTCCCGTCCTACTCCATCGACCTCTCCACCGGGGAGGTGTTGTTCGACTACGCCCTGACCGGGCCCGACGGCGGGCAGCGCTTCACCGAGGTGGTCACCCTCCCGCTGCCCGACGCGCCGCCGCCGGACGAGGTGGTGGCCACCCTGGGGCGGGTTCTGGAGCTCCTGCACGTGGTCGCGGGCGTCAGCTACTACAAGACCGCCGCGCCGCGCCGGCTGGTGCTGCCGGCGCCGCTGGGGGCGGCAGCCGTCGAGCTGGTCACGGCCGTCTACACCAGGGGCCTCGGGGAGTACGCGTACCGCAACGCGCTGCCGCACGTGCTGGAGTTGCGGCCCGAGGTGCCGGCCGGCGAGGTCACACCGGCGGTCGGGTACGACACCTACGGCCGGCGACCGCTGTCGGCGGTCGGCGGCGGCAAGGACTCGATCGTCAGCCTGGAGGCGCTGCGCCGGGGTGGTTTCGACCCGGTGCCGTTCTCGGTCAACCCGAACCGGGTGATCGAGTCGGTGAACGTGGCGTCGGGGCTGCCGGCGCTGGCCGCGCGGCGGCGGATCGACCCGGTGCTGTTCGACCTGAACGATAACGGTGCGCTCAACGGTCACATCCCGGTCACCGCGATCAACTCGCTGATCGCGGTCGCCACTGCCGTGCTGAACGGGCTCGGCCCGGTGGTGATGTCCAACGAGCGCTCGGCCTCGGATCCGAACCTGGTCTGGAACGGTCACGAGATCAACCACCAGTGGTCCAAGGGTGTCGAGGCCGAGGGGCTGCTGCGGGCGGCACTCGCCGAGCACGCCGGGCTCACCGATCCGTACTTCTCCCTGCTGCGCCCGCTGTCGGAGCTGCACATCGCCCGGTTGTTCGCCACCGTCGACCGGTACGACGACGTGGTGACCAGTTGCAACGCGGCGTTCAAGCTACGCGGCGCGAGCGAGCGCTGGTGCCGGAACTGCCCGAAGTGTCGGTTCGTCTTCCTCGCCCTGGCACCCTTCATGCCGCGCGAGCGAGTCACGCGCATCTTCGGCGGGAATCTGCTCGAAGACCCGGCGCAGCTGCCCGGTTACCGGGAGTTGCTCGGCGTGGACGGGCACAAGCCGTTCGAGTGTGTCGGCGAGGTCGAGGAGTCGTTGGTGGCGCTCAGCCTGCTCGCCGAGCAGGACCGGTGGCGTGCCGCCCCGGTGGTCCGCGCCCTGGTCGACGCCGTGCCGGAGACCGCCTGGCCCGCCGCGGCCACCTCGGACGTCTTCACCCCGGGTGGCCCCTCCCACGTTCCCACCGGCTACGCGAAATCCCTGGACACCCTCACCTGACCGGGGGCCACGCTGATCGGTGTTTCCCGCACCTTGCGTGGTCGTGCCCGCGGCGGTCGCGCCAGGGCCTCGCCGCCCGCCGGACGCCGTTCCGGCGAACAGTCACGGCACCGGGGGTCGGACGAGCTGACCCGACCGCGCCACATACTTGGTCGCATGTGGTGCGGTCGGCGTCTCCACTGATGGTGACCGTTCTCGAGTCACTCGAGGGCGGTGGCGCGGCAACGCCCCGGTGAGGGTGGGGGCGCCCCGGTGAGGGTGGGGGCGCCCCGGTGGTCGGGCGCCCCCACTCCGTGGTGCGGGTGTTGGTCAGGCGAAGCAGTCCGGGACGGCGTTGGCGCCGGCGCAGTTGTTCGGCCTGTTGTTGGTGATGAGGGTCTTGCCGGCCACGGTGACCGTGCCGTCGTTGAACACTCCTCCACCGTCACCGCCGGCGACGTTCTTGGTGATCTTCGTGTCGGTGAGGGCCACCGTGTTACCCGCGTCGACGTAGACGCCGCCGCCGTCGCCGACGGCGTTGTTGGCGGCGATGAGGGTACGGGTGACGAACACGTCGTCATCGGCGTTGATGCCGCCGCCGTTGCCGCCCGCGGTGTTGTTGACGATCTTGCTGTCTTCCACGGTGGCGGTGCCACCGTCGGTATCGATGCCGCCGCCCTCTCCGTTGACCGTGTTGTTGCTGATGGTCGTGTGCCGCACGATGAGGGTGCTGTCGACCTCGACGCCGCCGCCCTCGCTGCTGTTGGCGGTGTTTCCGGTGATGGCACTGTGGGAGACGGTGGTCATCGTCCCCGACGCCAGCAGTCCGCCGCCGTCCAGTCCGGCCACATTGTTGCCGATCACACTGTAGGTGATCGTCGCGGTGCCGTCGTTGTAGAGGCCGCCACCGTCGTTGTCGGAGGTGTTGTCGGTCAGGTTGGACCTGGTGATCGACAGTGTGCCCGCGTCGTTGGAGATGGCGCCACCCTCGCCAGCGGCGACGTTGCGACTGAGAGTACTGCGGGTGACCTTGACGATGCCCTCGTTGGAAGAGATCGCCCCGCCGCCGCCCGCGCCCTGGGTGGTGTTCTTGGTCAGGGTGGTCTTGTCCAGGCGTAGTTGCCCGCTGGTGTCGACGCGGATCGCCCCGCCGCCCTGGTTGGTGGGGGGTCGGCCGCCGGTCAGGGTGAGCTGGGTCAGGGTCAGGTTGCCGCCGGCGCCGACCTCGAAGAACCGGAACTCGCCCGCGCTCGCCGGCCGTACGATCTTCGCCCCGTTACCCTTCACCGTGATGGTCGTGGTGATCACCGGGAAGGCGTTGTCGTCCTGGGACACCGTGACCGAGTAGGTGCACTTCTCGGCCAGGCTCACCACACCACCCGAACCCGCGTTCAACAGGGTGACCGCGGCCTGGAGCTTCTCCGCGTTGCACGGCACCCGGATCACCGTGCCACCCTTCTTCCCGCCGTATCTCTGGCCGTCGTATTTCTTGCCGTCGCCCTTGCGGTCGTCGTGGTCGTGCTCGCCGTTGTCGGTTTCGTCGCCCTTGTCTTCGTGGTGGTCGTCGTGGGTGTCGGTGGGCCAGCCGGGGTCACCGGCCACCCCCCAGTCACCACCCCAGTAGCCGCCACCCATCTCCCGCCACAGCGCCCCGGCGGCACCGGCCGACACGGTCACCGCCTGCTGGTCGCCGACGGCCACCTGACCACCGGCGGCCACCGCCACCGATCGTGGGGCGTCGCCGGCGGACAGCGCGGGCAGCCCCCACGGGCCGGCCGCCCCCGCCACCGTACCCAGGGCCAACACCCCGACCCCCGCCACCCCGGCCCGGTGACTTCCCGGGCGTCAGCGCCTCGGCGCGGCCGGGCTGATCGTGTTGCCTGCTCATCTGGGTGCCCCCGATCTGGTTCGCCTGGTGTTCCGGAGTCCCGAAACATGAACGGTCCAACCAACCGCCCAACCTGACACTAACTACGTGAACAGATCTAACGATCCGATGGTCGCCTTATCACCCAGAAGGGTGGCACCGTGGTCATAACTGCGCGATCTGCGGATGTAGCGGACATGGGTCCGCTGCGATGCCGGCTGCCTGGTCACGAACCACGAACCGACATCGATTCTCCGGCCGATCACCGGGGCGCGGCGGCTGCCCAACCAGTGCCCACCGAGCATCGGTCAGGTCCAAGGGGTAGCGACGCCCACGTGAAACGCGACCACTATGGACCGGTGATCATGGGTCAAGACCGAGACACGCCACCCATAGTGAAGGCTTCTCGGAAACCTACTGGCCTGGCCTCCACGCTTTCGAGGGATCCTCACTGGAATGTGAGAACCCGCCCGGAGAAGCGACGATAGTTCTGAACGCACCTGTGCGGTCTAGCTATTTTGTTGGAGAGGAGCACGTAGATGAAGCAGGCAGGTAAGCGTTCTCGACTGGGTCCACTACCCCGCACCACGGTGGGGATGGTGATCGCCGGAACAGCCGTCCTGGGCGCGGTGTCGGTCCATGCCGCCGCCCCGGCTTTCGCCACGTCCGAGCCGATCGCCTCCACCGAGCAGGAGGGCGATCACGGCAACGGCTGGAAAGGCGACCCCGGGGACGGGTTCACGGGCGGCTACGGGAAAGAGTCGATCGGCGATCACAAGGCCGAACGGAAGGACGATCACAGGAAGGACACGTGCATCGACATCGACTCCGTGTTCCAACAAAACGATGGATCTGGAGCTGAAGACCGCCAGTTCAACATCGTCGCCAAGGGCGGGAAGGTCCTGGTGGGCGAGCAGGACAAGGGCGAAGCAAATGGCCAGGGCTTCACGTGGGTCGACCTCAGCGTCCTCCCCGGTTTCCCCAAGGGCGCCTGCGCGGTCTCCATCACCGTAGATGAATCCACCGCGTACGCCGAACTGATCACCACCAACGGCACGGTGTTCCAGACCGAAGGCGAGGTCGATGGGGACGACTTCACCTGGAACACCCAATGGTTCAAGGTGTTCCAACAGCCATGGGTCGCTTTGCCGTAGCCGGTGCCGCGGAAACCCGGGCAACGGGCGGCTCCGCGTCCGCAGCCCGCGGGTTCCAGGGTCGTCGCAACACCGGTTGTGTTTGATCAGGCCGTGAGTGGGTTGATGCAAGCGCTCGGCTGGGAAACCCCAGCCGAGCGCTTGCGCGCGCGTCGGTCGAGTTGGTCGGCGACAAGGGCCACGTCTCGAGACGGTGGACGGACAGATCGGCTCCTTCGGCGAGCTCTGCCGTAGCAGGCCGTCGGTGTGCACCGGTGAGGGCTCGACGGGCAGGCGTTCGGACGCGCCGGGGTCCGCTCAGCCGTCGAGCACGGACAACTCCAGGCCCTGGATCACGATCACCCGCCGGTACCCGGGACGGAGCACGGTCACCGACACCAGGTCGTCGTGGTAGTCGCCCAGCAGCGGGGGCCGCGGCCCCAGCACGGTTGCCAGCGGGATCATGCCCGACGGCGAGGGCTCGTAGCCGTCGGAGTCCCGTACCAGTGCGGGCACCCTGCTGACTCCCCGCCGCAGCAGTGCGGCGGCACGGTGGTAGCCGTCCCGGAGAACGTAGCGCCCCTGACAGCGGGCCACCTCCACGAACGAGACCCCGGTGCCGACCGCGAAGCCGAAACCCCCCACGCCGCTGGCGCCGCGCAGCGGTGCCGAGATGTTGCCCAGCACCTTCAGGTTCGGATTCGTGGACGTGAAGGTGTAGATGCGCCGCTGCTCGTCGTAGTGCTGCGTGAAAGCTGCCTCCGCAGCGGCATCCGGTGGCTCGACGGGGAGGGTCAACTCGGCGACGGCACGTGGGCTTTCCGTGTCCACATTCGCGATGTGGCCGTCGGCCACGTCGCTGAACACGTGTGGCTGGTGGGCCACCACCCGGCTCAGGTCGACCATGCGGACCCGGCAACCACGCTGCAGCTTCTCCGCGCCGGCGGCTGTCGCGCGCAGCCGGGAGATGTGGTCCGCCAATCCCACTGGCGGCTCCGACAGCAGGTCGGACTGGTCCACGCCAGGCGCGCGGGCCGCTACCGCTTCACGGGCCCGAAGCAGCATGCTCCGCCGCTCCGCGGGAAGCGACGGAACGTTCGGGGCCGACGCGAGGAGCTCCTCGGCCCGGTCCGGGGGCAGCCAGCCCAGCAGGACGCGGGCCGTCACCTGCCGACCGGAGCGCGGCGGGGCGGCCAGCCCGACACCGCTCCCGTCGCCTGGCGGTCCACCCGCGCGCCGGGCGCTGTCGATCATGATTTCGCTCAACGTGACTCTCCCTGTCTCGTGCCTCGATCTCCGCGGGTTCCCCACTCACGACACACGCCCCGACCAACGACCCGGTCACCCGTCCACGAAGCCGGACGACCGCTACCTCGCGCTCCGTCGTGACTCCGAGGTCCCGGTCCTACTCGACGGCTTCCTCGGCAACGCCACCCGATTGGTCACCGTTCTACCGCTCCGGGAGCACGCGACAGGCCGTAACGCAGATACCAGTGGACCGCGAGCAGGATCGGCTCGCCCGCCGGACCGGCCTCGCTCGTGGTCAACCTGGGCCGTACGGGTGAGCGTCACGGGGTGCGGATGGCGTCCAGGGCGAGCAGAGCCACGTGCAACGACAGGCAGGCGTCGACCGAGTCGAGGTCGACGTCAAGGACCCGGCCGATCCGGGCCAGGCGCTCGTAGAACGCCGGGCGGGACAGGTGCGCCGCCGCCGCGCCCGCCGACTTGTTCCGGCCCTGCTCCAGGTATGCCCGAAGGGTGCCGAGCAATCGCTCCCGGGGATGCTGCGCGTCGTACGCCAGGAGGGCGCCCAGCTCCCGCTCGACGAAGATCTGCAGGCGTGGCTCGTCCCGCAGCAGGTGCAGCAGGCCGGCGAGCCCGACGTGCGGCAGCCGGAAGATCGGCAGGTCTCGGCGGTCCCGGCGGGCGGCATCGGCGATCTGCCGCGCCTCGACCAGGGAGCGCCGCGCCTCCCGCAGGCTGTCCACACCGGAGCCGGCAGCGACGACGAGCGCGCTGACCGGCGTGCCGGCCGCCCGCGCGGCCTCGATCGGTCGCGGTACGAACGCGTCGGGGCGGACGCGTCGCAGCGCCGCGGCGAAGGCGGTCAACGCCCGCTGCTCGGCCGCCGCGTCCGGCAGCGCGAGCAGGGCACCCACCGCGTGGTCGTCGAGCGCACTGGTCAACGCCGTCAACCTGGCGTCCCGCAACGCGTGGCCGACCGCCTCGGCGAGGTCCCGCAGCCGGGCCGGCCCGGCCGCCGGGTTGGCCGCCGCGAGGCCGCCGTCACCCGGGCCGCCCTCGACGGCCGGGTCGTCGCCGCGGTATCGGACCACCACGCCCACCAGGTGCCGGCGTTCCAGCAGCACGCCGAGGGCCCGGGCCCGCAGCGCCACCTCGTCCACCGGGTGGGCGTGGTCGAGCAGGGCGGTGAGCAGGGTGCGGTGCAGCTGCCGTTCCAGGCCCTCCGCGTCACGGCGGATGAGCCGGCCCAGCGCCAGGGTCGACGCCGCCCGTTCCACCAGGATCGTCAGCCGGGTCGGCGGGGTGTCCGGGCGACCACGCCTCGTCGCCGGCGCGCCGGCCTCGGCCCCGCCCGTGCGGGCGTCCGCCACCACCGGCCCGCCCGCGGCCGGCCCGCCCACCGGCGGGTCGCCCTCGCCCGGAACGTCCGCCGGTCGCCGCGTCGCCCCCGTGGTCAACTCGCCGTCGCCGGGCCAGCGCAGCAGCAGCCGCCCCCAGTCCTGCCCCCGGGCGCCGACCACGGTGACCAACCAGCCGCTGTCCACGTCGTACGCGGTCCGCCCGGCCGGCCGGATCCGGCGCGAGTGCTGCTCCCAGCCGTCGAGCAGCAGTTCGGCGCTCTCCCCAGCCGGATCGTACGCGAGCACCTGCCGGGACAGGTTCTCCAGCACCACCGGGCAGCCGGACAGTTCGGCCGCCTGCCGGACCACCTCACCCGGGTCGGCGCCCTCCACCGACAGCTCGGTAAAGCGCTGGTGGATTTCCTCGGTGGCCCGCAGCTCGGTCAGCTGGGCGTCGACGATCAACGCGTGCACGGCCTCGGTGATCCGCACGAACGGCGTGGCACGCCGCAGCTCGGCCAGGGGTAGCCCGCGCCGCTCGGCGGCGGCGGCCATCACCCGGGGCACTCCGCCGACATACCGGCGGCCCAGCTCGACCACCAGGCCGGACACCCCGACGTCGGCCAGGTCGCCGATGAACGCCCGCAGCCCGGCGTCGTCGGCCGGCAGCCCGATCCCGGTGGTCAGCACCAGTTCGCCCCCGCCGAGTAGGGTGGCGATGTCGGGCACCTCCGCCACGTGCACCCACCGCACCAGCCGGTCCAACCCGGCGTCACCGGCGACCAGGCGCGGCGCACCGTGGCGCACCGGCTCCAGCGCGAGGACCTCACGGACGGTGGGAAACACGGCCGCCAAGATACCGCCCGCCACCTCGATCGCTCGCCCCGCCGGCCTCCGGCGGTGGGGGTGCAGCAGATCGGTGCAGGGTGTCCGGGCCCGCGGCGGCGCCGGGGATCCGTCGCCACCGGTCATCAGGCGACGGCATCGGCGCCATGCGTTGTTCCTGCACCTGGATTTCCAGGCGGGAGCGGTGAGCGCCCGGATTGTAGATCTCATCGATCGGGCCCATGAGTCCGCCGCCGATGCCTCGGCGACGTATGCGGGTGCCCAGCCACGCGACCGCACCCAACACGGCGGCGAAACCGCCAGCGAACGCTACGAACGTCAGGACGTCTCCCACGGCAGCAAGCCTACGGCCGAGCACAACTCCGGCGGGGTCGACGGGGATCCTGCCGCCTACAACCGTCGGCCCACCGCCGCGGAGCCGGTCATCGATCAAGTGGCGGCCGTGCGGTCGATCCCACCGGTCAGGGTCCGGATCGACCCGGTCAGCCTGGTCGAGCTGCGGCGCGACGGCAACACGTACGCCTGGCGGCAGCAGATCACGGCCGTGCCGCTGGCGGGTGCGGGGTAGCGCACCGGCGTCCGGCGACTCACTCCCGCATTTCCACAGCAGGTCGGCGGTAGGGCCCCGGGCGACGAAACGCTCGAACAGGTCGCGCGGACTCGGTCCGTCGTGGGGGTTCAGGGGATAGAGGTCGTGCATCGCCTCGTGCATCAGGCCGACGAGGTAGATCGACAGGGTCACATGGCTCCGGTCGAATTCGGCCTTCGGCAGGAGGCGGGCGAGGGCGCACGGCCACGGATGGCCACACGCCCGGCACGACCACGTCGGCCGTAGCGGCGTGTGCGGTGGCACGCTCTCGGTGCGGTAGCGAGGGTGCTCCGGTTCGGGGCCGGCGGATGGTGCCCGCAGCATGGTCGAGATCCGCCACCACTGTCCAACCGGCCCACGTCGTGGTGTCGTCGGCCATCACAGCGCCCGGAGCGTCGCGAGTAGGGCCTCCAGACAGTCGACGAGAGCGTCGTCGTCCGCGTGGACGGGGTGGGCGACGCGGGCCCGGCCGACGGCGCGCCCGCCCGTCAGCAGGTGTTCCAGGTCCTCCGCGGACACCAGGGCGGGGTGACGGGCTCGATTCAGCCGGCGATCCGGATTGATGTCGTCAGCGAGGGCCGCTCGGGGCTTTCGCTGCGGTAGCTGCTCGGCGGTGGCTGTCGGCATGGCTGGGCGCCCGGCTGGTGGACGTGGACAGGGCCACCCCCACCAGCGCCCCGGACAGGGGCGGCCCCGACAGCGCGGCCAGCGGGTTCACCTCCGCAGCCGGCTCACGCCGTCTCTGTTCTTCACCATTCCGACAGTTGCGGAACCAACACACCACCTAGCCAACCGCTACGCAGAATGAAAGTAGCTCACTACTGACGGTTGTCATGTGGTGCGGGCGTGGTCGATGTGGAGGATGACCAGGGCTGCGGCGACGATCTTCCGATCTGCCAGGGGCTGAGGCTGACGTTACGCAGGGCCTTGAAGGGCATCTTGAGCAGGGAGTTTCCGCGTTCGCCGATGGCGCGCAAACGATTGTTGGCCCTGTTGAGCTGCTGCTGGGCGAGGGTCAGCTGGACGTTCTTCGGTCTCTTGAACGCGACGGTGACGGTGTCGGCCAGTCCCTCGTAGCCGAGGTCGCCCAGGATGCGCAGGTCGGTTGCGGCTTCGGTGAGGGTGGGCATGATCTCGGTGTGGGTGCGGGCGGCGGTGGTGTCGTGTTCGCGGCCTGGTCGAACGTCGGAGGTCCAGATCGGCCAGCCGTCGGGCACGGTGACGACTTGGATGTCGCCGCCGTGGTTGTCGTGTTTGCCGGACCACCAGAGGTCGACGCCGGCGGTGGGACCAGGCGTTCTGCATCTGTCGGTCGCTACGAGGATCCCGTCGATGTTCACGTGGTCGTTGCCGGCGGCCTTCGCGGCGAGCAGGGCTGCGTGCAGGCTCGGCGATCGGGTGGCGAGGACATCGATCCCTTCGTGCAGGTAGTCGTAGCCGGTCGAGGCGCTGACCTGGTTGTAACGGGCGAGTTGCCGCTTGCGGGTGCCGTCGAGGAGCCAGCGCAGGACCAGGATTGCCTGGTCACGGCATTCCAGAGCGCGGGTACCGGCACGTGTGCCGCGGCGGACTCGTTCAGTGGCGAGCAGGCCGGTGAGCACGTCCACGGTGTGCTCGCGTACGGGCAGGACAGCGGCTTATGTGACACCCATCGTCGGCGCATGACCCTTGTGTGAGGCCACCTTCTTGCCGGGTTCTGCGCCGTTTCTACGTAGCCACCATCACGTGGCGCGTTTCGGACTTTCGGGGCACCCGATTGACCACGGAAAGCAACCAGGCCGTTGCGCGGCATGGCTCAATGTCATAGCTACGTGCTGGGCGCATTCGAGGCGCACGGACTCTCGGGTCGCCCTTTGCTAACTCGCGCGCGAGAAGCCGGTTACTCCCGGCGCCGGGCAGCCGCCAGGATTTTGTGTGTTAGGAATCACAGGGTGTCGACCGCAATTTGGTGCAGATCAGACGTCGTGTCATACCAAAAGCGCACGTTCAGTCCGGAGTTATCCACTACTGCTCCCGGAGGGCGATAAGGCGGGGGCATACCTCATGCCTCGCCGGTGATAAATTGCAGGGCCTCCGTCGCCGGTTGGTTACGGTTCCTACCCCGAAAGAAGCTCATCGATGGCTCGGATCCATCGACGCCTGGCGCTTGGCCTGCTGGCCGGCGGCGCCTCCGCGGCAGCCCTCGGTGCGGGGTACGTCGTCGGCCGGCCCCACGCTGACGCACTGTTCGAATGGCCTCGGCCGCAGGAGGATCGCCAGCCCGGCGACGACTGGTGGCCGGCGGACGGCCCGCCCGCGGCGGACGACGAGCGCCGGCAGATTCAGGGATACGCCTCCGCGACCAGCGTCGCCCCCGGCGACCCCCTGGACTTCCACGTCTCGGTCAACCCGGGCGGCAGGTACCGGATCTCCATTTACCGGCTGGGCTGGCATGGTGGAGTCGGTGCCCGCCGGATGCTGACCAGCCCCGAGCTCAGCGGCATCGGTCAACCCGTGCCGCCGGCCGACCCGAGCAACGGCGTCATCGCCTGCCGCTGGCCCGTGTCCTGGTCCCTGCGGGTGCCAAGCGACTGGACCTCCGGTCTTTACCAGGCGGTCTTCACCTCGGCCGGCGGCTGGCGTGCCTGCACTCCGTTCGTCGTGCGGGACGACCGCCGGGCGGCCGCGATCTGCGTGGTATTGCCGGTGACCACCTGGCAGGCATACAACCAGTGGCCGCTCGACCAGCGAAACGGCACGAGCCTCTACCCCGGCTTCGACGGTTGGCGGGCATGCGGCGGTGGCGGATCTGCGGGTTGACCTGGGGCGATGGGCGTGGGGAGGCTTCGGGGCCGTTTGCCCACGGCTCCGGATCCTGTTTTCCCAGCTCAGCGGCTATTCGGCGGTCTTGAGGCTGCTCATCTTTGGCGGGAGCGGGACACCGCAGTCGGTGAAGAGTTTGGTCTGGGTGTCGGTGAGCCGGGTGGTCTGCTGGAGGCTGCCGGCCGGGCCGGAGAGGGTGACCTGGTGGATCCGGCCGAGTTCGGCGGCGATCTTGGGCCAGGACTGCTGGGTGCGGCGCTCAGCGACGCGGATCAGTAGCAAGGCGAGCCAGCACAGCAGCACGTGAGCGCGTATCCGCTCGTCGAGGCGGTGGTAGACCGGCCGCAGGTCGAGGGTGGATTTCAGGGTGCGGAAGGCGCGTTCGGCTTCGAGGAGGTTCTTGTAGCCGAGCGCGATGTCCTCGGCGGACAGGTCGGGGTCGCTGGTGGCGAGGAGGTACTTGCCGTCCAGGCGGGCCTCGGCGGCGACCTTGGCGGTGTCGATGGACAGCCGTCCGGTGGTGGGGTGCTGCTTGAGCCAGCGGCCGAGGGCAGGGTGGTCGCGCAGCGCGCACTCGGCCTTGCGGTGCGGGGCGTCCGAGGGGGCCGTGGGGCGCTTGCCGGTCTTGGCGGCCTTGGCCTTCGCCTTGGTCGCGTCGGCTTCCCGGGCGGTCTTGATGCGCGTCAACTCCTCGCGGATCGCGGTGAGTTGGTCTTCGCGTCGGGCGGCATCGCGTTCGGCCTCGGTGGGGTTGTGGCAGATGATGAAGCGTCTGCCCTCGTCGCCGTCGAGGCGGACCTCTTTGACGCGCAGGTTGTCGCGTACTTCCTGGTAGCGGCCCTGGCGGGCCAGGGCCTGGTCGGCGCGGTGGGAGCCTTCGCGCATCTTGATGCCGGTGATGTAGTGGCCGCCGGCCCGGCGCAGGTAGGACTGGTTGGCCTCGGAGGAGAATCCGGTGTCGCAGACGGTGACCACCCGGCCGAGCCGCCAGTCGCGCAGGCCGTCCTTGACCTCGGTGATCACGGTCTGGTCGTTGGTGCCGCCGGGCCAGGTCCAGCAGCGCACGGGGATGCCCTCGCGGGTGACGGCCAGTCCGATGACGATCTGGGGCAGGTCCTTGCGGTGGTCCTTGGAGTGCCCGTACTGGCGCAGGCTGGAGCTCTCGCCGTCCGGGTCGTCCGCAGTGTCGCGTTCGAAGTAGGTGGAGGTGGTGTCGAAGAAGACCAGGTCGACTTCGAGGTTGAGCAGGTGTGCGGCGGAGAAGAACACCGCTTCCTGCACGGCGGCGTGGACATCGGCGGCGACGAGCAGGTCCATGGCGCGGTAGGCGTGCTGCTCGGCCAGTGCGTCCAGGCCGGGGATGACCTGGTCGCGGGTGGCCCACTCGGCGGCGGCGAGCTTGGAGGCGGGGGCGATGGCCCGGTTGGCGACCAGCGCGAAGATCGTGCGCTCGACGTCGGTGCGGAACTTGCGCCCGTCGATGCGGGAGGCCAGGGCGGTGTCGATGCCCAACAGTTTCCACAGCCCGTCGAGCAGCCAGCTCGCCCCGAGCGGCCGGGAGAACTCCACCGTCAGCGGCCCGGCCTCCTCGGCGCCCAGCGACGCGGCGACCTCGTCCTCCTCGCCGAGGTAGCGGTTGATGGAGGCGACCAGGCGGCGCAACCCGTCGACGTCCAGACGGTCCTCGCGGCCGAAGTTGACCAGCACCTCGGCCTGCGTGGTGCCGCCGACCCGTCGGTTGTGGGCGAGTTGGAGGTATCGCACCACCGACCCGTCCTTGTTCCGCCGTTGGATCTTCCGCAAGTACATGCCCGCATCATCAGACAACAAGCCTGGCCAGAACAAGACCCACGGCAAATCCGTTTGCCCACGCCTCTGGACAGTCTCCGATGGGTGCCAGCCCTCTCACCTGCACGGATCCGCCGCCGATCCGCCCCGCATGCCCACCAACTGTCGAACTCGGGTCTACAACGGCTATACGCCCGACGGCCGCCGGGACAGCAGCCTGCGTGCGAGTCAGGTCTCCTTCGACCGACCGTATGCCAACCTCGTCCGTTCAGAGCGGATTTGATTCATCGAGGGTCATGAAGGAAAGGTGCGCCTGGCCTGCAAGGATGTGAGTGTCTACGTCATGTCCACAGCAGAGTCGGGTGCACCTTTCTGGTGAGTAAGAGTAGCGGGTGGGATCAGCGGCTGCAGGTCGCGGCGGGTGGGAAGGGTTTGGTCGGGCATGCCGGCGCGGTTTTGCTGCGGCGGTGCGCGGACCGGACCGGGCTGGCCTGGGCGTTGAACGCGGTGCTGCCTCGCGGTGCGGGGCCGGGGTGGTGGGACCGGGGCACGGTCTTGATCTGCCTGGCGACCGCGATCGTGCTCGGCGCGACCAGCATGTCCGACATCGGGCTGCTCGCCCATCAGGCGCTGGTGTTCGCCGAGCCACCGTCGGAAGCGACCGTGCGCCGTGCTCTGGCCGGCCTCGACGAGACCGCCCTGCGCCGGATCGCCAAGGCGCGGGCGAAGGCCCGCGCCCGGGTCTGGGAGCTTCTCGAGCGCCGGCCGCAGGGGTTTCCGTGGCTGCTGGTGGCGGGCAAGCTGCTGACCGGGTGGGTGGTCATCGATCTGGACGCCACCCTGATCACCGCTCACTCCGACAAGCAGGGCGCGGCGGCCACGTTCAAGAAAGGCTTCGGGTTCCACCCCCTCGGGGCGTGGTGCGCGAACACCAGTGAGAGCCTGGCCATGCTGCTGCGGCCGGGCAACGCCGGCTCGAACACCGTGGTTGATCACATCCGGGTGTTGGGTGAGGCGGTCGCCCAACTGCCGGTCAGATACCGGCGCAAGATCCTGGTGCGGGTCGACGGGGCCGGCGCCACCCACGACCTGGTGACCCACCTGGAGCAGATGAACCGGCTGTGGCGCAGCGTGAAGTTCACTGTCGGCTGGACGATCACCGACGCCGACGAGACCGCGATCGCCGTGCTGCCCGCCGATGCCTGGACCAGCAGCCTCGAACCCGACGGTAATGCCACCGATCAGGCGCAGGTCGCCGAGCTGACCGGCCTCAACCAGCGGGTCGGCAACTGGATCGACGGGCTACGGCTGATCGTGCGGCGGACCAGACCGTCCACCCGACACGTCAGGAACCTAACCGACCTGGAGAAACGTACCGGCTGGCGGTACGCGATCGTCGCCACCAACATCCGCCGCATCCACGGCGTGGCCGGCTCTCACCAGCCGCAATGGCTCGACGTGCTGCACCGTTCGCACGCCGGAGTGGAAGATCAGGTGCGCACGAACAAGGCCATGGGCCTGCGAAACCTGCCCTCGAAGGCCTGGACCGTCAACCGCGGCTGGGTCCTAGCCGCGAACATCGCCGCCGATCTGGCCGCCTGGACCCGACTGCTCGGCCTGCACGACCAGCCCGACCTCGCCGACGCCGAACCCGGCACCCTGCGCTACCGGCTGCTGCACCTACCCGCCAAGCTGGCCAGCCACGCCCGCCGGAAGATCCTGTCCATCCCCGACACCTGGCCCTGGGCTGAGGCGTTCCAACTCTGCTGGCACCGCCTAGTACTGCAACGGCGGGTCGTAGCTTCGGGTGCTGATCATTCGTTGGTTGGTTGTGGTGGATGCGCGGGTGGTCGGGTCGTGGGATGCCGGGTTGGAGGAGTTGTTCTTCCGGTTCGCGCATCGGTTTGAGCGGGTGGAGCCGCGGCGGCGGGCATGGGCGTATGTGCGGGGGCTACTGGCACCGTTGGAGCGGCGTAACGGCTGGACCCTCGCGGAGCAGGCTGGGCATGTGTCGCCGGACGGGTTGCAGGGCATGTTGTGCAGCGCGGCGTGGGATCGGGACGCGGTCCGCGATGACGTGCGCGATTACGTGGTGGACCAGATCGGCGATGCGGCCGGGGTGCTCATCGCTGACGAGACGGGGTTCGTCAAGAAGGGCCGTGCGTCGGCGGGGGTCCAACGGCAGTATTCGGGTACGGCGGGCAAGACCGAGAACTGCCAGATCGGCACGTTCCTGTGCTACGCCACGCCGCGGGGTCGGGCGTTGATCGATCGGGAGTTGTACCTGCCGAAGTCGTGGACCGGTGATCGGGACCGGTGCCGGCGCTCGGCGATCCCGGACGCCGTCGGGTTCGCGACCAAGCCGCAGCAGGCGCAGGCCATGCTGGAGCGGGCGGTCACCGCGGGGGTGCCGTTTTCGTGGTTCACGGCCGATGAGGCCTACGGGCAGAACCCTGGCCTGCGGGGCTGGTTGGAGGATCGGGACATCGCGTACGTGATGGCCACCCGACGCGACGATCGGGTGCCCTCCGGGCTGCACACCACCACCGGTGTCGACGAGCTGATCGGCAGGGTGCGTGCGGGCGCGTGGCAACGACTGTCGTGTGGTGACGGCGCGCACGGGCCGCGCCGCTACGACTGGGCTCGGCTGCCGATCCGCCGCACCTTTGCCCACGGCCGCCGCGGCTGGGTCCTGGCCCGACGCTCGATCACGGATCCCGGCGACATCGCCTACTACGTCTGCTTCGGCCCCCGCGGCACCCGACTACGCGACCTGGTGCGGGTCGCCGGTAGCCGTTGGTCGGTGGAGGAATCGTTCCAGACCGCGAAGAACGAGGTCGGCCTGGACCAGTACCAGGTCCGCCGCTACGACGCCTGGTACGCCCACATCACCCTCGCGATGGCCGCCGCCGCGTTCCTCGTCGTCACCCGCGCCCTCGAAGCCGCAAAGGGGGCACCACCGCAAACGAGCGCAGCCAGATCCCGCTGAGCAGCAACGAAATCCGCCGCCTGTTCGCCCACCTCGTCCTGACCACCCGCCGTCGAGCCGACCACATCCTGCGCTGGTCCGACTTCCGCCGTCGCCGCCAGGAACAAGCCCGAGCCGCCCACTACCGCAAACGACTCAAACCGCCATAAGTCACGACCCGCCGTTGCAGTACTAGGCCTGATACCCCCGCCGACCTGACCCGTCCCCCCGGCCCTACCAGCAGAGAAACCACCCGGACCTGGAGAACCGGCGCCCGCGCAGCGACACGCGCCGACCCCGACCCCCAACCGCATGGAACAAAACGGTCAAACCGAAACGGACGGCGAGGGATCAAAACCCTCTGACGAATCGAGGCCAACGACGGCATGCCCGCCCACATCGAGGACGATATCGACGCCATTCAGTGGTTGGAACGCTCTGGCTACGACGTTTCCTATGCCACCATCCTCGACCTGCACGCCGGCCGACTCGATCCGAGTCGTCACCAGGGGATCGTGTTCTGTGGACACGACGAGTACTGGTCGACCGAGATGCGGCGAGCGGTGGAGCAGGCGGTTACTGGCGGAACGAGCCTCGCTCTCTTCGGCGCGAACAGCATCTACTGGCGAATCCTGGTCGGGGCGGCTGGCGACGGCAGGCCGGAGCGGACCATCACCTGCACCAAGTTGCAACCACAGCCGGGCGAGGCGGCTAGTGCGGCCACCTGCCGCTGGCGCGACCTCGGCGCCCCCGAGGCGGACCTGCTCGGCATCCAATACAACGGCATCGTGGGTAAAGCGGTGCCGCTGGTCGTGCGGCAGGCGGATCACTGGTTCTGGGCGGGCTCCGGGGTGACCGATGGGGACCAGATCCCTCGTGTCGTCGGCGGCGAGGCGGACGGCCATTTTGCCGGTATCACGCCCCCCCCCGCGGCGTGCGCGCCGCCACTCTCAGCGCCTCCCCATACCAGACCCGTCAAGGTACACGAAAGACCCAGAACACCCATCTGTACGAGACGGCGAATGGGGCTGTCGTCTTCGCCTCGGGAACCCTGTGTTGGACCCGGGCGCTCAACCGGCGCGGTTGGCGGGACAAGCGAATCGAGGTAGCTACCACAAACCTGCTGGATCGGATCATCGGGGAGTCTGCCGCCACGGCCATCAGTGTGGAATGACGGCCGCCAGGTCGGTACGGTGGCGGCGAGCGCAGGGTTGTGTCAAAAAGCGCGCTGCGGGGCGCGGCGACGGTACGGACTGGCGGGCCTCTGAGTGAGGCGGAGGTTCGCCGGAGTATCCCATTTTCGGGCAATAGGTTCCGAAAGCCTGCGCACACAAAGCACTACTAACCTCAGTCTTTCGCTAACTGTTGATCAAGGCCCTGTTTGCATTTGTTGATCTTCATTTGGTGATCGATCGGGGTATGGGCACGGCGAGGACCCGACGCGGTGGCCGGGTTCCTCCATGGGGGTACTCGTCGGGGCGTGGGGTTGGGGTTCAGGTGACGGGCTGGGGCAGCACGGCCAGCCGGTCGAACGCGGTGACGAGCTGGTCGGCCCAGGGCCAGCCTTCGGCGATGCGCAGCTTCGTGCGGCGGGCCGAGCGGGTGATGCGGGCGGCGACGTGCAGCAGTCGGTAGCGCAGTGTCTTGGGTTCGGCGGTGGCGAGGTCGCCGTCGAGCAGCAGGTGTTGGGTCCAGGCAAGCAGGTCGATGGCGCACAAGGCGAGTTCCAGCCAGGCGGCGTTGATGGCGAACACCCGGGATGGGAAGCGGCCGAACCCGGTGTCCTTGCCCGTGCGGATGCGGTCCTCGACGCGGGCGTGAGCGCGGTGGCGGGCCTCCAGATGCTGGATGGATCCGTTGCCGGGGCCGGTGTCGGTGGCCATCACCTGGTGGCGGAAGCCTTCGATGGTGTCGAACAGCGACAGTTGTGCGCCGGGGTGCGGGCGTTCCCGGCGCACGATGAACCGGGTGCCGTCGGGGTAGTTGGCCCGCAGGTCGGCCGGTAGTAGGCCGGTGATCTCGCATACCTGGGCGCCGTCGCGTGGCTGGCCGTCGGCGTTCAGGGCCGGTACCCACTGCTCGGGGTGCCCCGCAGCCTGCTTGATCGCGTCGCGGATCGCCTCCCCGATGGCCACCCCGACGGAGAAGAACGTGTTCATACCGTGCTCACGCAACGACCGGATATGGCGCAGGAACCCGTACGTGCAGCCGGCCGAATCCGAGCGGACGAGGATGTCGGTGCCGTACCGGTGGACGTCGGGGATCTGCGCCAGGGCGTCGTCGAGAACGCTGATGTGATCGGCGGTGGTGTTCGACCCCGCCCGCCCGGCGCGCAGCAGCCCGGACAACGCCTCCCGGGTGTTGTCCAGGAAGCAGAACAACGGGTGATATCCGAAGGTCTTCTTCCACGTCTTGGACGCCTGCTCCTTCTCCGAGTGGCAGATCACGATCGAGGCGTCCAGATCCAGCACCAGCCCAGACACCGGCGCACCAGCCGCCATCGACACCGGCAGCCCGTCGCGGGTCTCGGCCGACTGCGCCCACGCCAACTCCCGCGCGGCAGCGCGGGCCATCCGCAGCCTGGCCAGAACAGCATCATCCACACCAGACAGCACCCGCCACGCGGTAGGATCCGAGGCGACCGCGCCGAACAGCCCCGCTTGGTCCCGCAGCACCGCCAGATCGCTGATCGCCTCACCACCGTCGGCGATCATCACCGCGAGGTCCACGGCGACCCGACCCGGGTCATGCCCGCCCTGCCGCTGCCGCAGCCTGGCCAGGGCCTCGCTGAACCCGCCGGTCAACCCGGTTACGTCCGCGATGTCGGCCAGCAAACGGGCACCCGCGTGGCCGACCACGCCACGTCCATCGCTACTGACGATGATCTTCGGTCGTGTTCCGGTACTCTTCACCTGACAGGTGCCTTCCCTCGGGATAGATGAGACCCTCAGCAAGTCCTATCTTGCCAGGTCAGAAGGCACCTTTCCTTTCATGATCCACGATGTGGACCGCCCTTAACGAAGGGCCCAGGCTAATCCGAAAATGACCGTGCCTGGACGCGCGGCAGCATCCCGGCGAAGCGCAGCGTAGCCGGGATGAGGGTTGCGTTTGTGGTTATGCGGCGGGTTGGAGGGTGACCTGGTAGCCGAGGGCGTTAAGGCCGCGGATGTGGTTGCGGATGGCGCGTTGGGTGCCGGCGCGGTTACCGAGGCCTACGCGCGGGCGACGCTCGCCGGGGAGACGCTCGGCGCCGAGGAGGTCGACCAGCTCATCACGGCGCGCGTCCAGCGTCAGACCATCCTGCGCCGGGACCACGCGCCCATGTTCGTCGCGGTGCTCGACGAGCTGATCCTCCGCCGGTCCGCATACGGGGACCGCGCGCTCATGCGTGAGCAGTGCGAGCACGTAGCGGCGTACGCAGAGCTACCGAACGTCTCCGTTCACGTCGTTCCGGCGTCGGCCGGCATGTACCCGGGTCTCGGCGGACCGTTCACGCTCACAGAGCTGGACAACGGTACGACGGTGGCTCAAGTGGACGGCCAGGCCCAGGCGCAACTGGTCGACGGCATCACGGATGTTGCTACGCTGGGTCGACGGTGGGAACGCATCCGCGGGGAAGCTCTCTCGCGGTCGCAGTCCCTAGACATGCCCAGGGAAGCGGCAAGATCATGGACCTGACCGGGGCGCGGTGGCGCAAGAGCACCAAGAGCGGAAACAACGGCGGTGACTGCGTCGAAGTTGCCGACAACCTGCCCGACGTCGTGGGCGTCCGGGACTCGAAGGACCCGACCGGGCCGGCGCTGGTGTTCGGCCCGACGGCGTGGCGGGCGTTCGTCGGCTTCGCCAAGCAGTCCTGACCCAGGATTCCACGAAGGCCCGGTCCCGCGGGGAACCGGGCCTTCGTCCTTGTGCGGCACCGCGCGGACACCCCGCACCACCGTCCAGAGCCCTTCGGCGGTGGCGGGTCAGGCCCACAGTCGACGGTTGACGGGGGCGGGGCCGGCCGGTCGCCGTGCCGGACTCGCACAGAGAATGTAAGACCCACGTCGGGCTCCCTTCACGCCGCGTTCATCCTCGCGTATCCCGCTACCAGATCATCGTCGGACATGAAGAGACTTCGAAGTCTGCTGCTCGCCGGCGTCCTCGCCGCGACTGGGCTACTCGCCCCCGCCGCACCCGCCACCGCCGCGCCGGTGCCACTGAAGGTGCTCACACACAACGTGATGTTCCTGCCGCAGTCGCTCTTCCCGAACTGGGGCCAGGTCAAGCGGGCAGATCTGATCGCCGAGGCCGCCTACGTCACCGGCCAGGACGTGGTCGTCCTACAGGAGATGTTCGACAACGAGGCGTCCGACCGGCTCAAGGAAAGCCTCTCCGGGCAGTATCCCCATCAGACGCCCGTCCTCGGCCGGTCACGGTCGGGCTGGGACGCCACCATGGGCGCCTACTCCAGTGCCACCCCGGAGGACGGCGGGGTCACGATCCTGAGCAAGTGGCCCATCCTCGAGAAGGTCCAGTACGTGTATGCCGATGGCTGCGGGGCGGACTGGTTCTCCAACAAGGGCTTCGTGTACGCCCGGCTGAACGTTGACGGAAGCCCGGTACACGTCGTGGGCACCCATGCCCAAGCGGCCGACACCGGCTGCGCCGACGGCACCGGCGCCAACGTGCGGGCGGCACAGTTCGACGAACTCGACGCCTTCCTCGACGCTCGTTCCATCCCGACCGGCGAGCAGGTCGTCATCGCCGGCGACCTCAATGTCGACCGCTACTCCGCCGAATACGCCACCATGCTGACCCAGCTCGACGTCGGCGGACCCTCGTTCACCGGCCACCCGTACTCCTGGGACGCCCAGCACAACGACATGGCCGACTACAACGACGACAAGGACAGCCGTCAGCAGCTGGACTACGTTCTGCGGCGCAACGGCCACGCGAGTCACGGCTCAGGCGACAACGAAACGCTGGCCGTGGAAGCGCCGAAATGGTGCGTGACCAGCTGGTTCGTCCGCTACTGCTACACCGACTACGCCGACCACTATCCGGTCGCGGCAGCTGTCTGACGCGCCCGGGGCGAGGTGACGTAGCCACTCTCGCGTCGTGGTCAGAGTGGGTCGGTGCGGCCAAGCTCCCAGCAGGCGACGGCGACGGCGCAGGTGGGCGAGAGCAGCACCGCGTCGACGCCGAGCCCGGCCACGGCCCGGAAGATCGCGCCGAGGTTCGTGGACAACTCCAAACTGCACCCATCTCGGGTGAGCGGCGTGACCTGTGGGGTGCTGACAGACAGCGGGGAGCTGGCCCAGCTCCCCGGCGGCCCGGTCGTCAGCCGGGTACCCCCGACAGGTCCGTTCCCGTGGAGATGTCCGCCGCGTCCGGGCTACCCGGCCATGCGGGCCAGCCTGATCGAGGCTGGCCCGCTTCCCTGCCTACTACGCCCGATGGGCCGCCCACTTACAGGTCCAGGCCGCGAGGTCGTGCACCCAACCCAACGTGCTCTGCCGCGACTTGCTGGCCCACTTCGAGGCGTTGCGTGCCGCGAAGTCGTCCAGCACCTCGGGATCCGTCTCAGCCCAGGCGGGGAACTGAGCCAACCAGTCTTCCGCCTGCTCGGGGCTGTGGCCGCCGCCAATCAACCACTGGACGAGCAACGCCAGCTCGACCCACGGTGCCGCCTTGGTTGCGTACGCCCAGTCGACAATCCGTAGGCCGTGCGTGGTGACGATCAGGTTGGCCGGGTTCAGGTCGGAGTGGATGAGCGTGTCGCCGTCCGCCTGACGGGTGAAGCCGAGCCGCGTCTCCGGCGTGAACCACGCCCCGGGCGGGGCTACGCTCTCCTGGAGCCCCTTGAGCGCCACGCCCAGCAGGTCGAGATCCGCGCCTCCGGGCGAGAGGTCGGCGTGGGAGCCGGCAAGAAGCTCGGCCCCCACTACCAACCATCCGTCGCGCTCGACATGCCAGAGGGTGGCCGGCGGGAACCGGTCGACAGCCCCGGTCGCCGCCAGCTCGTAGCGAAGTGACCGGACGCCCAGATCGCCCGAAGCCGCCTTGACGAAGGCCTTGCTGGTCGAGCCGATGACGGCCGACGCGATCTCCGCATGGTTGCCACTCGGCGCCGGGTAGACGCCGACGATGCCGCCGACTCGCTCGGCCACCTCCGCTGCGACAGCGTCGGGCAGGGCGATCCAGTCACTACGCATGGTTACCTCTCTGTCACTTGCTGCCTGGCGTCGGCGGGTTCGGCGGGCAGCACGACTCGGCCTCGCCGTACCAGAACTCCATGTCGACCCGGTAGCCCGTCGCGTGCAGTGCCGCGAGCGTGAAGGTTACGGCAGTCCCGTCCATCATCCCCTCCGTGAGGATCGGGATATGGTGGACGAAGCCCCCGGCGATTTGGTCGCAGGCGGCGGCGTACGGCTTCGTGTGCTGGAGTACGGAGTGCCACACCGCGTCGACCGGGAGGGTCGGCACGACGCGACCGATCGACCCGTCCGGCAGGGGCATCCCGAAGTCCGGGTTGTTGACGTTGTCGGCGTGTGCCTTGATGAATACCAAGAACTGCTCGACGGCCCGCTCGGCGTAGTGCTTGGTGACGTGCCGGTCGGCCGCGAAGTAGTCGACCAGCTTGCCGAACGTCTCGGGGTCGACGAGGGTTCGGGGTTCCTCGGCGGTCTTGCTCGGGGTGTTGACGGCGATACTCAAGTCTCCTCCTTCAATCGGTGCGAAGAGGGGTTCTCCGCTCTGGTGGTGCCGTGCGCCCGTCAGTCGCCGCTTGGCCAGGGCGACGACCCGCGGGAATCTATGAGCTGCCGGCCACCTCTGGGTGGTCGACAGCGGGCCTTCGGAACGGGCCCCAGGCAACGAAGCGCTCGAACACCTCGCGCGGACTCGGTCCGTCGTGGGGGTTCAGGTGATAGAGGTCGTGCATCGCCTCGTGCATCAGGCCGGCGAGGTAGATCGAGAGCGTTGCGTACTTTCCGTCGAACTCGACCTTCAGCAGGAGACGGGCTTCGGCGCACGGCCACGGATGGCCGCATGACCGGCACGACCACATCGGCCGTAGCGGCGTGTGCGGCGGCACGCTCTCGGTGCGGTAACGAGGGTGCTCCGGCCTAGGGCCTACGGATGCTGACGGCAGCATGGTCGAGATCGCCACTACTCCCCGATTAGCCCGCATCATGGGATCGCCGGCCATCACAGCGCCCGGAGCGTCGCTAGTAGGGCCTCCAGGTAGTCGACGAGAGCGTCGTCGTCTGCGTGGACGGGGTAGATGACCCGGGCACGGCCGACAACGCGCCCGCCAGACAGCAGGCGCTCTAGTTCCTCCTCGGACACCCAGGCGGCATGACAGGCTCGATTCAGCCGGCGATTCGGATTGATGTCGTCAGCGAGAGCCACTCGGGGCTTTCGCTGCGGTAGCTGCTGCGCTATAGCTGTCGGCATGGCTGGGCTCCCGGCTGGTGGACGTGGACAGGGCCGCCCCGCTCGCACCCCCTGCACCGGGGCGGCCCCGACAGCGCGACCGGTGGGGTTCGGGTCCCTCGGGCCGGCTCACGCCGCGTCCTTCCACCCTGACCCGTAGCCGCCTAGTCTCGGAAGTCGTTCGGCCATGTTGGAGAGAGGCTGAAGCCCCACGTTTCCGCCGTTCCCGTGGAGATGTCCGCCGCGTCCGGGCTACCCGGCCATCACCCGGCGGGACTCACCCGATGATCTCGGTGGGGTTGTTGAGCCACACCTGTTGCCCGGCGGCGGTGAGCGTGACGCCGATCTGCGGGCGGCCGGGCTTGCCGTGCGCGGTCCACCGGCTGTGGAGGTCCTCCACCTCGGTCCACAGCCGGCGGGGTCCGCCCTGTTCGACGGTGCGGGTGGGGGTGTGGTGGTAGGCCCAGGAGCCGTCGGGGTGGACGAGCCATTGCACCGCGCCGTCGGGGCGGTCGATGTCGAGTCGGGCCACGTCGGGGAGCATCAGCGCCACCAGCGCGGTCCACGCCTCCCCGTCGTCGGCCAGCGGGGCGGGAAGGTGGGTTTCGTGGGTGTCGCCGGTGGCCTGCGACGCGGCGCGCACGAGCGCCGAGGTCTGTGCGGTGGGGCAGGAACGCAGCGGCATGAACGAGCCGTAGTCGTCGAGCGGGTGCCCGCTGCCCGCGCCAGTCTCGTCCACGGTCAGCCGCAGCAGCAGCCCGCCGCCGATCTCGCGGTGCAGGTTGGTCAGGATCACCCCGCCGGGGCGGGTCTGCCCGAGCCAACTGCGCGGCACCGCCGGCACGGCACACGTAGCAATGACCCGGTCATAGGGGGCGTTGCCGGGGTAGCCGGCCGCGCCGTCGGTGGCGGCCACCGTAGGGGCGTATCCGACGGCGGTCAACGCAGTGCGCGCCCGCTCGACCAACCCGGCGTCGATGTCGACGGTGGTGACCAGCGGCGAGCCGAGCCGGTGGGCGAGGAGCGCGGCGTTGTACCCGGTGCCGGTGCCGATTTCCAACACCCGGTGCCCGTCGGCCACGTCCAGCGCGTGCAGCATGATCGCCATAAGGGCAGGTTGGGTGCTGGAACAGGTCGGCACGCCGTCGATCGGGCCGTCGCGGCGGGACGCTTCCCATCGGGCGTCGTCGCCGTCGAGTTGGGTGGGGAGCACGCTGTTGGAGTAGATCAGCTCCAACGCCCCGGGGGCGCCCGCGGCGACCGCCTCGTACCGGCTGCGGTCGGGGGTCTGGCGGAAGAAGCGGGACAGGAAGGCGTGGCGGGGCACGGTGGTGAACGCCGGCCGCCACTCCTCGGTGAGCCAGCCGTGGCCGGTCAGCTCGTCCACGAGGCGGTTGCGTAGTTGTTCGGCGGTAGCGGTCATGTCGTCTCCTTGGTCAGAGCGTCGGCTATCGCGGCGGCGATGGGTAGGCCGGTGGCGTCTTGCAGCCACGCCCATTGCCCGTTGGGGTTGATCTCCAGGAAGATCCATTCGTCGTGTGGGGTGACGATGAAGTCCAGCGCGCCGAAGCGCAGCCGCAGCCGGGCCAGCAGCCGCGACACGGCCGCGCGGATCGCCTCGGGCACGGTCACCACCGAGTACGACAGGGCGTCGTAATCGGTGCGCCAGTCCAGCCCCGTCGCCTGCGAGGCGCCGTCGATGCGTACGGCGAACCACGCATCATCAACGACCGTCAGCCGCACCTCGTACGCCTTGTCCACCTGCTGTTGGAACAGGTGCGCGGTGCCGGCAACGGTGTGGTCGATCTCCTCGGCGCACACCCGGTTGGTGTAGATCAGTTTCGCGGTGCCGGCCTCGGCGATCACACCGGAGCCGAGCGGCTTGACCACGGCGCCGCCGTGCTCGCGCACGAACCGCTCCGCCGCCGCCGGCTCGTTCGTGATCAACGTCGGGGGCGCGGACAGTCCGACCGTGCCGGCAGCGGCGAGCTGGACCGGCTTGTACTCGGCACGGGCGATGTCGTGCGGGTGGTTGAGCCACAATGGATGCGCCGCGAGCACCCCGCCGAGGCCCATGCGCGCCTCACGGGTGGCCCAGCGGCGTTCTTCGTCGGTCAGGTGCGCCGGCAGCTCGAACGCGGTCGGGCGTCGGTAGTAGGCGCACCCTAAGTCGTGCAGCGCGGCACGGCGGCCGGGTAGGCGGAGGCTGCCGCGCCAGCCTCCGCCCGACTGCGCGACGAGCGTCAACGTCCGCGGGAAGTCGCCGGGGTCGCACCGGAATATCGGCACGTCCCGTGCTGCCAGTTCCGCGACCACGTAGTCGGCGGTCACGTCGTACGGCTGGGTCAGCACAAGCACCGTGCGCTCGTCGCCCACCGGCTCAGTCCTCGGTATGGTCGATGTCGGAATCCATGCTCTTGTACCCGTCGGACGTCTTGGTGCTGGTCTGCCCGGTCGAGTGTTTGCCGTAGACCGGGACTCCGGTCGTGTTGACCGACATCTGACGGTCGGCGTCGTAGTGCACCGTCGTCAGGTCGACCGGGATCGACGTGGGCGCGGTGGCGAACCGCAGCCCGAACGGCCGCCGGTCGGCGGCCGTCGGCGCACTGCCGTCGCTGACGACGGCTCCCAGCGGACGGCCCAGGGGCAGGTACGAGGCGACCGGGAACAGCGGGTCATCGAGCGTCGGACGGGATACGGCGGGGGTGGTCGGGGACATGAATCCTCCTGATGGGGAGTCGGGAGCGCTGGGGCGGGGAACCGCGCCATGCGGGCTTGGCGAGGGTAGGGCGAGACGACCTGCGGAACGGGCCAGGCCGGGAGGAGCACGCGCCGGGCGAGTCCATCGGTCACAGAATCGGATCATCGAGGCACCCGAGGTCACACCGCAGCGTCCGGCGGCGGGCCGTACTAGGCGAGTACCTTCTACTGATCGATCGTGTGGGCTGGGAGCGTTCGCGTAGTGGAGCGACGCGACGGCGGCCCCCTCACCCTCGGCGTTCGGCAGCTCACTCCCGCACCTCCACAGCAGGTCGGCGGTAGGGACCCCAAGCGACGAAACGCTCGAACAGATCGCGCGGGCTCGGTCCGTCGTGGGGGTTCAGGTGATAGAGGTCGTGCATCGCCTCGTACATCAGGCCGGCGAGATAGATCGAGAGGGCCGGGCACCTTCGGTCGAACTCGACCTTCAGCAGGAGACGGGCTTCGGCGCACGGCCACGGATGGCCACACGCCCGGCACGACCACATCGGCCGTAGCGGCGTGTGCGGTGGCATGTTCTCGGTGCGGTAGCGGGGGTACTCCGGCATGGGGCCGGCGGATGCTGATGGCAGCATGGTCGAGATCGCCGATACTCCCCGATTAGCCCGCATCCCGGTGTCGTCGGCCATCACAGCGCCCGCAGGCCCGCTAGCACAGCCTCAAGGACGTCATCGGCCGGGCGGGTGTAGACGACGCGGGCCCGGCCGACGGCACGCCCGCCAGACAGCAGCCGCTCTAGCGCCCCTTCGGACACCCGGGCGGGCGCCGCTCGGCGACAAGGATCGATCAAGGTAACCAGCGCCACCCGGCGCTGTCGCTGCGGTAGTTGCTCGACTATCACAATCGACTCCCGTTGGTCTGCGGCATTGCTAGGGAGGTGCGGCCATGGCCGCGTGGACAGCGGAGCGGGTCACCGCACGTCGGGCACCAGGTGCCCACGCGATTCATGGTCAGCAGACCCGCAAGCAGGCCAAGCGCGACGCAGCAAGAGCGGCAATGGCAGTAGTCATGGATGTCCCCAGCGTCGGATGGTCCACCAATCCCCCGTCCGGGGGCGCCGGCTAGTGGGTGATCGCTGTCGTGCCGGCGGAGGATTTGAGCATCACTTGCCACACTCGACATCGCAACGGTTCTAAGTGAGATTAGCAGATAAATATTTACATCAGTCCGACTAGCGCACATGATGTGTCTCAGGCGAGACAACCTGGCGGCGCGACCGAGACGAGAATGTGAGGTGACCCTTGGCAAGCACTGGATCTAGCGTCCCGAGGCGACAACTTGGCCGATTGCTGCGGCAGGCCCGCGACGAAGCCGGGATGCCGCTTGAGGCTGCGGCGAAGCAGCTTGAGTGGAGCCGAGCGCGCATGTATCGGATCGAAGGCGCGCAAACCTCCGTACGCACCCATGATGTTGAGCTGATGTGCCGAATCTATGGCACATCGGACGAAATGCGCTCGGTCCTGGTGGCGCTGGCCGCCGAAAGCAAGTCGCGCGGCTGGTGGCACGCGTACGGCGACGCCATCCCCGAATGGTTCGAGCTATACGTCGGACTTGAGGCCGCAGCCTCCGACCTCCGGCAGTATGAGCCCGCACTGATCCCCGGCCTACTACAAACCCCGGAGTACATGGTCGCCGTGTTCCAAACCAAGCCGGGACGAACCCCAGACGAGATTGCTCGCAACGTGGCGTTGCGGATGGAGCGTCAGAGGTTGCTCACCAGGCGGGCACCGGCAGCACCCCGCCTTGAAGTCGTAATTGATGAGTCAGTGATCCGCCGACCCATCGGAGAGATGGAGGGCTGGCGACAGCAACTCGCCCACCTGGCGAACGTGAACCAATCCCTCCCCAACGTTTCCGTTCGGGTGCTCCCTATGGGCGTCGGCCCGCATCGAGCGTCCGTTGCCGGCGCGTTCGTTGTGCTGGACTTTCCCCGGATCAGCACCCGCCCCGCTGAGCCGTCTACCGTATACAGCGAGTCACTGACCGGCAGCCTGTACCTTGACCGCCCAGGCGAGGTTGCTACATACATTGAGGTCTGGTCTACCCTCTGGGGGGCGGCGCTTGACGAGCGAGCGTCAGAGGACTTGCTAAGCAACGTGATAAAGGAGAGTTACAATGAGTGATCTATCGCAGGCCCTCTGGCGCAAGAGCAGCAGGAGCGGCAACGAGGGCAACTGTGTGGAGGTTGCCGACAATCTTTCCGGCGTCGTAGGCGTCCGGGACTCGAAGGACCGGACCGGGCCGGCGCTGGTGTTCGGCCCGACGGCGTGGCGGGCGTTCGTCGGCTTCGCCAAGTCGACTAGCTGACGCTTGCCTCCCGCCGAGTAGTGGCCACCCCTGGCCGGGGTGGCCGGTTGGCGTTCGCCCAGCGGCGAGCACGAAAGGCCCGGCTCCCCATTCACGGGAGCCGGGCCTTCACTCTTTCCGCGTCAGCGCGGGCGACCCCGCACCAGCGCCCAGAGTCCACAGGTTCGTCGCCTTGGCCTTCGCTTGCGTGTACCTGCCGCACGCCCCGTGTCGCCCGCAGACGACGCAGTGGCCGCGCGACGAGCCGGCCATGCTGTGTGCGTACGCGGGGTGGGTGTCGACACCCTCGTTGCTACAGAAGCCGAAGCCTCCGCCCGAGCGTTCCCCGGCGGTGCCGCCGAGCCCCTTGACCTTCACGACCCCCCACTTCGAGGGGTCGCCCTGGAGTAGTGTGCCCTGCCACCTGGCGCCGAGAGATGTGGCCTCGGCCCCACTGGCGAACGGACCGAACGTGACGGCGTTCCCGTCGGCGTTCACGACCAGGACGTACCAGGCCCGAAACCAGAGCAGATCCGCGACGCTCAGGATCAGGGCATGCATTCGCCATCTCCTCGGCGCTGTCGAAGTCGTCGGACTCCAGGATGTCCACCACCGGCTGGATTTCGTCCTTTCGGGGGGTGATTCTCATGGCGCACGATCTTGGACAGGCGGCATGTGCATGGCCAGATCCTTCTCGGCTACTTCAGCTCGCAGCGCTGTACCGAAGTCCTCAATCAGCCAGACGCGCTGCTCTCGGTAGCTCGGGTCGACGCGTAGCAAAACGACCCGGGTACCGCGAGGCAGTTCGTGCATTAGCTCGGCGGTGTCGCCCGTGACGAAGGCCGCGTCGCCGGTGGCGAACGCCGAGGTGACTTCGGCATCAGCGTCCATCTTCCACCGCACGAGTTCCCCCAGCGCCAGGTTGAACATGACGGCGGCGGCGTGGTCCTCGTCGTCCTCGTCGCACAGCCACTGCATCAGGTGCCGGAATGCGCTGGCCTTCGCGCGATCCAGTTCCTCCTTTCCTCGGGCCTTCTCCCAATTGCGGTCGCTGTACTTCTGCGCGCCGCGTGCCAGCAGCAAAGCGAGCCGAGTGAGCATCTGCTCCTCGTACGGGATGCCCTCCGGCAGTAGTAGGTCGAACCGCGGCTTGCCCTCCTGGGCGTCGCGCACCATGCCGGAGTCAAACTCCTGGCGCTCGCCGCACCCGCCACCGCCGCGCCGGTGCCACTGAAGGTGCTCACACACAACGTGATGTTCCTGCCGCAGTCGCTCTTCCCGAACTGGGGCCAGGTCAAGCGGGCAGATCTGATCGCCGAGGCCGCCTACGTCACCGGCCAGGACGTGGTCGTCCTACAGGAGATGTTCGACAACGAGACATCCGACCGGCTCAAGGAAAGCCTCTCCGGGCAGTATCCCCATCAGACGCCCGTCCTCGGCCGGTCACGGTCGGGCTGGGACGCCACCATGGGCGCCTACTCCAGTGCCACCCCGGAGGACGGCGGGGTCACGATCCTGAGCAAGTGACCCATCCTCGAGAAGGTCCAGTATCCGGTCGCGGCAGCTCTCTGACGCGCCCGGGGTGAGGTGACGTAGCCACTCTCGCGTCGTGGTCAGAGTGGGTCGGTGCGGCCTAGCTCCCAGCAGGCGACGGCGGTGGCGGCGGCGACGTTGAGCGAGTCGACGCCGCGCCGCATCGGAATCACCACCCGGACGTCGCTGGCGTCCATCGCCGCCCGGGTCAGGCCCGCGCCCTCCGCGCCGAGCAGCAACGCCGAGCGCCCCCGCTGACCCGGGTCGAGACGCTGGATCGGCACCGCGTCCGGGGCGGGAGTCATCGCCAGCACGGTGAACCCCGCCGCACGGACCTTGGCGAGCGCACCCGGCCACGGGTCCAGTCTCGCGTACGGCACCGCGAACACCTCGCCCATGCTCACCCGTACGCTGCGCCGGTAGAGCGGGTCGGCGCAGGTGGGCGAGAGCAGCACCGCGTCGACGCCGAGCCCGGCCACGGCCCGGAAGATCGCGCCGAGGTTGGTGTGGTTGTTGACGTCCTCGAGGACCACCACGCGGCGGGCGCCGGCGAGCACCTCCGCCGGCGCCGGCAGCGACCGGCGCCGGAACGACGCCAACACTCCCCGGTGCACGTGAAAACCAGTGGCCTGGTGCAGAACCTCCGGCGTCGCCGCGTAGATCGGTGTGTCCCCGGTGTCCAGGTCGGCGAGCTGGTCGACCCGCTTGGCGTCCACCAGGTACGACCGGGCCGGGTAGCCCGCCCGCAACGCGCGGCGGAGCACCAGCTCCCCCTCGGCGATGAACAGGCCGTGCGGTGGCTCCCACCGGGTCCGCAGCTCCACGTCGGTCAGCGCGCGGTAGTCGGCGATCCGGTCGTCGTCGGGTTCGGTGATGAGGTGGACGGGCACCCGCCGATTCTGCCGGACGGCGTCCGAGCCCCCGGCGGGCGCCGTCCGGCGGCCCGATCCCGACGGCACCGGCGACCCCGATCCGGTCGGCACCGGCGGCCCGGTCCCGACGGCTGAGGGGGTTGGCCCCGGTACGACGCCCGGCGTCGCGATGGGTTCCCTCGCTGTCACCCGCGGCGGTCGAGCCAGCGGCGGAAGTCGGCGAGCGGGTCGTCCGCCGGGTCCCGCTCCGGCCGACGGCGGTCGAGTTCCGGGCGCTCGACCCGACGGTGTGGGTCGCCCACCAGCTCGGGGCTGGGCGCGGCGAACGCCTTTTCCGGCTGCCCGTCGACCGCGGTGGCGATCACCCGCGCCACCGCGTCGATCACCTCGGCCTGCACGGCGGCGCCCACCGCGTCGGTCGCGTCGTCGGGGTTGGCGGCGATCCCCGCCACCGCCACCTGCGGGGTGAAGCCGACGAACGTCTCGGTGGCGTTCCCCTCGGAACTACCGGTCTTGCCGGCGACCGGGCGGCCGTCGAGAATCCGGTTCACGGAGGTGGCGGTGCCGCCGTTGCACTGGCCGAACGGCGACTGCTGGCCGACCGGGCAGCGGGCCGCGTCGGTGGCGGCGCGGGCCACGTCCGCGTCGAGCACCCGCTTGCAGGACGGCTCCACCGGCACCGTCGAGCCGTCCGGCGCGGTCACCGAGACCACCGGCAGCGGCTCGCAGTAGATTCCCTCGGCGGCCACGGTGGCGTACGCGTTGGCCAGATCCAGTGGGGTGGTCGCGGCCACGCCGAGGGTGAACGAGCCCCAGTTCTCGGCGGCGTCGGCGGCGAAGGCGGCGTCGGCGTCGGCCCGGAAGGTGATGCCGAGCCGCTGGGCCATCTCGACCACCTTCTCCGGCCCCACCTGCTCGGCCAGCCACACGAAGTAGGTGTTCACCGAACGGCCGAAGCCGTCCCACATCATCCGGTAGCCGTCCATCCACTCGGGGTTGGCGTTGGCTGGGCACCACCGGTCGCCGCAGGCGGCATCGCCCTCCGCGGCGTACCGGGTCGGCAGGCGGCTCGGCGCGTCGAAGCCGGTGGACAGCGGTTTGCCGGCCTCCAGCGCGGCGAGCATGGTGAACAGCTTGAACGTCGACCCGGCCTGGTAGCCCTGGACACTGTCACCGCCGGAGATCAGCGGGTTGACCGTGTTCGGCCGGTTGTTCGCGCCGTCCGGGTTCGCGTCCAGGCTGTAGTGCCGGTTGACGGCCATCGCCAGGACCCGACCGGTGCCGGGCTCGACGGCGGCGATCGGCAGCGCCCGTTTGCTGTCGTACCCGTAGACGCCGGTGGCCTGCTGCTGCGCGGTGGCCTGGACCTGCGGGTCCAGCGAGGTGACCACGGTGTAGCCGCCGCGGCGCAGCGTCTGCTCCCGCTCCTCGACGGTCTCGCCGAAGGCCGGCTGGTCGAGCCACCACCGGCGCAGGTAGTCGCAGAAGAAACCCCAGTCGTCGTGGCCGTCGGCCAGCGCGGTGCACCCGTTGGGCTGGGCCGTCGGGCGCAGGGCGAGCTTCTCGGCCTTCGCCGCCGCGGCCTGGTCCGCGGTGATCGCGCCGGTGGCGGCCATCGCGTCGAGCACGTACGCCCGCCGGGCGAGCGCCGCGTCGGTGTCGCCGTCGATCGGGTTGTACGCCTCGGGCGACTGCACCAGACCGGCGAGCAGGGACGCCTCGGCGAGGGTCAGATCCGCGGGTGTCTTGGCGAAGTAACGCTGGCTGGCCGCAGCGATGCCGTACGCCCCGGAGCCGAAGTACGCGATGTTCAGGTAGCGGTTGAGGATCTCGTCCTTGCTCAGGCGCTGCTCCAGCGCCTTGGCGTACCGGATCTCCTGGAGTTTGCGCCCGGCGGTCTGCTCGGTGGCGGCGGCGCGCTCCTCGGCGGTGCGGCTCGGGTCGGTCTTGAGCACGTTGCGGACGTACTGCATGGTCAGCGTCGAACCGCCCTGCGTGGTCTCGCCGGTGGCGTTGGCGACCAGCGCGCGGGCCATCCCCCGCAGGTCGACGCCGCTGTGGTCGTAGAAGCGGCGGTCCTCGGCCGCGACGATCGCCGCCCGCATCGTCGGGGCGATCTCGTCCAGCGGCACGTCGGTGCGGTTGACGTCGTAGAACGTCGTGATCAACGTCTTGCCGTCGTTGGCGTAGACGTAGGAGCGCTGGGGGGTGGCGGGGGTGCGCAACGCGTCCGGCAGGGCCGCGTAGCCCCCGAGCGCCGCACGGGTGGCGAGCCCGAGCAGCAGGTTCCCCGGCAGCGCCACGACCGCCAGGAGCAGCCCGGCGAGCACGCCGGCGAGCAGCACGGTGAACAGCCGCGACAGCGGAGCACGGGAGGCCATGCCGCCCAGGATTGCCGCCCGAGCGGCCAACCGACCACCCTCAGCGCCCTCTTGTCAGCAACCTCACCACCCATGACCAGCAGATTCCCAGCCAGCCCAGCTGTCTCGGCCGCGCCTGGGCCCGGCGGCGGCGCTGCTCGCTTCGCGGTCACCTGCCCCGGTCGACGGGTGGCGGGCGGGTGGGTGGGGATCAGGTGGGGAGGGGACCCTGGGGGGTGGTGGGAGCGGTGGGGGCTCCGGGGGTGGTGAGGCTCGCGTTGGTGGCGTCGCGGATGATGTCGCGCGGGAGCAGGCGGCCGGAGCGGTATCCGATGCCGATACCGGCGATCAGCACGAAGATCGCACCGAAGGTCTGCAACGAGCCGATCAGCGAGCCAGCCAGGCCGAGCAACGGCGCCGCGATCATCAGCATGGCGCCGTCACCGATGCTGAACATGCCCGAGCGGGCGACTCCCCATCCGATCGCGAGCCACCCCACGCTGTAGCAGGCGGAGCCCACGAGCACGAGCGTGCGGGCGGTGGTGCCGAAGACCGGCGTCTGCTCGGCGAAGCCGGCGAACGGCAGCATGAGGACCGTCCCGGCGAGGCTCAGCAGCAGCCCGGTCACCGCGGCACGCCGGCTGCGGGTCGCCACGAGCAGCCCGGTCAGGGCGAGCACCGCGAGCAGCCCGAGCCACACGGCCGCCACCCACCCCACCAGGTAGAGGGGTCGGCCGTCGGCCGGGTACGGGTCGTTGCCGATCCCGCCGTCGCTGGCCATCGACACCAGGCCGAGAAGGATCGCGTACGTGGGAAGCAGCCAGACCGCGGCACGGGCCAGCCGCCGCAGCGACCAGGCCCAGGTGGCGTTGGTGGCCGGCGGGGCCGGCGGCGGCTCCCCGACGAACGGCAGCACCCCGAAGCCGCCGCCGGTACGCCGCGTGCCGAGCGGGCCGGCCGGGTCGTGCGCGCCGGGCACCGCCGCCGAGGATCGGAACCGCTTCGCCGGGTCGTTCATGCGTCACCTCGCTCCCACCCGAGCGGTGCGACACGCCGGGGTGCCCCGGCGCCTGGTCACCGCCCGTCTCCTAGGACCGATGGTGGCAGGCGCCGGAGCACCTCATGAGAAGTTCTCGTATTTGGCTCGAGGGCGCCCGCTCAGCCCCGCTCGCGCTGATCGGCCGGATCAGCGAGCAGGCTGGACGGGGAGACCGGCTCCGGCGCGGGCAGCCCCTGCGGCCCCTTTCCGCCGCTGGCCTGCGCCTCCGCGACGCGAACCTCGTCGTGGATCTCCTGGGCCGCGGCGGCCGCCGCCTGCGCGGCCTCGGCGGCCTCCCGCTCGACCTGGCTGGCGCCGTCGGACGCCTCCGGCGACGGCACGTCGCCGGCCATCCGACTCAAGCCGCCCAGCGCGCCGCCCATACCCTCCAGGGCCTTGGTCAACTCGGCCGGGACGATCCAGACCTTGTTGGCGGAGCCGTTGGCGATCTGCGGCAGCGCCTGAAGGTACTGGTAGGCGAGCACCTTCTGGCTCGGGTTCGCCTGGTGGATGGCGTCGAAGACGGTGCGGACCGCCTTCGCCTGCCCCTCGGCCTGGAGGATCCGGGCCTGCCGGTCACCGTCGGCGCGCAACACCGCCGCCTGCTTCTCACCCTCGGCGGTGAGGATCTGCGACTGCTTGTGCCCCTCGGCGTTGAGGATGGCGGCGCGGCGGTCCCGCTCGGCGCGCATCTGCTTCTCCATCGAGTCGCGGATGCTCGGCGGCGGCTCGATCGCCTTGATCTCCACCCGGGTGACCTTGATGCCCCACCGGCCGGTGGTCTCGTCGAGCACGCCGGAGAGGTGTCGGTTGATCTCCTCACGGCTGGTCAGCGCCCGCTCCAGGTCGAGCGACCCGATCACGTTGCGCAGCGTGGTGACGGTGAGCTGTTCGATGGCCTGGAGGAAGTTCGAGATCTCGTACGTCGCCCGGACCGAGTCGACCACCTTGAAGTAGAGGACAGTGTCGATCGAGACGACCAGGTTGTCCGAGGTGATCACCGGCTGGGGTGGGAAGCTGACCACCTGTTCCCGCATGTCGACCTTGGTACGCACCGAGTCGACGAACGGCACCAGCAGGTTGAGCCCCGGATCCAGGGTGCGCTTGTACCGACCGAGCCGCTCCACCACGTCCTGGCGCTGCTGCGGCACGATCCGCACCGACTTCGCCAGGGTCACCACCGCGATCACCGCAACGGCTATCAGCAGGACCGGAAACACAATTTCCATTCGTTCACCTTTTCGCTTCGGGAAGCTCGCCGGGGAAGAAATGTCATCCCGCCACACCAGGGCGGTGGCGCCGCGCACCTGGATCACCTGCACCCGGTCACCCGGAGCGAAGACCTGGGTCGCGTCGTAGGGGCGGGCCTGCCACATCTCGCCGTCGATCTTGACAAGGCCGTGGTCGGTGTCGACCCGCTCCAGCACGGTGGCGGTCGACCCCTCGATCGCCCCGACGCCGAACGACTGCTCGTCGCCCGCCGCGAGTGAGGTGCGGCGGCGCAGCGTCGGTCGGACACCCACCACGGTCAGCGCCGACACCACGGCGAAGACGACCGCCTGGATCTCCACGGGGGCGCCGAGCGAGGCGGCGCCCGCGGCGGCGAACGCACCGACCGCAAACATGATCAGGAAAAGCGTCGTCGTGAAGATCTCGGCGATGGCGAGCACCACGCCGAGCACGATCCACAGCACCGCGTCCACCCTACGATCGTGACACGGCAGTGCACCTGTCATCGAACCGACATGATCAGTGAGGCTCCCGGCGCGACGGCGCCGGCACCACGACGCCGCGGACGTCGCCACCCTCGGCCTCACCCGCGACCTGGACGACGAGCCGCGACGACACCCGGCGGGCCGGCCGGAGCGACCCGCGCGGACGCGGACCAACAGCGGCCGGGCCGGCTGCCGGGGGCTGACGACGGGGTGGTTCACGTCTGCCGGGGTGGCTCAGTCCTCGGCGTCGCCCGCCGAGGCGGTGACAAAGTCGATCAGGCGCTCCATCGCGTTGATCAGCGGCGTCTCCACATCGGCGAAGCTGGTGACCCGGGAGAGGATGTGCCGCCACATGTCGGCGGGCTCGGCCACGCCGAGGGCGGCGCAGACCCCCTCCTTCCAGGGCTGTCCGGGTGGCACCACCGGCCAGGCCGGGATGCCCAGCGCCACCGGCCGGACCGCCTGCCACACGTCCACATAGGGATGCCCGGTCACCAGCACGTGCGGGGACGCCACCCGGGCCACGATCCGGCTCTCCTTGGAGCCGGTCACGAGGTGGTCGACGAGCACGCCGAGCCGCCGTCCGGGCCCGGGAGCGAAGTCGCGTACCTGCGTGTCGAGGGCGTCGATCCCGTCCAGCTGTTCCACGACGACGCCCTCGACCCGCAGGTCGTCGCCCCAGATCCGCTCGACCAGCGCGGCGTCGTGGACGCCCTCCACCCAGATCCGGCTGGCCTTGGCGACCCTGGCCCGGACGTCGTCGACCGCGATCGAGCCGGAGGCGGTCCGCCGTCGGGCCGCCGGCACCGCGGCGCGCGCCGGGCGGCGCAGCGTCACCGGCCGGCCGTCGAGCAGGAACGCCGCCGGCAACAGGGGAAAGTTGCGCCGCCGCCCGTGCCGGTCCGCCAACACCACGGCTCCGGACTCGAACCCGACGACCGCACCGCAGAATCCCGAGTCGGCGTCCTCGACCACCAGGTCGATCTCCGCGTCCACCTCCGGGGTGACCCGACGCCGCCGCCAGTCCCCTGCCAACACATCGTCCGTGTACCGCCCCGCCATGTCGATCACGCTATCTTCGCCGCCCGGACCCGCAGCGCACGACGCGCCGCCCCGTCTTCGCCGAGCTTGCGCCGTTGATCCGGGTGAATGCGCACAAAGGCGATGAAAAGCTGACTTCAGCTCCGTGATCGGTGTGGCTGGGGCGTGGGGGTGCGAGTCGGGCAGGCGGGGCGGCAGTCGAGACAGGGCGGGGCGTCAGCACGTACCCTTTTCGGCATGTCCACCCCCGCAGCGGGCGCGGCCATTCTCGCGCCGCGCCGGTCCAGCCGGTTCGTTGCCTGGGTACGCGCGTGGCGCGCCGGGCTGGTGCCCTTCGACGAAGTCGCCGACGCCATCGCCGGCACCGAGGAACACCTCGTCGCCGACGCCCCCGGCACCTGGACCGACGTCCCGCTGCCCGAGGCACTGCCGGCCCTCGCCAAAGTCTCGCCCGACGACATCCGCCTGGTGCTGCCTGCCCCGGGAGACCCCCGCGGGCTGCCCGGGCCGGGTGACTTCGCCGGCGCGGCGTTGCTCGCGGGGGAGGCGGTGGTCGCCGGCGCTCTCGGGCTCATCCCGCAGGTGCGCACACACACCTCCGGCTCCGGCGACACCTTCGAGACCGTGCTGTGGCGGGTCTATCCGCTGCCCGCGGACGCGCCGGCGGCATCGCTCACGCTGCCCGGCGCGGCGGAGGCGGAGGCGGAGCTGGCCGCCGCCCTGGCCGAGACCACCACGGCGCTGACCCGGCTGGACGTGGCGCAGTGGCGCCCCGAGCTGGCCGGAGCGCTGGAGGCGCTGCGCCGTCCCGACAGCACCACCGACCTGCCGCCCGGCTTCGATCCGCGGGCCCGCCGGCTCTTCGCCCGCGCCGCCGTGCTGGACCGGGTGCTCGCCCTGGCCGGGCACGCGGCGCCCGGAGGCGCGATCAACAACTACGAGGCCCAACAGCGTGACGCCGCGTTGCGCCCACTGACCACCGCATGCCGACAGGCGCTGGTCGCCGCGTGCAACGCCCCGCTGCGCCCCTAGCGACACCCGCCGCAACCGGCGAGAGCCTCGCCGGTTGTCACGGGAGGCCGGTGGCGAAGCTCTCGACGGGCCGGCCGAACCCGTCGCCTCCCGACCCGGTGCCGGGGGTCAGATCTCGTCGATCAGGTCGGCCACGGAGTCGACGATCCGGGACGGGCGGTACGGGTACCGCTCAGCCTCGACACGATTGCTGATCCCGGTGAGCACCAGGATGGTCTCCAGCCCGGCCTCCAGGCCGCAGAGGATGTCGGTGTCCATCCGATCGCCGATCATCGCCGTGCTCTCCGAGTGGGCGTTGATGGTGTTCAACGCGGAACGCATCATCATCGGGTTCGGCTTGCCGACGAAGTACGGCTCCACACCGGTCGCCTTCGAGATCATCGCGGCGACCGAACCGGCGGCCGGCAGCGCGCCCTCGACCGAGGGGCCGGTGGCGTCGGGGTTGGTGCAGATGAACCGAGCCCCGTCGTTGATCAGTCGGACCGCCTTGGTGATCGCCTCGAAGCTGTAGGTACGGGTCTCCCCCAGCACCACGTAGTCCGGCGCGAAGTCGCTGAGCACGTAGCCGACCGCGTGCAGCGCCGTGGTCAGCCCGGCCTCCCCGATCACGTACGCGGTGCCGCTCGGCCGCTGGTCCACCAGGAACTGCGCGGTGGCCAGCGCGGACGACCAGATCGCGGACTCCGGGACGTCCAGTCCCATCCGGGCCAACCGCGCCTGCAGGTCACGTGGCGTGTAGATCGAGTTGTTGGTCAGCACCAGGAACGGCTTGCCGGAGGCACGCAGCCTCGCGATGAACTCCGGCGCACCGGGTACCGGCTGGCCCTCGTGGACCAGGACCCCGTCCATGTCGGTGAGCCAGCTCTCGACGGGCTTGCGGTCATGCATCAATCCATCCCAAGGGGTGTCGGGCGGCGGCGGTCAGGCGGGGCGGCCGACCGGGACGCAGCAGACCGTCGGGCAGGTGTCCCACATCGGCAGCTCGCCGAGGCGGCGACGCAACGTCGCGCCCTCCGGCTCGGTGCGCTCCCGGACCAGTTCACGGACCATCGCCACGAAACGCGGGTCGGTGCCGGGCGTGCCGGCACGGACGAAGTCCAGGCCGAGCCGCTTGGCCGTCTCGAGAGCCTCGGTGTCGAGGTCCCACACCACCTCGAGATGGTCGGAGACGAAGCCGATCGGGCTGACCACCACGCTGCTGACACCCTGCTCGGCGAGTGCGCCCAGGTGGTCGTTGACGTCCGGCTCCAGCCACGGCACCTGCGGCGGACCGGACCGACTCTGCCAGACCAGGTCGTACGGCAGGTCCGGCGCGGCGGCCGCGTGCACCAGCCGGACGGTCTCGGCCAGTTGGGCGGTGTACCGGCCGCCGTGCGGCCCGGCACCGGCCGCCATCGACGTCGGGATCGAGTGGGCGGTGAACACGACGCGGGTGCCGTCCCGCTTCGCCGGATCGAGGTGGGCCAGCGCCGCCCGCAGCGCGTCGGCGTGCGGCTCGACGAACCCGGGGTGGTCCCAGAACTGCCGCAGCTTCTCGATGACCGGGGCGTCCGGGCCGACCGCGGCCCGGGCGGCGGCGATGTCCTCCTGATACTGCCGGCAGGACGAGTAACCGCCGTACGCGCTGGTCACGAACGCCAACGCTCGGGTGACCCCGTCGTCGCGCATCCGCGCCACGGTGTCGGCGAGCATCGGGTCCCAGTTCCGGTTGCCCCAGTAGACCGGCAGGTCGACACCGTTGGCGGCGAAGTCCTCCCGGACCGCGGCGAGCAGCTCCCGGCACTGCTGGTTGATCGGCGAGACCCCGCCGAAGCGCAGGTAGTGCTCGGCGACCTCGGTCAGCCGCTCCGGCGGCACGCCCCGCCCCCGGTCACGTTCTGCAGGAACGGCATCACGTCCTCGGGCCGCTCCGGCCCGCCGAAGGAAACCAGCACCACCGCGTCGTACGTCATGGTCCTATTGTTGCCCGCCACCCCGGTCCGGCCGGCGACGGCCCCGATCCCGGGGACGTCAGGAAGAGGCCTGCCCCGTGCTCAGGCGCCGATGGCGTGGTAGCCGCCGTCGACGTGGACGATCTCGCCCGTGGTGGCCGGGAACCAGTCCGACAGCAGGGCCAGGCAGGCCCGGGCGGCCGGCTCGGAGTCGGTCAGGTTCCAGCCCAGCGGCGCCCGCTCCGACCAGGCGTCCTCGAACTGCTCGAAGCCGGGAATCGACTTGGCGGCGATGGTGCGCAACGGACCGGCCGCGACCAGATTGCTGCGGATGCCCTTCGGCCCGAGGTGCAGCGCGAGGTACCGGCTGGCGGACTCCAGACCCGCCTTGGCGACACCCATCCAGTCGTAGACCGGCCAGGCTTTGGTGGCGTCGAACGTGAGGCCGACCACGGCGCCGCCCGCGGACATCAGCGGCAGCGCCGCCATCGCGAGGGACTTGTACGAGTAGGTGGAGACGTGCACCGCGGTCGCCACGTCCTCCCAGGGTGCGTCGAGGAAGCCACCGCCGAGGCAGCTCGGCGGGGCGAACCCGATCGAGTGGACCACGCCGTCGAGGCCGTCGACGTGCTCGCGGACCCGGTCGGCGAGGCCGGCGAGGTGTTCGGTGTTGGTCGCGTCCAGCTCGATCACCGGCGCCGGCTCGGGCAGCCGCTTGGCGATGCGCTCGACCAGGGAGAGTCGGCCGTAGCCGGTGAGCACGACCTGCGCGCCGTTCTCCTGGGCGAGCCGCGCCACCGAGAAGGCGATCGACGCCTCGGTGATCACCCCGGTCACCAGCAGCCGCTTGCCGGCCAGCAGTCCTGACATGTCGGTGTTTCCTCCGTGCTCTCTCAGTGCCCCATGCCCAGGCCGCCGTCGACCGGGATGATCGCACCGCTGATGTAGGCCGCCGTGTCCCCGGCCAGCCAGGTGACCACGCCGGCGACCTCGTCGGGGCTCGCGAATCGGCCCGCCGGGATGGCCTTGCGGTACTCGGTGCGGCGCTCCTCGGGCAGCGCGGCGGTCATGTCGGTGTCGATGAAGCCGGGGGCGACGACGTTCGCGGTGATGTTGCGGCTGCCCAGTTCCCGGGTGATCGAGCGGGCGACACCGACCAGGCCCGCCTTGCTGGCCGCGTAGTTGACCTGGCCCGGTCCGCCGTACAGGCCGACCACCGACGAGATGAAGACCATGCGTCCCCACTTGGCGCGCAGCATCCGCCGGGAGGCGCGCTTGGCACAGCGGAACGCACCGGCGAGGTTGGTGTCCACGACGCGGCTGAACTGCTCCTCCGACATCCGCGTCAGCAACGTGTCGTCGGTGATGCCGGCGTTGGAGACCAGCACCTCCACCGCGCCCAGCTCGGCCTCGACCGTGGTGAACGCGGCATCCACCGAGTCGGCGTCGGTGACGTCGCAACGGACACCGAACAGCCCCTCGGGCGCGTCGCCGCTGCGGTGGGTCACCGCCACCCGGTCGCCCTGCTTGGCGAAGGCCTGCGCGATCGCCAGGCCGATCCCCCGGTTGCCACCGGTCACCAGCACGGTACGGGCCACGGTTCCCCCTTGCTCAGCCGATCTCTTCGGTCGCGTCGGAGCCTAGGGGTTACCGGCGGGTAAGCGCTAACGCCCGGCATGTCATTCCAGGGGACGAGATCCGGTCCGTCCATGGCGGGAACGGGCCCTGGCGCTCGGCGTCAGCCGCCTGCTTCCTGGGCGCCGCGAACGATCGCCAGGGGTCTTGTGGGGGCTCAGGCCCACCGACGGCACGCTGGTCGGCCCGGCGTAGGTGGGCCGCCTGCGCACGCTGGTCGGTCAGGCGTCAGGTTGATCGCGCCGCGCACCGAGCACCGCGCGGACGACGGCATCGGCATCCCGGAGGTTGGGAAGCACCACGTTGGCCCCCTTGGCGGTCAGCGACTCCACGTCGTACTCGCCCGTGGCCACGCCCACCACGTAGGCGCCACCGCCCAGGCCGGCTTCGATGTCCCGCGGGGTGTCTCCGATCAGCACCGTGGTATCCGGTTCGAACCTGATGCCGTACTTCGCGGCGGCCTTCGTCCGCGCGACCCGCACCAGATCGGTACGTACCTCGGAATCCGAGCCGTACGCGCCCACCTCGTAGTCGAGACCGCCGTCCAGGCCGAAGACGGAGGTCTTGACCCGGGCGTTGTGCACGGTGTTGCCGGTCAGCACCGACTGGACCACGTTGCCCTGCCGGCCCAGCGCCGCGATCGCCGCCGGCGCCCCCGGCTCGGTGTGTCCGCGTTCACGCAACCGCGGCACGAGCGACTCGAACACCGCCGCCATCGTCTGTACCGCCCGGTCCAAAAGCGCGGGCGTGGCTTCGATGCCGTGCTGTCGCAGCATCGATCTCAGGACCGCGGGGTCGGTCTTCCCGTCCGTTGTGACCGGGCGTTGCAGCGGCCTCCCGGTCAGCCGGGTGAACGTCAACGCGTACGCCTCCTTGCTCACCCCACCGTTGTCGATCAGGGTGCCATCGATGTCCCAGAGCACCAGCAGCGGGCGCGACGCGAAACGGTCAGCCATGACGCGGCCGGGCCTGCACCGTCAGCGACGTCGGGACGGTCGCCGTGCCACGCGCCCGCGCCGTCCGGTCGGGACGGAGACTGTGGTCGAGGCCGAGGGCGCCGGGACGCGGAGGGCGGGCCGACGCAACGCGGTGCGCCGATCCGCTGCCGGCGTGCCCGACCCGTCGGGCGCGGTTGCCCCGGTGTGTCACGTGGACCTTTGTAGCATCAGTCCCTCCACGGGACAGGCCGATGACGGCAGCTGCTGCCTGTTCGGTACGACCACGGACACCGGGTTCCGCCGAGGTCAGGTCGGGTCAGGCCCGTCGGGACGCCCCGGCCAGTAGCGCCACAGCCACGGCGCTACCGGCCGCCGTTCCCAGCAGGACACGCGTGACCGCCACCGCCAGGTCCGATTGCTCGATCAGCGTGCCGGCGGCCGCGACGGCGATGCCGGAGCCCGTGAGCAGGACCGCGAGGGTGACACCGGAGGCCTCACCTGCCCGCTCGGCCGGCACCATGGCCTGGGTGCCCAGGTTGGTCAGGGTGAACCCGGTGCGGTAGCCGAGCCCGGTCACCGCCAGGCCGAGCAGATACGGACCGAGGTCGCCACCGAAGGAAACCACGAGCAGACCGCACGCCCCAACCATCGTGGCCGTGGCGATCAGAAGAGGAACGCCGAGACGCTCGCTGAGGCGGCCCGCGAGCGGGCCCGAAACTCCGCCGCTGATGGACGCGGCGAGCACGGCCACGCCCGCGACGAACGGCGAGTAGTCCCTCACCTGCTGCAGGTGGATGGTCGTCGCGAACACCGCGACGACGAAGGCGATGTTGGCGATCATTCCCATCAGGGTCACGATCACGTACCGCCTGTCGTGGAACAGGTCGAGCCTGACCAATGGGTTCGTTGTTCTCTGCTCGCGCAGGACGAACACGGCCAGCAGCAGGAGACCGCCGACGGCGAGGGCTGGTGGCGCCGCCGGCGGCCAGGCACGCACGCGGTCGACGGCGATGGTTACCGCCGCTATCGCGAGCACCACCGCGACAAGACCGGGCAGGTCGATCGACCGCGGCACGGTGGGGTCGCGCGACTCCCGCAGCCATCCGGCGACGGCCGCGAGGGCGACGACGCTCAGCGGGAGGTTCACCAGAAGCACGCTCCGCCAGCCGATCAGCTCGGTGACGCCGCCACCGAGCAGGGGCCCCAGTGCCAGTGACACCGCTCCGATGCCGTAGGCGTTGCCGATCGCTCGTTTCGCCTGCCGCCCCGGGAACACGTCGGTGATGACGGCGAAGGCGAGCGGGTACACGATGCCGGCGCCGCCACCCTGCACGATCCGGAAGGCGATCACGACCGGCGCGGTGGGGGCCAGGCCCGCTCCGAGCGAGGCCACGCCGAAGACCACCAATCCGGCGAGGAGTACGCGCTTGCGGCCGAGGATGTCGCCGAGCTTCCCGCCGGGAACGAGGAACGCCGCCTGCGCGAGGATGTAGCCACTGACGACCCACTGCAGGTCCGTGGTGGACGTGCCCAGTTCCGCGGCCATCGCGGGCAGTGCGAGGTTCAGCGCGTAGAAGTCGAGCTGGACGACGAAGATGCACAACGACGCGGCGATCAGCGTCAGATTGCGGCGAGGCGGGGCGGTCCCACCGGCCTCGGTGCCGCCACGATCGGGGCGCCTGTGGTGGCGTGGGCGAAACGACACGCCAGATATTACCATTCATCACGTTTCCGCCCGGTTTTCTCCCTGGTCCGCGCGGCGTCGATCCGCTCCCGCAACGCGGTGCGCGGCAGCCCGCTCCGCGTCCCGGCACCCGGCGGACGCCGGCTGGCCCCGCCGACGGTGGCACTGCTCCGCGCGGCCGTACCAGGCCGCCAGCCACGCCGCGTCGGCCACGGGGGCGGGGTGCGTCCGCCCGTGTCGGCGGATGTATGATGACTCGCGTTTGCGAGCCGGTGTCCGGCTCGCCGCCCAGGCCCGCCGAACGCAGGAGGTGATCGCTGTGCGAGATAGCGATCCTCCCAGTCGTGGCCGGGCCGACCGTCAGTCCCGCTGAGCCCTGACCCGCCAGCCCGGCTGACCAGCCCCCGCTCCCCCGCACCACCCAACCCGGCTTCCGGCCGCGTCGACCAGTGGGGTGCGGCCGGAGCCGCCCGGTCACGACTTCGTGTGCGCGTTCTGACCCATCCCCGCGGGCTGTCCACCGCGCCCAGTCGCCACCGGAGCCAATCCCATGAGCCGTTACGTCGCCCCGTTGGGCTTCACCCTGGCCGCCGTCTGGGTGGCCGTCCTGTTCGTCCTGGCCAACGGCGGTCACTGACCTGGTCGCGGCGTGACCAGGTCAGCGGATCCGTCAGAGGATCCGGGACGACCACAGCAAACTGGCCGCCCCGGCGCAGAGCGCGAGCAGCAGGGCCACTCCCGCGTACCACTGGATGATCTCGCGGGGTTCGGTCCGAAACCCGATCGAGGAGCCCATGTCCTGGTAGACCTGCTTCAGCTCGGTCACCGAGGCCGCCTCGTAGTAGAACCCCTCGGTCGTCTCCGCCAGCTCCGCCAACGCCAGCCGGTCCACCGGCACCCGCTGCAACTGGCCGCCGATGTCGACCCGGCCACCGTCGGTGCCGAACGCGATGGTGGAAACCGGCACGTTGGCCGCCTGCGCCGCCGCGGCCGCCTCCTCGACCGACCTGCCGGAGGTGCGGTAGCCGTCGGAGAGCAGCACGATCCGCGCCGGCGGGATTCCCTGGGCTCCGTCGGCCGGCACCGAACGGATCGCCTCCAGGCAGGTGAAGACCGCCTCTCCGGTCGCCGTGGACTCGGCCAGTGTCAGCCCGTCGATGGCGGCGACCACGGCCGGCCGGTCCTTCGTCGGGGAGACCAGCACGTTGGCCGCCTTGGCGAACGAGACCAGGCCGAGGTTGTAGCTCTCCGGCAGCTCGTCGACGAACTGCTTCGCCGCCTCCTGGGCCGCCTCCAGCCGGTTCGGCGGCACGTCGTCGGCCTGCATGGACAGCGACACGTCGACGGCCAGCATGACCGTGGCCCGTTCCAGCGGCTCCCGGGTGTCGACCGCCGGCCGGGCCAGCGCGGTCGCCAGCACCAGCAGGCAGAGCAGGAACGCGGTCGCCGACACGTGCCGGCGCCAACCCAGGCCCTTCGGCGCGAGCGTCCGCAGCAGGTCCACGTTGGTGAAGCGCATCGCGTACGCGCGGCGGTGCAGCTGACGCCACACGTAGAGCGCGGCCAGGGCGAACACCGGCAGCACGGCCAGCAGCCACCACGGTTGCAGAAAACGGATCATCGTGTCGTCCCCCGGGTGCGGGCGTGCCGCTGCGCGGCGACGAAACGCACCATGTCCAGCAGCCAGTCTCGGTCGGTGCGCAGTCGTAGCTGGGCGGCACCGGCGGCGCGCAGCGCGGTGGCGATGCCGGCCCGCTGCTCGGCCGCCGCCTCGGCGTACCGGTGCCGTAGCCGCGGGTCGGCGGTCTGCACCTCGTGCAGCTCGCCGGTCTCCGGGTCGACCACCGGCAGGACGCCGACGTCGGGCAGCTCCAGCTCGCGCGGGTCGACCACCTCCACGGCCAGCACGTCGTGCCGTACCCGCAGCTTCCGCAGCGGGCGCGCCCACTGCGCCGGCGGCGCCAGGAAGTCGGAGACGACCACCGCCAAACCCCGCCGGCGGGGCGGGCGGTTCAGCATGTCCACGAGAACACCGAGGTCACTGCGACCGGGGCGGATCTCGGTGCCGGCGATCGCCCGCACCAGACCCTGCGCCTCCTTGCGTCCCGAGCGAGCGGGTAGCCGGGTGAACGCGCCCGGCCCGGAAGCCGGTGGCCGGCGCCGCCAGCCACTCCCACCGGGCTCGCCACCGGTGCCGATCACCGCGCCGATCCGGTTGCCGCCGCGCACGGTCAGGTGGGTCAGCGCCGCGGCAGTCGCCACCACCAGGTCCCGCTTCAACCAGCCGCCGGTGCCGAAGTCCAGGCTCGCCGAGAGGTCCACCGCGAGCCACGTCTCCAGCTCCCGGTCGGCTACCGTACGCCGAACGTGCGGCAGGGTCGTCCGAGCCGTCACCGGCCAGTCCATCCGGCGTACGTCGTCGCCGGGCCGGTACTCGCGAGACTCTCCGGCCTCGCTACCGGGACCGGGCAGCAGGCCGACGTAGTCGCCCTGAAGCAGACCGTCGAGCTTGCGGGTGACGAGCAGTTGCAGGCGGGACAGGACGGCTTCGGTGCGGTCGCGGGGGGCGGCGTCGGGGGGCCGACGGGTGGGTGGGGTCACGGCCGCTGCCCGGGCCAGCCGGTGCCCGGTGGCGCGGCGGCCGGTGGCGCGGCGGCCGGTGAGGGGATGGCCTGCTGCCGGGGCGTGACCGACGGCAGCGGGATCGTCGACATCACCCGGTACACAACGTGGTCGGGCGGAACGTCGTCGGCGAGCGCGTCGTAGCTGAGCACCAACCGGTGCCGCAGGATGTCGGGCGCGATGTCCTGCACGTCCTGCGGCAGCGCGTAGTCCCGCCCGCGCAGCAGCGCCAGGGCCCGCGTGGCCCGGACCAGGCCGAGTGACGCGCGGGGGCTGGCGCCGTACTGGATGAGCTGGGCGACGTCCGGCATGCCGTGCTCGGCCGGGCTCCGGGTAGCCAGCACCAGCCGGACCGCGTAGTCGACCAGGGCGTTGTGCACGAACACCTGGTCGGCCTTGCGCTGCAGGGCGGTCAGGTCGCTGGTGGTGAACACCGGCATGGGCTCCGGCGGCGCCACGCCCATCCGGTAGACGATCTCCCGCTCCTCGATGTCGGTCGGATACCCAACAATGATCTTCATGAGAAAGCGGTCCCGCTGCGCCTCCGGCAACGGGTAGACACCCTCCTGTTCGATCGGGTTCTGGGTGGCCATCACCAGGAACGGGTCCGGCACCCGGTGGGTTTCCCCACCGATCGACACCTGCCGCTCACTCATCACCTCCAGCAGCGCCGACTGCACCTTGGCCGGCGCCCGGTTGATCTCGTCGGCGAGCAGGAAGTTGACGAACACCGGCCCCAGCTCGACGTCGAACTTCTCGCTCGACTGCCGATAGATCCGGGTGCCCATGATGTCGGCCGGCACCAGGTCGGGGGTGAACTGCACCCGCGCGAACGAGCCGCCGACAACCTTGGCCAGCGTCTCCACGGCGAGCGTCTTCGCCACCCCCGGGACGCCCTCCAGCAGGCAGTGGCCCCGGGCGAGTAGCGCGACCACCAGCCGCTCCACCATCCGGTCCTGCCCGACGATCACCCGCTTGATCTCGAACAGCGCCCGCTCCAACAGCGTGGCGTCCTCGGCCGGCGTGGTCGCCGGAGCGGGTCTCTCCGGGCTCGACCCGTCAGGGGTCGCGCCGTCGGGCGTGGTCGGCTGGGCCACCGGTCCTCCACAGCATGATCGGTTGTCGGGCGTAGTCGGTTGTCGGGCGTAGTCGGTTGTCGGGCGTAGTCGGTTGTCGGGCGTAGTCGGTTGTCGGGCGTAGTCGGTTGTCGGGCGTAGTCGGTTGTCGGGCGTAGTCGGTTGTCGGGCGTAGTCGGTTGTCGGGCGTAGTCGGTTGTCGGGCGTAGTCGGTTGTCGGGCGTAGTCGGTTGTCGGGCGTAGTCGGTTGTCGGGCGTGGTGCGTTACAAGACTGACATGCCCGGCCGCGCACCGAGGTAGCGAGAACCCGATTCTTGCCACGGCGTCCCGCACCGGGAATCGCCGATCACGGGGCTGGAAGAACCCGACCGGTACGTGTACGATTCACCCCGTCGCCGGGCGGCTCCCCCCGTGGCCGCCCGGCGCTCTTCACTTCTCCCCCTCGCCCTAGAATGGCCGGGATGGACGACCCCGCAATCGACGCCCTGACCTGCTCGGCCCGTGGCTGCCGTGCTCCCGCGGAGTGGGCACTGCGGTGGAACAATCCCCGCCGGCACGAGACCGACCGACGCAAGACCTGGCTGGCCTGCGGCGAGCACCGCCCCTCACTCGGCGACTTCCTCGACGTACGTGGCTTCCTGCGGGAGGTCGTACCGGTCGCCGGATCGCCTACCCTCGAGTCGTGAGCGAGCACAAGGGATTCCCGTGGTGAGTGGTGACGACCTCGCCGGACCGCCGCCCGCGCCGCCGCCGGTCGGTCCGCCGCCGGTCGGTCCGCCGCCGGTCGGTCCGCCGCCGGTCGGTCCGCCGCCGGTCGGACCACCGCCGACCGGGCCGCTCGACCCGTGGCCGGAGGCCATCCGGTGGCAGCCCGTCTCGTCGGACCTGATCTGGGTCGAGCTGCTGCGGTTGGCCGCCTTCCTGCTCGTCGTCGTGCTCGGGCTCGCCGTCGGCTGGGCGGTCAGCGGCAGCGGACTGTTCGGGGTGGCACTCGCCGGGGTGGCCCTGGTGGGCGTGCTGCGCACGATCACCATCGTGCGGGCCGTGCACGCCTGGGGGTACGCCGAACGCGAGGACGACCTGCTGGTCCGGCATGGTCTGCTGGTCCGCCGGCTGTCGATCGTCCCGTACTCGCGGATGCAGTTCGTCGACGTCAGCGCCGGTCCGTTGGAGCGCGCTTTCGGTCTGGCCACCGTGCAGCTGCACACCGCCGCGGCGGCCAGCGACGCCCGGGTGCCGGGACTGCGCCCCGCCGAGGCGTCCCGACTGCGCGACCGACTCACCGCGCTCGGCCGGGACCGGGCGGAGGGCCTGTGAGCGAACCGGTCAGGCGGGACCCGGACGAGGTCGGGCCGACCGCCCCACAGCCACACCCGGGCCCGTACCCGCCCGCCGGGGCGACCCCCTTCTCCCCGCCCCCGCCGTACCCAGCCCCGGGGCCGGGCACGCAGCCCGGCGGGTACGGCACTCAGCCGGGCGGGCACGGCACGCAGCCGGGCGGGCACGGCACGCAGCCCGGCGGGCACCCGCAACCACCACACCCGGCCAACCCGCCCCACCCCGGTGCGGCGTTCCCCCCGCAATACCCACCCGGCGTGCCCTACCCGCCGACCCCGCGCTCCGACCTCCCGCCCGGCGCGGAACCCCGGCAGCGACTGCATCCGCTCTCCCCGGCGCTGCACGGCGCCAAGTCACTGGTGGTGGTGATCGCCGGGCTCTCCTGGTCGACGTTGTCCCGGGTGGGGTTCGGCTGGTTCGCGGTGATGGCGGCGATACTCGCCCTGGGCGCCACCGTGCTGGCGGTGATCAGCTGGTACAACACCGGCTACCACGTGGTCGGCCGCGAGCTGCGGGTGTACGAGGGGCTGCTGTGGCGGCGCTCCAGGGCCATCCCGCTGGAACGGCTCCAGGCCGTCGAGGTGGTCCGGCCGTTGCTCGCTCAGCTCACCGGCCTCGCCGAGCTGCGGCTGGAGGTGGTCGGCGGCGGCAAGACCGAGGCGCCGCTGGCGTACCTCGGCGTGGCCGACGCGATCGCCCTTCGGCAGCGGCTGCTCGCCCTGGCCGGGCGTACCCCGCCGGACCCCGCCACGCCGGCGGCCCCGGCGGCGGACGCGGCGCCAGCCGGAGCCGCCGCCGTCCCGCCCGGCCGTCCGCTGCACGCCGTCCGCAACAAAGACCTGCTGCTCAGCCAACTGCTCACCCCGCAGGCGTTCCTGATCCCGTTCGGCGTGGCGTTCGTGGCGACGCAGTTCCTCTCCACCGGGTCCTGGTCGTTCATCGCCATGGCGAGCACGCTGACCGCCATGGCCGGCGTGCTGCTGCAACCGATCCGCCGGGTGCTCGACGACTGGGACTTCCGGTTGGCCCGCGACGCCGACACGCTGCGCATCCGCAACGGGCTGCTGGAGACCCGCGCGCAGACCGTGCCGCTGCACCGGGTGCAGACGGTCGGGGTGACCTGGCCGCTGCTGTGGCGGGTCAAGGGGTGGCTGCGGCTGCGGCTGGAGGTCGCCGGCTACTCCGCCGGCGAGGTCGACGAGCGCAACCGTCCCGACCGGCTGCTCCCGGTCGGCGACCTGCAAACGGCCGAGGCGATCCTCACCGAGGTGCTGCCCGGGGTGCACCTCGGTGAGCTGCCGCTGACCGCACCGCCGACACGCGCACGCTGGCTGAATCCGCTCAGCCGGCGGGTGCTCGGCGCGGGGCTGCACGAGAAGGTCTTCACCGTCCGCTCCGGCCTGCTCACCCGGCAGGTGGCCGTGGTGCCGTACGCCCGCATCCAGAGCGTGCGGGTGGTGCAGGGGCCAGTCCAGCGGTGGCTGCGGCTGGCAACGGTGCACGCCGACACGGCCGGCGGCGCCGGTGCCGCGGCGAGCGACCGGGACCTGGCCGAGGCGTGGGGCCTGGCGGCCGAGCTGACATCCCGCGCGCACGCCGCGCGCCGCGCCAGCTGACCACCCGCGGTCAGCGGGCGGTAGGTTTCGGCGATCACAATCCTTCCGGGCGGCGCACCGGTTCGCTGGCCGGATACCTGCGTTACCTCCTCCCACGGCCCGTTCCGCGTCCCACCAGCGCACCCCGGGCTGATAACGGTGGCAGGCCGATGGAGAGTCGGCGGTTCGGCGCAGGCGTGGCCCGGGGATGGCGGAGCGCTTAGGCTGTGGCCATGCAGGAGCAGCCCTTCACCGCGGGGTTGGCCGCCCGGGTCGAGCTGACCGTCACCGAAGCCGACACCGCCCAGGCAGTCGGCTCCGGGGACGTGCCGGTGCTCGGCACGCCGCGGGTCCTCGCGCTGGTCGAGGCGGCGACGGTCGCGGCGACCGCCACCCGGACGCCGATCGACACGACGACTGTCGGCGTACACGTCGAGCTGGCCCACCGGGCCGCCACCCCGGTCGGGCGCACCGTCGTGGCGCGGGCCAACCTCGTCAAGGTCGACGGGCGGCGGCTGCTGTTCGAGGTGTCGGTCACCGACGGCGACACGACGGTCGCCGACGGACGGGTGGAGCGACTGGTGGTCGACCGGCAGCGCTTCGTGGAGCGCGCCACGCGGTCGTCATGACCGGCGGCTTCGGCACCGGCCGCTTCGTCGAGGTCGCCGACCGGGTACACGTCCTGCGCGAGCCGCTGCTGCGGGTCAACGTCACCCTGGTCGTCGGCGACGGCGAGGCGCTGCTGGTCGACACCCTTTCCACGGCCCGCCAGGCCGCGGAGCTGGCTGAGGCCGCCCGGGCGGTCACCGCCCACGCGTGGACGGTGGTGAACACCCACCACCACTTCGACCACTGCTTCGGCAACGCCACGCTCGCCGGCGACCCGCCCCGGCCGGTGTACGCCCACGAGCACGCCTCCGCCGCCCTGCGCGATCCGGACCGGCTGCGCCGGCAAGCGCACGCCGAGATGCGCGACGATCAGCCGACGCTGGCGGACGAGCTGGCCCGCACCGAGCTGCTGGCGCCGACGCACACCGTGCACACCAGCACCACGCTCGACGTGGGCGGCCGGCAGGTGGTGTTGCGCCATCCGGGTCGTGGGCACACCGCCGGGGATCTGGTGGTACGGATACCCGACGCCGACGTGCTCGTCGCCGGTGACCTCGTCGAGCAAGGCGGGTCGCCGGCGTTCGAGGAGTCGTACCCGTTGCAGTGGCCGGAGGCGGTCGCCGAGCTGCTACGGATGACCACCCCGTCGACGGTGGTCGTGCCCGGCCACGGTGAGCTGGTCGACGCCGACTTCGTCCGCGCCCAGCATGCCCAGCTCGCCGACCTCGCGTGGCTCATCCGCGCCGGCCACACCGGCGGTGCACCACCGGAGCGGGTGGCGGCGGAAGCCCCTTTCGGCGCCCGCCCCGCCCTGACCGCGGCCCGCCGCGGCTACGCCGAACTGGACGGCACCCACTGACACGCGAGCCGCCCCGGCGCAACCCCGTTCGGGTGCTGCCGCGGGCAGCGGGTGACCACGCCACGGCCGAACCGAACACACCGTCGCATCCTCGGTCGGCACCGTGTCGCCCACCTCACCGCCGCAAGACTCTCGCCGGGTACAGCGTTAAGGTCACCCGGACAGTCAGCCGGACCTGGGGGACCTCGTGGTGCACACCGCTTCGCCGACCGCGCCCGGGGCAACGCCGACGGACCTGCCGGAGGGCGCCCGCGGCGGCCTCGGGCTGCTGCTCCTGCTCGGGTCGCTGACCGCGATCGGGCCGCTGTCGCTGGACATGTACCTGCCCGCGTTCCCGGCCATGACCAACGACCTCGGCGCCAATCCGGCGCAGATCCAACTCTCCCTGACCACCTGCCTGGTCGGGCTGGCCCTCGGACAGTTCGTCACCGGCCCGCTCAGCGACCGGTGGGGCCGGCGCCGTCCGGTGCTGGTGGGCCTGCTGGCGTACGCCCTGCTGGCGCTGGTCAGCGCCGCGGCGCCGAATGCCCCCGCGCTGGCCGTGGCCCGCTTCGCGCAGGGCTTCGCCGGCGGCATGGCCGCCGTGGTGGCCCGGGCGATCGTCCGGGACCTGTACGCGGGCCGCGCGGCGGCCAAGTACTTCTCCCGTCTCACCCTGGTCTTCGGCCTCGCCCCGATCGCCGCGCCCGGCCTCGGCAGCCTGGTGCTGCGGGTCGGGTCCTGGCGAGTGGTGTTCGTCACCCTGGCCGCGTTCGCCGCGCTGCTGACCGTCGCGGTTGCGGCGCGCCTACCCGAGACGCTGCCCACCCACCGGCGCAATTCGGGCGGACTCGGTGGGATCGTTCGGGCGATGCGCCCGCTCGTCGCCGACCAGGTCTACCTCGGTTACACACTCACCCAGGGGCTCGCGTTCGCCGGGCTGTTCGCGTACATCTCCGGCTCGTCGTTCGTGTTCCAGGACGTGTTCGGCGTCTCGGCGGGCACGTTCAGCCTGCTGTTCGGCGTCAACGCGCTGGCATTCGTGGCGGTCGGGCAACTCAACGCGCGGCTGCTGGACCGGTTCGGACCACGCACCCTGCTGGTCGGCACGCTGGTGGTGAGCACGGCCGCCGCGGCGGGGGTGCTGACCGGGGCGCTGGCCGGCGGCCCGGCGGTCGTCGCGGCCGCGCTCGCCGTCTTCGTCGGCTCGCTCGGCATGGTGATGCCGAACGGCACCGCCCTCGCCCTGGACCGGCACCCGAGCCACGCCGGCACCGCCGCCGCGTTGATGGGTGCGCTGCAAGCGATGGTCGGATCACTCGCCGCACCCCTGGTCGGGCTGGGTGGCGAGGGCAGCGCCGTGCCGATGGCCACCGTGCTGGCCGCGTCGGCAGCGCTCTCGCTCACCGCCGTGCTCACTCTGGCCAGGCCGGGACGCACCACCGTCGGCACGCACTGAGGGATCGCCGCCGGCGCGCACCCCGGCCGGGCAGGCATCCGCCCGGGGTGCCACGCCTCCGGGCAACGGCGGCGTGGCTCAGCCGGCGAAGCGACGGACCACCTCCGCCCGGGTCGGCATCGCCGTGGCGCTCCCCGGCGACTCGCACACCAGACCGGCGACCCGCAACGCGAACGCCACCCGCTCGTGCCACCCGGCGGGCTCCACCGGCTCGCCGTCGGTGAGCAGATCCGCGACGAGCGCCGCCGTCACCGCGTCACCGGCCCCGGTGGCGTCCACCGCGTCGACCTTCGGTGCCGGCACGCGTACCGGATCGCCGCCGGCGACAGCGACCACCGCGCCGTCGGCACCGAGGGTGATCACGACGGCCCCGGCGCCGAGCTCGCGTAGATGCGCGGCGACCCCCTCGATCGGCTCGCCCCGGTACAGCTGACCGGCGTTGACACCGCTGAGCTTGACCAGATGGGCGCCGGCGGCGAACTCGGCCACCACCGCCCGCAGCGAGTTCGGCGCCGGTGCCCCGCCCAGCATCCGAGGCGGTACGTCGTGATCGAACACCCGCAGCCCGGTACTGGCCGACCAGGCCCGGCGGACAGCGGCCAGCGTCGCCGGGTGCAGCAGGAGGAGCGAGCCGCAGTAGAGGACGTCCGCGCCGGCGATCAGGTCGGCGTCCAGCTCGTCGGCGGCGAGCAGCGCGTACGAACGCGGCTCGCCGTAGCAGCGGAAGTCCGGCTCGGGAGCGGTGTGGGTCGACACCGCGAGCGCGGTCGGCGCCGACACGGTGACCGCGCCCGCCAAGCCGACACCGACCCGGGTGAGGAAATCCCTGATCCGGTTGGCCAACGCGTCGTCGCCCAGCGAGCCGACGAACTGCACCTCGCCGCCGAGCCGGGCCACGCCGACCGCCACGTTCAGCGGGCCACCGCCGATGGTCTGCCGGTAGACCGGCTCACCCGCGCATTCGGCGTCAAGAAGGTCGACCAGCGCCTCGCCGAGCACGACGGCGTATCCCATCCCGGTCCCCTTCCGCCGACCCTCCGCACGCCCACCGTAACCGTTTGGAGGGAAGGGCCCCCTGGGAACGCCCGCGGCCCCCACATCCGCCGCGTACGCCCGCGACGACGACCGTCGTGACCGCTCGCCGCAGCGCACCGGCCTCCCGGATCTACTTGGTGGCGGCCTCCGGGTCAACCGCGCGGGCACCGCCGGCGACGGTCGGCCGGACGCCGACCGCTGACCGCGCGGAGGACGTGGCGTCAAGGCGGAGGACGTGGCGTCAAGAAAGGCCCTGTGCCACGCACCAACCGCGTCGACAGGGCCTTCCCGACCGCTCTCAGCGGACCATGCTACCGACGACGGGCTTGGTGAGCAGGGCGGACTGGTTGCGCTGGATGCCCGGATCGAGGGTCTTGGCGACGAAGATCGCGTGCCAGATGCAGAAGATCAGCACCGTCCACACCTTGCGCGAGTGGTCGGCCTCCTCCCTCTTGTGCTCCTCGAGCAGTCGTAGCGCGTACGACAGGTCGAGCAGGTCACCCGCGCCGGAGGTGGCCAACACGTGCCGAGCCCACTCGTACATCTCGCCACGCAGCCAGACCCGGGTCGGCGTCGGGAAACCCAGCTTTCTGCGATTGACGATGGCCGGCGGCACGACCCCCTGCAACGCCTGACGCATCGCGTACTTGGTGGCGTCGGAACGCGGCGGTAGCTTCAGGTCCACCGGAACCTTCGCCGCCACGTCGAAGACCTCGCGGTCGAGGAAGGGCACCCGCACCTCCAGCGAGTGCGCCATCGAGATCCGGTCGGCCTTGACCAGGATGTCGCCGCGCAGCCACGTGTACAGATCGACGTACTGCATCCGGGTGACGTCGTCGAGCTCGGTGCACTCGGCGTAGATCGGGGCGGTGACGTCGGTGTAGCGGACCGAAGGGTCGTACCGGCGCAGCAGCTGCTGCTTCTCCTCCTCGGTGAACATCCGCGCGTTGCCGTAGTACCGCTCCTCGATCGGGGTGGTGCCGCGCTCCAGGAAGCTCTTGCCCTTGACCCCCTGGGGGATGGCCTTCGACACCGCCCGCAGGCCCTTCTGCATCCCGCCGGGCAGGTTGTTGACCGCGCTCAGCGACAACGGCTCGCGGTAGATGGTGTACCCGCCGAAGAACTCGTCGGCGCCCTCACCGGAGAGCACCACGGTGACGTGTTCGGCGGCCTTCTTCGCCACGAAGTACAGCGGCACCAGCGCCGGGTCGGCGACCGGGTCGTCCAGGTGCCAGACGATCTTCGGCAGCGCCTCGATCATGTCCTGCGGCCCGATCTTCGTCGGGATCGTGGTCACGTCGAGGTGGCGGGCCGACTCCTGGGCGACGTCGATCTCCGAGTACCCGGGGACGTCGTAGCCGACCGTGAAGGTCAGGATGTTCGGGTTGAACTCCCGGGCCAGCGCGACCACAGCGGTCGAGTCGATGCCGCTGGACAGGAAGGAGCCGACCGGCACGTCCGAGCGCATGTGCATCCGGACGCTCTCCCGCAGCGTCTCCCGGATCTCGTGGTAGAGCTTCTGCTCGTCGGAGACCGGGGCGGGCCGGAACACCGGCCGGAACCACCGGCGGACGTCGATACGCCCGCCCGGTGTCCAGGTGAGGTACTCGCCGGAGCCGATCCGACCGATCCCCCTGTGCAGGGTGCCGGGCTCGGGGACGTACTGCAGGGTCAGATAGTGGCTGAGGCTGGCCGGATCGACGCCGGCGTCGCCGGCGAACGCCGACTGCGCGAAGGGCAGCAGCGCCTTCTTCTCCGAAGCGAGGTAGAGACCGTCGGCGGTCTCCAGATAGTGCAGCGGCTTGATGCCGAAGTAGTCGCGGCCGCCGAACGCACGCCGCTCCTGACGGTCCCAGATGACGAACGCGAACATCCCGCGCAACCGGGTGAGCACCTGCTCGCCCCAGTAGTGGTAGCCGGCGACGATCACCTCGCCATCGCCCGCCGTGGCGAACTGCGCGCCGAAGTCGCGGGCCAGTTCCTCCCGCAGCTCGATGTAGTTGTAGATCTCCCCGTTGAAGGTCAGCAGGTAACGCCCGTTCGCGTAGGGCAGCGGCTCGTGGCTGGAGGCCACATCGATGATCGCCAACCGCTTGTGGGCGAACACCCCGTCCGCATACCGGCCGGACGCGTCGCCGACCACCTCGACCCCGGTCTCGTCCGGGCCGCGATGGTGCAGGCATTCCAACGCCCCGGCGATGTGGTCGCGGTGGGCGGCGGCGTCGCCGCGCGCACTGAAGAAGGCCAGGAGTCCGCACATGGCCGTCATCTTTCCACGCGCCCGTCGGGGCGTCGCGGCCGTGTGGTGAACGGGCCGGACCACCGGCAGACCCCGCCGGCACCGCCGCGCGGTACCGTCGGCACCAGCAACGACGCGAAGGGAGCGGCGCATGGCCGAGGAGCGCGCCGGCAGCAGGCCGGCGGACGGCACCGAGTCGCACGATCCGGACTTTCCGGAGGCGTTCTTGGCGTTCATGCGGCAGGGCTGGCAGGACACACCGTTGCCGATCGGCCCCCGCCCGGAGGTGCCGAACCACGCCAAGCGCCGGGCCGCGCTCTCGGCAGCCTTCCCCGGCGAGACCCTGGTGATCCCCAGCGGTGGTGAGAAGGTGCGGGCCAACGACACCGCCTACCGGTTCCGCCCGGGCAGCGACTTCGTGTACCTGACCGGCGATCACGACCCGGACAGCGTGCTGGTGCTACGCCCGAACGGGTCGAGCCACGACGCCATGCTGTACCTGCGGCCCCGTTCCTCCCGGCTGACCGACGAGTTCTTCCGCAGCCGCCACGGCGAGTTGTGGGTCGGCCGGCGGCACACCCTCAGCGAGAAGTCGACCGAGCTGGGCCTGCCCACCGCGGACCTGACCGAACTGGACGCGGTGCTGGCCGACCTCGCGCCGGCGCGCACCAGGGTGCTGCGCGGCTTCGACGCCCGGGTCGACACGGCGGTGCGCCCCTACGACGGGCCGCGCGAGGAGGGCCAGCCCGCCCGCGACCGAGAGCTGGCCATCGCCATCTCGGAGCTGAAGCTGGTCAAGGACGAGTGGGAGATCGCACAGCTCCAGGACGCGATCGACGCGACCGTGCGCGGCTTCGAGGACGTGGCCCGGGCGCTGCCGGCCGACCGGGGCGTCTCCGAGCGGCTGCTGGAGGGGATCTTCGCCCTGCGGGCTCGGCACGACGGCAACGACGTGGGCTACGGCTCCATCGTCGGCGCGGGCGAGCACGCCACGATCCTGCACTGGGTACACAACCACGGCACCACCCGCCCCGGTGAGCTGTTGCTGATGGACATGGGCGTGGAGAATCGCCACCTCTACACGGCCGACGTGACCCGGGTGCTACCGGTGGACGGCCGGTTCACCGCCCTCCAGCGCCAGGTCTACGACGTCGTGTACGCCGCGCAGCAGGCCGGCATCGAGTTCATCGCGCCCGGCGTGACGTTCAAGGATGTCCACCTCACCTGCATGCGGGTGCTCGCCGAGGGCCTGGCCGACCTGGGTCTGCTGCCGGTGAGCGTGGACGAGGCGATGGACGAGAAGTCGACCGTCTACCGGCGCTGGACCCTGCACGGCTTCGGCCACATGCTCGGTATTGACGTTCATGACTGTGCGAACGCCCGCAAGGAGACATACCGGGACGGCACCCTGGGCGAGGGTTACGTGCTCACCGTCGAGCCGGGCCTGTACTTCCAGCCCGAGGACGAGTTGGTCCCGACGGAGCTGCGCGGCACCGGAATCCGGATCGAGGACGACATCCTGGTCACCGCGACCGGCGCGGTGAACCTGTCCGCCGGGCTGCCTCGTACCGCCGAGGCCGTGGAACGTTGGCTGGCCGAGCAGCGCGAGGCCGGCCCCCGACTGCCGGGCTGACCGGAACCGGCCCAACGGGCCCCTTCACCCGCGCTGCGACCTGCCGTCTCGGTTCGGGCCAGGGGGCCCGTTTGCGCAGGCCAGGACGCCATTCGGACGTGGCCGACCCGGACCCGCTCACAGCTCCCGAGGTGGGCGGAATGCGGGCTTTTCTCAGATAAGGCCTCGACGCGAGGATCCTTCCCATACGGTGACCATCAGAGCCTGCAACCGGTTTACCGCTGGCCGCACCACCTTCGGATGCACCATCGTCCTTGAGCTGGAGAGGGCGGAGCGCTCAGATGATCAGCCAACCGGCAATTCCGCCCGATGGGCCGTGGGCACCCGCCAACAGCACGAACGGGTTGTGGATGGCCACCGGCATGGCCGGGTCGACCGGGCGGAGCGCGCCCAACCATCACCGTTGACCCCCTGCGGTCGCCCACGCGTGCTTTCCTCCGCCAGCCAGGCCCCCGACGTCCCCGCGAGCTTTCCTCCGCCGGGAGCACCGTGGGGGGTCCGTCAACTTTCCGTCCACCGACCGGGTCTCGGCACCGATCATGCCGAGCCGGGCGGGACATCCGCACTCCCGCTGTCCGCACCACCGTGTACCTAATGTGGGTTTTTCTCAGATACGCCCGCATAGTGAATAGGTTTCTCATACGGTGTTGTTCAGCCGCTACAACCGATTTGTGGCGGAGGCCGCCTCGCCACGGCGAAGCGACCTTGTCGGTACAAGGAGAGGGCAGAGAGTTCCGATGTCCAGCAACCTTCGCAGCAACGACGACCCGACCCGCGACAAGAACTCCCCGTTCCGCCGACGCCGGCTCTGGCTCGTCACGGGCGTCGCCGGCCTCACGGGTGCGGTCAGCCTCGCGGGCGTCGCCTACGCCACCACAGGCGTGACCGGTGCGCACCGGCTGGCCGACGTCAAGTGGTCGACCGCCCAGCTGGTTGACGGCAAGGACGACAAGGGCAAGGACGACAAGGACCACAAGGGCAAGGACGACAAGGACCACAAGGGCAAGGACGACAAGGACCACAAGGGCAAGGACGACAAGGACCACAAGGGCAAGGACTGGGACGACGACGGCCGGGTGCGGGAGGTGCCCTGCGACGACAACAAGTTGATCGAATCTCTCGACTGGGCCAACCGCCACGACGGCGGCACGCTGAAGTTGTCCAAGGACTGCACCTACGAGCTGGACGAGTTCGACAAGAAGTCGGAGACGGGCACGCCAACGATCAAGGAAAAGATCAAGATCGAGGGCAACGGCTCGACGATCAAGCGTGACTCGAAGCACGGCTTCCGGATCTTCCGGGTGGCCGACGGCGGTGACCTGAAGCTGAAGGACCTCGAAATCAAGAACGGCGCCGCCGGCGACGTCGAGCGGCGCAAGCACGACAAGGACGACGCGCGCGAGTCGTGGGGGTCCCACGGCGACTGGTCCAGGAGCGGCGACGGCGCTCCGGCCCCGGCGCCCGCCCTGCGGGCAGCCGCCCCGCTACCGGCCGCCCCACCAGCGCCCGCCCCGCTACCGGCCGCCCCGCTACCGGCCGCCCCGCTACCGGCCGCCGCACCAGCGGTCGCCGCACAGGCCGCCCCGCAGGTAGCCGCCCGACGGGCCGCCGCCCCGCAGGCCGCCGCCCCGCTGGACGCCGCCCGGGCCGCCGTCCAGCAGGCCGCCCCGCTAAGGGCCGCGGTTGGGGGGGTAGCCGCCCCGGCCGGGAACAACCAGGCGCCGGGCGGCAACGGCTGGCACGGCGACAACGGCGGCAACGGCTGGCACGGCGACAACGGCGGCAACGGCTGGCACGGCGACAACGGCGGCAACGGCTGGCACGGCGACGACGACGGGCACGGCTGGGACGGCAAGGACGACCGGGAGCACAAGGGCGACGGCGGTGGTCTGCTGGTCGAACGGGGCGGCAGCGCAACCCTCGTGAACACCACGTGGTTCCTCAACAGCGCCGAGAACAACGGCGGCGCGGTCGCCAACTTCGGCCGGCTCGACGTCGAGAGCAGCACGTTCGACAACAACCACGCCGGCAGCGACGGCGGCGCCATCTTCAATGCCGGTGTCCTCGATGTCTCGGGATCCCACGACGGCAAGGGCGGCGAATCCCGCATCACCAACAACACCGCCGGCAAGAACGGCGGCGGCGTGGCCAACGGCCACGGCGACAGGGACAAGAAGAAGGACGACTGGGACGACAAAAAGAACGACTGGGACAAGGAGTACGACTCGCGCGACAGCCGCCACGAGCGCCACGACAAGGGCAACCGGGCCGGCACCGTCGATATCGAGAAGACCACCATCGAGGGCAACGCCGCCAAGAAGAACGGCGGTGGCCTGTTCAGCAACGACGGCTTCGTCGAGGTCAGGTGGACCTACGTCAAGGACAACACCGCCGGCGAGCACGGCGGCGGCATCTACGCCGTCGACACCGTCCTGACGGTGAAGGACAGCCACATCAAGAAGAACAAGGCCCACAAGGACGGCGGCGGCATCTACAACGTCGACGGCTACAAGGGCGACAAGAAGGAGCGCGACGCCGCCTGGTCCAACGGTGGGTACGACCACGAGGACAAGCGCGCCACGGCCACCGTGTCCGACAGCGAGATCCTCGAGAACAGCGCCGGTCGCTTCGGTGGTGGCGTCTTCAACGGCGAGCCCATCGAAGAGCACAACGGCGAGCCGGCCGCGAGCAACTGGTCCAAGGACAAGAACAACGGCGACGACTTCGGAGCCTCCCTGGTCCTGCGGCACAGCAAGGTCAAGGAGAACTTCGCCGGCAAGAACGGCGGCGGCATCTACAACAACGAAGGCAAGGTCACCCTGACCAAGACGAAGGTCACGAAGAACAAGGCCGACAACGGCGACACACACAACATGATCGCCGGTGGTGTCTTCAACAACGATGGCAAGGTCAAGTTCGACGAGGACTCCACCATCACCGACAACGACCCCACCAACTGCGCCAAGACCGTCGACGAATGCTACAACTGAGCCCCTGCTAAGGGTTCTGGGAGACAGCCAGACGGAAAGGTCGGCCCCCTGCCATCTCCGGTGGCAGGGGGCCGCATCCTGTGCACCGACGCTGGACGAAGACGACCACGCTGCGGGCCATGGCGAAGGGCAGATCGGGCCGCGGCAGCGCGGAGACCGTGCCGCCCGGCGGGCCGCGGCGTCGCCGCGGCCCGGCCGGCATCGACGGTTGGAGCCGGCCCGAAGCTCAACACGGCGGGGTGTGCACCTCGATCTCCGTCCCCAGCCGCGCCCCACCGGCGAGGCCGAGGTCGTCGCCGCTCCAGAATCGGCCTGGGTCGTACCAGCTCGGACGCCGGCCGGACGGCAGCAAGCCCATGGCCTCGTAGGTGACCGCGACGACCTCCGCGCAGTACGCCGTCTCCAGTCGATGCTCCGACACGCCGTCGCCCGCCCCATCGGTCGAGAAGCCCACCCGGGCGGCCGGTCCCCGTCGGCCCGGGGCCGGCAGCCGCACCGCCGGCAGCCGCACCGCCGGGAGCCGGCCCCGCAGCCACCGCCACGCGAGTTGGGTGGTGGACGGGAAGGGGGTGCCGTCGAGGCGCGCGATCGTGCGCAGCACCGCCTTCTCCATCTCCGCGTCGGCCGGCGGGTCCAGCTGGCGCAGCCAGGCCCGCTGTCCGTACCGGTTGGCCCAGACGCGGACCGCGTCCCGCAGGTCGTGCAGTTGCACGCCGCGCTGGTGCGTGCCCGACCACAGGTCCGGCAGCGAACGGCCGAGTTCGGCATGCCACATCAGGGGCGGCAAATCGTCCAGGACCACGGCCATGCCGACGTGGTTCACCGGGCTGTTGGTGGTGAACCGGATGGCTCGGTCCGGCGCGCTTCGGCCGCGGAACACCCACACGTCGCCCGTGCGGGTCAGGGTCACGGCCTCGTCCAGGCTCAGACTCATGCCGGCGCTCCGCTCCACGCCGCGCCGGCAGGCGACACCCCGGGACCGTGCCGGCGATCAACCTGCCCACGCCCGCTCATAACCGCCTATCCTAGGCCGATGCGGCGACGGACACGATGGTGGAAGGTGCTCGGGCTGGCCGGCCTGGCCGGCGTGGCGGCATCCGGTGTGGTCATCGCCCGGGCGGAACGGCGGCGGCGGGCGTACACCCCGGACGAGATCCGCGCCCGGCTGCGTGACCGGCACGCGGAGGCCACGGCCACGGCCGCCGACCGGTTTTGAGTCGCACCGGGTTGCCGGGCCGGTCAGTTGGCCGACGCCAGGAACTCCAGCCGGTTGCCGTGCACGTCCCGCGTGTGGAAGCGGCGCATCCCGGGCAGCTGGTCGTCTCCCCAGGTCACCGGGTATCCGGCGACACTCAGCCGCCCGGCGAGGGCCTCCAGGTCGGGCCAGACCAGGGCCGGGTGCGCCTTGCGGGCCGGGAGGAAGTCGTCCTCGACGCCCAAGTGCAGTTCCACGCCGTACCCGACGAACCAGCACCCGCCGCGGGCGGCGAGCGCCGGCGGTTTCGGTCTCTCGGCGAGGCCGAGGATCCCGACGTAGAAGGCCCGGGACGCGTCCTCGGAGCCGCGCGGACAGGCCGGCTGCACATGATGGATCATGAACACCTCCTCGTTCCGAACGATGGCACGAGGTTGCACGGATAGCAAGACGGACGTACGGTTTTGTTCGACATCCGGCCGCGGGTAAGTGTCGCCTAAGCACGGCACAGCCCCAGCCGGTGCGACAGACTGCTCAGGACTACTCACAGTCGCTGGTGTGAAGGAGTACGACGTGGCGAGCCTCGACACCTTCGGTGCGAAGACCCAGCTACGCGTCAAGGACGCGAGCTACGAGATTTTCAAGATCAGCAAGGTGGAGGGCCACGCCCGGCTCCCCTACAGCCTGAAGATCCTGCTGGAGAACCTGCTCCGGAACGAGGACGGCGCGAACATCACCGCCGGCCACGTCCGGCAGCTCGGCGCGTGGGAGCCGACCGCCGACCCGAGCGTGGAGATCCAGTTCACCCCGGCGCGGGTGCTCATGCAGGACTTCACCGGTGTACCGTGCGTGGTCGACCTGGCCACCATGCGCGAGGCTGTCCGCGACCTCGGCGGCGACCCCACGAAGGTGAACCCACTCGCCCCGGCCGAGCTGGTCATCGACCACTCGGTCATCGCCGACCTGTTCGGCCGCGAGGACGCCTTCGCGCGTAACGTCGAGCTGGAGTACCAGCGCAACAAGGAGCGCTACCAGTTCCTGCGCTGGGGCCAGACCGCGTTCAACGAGTTCAAAGTCGTCCCGCCGGGCACCGGCATCGTGCACCAGGTCAACATCGAGTACCTGGCCCGTACGATCATGGAGCGCAACGGCCAGGCCTACCCGGACACCGTGGTGGGGACCGACTCACACACCACCATGGTCAACGGCCTGGGCGTGCTCGGCTGGGGCGTCGGCGGCATCGAGGCCGAGGCCGCGATGCTCGGCCAGCCGGTCAGCATGCTGATCCCCCGGTCGTCGGCTTCAAGCTCGCCGGCTCGATGCCGGCCGGCACCACCGCCACCGACCTGGTGCTCACCATCACCGAGATGCTGCGCGAGCACGGCGTGGTCGGCAAGTTCGTCGAGTTCTACGGTCCGGGCGTGAGCGCCGTGCCGCTGGCCAACCGGGCCACCATCGGCAACATGTCCCCGGAGTACGGCTCCACCGTCGCGATCTTCCCGATCGACGCCGAGACCGTCCGCTACCTGGAGCTGACCGGCCGCGACCCACAGCAGGTCGCACTCGTCGAGGCGTACGCGAAGGAACAGGGCCTCTGGCACGACCCAACTGCCGAGCCGGAGTACTCGGAACGCCTGGAGCTCGACCTGAGCACCATCGAGCCGTCGCTGGCCGGCCCGAAGCGCCCGCAGGACCGGGTGCCGCTGGGCAGCGCCAAGACACTGTTCCGCTCCGCGCTCACCGACTACGTGGCCGCTCACGAGACCGGCGGCGACCCCGGCCGTAAGCCGGGCGTTCCGCAGCAGGAGCAGCCGTTCGGCGTGATCGGGCACGCCGACGAGGCCAGCGCCGAGTCCTTCCCGGCCAGCGACTCCCCGGCGAACGGGGTCAGCGACCCGGCCGACGCCCCGCGCGACCTGGCGACCGCCGCGGTCGGGGCCGGCGGACGCGCCACCGCCCCGATCCGGGTGACCGGCGCCGACGGTACCGAGTTCGAGCTGGACCACGGCGCGGTGGTGATCGCGGCGATCACCTCGTGCACCAACACCTCCAACCCGCAGGTGATGATCGGCGCCGCGCTGCTGGCCCGCAACGCGGTCGACAAGGGCCTGTCCCGCAAGCCGTGGGTGAAGACCACCCTCGCGCCGGGCTCCAAGGTGGTCATGGACTACTACGAGCGGGCCGGTCTCACCCCGTACCTGGAGAAGCTCGGCTTCCACCTGGTCGGCTACGGCTGCACCACCTGCATCGGCAACTCGGGTCCGCTGCCGGAGGAGATCTCCGCCGCCGTCAACGAGAACGACCTCGCGGCCGTCTCGGTGCTCTCCGGCAACCGGAACTTCGAGGGCCGGATCAACCCGGACGTCAAGATGAACTACCTGGCGTCCCCGCCACTAGTGGTGGCCTACGCGCTCGCCGGCACCATGGACATCGACCTCGCCAACGAGCCGATCGGCGAGGACCGCCAGGGCAACCCGGTGTTCCTGCGCGACATCTGGCCGAGCACCGCCGAGATTCAGGACGTCATCGCCTCGGCCATCGGCGCCACGGGCTTCAGCTCGGCGTACGCCGACGTGTTCGCCGGCGACGAGCGGTGGCGGTCGCTGCCGACGCCGACCGGTGACACGTTCGCCTGGGACGGCGACTCCACCTACGTCCGCAAGCCCCCCTACTTCGAGGGCATGGAGCGCAAGCCACAGGCGGTGCGGGACATCTCCGGCGCCCGGGTGTTGGCCAAGCTGGGCGATTCGGTGACCACCGACCACATCTCGCCGGCCGGCTCGATCAAGGCGGACTCCCCCGCCGGCAGGTATCTCGCCGAGCACGGCGTCGCCCGGCACGAGTTCAACTCCTACGGTTCCCGGCGGGGTAACCACGAGGTGATGATCCGGGGCACCTTCGCCAACATCCGGCTGCGCAACCAGCTCGTCCCGGGGGTGGAGGGTGGCGTCACCGTCAACCACCTGACCGGTGAGCAGACCAGCATCTACGACGCCTCGATGGCGTACCAGGCGGCGGGTGTCCCGCTGGTCGTCCTGGCCGGCAAGGAGTACGGTTCCGGCTCGTCCCGGGACTGGGCGGCCAAGGGCACGATGCTGCTGGGCGTCAAGGCGGTCGTCGCCGAGTCGTACGAGCGGATCCACCGCTCGAACCTGATCGGCATGGGCGTCCTGCCACTGCAGTTCCCGGCCGGCGAGACCGCCGAGTCGCTGGGCCTCACCGGCACCGAGACCTTCTCAATCGCCGGGGTGACCGCGCTGAACGACGGCGAGACCCCGCGGACCGTCAAGGTCACCACCGACTCCGGTGTCGAGTTCGACGCGGTGGTCCGCATCGACACGCCGGGGGAGGCCGACTACTACCGGCACGGCGGCATCCTGCAGTACGTGCTGCGGCGGATGATTGCCAGCTGAGGTACCACCCCGTGGGGCCCCTTCCCGTTGCCGGGAAGGGGCCCCACGCGTCAGCTTGGCCGCACGCGGTAGCCCGGCACACCCGCCGGCCCACCGACCTGGCTCGGCCACGCCGGCGCCCGTCGCAGGTGAACCCGGGCGCTTCCGCGCGCCCTGTGCCAGGCTCGTGGTCATGGACGACACGAGCATCCTGAGGCGGATCTCCGAGCTGGTCGACGAGGAGCGCCGGCTCCGCGCCGACGCCCAGACCAACGAGGTGGGCACCAACGAGGAGGCCCGCGACCGCCTGCGCGAGCTGGAAGAGTCCCTGGACCAGTGCTGGGACCTGCTGCGCCGCCGGCGCGCCGCGCGGGCGACGCACGGCGACCCCGACGCGCAGGGCGCACGCCCGACACCGGAGGTCGAGCGCTACCTGCAGTGAGCGGCCGGCAGCTCAGCGGCCGACGCCGCCCTCGTGGGCGGCGCCGGCGCGCGGTTCCGGACGGCCCGTCAGTCAACACCCGTCGCGGTCAGCACAGGCCCGCCTCCCGCAGCAGCAGCTCGGTCAGGGCCGTCGGATCGGCCTGCGCCGCCGGCAGCCCGCGCGCGACGAACCAGGTGGCGACCACCCGTACGTCCCGGGCCAGGAACTCCGGCCCCTGCGGGTTGGCGACCAGGTCGACGATCTGGGGCAGGTCGATGAGCACCAGCCGCCCCGCGTGCACCAGCAGGTTGTACGGCGAGAGGTCACCGTGCGTCTGCCCGGCTCGGGCAAGTACGAGCAGCGCATCGATGAGCTGCTCCCACAGGTCGAGCAGCTCGCCGCGCTCCGGCCGGAGCTGGGCCAGCCGCGGCGCGGCGCGGCCGTCCTCGGCGTCGCCGAGGAACTCCAGCATGAGTTCGGTGCCGCGCAGCTGCACCGGATACGGCACCGCGATCGTGCCGTACCGGGCGCCGATCTCCCAGAGCCGGCTCAGCGCGGCGAACTCGGCCGCCGCCCACTGCCCGGCGATCATCTGGCGGCCGAACGCGGTCCGCCCGGCCATCGCCCGCATCTCCCGGGACCGGCGCACGCGGCGTCCCTCCAGATAGCCGGCGTCCCGGTGGAACAGCCGGTGGTCGGCGTCCCGATACCGCTTGGCCGCGAGCAGGCAGGACCGGTCGGTACCGGGCACCGCCCGCCGGACCAGGTGAACGTCGGCCTCCTTGCCGGTCTTGAGCACCCCCAGCTCGGTGTCCTTGGCGGCCAGCTCGGTGACCAGCCAGTCCGGGTGCGGCTCGGGGCCGTGGACGGCGTCGTCCCAGGAGGACCAGTGCTCTCCCGTTTCCAGGTCTGGCTCGGCGTCGGGGTCGGCGAGCAGCGGCTCGGTGGACCGGCCGCGCTTCAGGAGGAGTGGTTCGTCGTCGTCGAAGCGGCGCCTGCCGCGGCTGCGGCGCTCGGGCGCCGGAAAATCGTGATCGCGCACTGCGGTGAAGATCCCTTGGTCGAGGTTACTGAAGGCGGCTGGAAGCGACCTGCGAGGACAGCCATGACGCGACCCCTCTCCTCGACCGGGCGTCCGCCCGGGTGCACGATGCGGGACCATGGTCTCCGGGGGCGCCCAGCGGCGCAACCGCATTAGCCCGAGGGGCCGGCTCGAGGCCCCGGCCGGGCCACCGCGGGTCAGGCGCCGAGGACGGTGGCGACGGCGGCGATCAGGCCGTCGACGGTGTAGGTGGGGGTGAACCGGGGGTCCGCCCAGGGCCGTCCCCGGTGCAGCCACACGCTCGGCAGGCCGATCGCCGCCGCACCACCGATGTCCGCCTCCGGGCCGTCGCCGACCACCCAGGCTCCGGACAGGGGCATCCGGACCCGCTGGGCGGCCAGCGCGAAGATCCGTGGGTTCGGCTTGCTCACGCCGGCCTCTTCGGAGATGACCCAGTCAGCGATGTACCGGTCCAGCCCGGTTCGCCGGATCTTGGCGTCCTGCTGCCGTACCGCACCGTTGGTCACCACCACCGGCAGCCAGCCGGCGTCGTCGGCGATCCGCAGCGCGCACGCCACGAGCGGATCCAGGCGGGTGTACGCCACCATCACGTCGTGCAGTTCGTCGACCAGCTCGATGGAGGGGGTCCGCAGCACATACCGGTCGCGGATCGCGTCGGCCACGTCCCACCGGTCGGTGAGCCCGTCGGCGTCGATGGCGAGCAGCCAGTCGATGTCGGTGGCCGGCGCGCCGATGTTGGCCAGGAAGCGCTCACCCCAGGCGCGGAACGGACCCTCCCTGTCGAGCAGGGTGTTGTCCAGATCGAGCAGGAGCAGCGGCACTTGGGAACCCTACGGGACCGGCGTCTCCGCCGACAGGGCCTGACGGCCCGTCACTGACCACCAGTCGGCAACGAGCGGGTGAGTCCCTGGTCGGCGAGTTGGTCGAGCAGCGTGGAGCGTACCGGCCACGGCACGGACCGGCTCGGACCGCACCACAGCGTCGGCCGACGGTGCGGTGGGGACGCGGGCACGGTGCGCCCTTCGCCGAGGCGGCCCCAGGCGCGAATCCTGTCTGGAGGACCGACGGTGAGCAGCCAAGCCGTACGTACGGTTTGCGAGACGGCGGGGTGACCTGACACGATCGTCCTGTGCCCAGAGTAAGCCAGGACCAGCTCGACGCGCGCCGGCAGGAGATCCTCGCCGCCGCGCGGGCCTGTTTCGCCCGGCACGGGTACGAGGGCGCGACCGTGCGCCGGCTCGAGGAGGCGACCGGGCTCTCCCGGGGCGCGATCTTCCACCACTTCCGTGACAAGGACTCGCTCTTCCTCGCCGTCGCCGAGGACGACGCGGCGACGATGGTCGAGACAGTCGCCCGCAACGGCCTGGTCCAGGTGATGCGTGACCTGCTGGCCCGCGCGGTCTCCCCGGACACGACCGGCTGGCTGGGCAGTCAGCTGGAGGTCTCGCGCCGGCTGCGGACCGACCCCGCCTTCGCCAAGCGGTGGGCACAGCGGTCGGCGGCGATCGCGGAGGCGACCCGCGACCGTCTCCTGCGGCAGCGGGAGGCGGGCGTCCTGCGCGACGATATCCCGATCGCCGTGCTGGCCCAGTTCCTCGAGCTGGCGTACGACGGACTGGTCCTGCATCTGGCGATGGGCCGGCCGGCTGGCGACCTGGGGCCGGTGCTCGACCTCGTCGAGGAGGCGGTCCGCCGCCGCTGACCCGCCGAGCTGGACGCCCTCGCCGCCGTGTCGGGCTTCCCGGCGGTCACGTGAGCGCCGACGCCCTCGCCGCCCGGCAGGCCGCATTGGTCGCCGCGCTGGTCGCCGGCGCCCCGACGCCCGCAGGCCTCGCTCCGGAGCCGCTGGCCGCGGCGCGTACCGCGCTGCTGCGCAAGCGGGCCGGCGAGGTGGCCCGGCACTGGCCGCTGCTCGCCGCTGGCCTCGGCCCCGACTGGCCGGAGGCCTTTTCACGCTGGGCCGCGGGCCGCCCCACCGTGGGCTCGCTGCGCGACGGCCGGGACCTCGCCCGCGACCTTCGTGCCGCGGGCGTCCTGGCACCGCTGGGCGCGCAGGAGTTGGCCGTCCGCGAGGCGGTCCACCGCTACGACGGGCGGGGCGCGCCCCGCCCGCGCCGGCTGCCGGCCTGGGGGCGCGCGGGCAGCGCCATCGCGGTCCAGGTCGCCGGTCGGGCACGTCTGCTGCGCCCCGCCCGCTGATCACCCACTCGCTGATCACCCACCCGCACCGTGCGGCCCGTCTCAGCGATGCAGGGTCGGAGGGCCGACCGACCCACAGCGGCGCAGACCCGAACGCGAACGCGGTGGCCGCCGGTCGGATCCCGTCGGTGGGTCTCGACCGCCGCAGCCGGGCAGCCGGGCAGCCGGGCAGCCGGGCAGCCGGGCAGCCGGGCAGCCGGGCAGCCGGGCAGCCGGGCAGCCGGGAACGATCCTGCCGCACCGGTGCGGCAGGATCGACCTCATGGATCTCGGACTGAGCGATCGCGTGTACGTACTGACGGGCGCCTCCCGGGGGCTCGGCTACGCCACCGCCGAGGCGCTCGTCGCCGACGGCGCCCGGGTGGTCCTCGCCGCCCGGGACGCGGGTGCGGTCGAGGCCGCCGCCCGGCGCCTCGGCGGCCCGGCGCACGCGGTGGCAGTGGCCGCCGATCTCACCAACCCGGAAGCACCGCAACGTCTGGTGGCGACAGCCCACAGCACCTACGGCCGGCTCGACGGCGCGCTGGTCTCGGTGGGCGGTCCACCGCTGGGCAGCGCGGCCTCGGTGACCGACGAGCAGTGGCGCCGCTCCTTCGAGACGGTCTTCCTCGGCACCGTCCGGACGGTGCGCACCGTCGCCGCCGCGTTGACCACCGGCGGAGCGATCGGGCTGGTCCTGTCCACCTCCGCGCGGAGCCCGCTGACCGGACTGGGAATCTCCAACGGCCTGCGGCCCGGCCTGGCCGGCGTGGCCAAGGACGTCGCGGACGAGTACGGCCCCCGCGGCGTCCGCGTGGTGGGACTGCTGCCGGGGCGGATCCTGACCGACCGGAACGTGTCGCTCCTCGCCGCGAGCGGCGACCCGAACCGGGCCCGGGCCGAGGCGGAGGCACTGATCCCGCTGCGCCGGCTCGGCGACCCGGCCGAGTTCGGCCGGGTCGCCGCATTCGTGCTCTCCCCTGCCGCCAGCTACCTGACCGGGATCACACTGCCGGTCGACGGCGGCGCGCTGCGGGGGCTGTGATGGTCACACTGGGCCGGCCGACGCGGGCCGAACTAGCGGCAGCGACCGGCCGTCTCCTCCCGGACGTCATCGCACCCGGGCTGGACGTGCTGTTTGTCGGCATCAACCCCGGCCTGTGGTCGGCCGCCACCGGATGGCACTTCGCCCGTCCGGGGAACCGGTTCTGGCCAGCCCTGCATCGGGGCGGTTTCACGCGCCGGTTGCTGCACCCCAGCGAGCAGGATGAGCTACCCGGACACGGGCTCGGCATCACCAACCTGGTGGCGCGCGCCAACGCCCGGGCCGACGAGCTGGCCCCGGCGGAACTCGTCTCCGGCGCGGAGATCCTCACCTGCAAGGTGGCGCGCTACCGGCCGCGGTGGGTGGCAGTGGTCGGGGTGACCGCGTACCGGATCGGGTTCGCCCGGTCGAAGGCGGGCTTCGGCCCGCAGGCGGAACCGCTGGCCGGCGCCCGGCTCTGGGTGCTACCCAACCCCAGCGGGCTGAACGCGCACTTCACCCCCGAATCGCTCGGCGCCGCCTTCGGCGAGCTGCGAACCGCCGTTGCGGCCGGCTGAGCGGTCAGTTGGCGGCAGCCGGCGGCAGGGCCTCGTCGGCGAGGTAGGTGCGCATCGGCAACGCCACCGGCTCCGAGCCGGTCATGCCCTGGAACGGCGCCGGCGAGTCGGCGACGGCGAACTGCGTCCGGTACAGCTCGGCGTAGAGCCCTCCGACGGCAACCAGTTCCTCGTGCCGGCCCCGCTCGACGATCCGTCCCTGGTCGAGCACGAGGATCTGGTCGGCGTCGCGGACGGTGGAGAGCCGGTGCGCGATCACCAGGGCGGTACGCCCGGTCAACGCCACCGAGAGCGCTCGCTGCACCGCGGCCTCACTCTCCGAGTCGAGGTGGGCGGTGGCCTCGTCGAGGATGACGATCGACGGTGCCTTGAGCAACAGCCGGGCGATCGCGATGCGCTGCTTCTCGCCCCCGGAGAAGCGGTAGCCGCGCTCACCGACGACGGTGTCGAGGCCTTCCGGCAGGGCACGCACGAGATCCGCGACCTGCGCCCCGGCCAGGGCCGCCCAGAGCTCGTCGTCGGTGGCCTCCGGCTTGGCGTAACGCAGGTTCTCCGCGATGGTCTCGTGAAACAGGTGTGAGTCCTGCGTGACCACGCCGATCTCGTCGCGCAGCGAGTCGAGGGTCGCGTCACGGACGTCGACGCCGCCGACCAGAACCTGGCCGTCGGTCACGTCGTAGATGCGGGAGATCAGCGTGGACAGCGTCGACTTGCCCGCGCCGGAGGGCCCGACGAGGGCGACCATCTGCCCCGGCTCGACGGTGAACGAGACGCCCTTGAGCACCGGCTCGGCGAACGTACGGTCGAGGGTGGCGACCTCCTCGAGGGAGGCGAGCGAACTCTCGGCCGCGCTCGGATAACGGAAACGTACGTCCCGGAACTCGACCCGGCCGGCACCCCGGGGCACCGGGACAGCCGCCGGATCCTCCGTGATCGCCGGACTCAGGTCGAGCACCTCGAAGACCCGATCGAAGGAGACGAGCGCGCTCATCACGTCCACCCGGACGTTGGACAGCGCGGTGAGCGGGCCGTAGAGGCGGGTGAGCAGCAGCGCGAGCGTCACCACCGTGCCGGCGCTGACGCTGCCAGTCACCGCCAGCCACCCGCCCAGCCCGTAGGTGAGCGCCTGCGCGAGCGACGCCACCAGCAGCATGGCGACGAAGAACGTCCGCGAGTACATCGCGGACTGGATACCGATGTCACGGACCCGCTGGGCCCGGTCGGCGAACCGGTCCGCCTCGGCCTCCGGCCGGCCGAAGAGCTTGACCAGCAGCGCCCCGGCGACGTTGAACCGCTCGGTCATCGTCGCGTTCATCTTCGCGTCGAGGTTGTACGCCTCGCGGGTGATGTCGGCGAGACGCCGGCCGACCCGACGTGCCGGGATGATGAAGACCGGGAGCAGGACCAGCGACAGCGCGGTGATCTGCCAGGAGAGGGTGAACATCACCGCGGCGGTGAGCACCAACTGGATGACGTTGCTGACCACGCCGGACAGCGTGGACGTGAAGGCTCGCTGCGCGCCGAGCACGTCGTTGTTGAGTCGGCTGACCAGCGCACCGGTCTGCGTCCGGGTGAAGAACTGCAGCGGCATCCGCTGGACGTGGTCATAGACCCGGGTGCGCAGGTCGAGGATGATGCCTTCGCCGATGCGCGCCGAATACCACCGCTGGACGAGGGAGAGCAGGGCATCGGCCACCGCCAGGGCGGCGATCACCAGCGCCAGCCGGACCACCAGGGCTCCGGCCTCGGTGCCGCCCCGGGTGATCGCGTCGATGACGTCGCCGGCGAGCACCGGCGTGGCGACGCCGATCACCGCGGCCAGCACCACGGTGACGAGGAAGACGACGATGTCGCGTCGGTACGGTCGGGCGAAGGCCACGATCCGTCGCGCGACCCCCCGCTGGAGCCGGTGGGTGGAGATCTCGTCCCGGCTGCGCAACGACCGGAGCATGCTCCACCCGGCCATGCCGCCACCGGCCATCGGATTTGACACACTCACCTCCGGGTCGTCGGGTCGACCGCACCGCCTGAAGCCAATTCTCCCGACGACTGTGACAACCCCGGCCGTAACCCGGATCTTCCCGAACGGTCCTTACAAACTACTCTCCTCGCCCGGCGAGATCCCGCAACCGCCGGGTCTGGGCCTCCCGCTCCGCCCGCTGTTGGTCGGCGTGTGATCGGCCGACGGCGCCGGCGAGCAGCGCCTTGATCTCCACGACCGCGGCCCGGTTACCGGCGAGCACACCGGCGGTCAGATCACGGACGGCGTTGTCCAGCTCAGCGGTCGGCACGACCAGAGTCGCCAGGCCGATCCGGTCGGCCTCGGCGGCGTCCATCCGGCGCCCCGTGGCACAGATCTCCAGAGCACGCGAATACCCCACCAACTCGACCAGGCGCTTGGTGCCGGCGAGGTCCGGGACCAGGCCGAGCGTCACCTCGGCCATGGAGAGCTTGGCGTCGTCGGCGAGCACCCGCAGGTCGCAGGCGAGCGCCAGCTGGAAACCGGCGCCGATCGCGTGGCCCCGCACGGCCGCCACCGAGATGAGGTCGGGCCGATGCAGCCAGGTGAAACCGGCTTGGAACTCCGCGATGCGGTCCGCGCACGCCTGCTCGGGCAGGGCGGACAGCTCGGCGAACGAACCCGGCCCGGACGCGCCGGCCACCGACAGATCGAGGCCGGCGGAGAACGCGCGGCCCTCGCCTCGGACGACCACGACGCGCACATCGCCGGGCAGGTCCCGGGAGAAGTCGTTCATCGCGCGCCACATCGCCGGGGTCTGGGCGTTGAGCACGTCGGGCCGACACAACGTGACCGTCGCGATCGGCCCGTCGCATTCCAGCCGTACCCCGGTCGCCTCGGCGGTCACCGGGCGGCCCGGGGCGCGGCGCTGACGAACGACGCCGCCGAGCGGGTCACGCCTTCTTGCGGCGCCGGGCGCCGCCACGCTGGCGCAGCTGCACCCCGGACTCGGTGAGCACCCGGTGGATGAACCCGTAGGATCGGCCGGTCGAGGCCGCGAGTGCGCGGATGCTCTCCCCCGAGGTGTACCGCTTGACCAGGTCCTTGGCGAGCGTCTGACGCTCGGCTCCGACGATCCGGCGACCCTTCTCAGTGCTGGTGGCTGTGCCGGTGGCTGCCATACTGTGTCCTCACGTCCCAGACTGTGCGCTTCGGATACGGTCCCACCTATTAGACCGCCTCGAACGATCATGCGCCAGATATCAACTATTCGCCAACCGACACGCTAAGCGATGTCAGCTTCCCGATAGGTGATGCCGCCGATCCGAACGGGTCGGCCGGCCGAAGGTGCGGGCACCGATCGAGTGGGCGGCGGCGACACCCGACCGGGCGTACCCCTGCCGGGCGTGACCGGTCTTCCCGGCCCCCGGGGGTGCGCCGCCCGAGGCGTGGCAGGGCGGCCACCTGATCGACCTGACCGGCGCAACCCGCTCCCCGCCCCGACGTGCGGCCAGGGTCCGTCAGGCCAGTTCGACCAGTTCGAGGAGATCATCGCTCCAGGCGTCCTCGTCGCCGTCGGGCAGCAGGATGGCACGATCCGGCTTGAGCGCGGCCACCGCGCCGGGATCGTGGGTGACCAGCACGATCGCCCCCGGGTAGCGGGCGATCGCGTCGAGCACCTGCTCACGGCTGATCGGGTCAAGGTTGTTCGTCGGCTCGTCCAGCAGCAGCACGTTCGCACCCGAACAGACCAGGGTGGCCAGGGCGAGCCGGGTCTTCTCGCCACCGGAGAGCACCCCGGCGGGCTTGTCCACGTCCTCGCCGGAGAAGAGGAAGGCGCCGAGGATCTTGCGCAGGTCGGTGTCGCTCTGGTCGGGCGCCGCGCTGCGCATGTGCTCGAGGATGGTCCGCTCCACGTCCAGGGTCTCGTGCTCCTGGGCGTAGTAGCCCAGGAGCAGCCCGTGCCCCGGCCGCACCTCGCCGGTGTCCGCCTCCAGCAGGCCGCCGAGGATCCGCAGCAGCGTGGTCTTCCCGGCCCCGTTGAGACCGAGAATCGCCACTCGCGAGCCCCGGTCCACCGCGACGTCGACGTCGGTGAAGATCTCCAGCGACCCGTACGACTTGGACAGGCCGGCGGCGGTCAGCGGGGTCTTGCCGCACGGCGCGGGCGTCGGGAAACGCACCTTCGCCACCTTGTCGGCGACGCGCACCTCGTCCAGGCCGGACAGCAGCCGCTCGGCACGGCGGGCCATGTTCTGCGCGGCCACCGTCTTGGTGGCCTTGGCCCGCATCTTGTCGGCCTGGGCCATCAGCGCGCCGGCCTTCTTCTCGGCGTTGGCCCGCTCCCGGCGGCGGCGCCGCTCGTCGGTCTCCCGCGCCTCCAGGTACGCCTTCCAGCCCAGGTTGTACGTGTCGACCACGGACCTGGTGGCGTCGAGGAACCAGACCTTGTTGACCACAGCCGCCAGCAGCGACGCGTCGTGCGAGATCACGATCAGGCCGCCCTTGTGGTTGGCGAGGAAGCCGCGCAACCAGGTGATCGAGTCGGCGTCGAGGTGGTTGGTCGGCTCGTCGAGCAGCAGGATGCCGCCGCCGTTCTCGCCGGCGTCGCGGAACAGGATCCGAGCCAGCTCGATGCGGCGCCGCTGGCCGCCGGAGAGGGTGCCGATGGTTTGGGCGAGGGCCCGGTCGGGCAGGCCGAGGTTGGCGCAGATCCGGGCGGCCTCCGCCTCGGCGGCGTACCCACCGAGGGAGGCGAACTGGTCCTCGAGCGCACCGTAGCGGCGGACCAACCTCTCGTCCGCGCTCTCGGCCAGCTTGGCCTCCAGCTCCTTCATCTGGGCCATCAGCACGTCCAGGCCACGGGCGGAGAGGACCCGGTCCCGCCCGGTCACCTCGAGGTCGCCGGTGCGCGGGTCCTGCGGCAGGTAGCCGATGTTGCTCCGCCGGTCGATCTGGCCGGCGTACGGCTGGCCCTCACCGGCCAGGACCTTGAGCGTGGTGGTCTTGCCGGCTCCGTTGCGGCCGACCAGGCCGATGCGGTCACCGGGCTGCACCCGCAACGTGGTATCGGACAGCAGGATCCGGGCGCCGGCACGGAGTTCCAGGCCGGTGGCAGTGATCATGTCGGAGGACTCGCTCTCGGGGTCTGGAAGGGCTGACTCAGGGCACGCGAAAGCGCCGGCGGGTTCGAGGCCCGTCGGCGCGGGGCGGTTCAGCCTTCGCAGCGCAGCACCCACCAAGTGTACCGGGCGGCGGCGGACCGCCCAGCCGGATAGCCGGCCAAGATCACGGCTCGTCGGCGCGCCGCCGCGAGTGGTTCACCCGGTGTTGCTCCAGCGACGGCCTGGTGCCCTCCGACCCGCTCGACGGGGCGGGCCTGATCGCGGCGTCCAGCGCCCTGATCGCGGCGTCTTGCGGCTCCCTACTGGCGTGGCGGGAGACCCTTCACGTCTCCGGGTCCCGAATCAGGACGTGCACGGCCCGGGCTGCGGCAACGGCGGCGTCGAGGACCGCGCGCCGGGGTTCCGGGACGTCGAGCAGGCGCTCGGCGCGCAGCCCCGCAAGCGGCGCGAGTCGGCGGTCGGCCAGCACGGCGTCGACCGCCCGCCGGTCGCCGCCGCAGACCAGCGCGGCCAACACCGCCACCTCCGGCAGCAGCAGGCGTACGGCCAGCTCGACCGCGTCCGCCGTGGCCGCCTTCGCCTGGTTGTCCCGCCGCCGGGCGAACCGCTGCTGGGACCAGCCGCCGGCCGCCGTGCGCCCCTGCACGTAGCGGGTGTCAACTTTCGACGCCGTCAGCTTCTCCCCCACGGCGACGCCTACCGCCACCGCTCCCTTGCGGGCGAGGAGCAGGCCAAGCCGCCGGGGCGCCTTTGCCGCGGCCACGAACCCGCCGAGGTCGCCGGCGCCGGGCGCGCCGGGCGGGCTGTGCAGCTCGGCGGTCGCACCGTCCGGGGCACTGAGCAGCAGGCCGTAGTCCCGCGGGGTCGTCTCCGGCGGACCGTGCCGCTCGGCGAAGCCGGCGACCCAGCGCGTCACCCGGCCCGGGTCCACATCGACCCAACGACCACCGCCGGCTGCCGGCCACCTGCTCACGCACCCGAACCTACGTCCCCCACCCCGCCCCGTCCCCACTGCCCCTTCCCCTTTTCACGATCTTGCGGCGTGAGCAGCGCGACGTGGCTACGGTCGTCTGTATTGCCCGTTTGCTGTGGGCGGCCGATACTGGTTGTGGTCCGGTCGTCGCTCTCGTGGTGGTTGGCCGGGGCTCGTGGGCGCTGGCGTCGACGCCCATGCGCTCACGTCGGCGTCGATCGTTATGGTGACGGCCGGTCGGACCTACGATCCTGAACGCAATGCGGGACGGCGCATCGAATGGTGTTGGGGGAGGCTCGCGACCGAGACCGGCGGCTGGTGGCTCGACTTCGTGCGGGTGACGAGTCGGCGTTCGCGTCGATCTACGAGTCGCACGGTGACGCCGTGTTCGCCACGGCGCTGTGGATGACTGAGGATCGCCAACTCGCGGCCGACGTGACCCAGGAGGTGTTCATCGCCTTGTGGGAGCGCCCAGACCGTTACGAGCCGGAACGCGGCGCGCTGCGGCTGTTCCTGATCGTGGTGACCAGGCGTCGAGCGATCGATCTGCTGCGTAGCCGCGTTGCCGCACGCCAGCGGGAGGCACGCCACGGGCTCGCTGAGGTCTCGGGTCCCGATCCCAGCGAACAGGTCGAGGCACGGCTGAAGTCGGCTGCGGTGCGCGCCGCGGTGGAGCAACTGCCAGACGAGCAGCGCCGGGTGGTCGAACTGGTGTATTACGGAGGGCTGAGTCACCGTCAGGTGGCGGCCCGGTTGGGTATCCCCGAGGGCACCGCGAAGTCCCGGGTACGGCTTGCCCTGGCGCGGCTACGCGGGACACTGCACCAGCGGGAGGGTGTGTCGTGGATCTGACCCCGCGGGATCTGGGTGCGCGCATCATGTCGGCCGCGCGGGCCCGCCGCGCTCCCGGCTTCTCGATCGAGTCGGGTGAGACCGTGGCGGACGGCCCGCAGGTGTACGAGGAACTGACCGATGTGGTCGCCGCGGTGCTTCACGGTCTGCCCAACGAGGGGTGGGCTCAGCCTGCACGGCCGTATCGCTGGTCGGTGCATGACCTGCTGGGCCATCTGCTCGCGGTGGAGCGCTACACGGCGACGCGGCTCGGTGTCCCCGGCATGGGTGGTATCCCGGAACCCGGGGACGACCACCATCTCACCTTCGCCGACGCGGTGATCGCGTTCGAGCGGACCCGTGCCCCCACCAACACGCTGGCCGATTGGTGGGAGGTGGTCGGCAGGGTGCGCGACATCGCCCGGCCCGGGCTGTTGCCCGATCGGCCGGTGGCCCTGCACGGCTTGCGGCTGCACCCGCCCGCATTGCTGGTGTTGCGCGGATTCGAGCTGTGGATCCACGCCGAAGACATCAGCCGGGCTGTGCACGCGCCACCCACGATTCCATCGGCAGGGGCGGTGCGCGCGATGGCCGAGCTGTCGATCGGGAAGCTGGTGCCGTTGGCACTGCCGGCCGTGCGCGTGGCGCCGGCGCGCGATGTGCGGGTCGTGCTCACCGGCGCCGGCGGCGGTACCTGGAACCTGGCATTGGGTGATGGGCAGGCGTCAGCGCTGCTGGTTCTGGACGTTGTCGAGTACTGCCGCTACGCGGCGGGCCGCCACGACCGCGCCGATCTGGACGTGCATATCGAGGGCGATGCCGCGTTGGTCGAGGACGTGTTGGCCGCCAGCCGTCTTCTGGCCGTCTGACGCGCCTCGCCGTTGTGTCGTTCGCGGACGGCGGCCTGACGGCAGCCAACCAGTTTCGCGACGGTGGTGATCCGGTGCGGTCGGTGGTTCCGAACCCTCGTCAACCGCCCACCAGGACCGGTGGGTATCTCGGGACGAGGAGACCGACATGCTTTCCAGATCATCACGCACCCGCCGCTTCGAGGTCGTCCTGGCCGCCGCTGGGCTGCTCACCGTCGTGCTGGCTGCTTCCCCCGCGGTCGCGCTCCAGGCCGACATGCCCGACCCGACACGCTCACCGGTACCGCTGTCCAACAAGCCTGTCGCGTCCAGCCTGCCGCCGAGTGACATCACGTACCGGCCGACCGACCCGACCGACGAGCCACGGGTTCCCGCGTACTGCTACCGGATCGCCAGCGGGCGGTTCATCGTCGGTACACCCGGTGACGACACAATCGTGGGCACGGCCGCGGACGACGTCATCATCAGCCTCGAAGGCGTCGACACCATCGATGGAGGCGGTGGCAACGACCTCATCTGCGCCGGAGAGGGCAACGACATCGTGTCCGGCGGTGCTGGCGACGACACGATCTACGGCCAGAACGGAGCCGACACCGTCGACGGCGGTGCTGGCGACGACACGATCTACGGCCAGGCCGGCAGCGACAGGATCGACGGCGGACCCGGCGGGGACACGATCGAGGGTGGCGGCGACCCCGACATCATCCGGGGCGGGGCCGGCGACGACACGGTCGACGGATTGACCGCCCGGGGCCGCGATCTCATCAGCCTGACCTACTCGACCTGCTTCCTCCGCAACCGCACCGGCCCTGCCGGTGATGCCGACCAGATCTACGGTGGACCTGGCAACGACCTCCTCTACGGGGGCCCAGGTAACGACTGCATCAGCGGTGACGACAACGACGACCGCGTGTACGGCGGGCATGGACAGGACCGGCTCGCCGGCGGCACCGGAGCGGACCTGGTGTTCGGCGAAATCGGGAGTGACACGCTGTACAGCGGCCCGCGACAGTTCATCTTCCAGCGGGGTGCGCCCCCGCTGCTCGACAACGCAGTCGATCGCCTCGTTGGCGGAGCCGATCACGACGCACTCCACGGCACGGCTGAGGACATCCTCGCCCAGTAGGTGCTGCGGGACACCCCACCGCGGCGCTGACCCAGCCTGAGGGTGGGGCAGCGCCACTCGCCCACCTGGACGTCGGCATGTCGTGACGACGGGGAGACCCCGTCCCCAGCCACATCGAGTAGATCTTGTCTGGGTGTCCCCGAAACGCGTCGGGCGCGGCGCCCACGGCTGCCGCGCCCGATCTCCGAACGGTCCAGGTCAGACGTTGAAACCGAGGGAGCGGAGCTGGTCACGCCCCTCGTCAGTGATCTTGTCCGGCCCCCACGGCGGCAGCCAGACCCAGTTGATCCGGATGTCGTTGACCAGCCCGCCACCGGGGCCGGTGGTCAGCGCCTGTCGCGCCTGGTCCTCGATGACGTCGGTCAGCGGGCAGGCCGCCGAGGTGAGCGTCATGTCCAGGGTGGCGACGTTCTCGTCGTCGACGTGGACGCCGTACACCAGGCCCAGGTCGACCACGTTGATGCCCAACTCGGGGTCGACGACGTCCTTCATCGCCTCCTCGACGTCGGCGACGGCGGCCTTGCCGCCGCCGGTCGCCGGTCCCTCGGTGGTCGCACCACCGGTGGCCGCGGCACCGGCCGCCGGGCCCTCGGCGGCAACCGGGGTCGCCTCGGTCGCGGTGTTCTCGCTCATGCCTTCACCTCCGTCGGGCTCACGCCCACGCCGGCGCGCGCCGCGGCGTCCTTGAACGCCATCCACGGCAACAGCGCGCACTTCACCCGGGCGGGGTAGCGGGCGACGCCCGCGAACGCGACCCCGTCACCGAGCACGTCCTCGTCCGGCGTGACCTGGCCACGGCCGGACATCAACTCCACGAACGCCTCGTGCACCACGAACGCGTCGCCGACCTCGCGGCCGGCGAGCAGTTCGTGCAGCACGCTCGCCGAGGCCTGGCTGATCGAGCAGCCCATCCCGTCGTACGACACGTCGTGCAGCACCTCGCCGTCGGTGGCCACGCGTACGGTGACCTCGTCACCGCAGGTCGGGTTGACGTGGTGCGCCTCGGCGACCGTCGCCGCCGAATCGTCCGCGTCGCGCAGGCCACGGCCGTGCGGGTGCTTGTAGTGGTCCAGGATGATCTCCTGGTAGAGCTGGTCGAGCTGCATCAGTCGAACACCTTCCGCACCTGCTCCAGGCCCGCCACCAGCACGTCGATCTCCTCCTTGGTGGTGTAGAGGTAGAACGACGCACGGGTCGTCGCCGGCACTCCGAACCGGGTGCAGACCGGGCGGGCACAGTGGTGGCCCACCCGCACCTGCACGCCGAGCGAGTCGAGGACCTGCCCAACGTCGTGCGGGTGAATGTCACCGAGCGCGAACGAGATCGTGCCGCCCCGGCCGACCGGCACGGTCGGACCGAAGATCCGCAGCCCGGGCACGGTGGCCAGGGCGTCCAGGGCGTACGCGGTCAGCTGCTTCTCATGCCACTGGATGGCCCGCATGCCGATCCGGGAGAGGTAGTCCACGGCCGCGCCGAGCGCCACCGCCTCGGCGATCGGCGGGGTGCCCGCCTCGAACCGGGCCGGCGGCGCGGCGAAGGTCGAGCCCGCCATCGCCACCGTCTCGATCATCGACCCGCCACCGAGCACCGGCGGCATCGCCGCCAGCAGCTCCGAGCGGCCCCAGAGCACGCCGATGCCGGTCGGGCCGCACATCTTGTGCCCGGTGAAGACGATGAAGTCGGCGTCGTAGTCGACCACGTCCATCGGCATGTGTGGCACCGACTGCGAGCAGTCGAGCAGCAGCAGGGCGCCCACCTCGCGAACCCGCTGGGTGATCCGCGAGGTGGCGTTGACGGTGCCCAGGATGTTGGACATGTGCACCAGCGAGACGATCTTCGTCCGCTCGGTGACCAGGTCCGCCAGGCCGGACTCGTCGAGACGCCCGTTGTCGGTGACCGGGAACCAGCGCAGGGTCGCGCCGGTGCGCTCACAGAGCAGCTGCCACGGAACGATGTTCGAATGGTGCTCCATCTCGGAGATCACCACCTCGTCACCGGGCCCGAGACGGAACCGCGGGTCGGCGTCCGGCCGCAGCGAGGCGTTCGAGAACGCGTACGCCACGATGTTGATCGCCTCGGTGGAGTTCTTCGTGAACACCACCTCGTCCACACTCGGGGCGTTGACGAACGCGGCGACCTTGGCCCGCGCGTCCTCGTACGCCTCGGTCGCCTCGGTGCCCAGGGTGTGCACCGAGCGCGACACGTTGGCGTTGTGCCGCTCGTAGTGCTCGCGCAGCGCGTCGAGCACCTGGCGCGGCTTGTGCGAGGTGTTCGCGCTGTCCAGGTAGACCAACCGGTTGCCGTTGACCTCCCGGTCGAGGATCGGGAAGTCGGCGCGCACGGCGGCCACGTCGTAGCGCGGCACGTCGTCGTACTGCGGCATGCCGGCCGGGATCACGATGGAACTCATGCCAGCACTCCGCTCCGCTCCGTGCGGCCCTCCGGCGCGCCCGGACCGGGCCGATGCTTCGCTCGCTGCCGCTCACTCATCGCCGGTCAGGCCCGCGCCGAACCGGCCCCGGCGACGTACCGCTCGTAGCCGGAGTCCTCGAGCTTGTCGGCCAACTCCGGGCCGCCCTGCTCGACGATCCGGCCAGCCACGAAGACGTGCACGTGGTCGGGCTTGATGTAACGCAGGATGCGCGTGTAGTGGGTGATCAGCAGCAGACCGGTGTCGCCGGTCTCACGTACCCGGTTCACGCCCTCGCTGACCACGCGCAGCGCGTCCACGTCGAGGCCGGAGTCGGTCTCGTCGAGGATCGCCATCTTCGGCTTCAGCAGCTCCAGCTGCACGATCTCGTGCCGCTTCTTCTCCCCGCCGGAGAAGCCCTCGTTGACGTTCCGCTGGGCGAACGCCGGGTCCATCTGCAGCCGCTCCATGGCGCCGCGCAGCTCGCCCCCCCAGGTGCGCAGCTTCGGCGCCGCACCGTCGACGGCGGTCTTGGCGGTACGCAGGAAGTTCGCCACCGACACGCCCGGGACCTCGACCGGGTACTGCATGGCCAGGAAGAGGCCGGCGCGGGCCCGCTCGTCAACGGACATCGCCAGGACGTCCTCGCCGTCGAGGGTCACCAGGCCGCCGGTGATCTCGTACTTCGGGTGGCCGGCGATCGAGTACGCCAGGGTGGACTTGCCCGAGCCGTTCGGGCCCATGATGGCGTGCGTCTCCCCCGAGCGCACGGTCAGGTCGACGCCGTGCAGGATCGGCTTGAGCTCACCCTCGGGCAGCTTCACCGACACCTGCAGGTCGCGGATCTCCAGGGTGCTCATTATCGGGTCACTCCATTGCTCGGCGTCAGGTCGACGTAGATGTCACCGTCGCGGATCTCGACGGGGTAGACGGGGACGGGTTCGGTGGCGGGCAGCCCGGTCGGCTCGCCGGTACGCAGGTCGAACCGGGAACCGTGCAGCCAGCACTCCAGCGTGCAGCCCTCCACCTCCCCCTCGGAGAGGGGCACCGCGGCGTGCGAGCACTCGTCGTGGACAGCGTAGAACCGGCCGTCCTCGCCGTGCACCAGCGCGATCTGCGTGCCGTCCACGTCCGCGCTGATCGCGGTGCCCTTCGGCACGTCCTCGGTGGAGCAGAGCCGGATCACCAGGCACCGCCCTTCGCGGTGACGGTGGGGCTCGCGAACTCACTCTTCCCGCTCGCGGCGACGTCCTCGCTCGCGAGTGCGGGGCTCGCGAACTCACTCCTGCCGCTCGCCAGCCGGGCCTCGATCGCATCGCCGAGGCGCTCGCGCAGGGCCTCCACGGGGATCTTGTTGAGCAGCTCGGCGAAGAATCCACGGACCACCAGGCGGCGCGCCTCGGCCTCCGGGATGCCCCGGGTCATCAGGTAGAACAGCTGCTCGTCGTCGAAGCGGCCGGTCGCGCTCGCGTGGCCGGCGCCGGCGATCTCACCGGTCTCGATCTCCAGATTGGGTATGGAGTCAGCCCGCGCGCCGTCGGTCAGCAGCAGGTTCCGGTTGATCTCGTATGTGTCGGTACCGGTCGCCTCGGCACGGATCAGCACGTCGCCGACCCAGACGGTGCGGGCACTCTCGCCCTGCAACGCGCCGCGGTATCCGACGTTGCTGCGGCAGTCCGGAACGCTGTGGTCGACCAGCTGCCGGTGCTCCAGATGCTGACCGGAGTCGGCGAAGTAGAGGCCGTACAGCTCGGCCTCGCCGCCGCGCTCGGTGTACTCGACGGTCGTGTACTGGCGGACCAGATCGCCACCGAGGGTCACCTGCACGTGCAGGACGCGCGCGTCGCGACCCAGCTTCACCTTCAGGTGCTGCGCCTGCACCGCGTCGTCGGCCCAGTCGGCCACCGTGACCAGGGTCAGCTTCGCGCCGTCGGCGATCGTGACCTCGACGTTGTCGGCGAGGGTCGCCGAGCCGACGTGCTCCAGCACCAGGGTCGCCTCGGCGAACCGGCCCACCTCGACGAAGGTGTGCCCGAGCGCCAGGCCGTCCGCACCCTGGCCGACCACCCGCAGGGTCACCGGCTCGGCCACCACGGCCTCGCGGGCGACCTGCACCAGCAGCACCTCGTCGGCACCCCCGTAGGCGAGCGCGCTGACCCGGTCGACCGGGGTGAGCACGCTGCCGACCCGGGGGTCGTCCTTCGCGATCCGCTCGACGGTGACGCCGGCCGGTGGGTCGTCGTGCTCGTGCCGGACCGTGCCGGTCGCGGCCGGTACTCCGGCGGTGAGGCCCCGCAGCCGCTTGAGCGGGGTGAATCGCCACTCCTCCTCCAGGCCCGTGAGGGCCGGGAAGTCGGCGACGTCGTACGAGCGGAGCGCCTGCGACTTGGTGCTGGGCGGCGCGGAAGCCTGGGTAGTCATCTCTTCCTTGGTCTGTTCTGCGACGACGATGTCTGGTGCTCGGTGCGGCGGGCCGGAAGCGCCGGCCCGCCGCTCGGGTAGGGCCGGCGTCAGCCGACCGCGCCCTCCATCTGCAGCTCGATCAGGCGGTTGAGCTCCAGGGCGTACTCCATCGGCAGTTCCTTGGCGATCGGCTCGATGAAGCCGCGCACGATCATCGCCATCGCCTCGTCCTCGCTCAGACCGCGGCTCATCAGGTAGAAGAGCTGGTCGTCGCTGACCTTGGAGACGGTCGCCTCGTGCCCCATCGACACGTCGTCCTCGCGGATGTCGACGTACGGGTACGTGTCGGAGCGGGAGACGGTGTCGACCAGCAACGCGTCGCACTTGACCGTGCTGGCGCTGCTGTGCGACCCCTCCAGCACCTGCACCAGGCCCCGGTACGAGGTACGACCGCCGCCGCGGGCGATCGACTTCGACACGATGGTGGAGCTGGTGTGCGGCGCGGCGTGCACCATCTTGGCGCCGGCGTCCTGGTGCTGGCCCTCGCCGGCCATGGCCACCGAGAGCACCTCGCCCTTGGCGTGCTCGCCGGTCAGGTAGACCGCCGGGTACTTCATGGTGACCTTGGAGCCGATGTTGCCGTCGATCCACTCCATGGTCGCGCCCTCGTGGCAGACGGCGCGCTTGGTGACCAGGTTGTAGACGTTGTTCGACCAGTTCTGGATGGTCGTGTACCGGCAGCGGGCGTTCTTCTTGACGACGATCTCCACCACGGCGCTGTGTAGCGAGTCCGAGGAGTAGATGGGCGCGGTGCAGCCCTCGACGTAGTGCACGTACGCACCCTCGTCGACGACGATCAGCGTCCGCTCGAACTGGCCCATGTTCTCCGTGTTGATCCGGAAGTAGGCCTGCAACGGGATCTCCACGTGCACGCCCTTCGGCACGTAGATGAACGAGCCACCGGACCACACGGAGGTGTTCAGCGCGGCGAACTTGTTGTCACCGACCGGGATCACCGTGCCGAAGTACTCCTTGAACAGGTCCTCGTGCTCGCGCAGCGCGGTGTCGGTGTCGAGGAAGACGACTCCCTGCTCCTCGAGGTCCTCGCGGATCTTGTGGTAGACCACCTCGGACTCGTACTGGGCCGCGACGCCGGCGATCAGCCGCTGCTTCTCCGCTTCCGGGATGCCCAGCTTGTCGTAGGTGTTCTTGATGTCCTCGGGCAGGTCCTCCCAGCTGGTGGCCTGCTTCTCGGTGGAGCGGACGAAGTACTTGATGTTGTCGAAGTCGATCCCGGTGAGGTCGGCACCCCAGGCCGGCATCGGCTTTCGGTCGAACAGCCGCAGGCCCTTCAGCCGCAGGTCGAGCATCCACGCCGGCTCGTTCTTCCTGGCCGAGATGTCCCGCACCACCGCCTCGTTGAGGCCGCGCTGGGCGGAGGCCCCGGCGACGTCCGGGTCGGCCCAGCCGTACTCGTAGCGGCCCAGGGCGGCGAGCTGCTCCTCCTGGGTCAGGGGCTGGACGATCTGCTCGGTCATCTATCTGTCCTCACAGTGGTGACGGTGTTACCGGACTGGGCACGCCCCGGCTGGGCCGGGATGTGTGTGGTGCACACCCCGTCGCCGTGCGCGATGGTGGCCAGGCGCTGCACGTGGGTGCCGACCAGCCGGGAGATCACCCCGGTCTCGGCCTCGCACAGCTGGGGAAACTCGGCGGCCACGTGCGCCACCGGGCAGTGGTGTTGGCACAGCTGGCCGCCGGAGGCGATCGTGGACGCGCTGGCAGCGTAGCCCTCGGCGGTCAGCGCACCCGCCAGTGCCTCCGCCCGCGCGAGCGGATCGTCGCCGGCGTTCTCCATGGCGGCCCGGCACCGGGCCTCCAGGGCGGCGACCTGGTCGGCGGCGAACGCCGCCACCGCCTGCGGGCCCCCGCTGCGGGCGATCCAACGCAGCGCGGCGGTCGCCATGTTGTCGTAGTGGTGGGTGCCGCAGCGGCCCCGGGCCGAATCGGTCAGCAGGAACACCTTGGCGGGTCGGCCCCGGCGCCGGTGGCCCCGCACGGCCGGCTCGCGGGTGACCACGTCACCGTCGGTGAGCATCGCGTCGAGGTGCCGGCGGATCGCGGCCGGGCTGAGCCCGAGGGCCTCGCCGAGCTGCGCCGCGGTGGTAGCACCCCGTTCCAGCAGCAGCTGGGTGACCCGGTCCCGGGTCGACAGGTCGGACGCGGCAGACTGACCGGCGGCCGCAACGAGCGCCGGCCGGTACCCGGAGACCCCCGCCGCGTTTTTCACAACGCCAACGTTACGTAATTCGTCAGAGGGCCGCAAACCCGGGGTCCGGTGATCCGAACCACCGCGCGGACGGAGTCACCCGATCGGGTTCCACTACGGTGCGTAGGATTTGCGCCGTGACTCCCGCCGTCCGGTTCCCGGTTTCCACCAGCCTGCTGCGCCGTTTGGCGTTCGCCAACATCGTCGCGAACGTCGCGATCGTCGTCACCGGCGGGGCGGTCCGGTTGACCGCCTCCGGTCTGGGTTGCCCCACCTGGCCCCGGTGCACCGACGAGTCGTACACCACCACGCCCGAGATGGGCGTACACGGCATGATCGAGTACGGCAACCGCCTGCTCACCTTCGTACTGGTGCTGATCGCCGGCGCCGCGCTGCTGGCCGCCCTGCTGCACCGGCCACGGCGGCGCAGCGTGACGCTGCTGGCGGCGTCGGTGGTGTTGGGGATCCTGGCGCAGGCGGTGATCGGCGGGATCACCGTACGAACCCAACTACACCCGTCGATCGTCGGCATTCACTTCGTGGTCTCGATGCTGCTGCTGCTCGTGTCGTACGCCCTCTGGCGCCGGATCGGCGAGCCGGACAGCCCCGCGCGCCTCCTCGTACCGGTGCCGCTGCGGACGCTGGTCCGGATCACCAGCGCGGCCAGCGCGGCGGTGATCGTCGCCGGTGTCGCGGTGACCGGCAGCGGCCCGCACGCCGGTGACGCCGACGCGGTCCGCAACGGGTTGGACCCGGAGTCGATCTCACAGGTGCACGCGGACCTCGTCTTCCTGCTCGTGGGCCTCAGCCTGGCGCTGTGGCTGGCCCTGCGGGCCGTCGGGGCGCCCGCCGCGGCGCGCCGCGCGGCCGGCCTGCTGCTCGCCGCCGAACTGGCGCAGGGGGTCGTCGGCTTCGTGCAGTACGTCACCAACCTGCCGGCGGTGCTCGTCGGCGCCCACATGCTCGGCTCCTGCCTGGTCTGGCTGGCCACCCTGTCGATGCTCTGGTCGATCCGGGACCGCCACCCGGCCACCTCGCCGGTCCACGCCCCGCCGAATCCCACCCGCACCGCCGACGTCGCACCCGCCGCGATCTGATCCTCGGCCCCGTGCTGGATCCCGCAGCCGCCGCGAGGGGTGGCCCGACGCCGGCCCCGCTTGACGTGTTTGCCCGGTTCGCGATCCGGACGCCGGTTCAGACGCGGCGGGACAGGTGCGTGACGATGGCGTCGGCGAGGCGGTCGGCAGCGCCGTCGGCGTACCCCAGGAACAGGGACGGCTCGGTGAGCTCCAGCTCGACCAGGACCGGCGCGCCGTCGGCGCCGGGAATCAGGTCGACCCGGGCGTAGAGCAGCCGGTCCGCGCCGCCCGGCACCGCCGTGAGGGTCTTCTCCGCCACCGCCAGCTGCGCCTCGGTGGCGGTACGGGTAGTGATCTCCTCCGGCCGGTAGAGCCCGTCGGGGCCGACGTCGGGACCGGTCAGCATCGGCCCCTTGCGGACAGCGTGGCTGAACGTGAGCCCGGTCGGGCCGGCGACGAACAGCAGCGCGGTCTCGCCGGCGGTGTCGACGGCCGCGAGGTACGGCTGCACCATGGTGACCCGGCCAGCCGCGCCGAGCCGTCGGACGTGGGACCGGGCGAGATCCCGGTGCTCCGGGTCGGCCAGGTCGTACCGTCCGGTCTCCTGGCTGCCCGCGCCGACCGAGGGCTTGAGGACGTACTCCCCGCGGTCGGCGGGAAACTCCCACTCGTCGCCGGGGGCGACCCATGCCGTGGGCACCGTGGGCACCCCGGCGGCGGACAGCTCGTCGAGGTACCGCTTGTCGGTGTTCCAGGCGACGACGTCCGCGGGGTTGGCCAGCGCCGGGACCCGCGCGGCCCAGGCGACGAACTCGTCCCGGCGGGCCGGGTAGTCCCAGGGCGAGCGGAGCACCGCGAGGTCGTAGCCGGCCCAGTCGACGGCCGGCTCGTCCCAGACGACGGGTTCGCCGGTGACGCCCCGGGCCGCGAGGGGAGCAACGACGAGGCGGTCGTCGTCCTCGAGGTCGGGTAAGGCCGCGCAGGTGACGAGAGCCACCCGGAGCCCCCCGGGACGCGGCCGGTCGTGCCGGGTCATCAGTGTCAACGGGCCATCGTGCGCCGGGCCATCGACCGCCAGAGGTCGTTGCTCGGCCGCATCTGGTCCATGAGCTCACGCTCCCAGGCGTTCTCGACGGCAACTCCCGCCTCGGCGCACGCCTGCCGGGCGACGACGGTGTCGTCCGCGAAATGGTCGCCCCAGGCGCCGTCGGCGCCGACGAGGACGATGCGCGCGCCGCGCTTGCCGACGTACTCGATGACCGCCGTCGCCCCGCCGTGTCCGGCGGCGAACGACTTGATGCCGGCGACCAGGCCGCTGGGAGCCTGGTCGGTGGCGGTCTGCTCAGCCGTCAGCGTCGTATCGGAACCATCTGCCATGACGCGAAGCCTAAGCAGACTTGCCCCCGTCCGGGCGAGTTCCATGAACCTTTTGTGATGCCAATTACCCGACCATTAAGGAAAACCACAGGCAACTTGCCCGGATTTATCCATATTTTCCTCACGAATCAAGGACAACAAGGTTGCTCAGATATGAACGAGAGGGGCAACCGCCAACCTGAGAGAAATTTCCTCGACCGAATAGAAAAGCCGGACAACTCATCCATGATGATGACTTGTCCGGCCTTGAGCGGAGAGTCAGATCAGCGCGTCCAGCGCCACCGCCGCGAACACGATGGTCAGATAGGTCGTGGACCAGTGGAAGAGCCGCATCGGTCGGACCGCCTCGCCCCGCGCCGCCCGGCCGCAGAGCCTGTGCGCCTCCACCAGGAGGGCGACTCCGACCGCCAGGGTCGGCAGCCCGTAGACCATGCTCATCCCGAGCGGCCAGACCGCGAGCGAGCTCAGAACGGTCAGCCAGGCGAAGACCAGGATCTCCGCGTTGACCCGTCGGGTGGACGCCACCACCGGCAGCATGGGGATACCCGCGCGCGCGTAGTCGTCCCGGTACTTCATCGCCAACGGGTAGAAGTGCGGCATCTGCCAGAAGAAGACGACCGCGAACAGTGCCCAGGCAGCCGGCGCGAGCGAGCCGGTCACCGCGGCCCAGCCGATCAGCACCGGCGCGGCCCCGCACGCCCCGCCCCAGAACGTGTTCGCCGGGGTGGTCCGCTTGAGCCAGGCGGTGTAGACGAGGTCGTAGTAGACGATCGCGGCCAGGGTGAGGCCGGCGGCCAGCGGGTTGGTGAACACGGCCATCAGGCCGACCGAGACCACCGCCAGCACCAGGCCGAAGACCAGCGCGTTGCGCGGCGACACGGTGTGCGCCGGCAGCGGCCGACGCTTGGTCCGCCGCATCAGCTGGTCGATGTCCCGGTCGATGTAGCAGTTGAGGACGCTGGCCGCCCCGGCGGCCAGCGAGCCGCCGACCAGGACCACGGCGACCAGCCAGAGAGACGGCATCCCACCGTGGGCCAGCATCATCGCCGGCACGGTGGTGACCAACAGCAGCTCGACGATCCGGGGCTTGGTCAACGCCACGTACGCCGCGACGACGGCGCGCGCGTCCCGCCGCGAGGTGGCCGACTCGGTCGCCGCCGTGCGCACCGGCTGCCCGGCAGGGTTACTGGCCGGGCGCTCGGTGATCATGCTCACGGATTGCCACCTTCCGGCGTCGGCTGGGGAGGTCGGATCGGCCTGGACCCGCATCGGGGTCCACAGACCGACCCACACACTACGCGCTGTCGTTTTGGCTGCCCGGGCGACCCGGCAACGGTGCGAGCTGTCACACCTCGGTCGAACGGCGCGACCACCAGGACACGTACAGGACAGCATGCAGTGATCCCCGGGCGGACGTTTAGGACCGCTCGATAGGGTCACCAGTGAGGGTTCCGCCCATCTGCCGAGGAGCACATCGATAGTGGCTGCCAACCGACCCGAGCATCCCGCACTGAACTGGTCCGACCTCGACCGCCGGGCCGTGGACACGGCCCGCGTGCTGGCCATGGACGCCGTGGAGAAATCCGGCAACGGCCACCCAGGCACCGCGATGAGCCTCGCGCCCGCGGCCTACCTGCTCTTCAACCGGGTCATGCGGCACAACCCCGCCGACCCGACGTGGCCCGGCCGGGACCGCTTCGTCCTCTCCGCCGGCCACTCCAGCCTCACCCTCTACATCCAGCTGTTCCTGTCCGGCTACCCGCTAGGCCTGGACGACCTGAAGGCGCTGCGGCAGTGGGGCTCGCTCACCCCGGGCCACCCGGAGCACGGGCACACCCCGGGTGTGGAGACCACGACCGGCCCGCTCGGGCAGGGCCTCGGCAACGCTGTCGGGATGGCGATGGCGGCCCGCCGCGAGCGTGGCCTGTTCGACCCGGAGACCGAGCCGGGCACCTCGGTCTTCGACCACGACATCTGGTGCATCGCCTCCGACGGCGACATCGAGGAGGGCATCTCGCACGAGGCGAGCGCCCTCGCCGGGCACCAGCAACTGGGCAACCTCTGCGTGATCTACGACGACAACGAGATCTCGATCGAGGACGACACCCGCATCGCCAAGAGTGAGGACGTGGCGGCCCGCTACGCGGCGTACGGGTGGCACGTCCAGACGGTGGACTGGCGCCGCGGCGACGCCGACCAGGGCGACTACCACGAGGACGTGGCGGCGCTGTACCAGGCGCTGCTGGCCGCCCGGGCGGAGAACGGTCGCCCGTCCCTCATCTCACTGCGCACCATCATCGGCTGGCCCGCACCGAACAAGCAGAACACCGGCAAGATCCACGGGTCGGCGCTCGGCGCGGACGAGGTGGCAGCCACCAAGCAGATCCTCGGCCTCGACCCGGCGCAGACCTTCGAGGTGGCCGACGAGGTTCTCGCTCACGCCCGCCAGGCGTTGGGCCGCGGTGAGGCCGCCCAGCGGGAGTGGACGACCGCCTTCGACGGCTGGGCGGCGGCCAACCCGCAGCGCCGGGCGCTGTACGACCGCATCGCCGGGCGGGTGCTGCCGGAGGGCTGGACGGACGCGCTACCGGAGTTCCCAGCCGACGCCAAGGGCATCGCCACCCGCGCCGCCTCCGGCAAGGTCCTGGGGGCACTCGCGCCGGTGCTGCCGGAGCTGTGGGGCGGCTCGGCGGACCTGGCCGAGAGCAACAACACCACCATGAAGGGCGAGCCGTCGTTCGTCCCGGCCGGGCACGCCACGAAGGACTTCCCCGGTCACGAGTACGGCCGCACGCTGCACTTCGGCATCCGCGAGCACGCCATGGGCGCGATCCTCAACGGCATCGCCCTACACGGCGGCACCCGCCCGTACGGCGGCACGTTCCTCGTCTTCAGCGACTACATGCGACCCTCGGTGCGGCTGGCGGCGCTGATGAAGTTGCCGGTGATCTACGTCTGGACGCACGACTCGATCGGTCTCGGCGAGGACGGCCCGACGCACCAGCCGGTGGAGCACCTGACGGCGCTGCGGGCCATTCCCGGCCTGGACGTGGTCCGCCCGGCCGACGCCAACGAGACCGTTTGGGCGTGGCGGCAGGCGCTGAAGCACACCGACCGGCCGACCGCGCTGGCGCTCAGCCGGCAGGCGCTGCCGGTGCTGGACCGCTCGACCCTGGCCGACGCCGAGGGCGTGGCCCGCGGCGGATACGTGCTGGCCGAGGCGTCCGGCGGCAAGCCGCACGTGATCCTCGTCGGCACCGGCTCCGAGGTGCAGCTCTGCCTGACCGCACGGGAGCGGCTGGAGGCCGACGGCACCCCCACCCGGGTGGTGTCGATGCCGTGCCAGGAGTGGTTCGCCGAGCAGGACGAGGCATACCGCGAGTCCGTCCTCCCCCGGGGGGTAAAGGCACGGGTGAGCGTGGAGGCGGGCATCGCCATGTCGTGGCGCGGCATCGTCGGTGACAGCGGCGAGAGCGTCAGCATCGAGCACTACGGGGCGAGCGCCCCGCATACCGTGCTCTTCGAGCAGTTCGGGTTCACCCCCGACCGGATCATGGCCGCCGCACACGCGGCACTGACCCGGGTGGGGGAGATCACCGGCAACCCAACAGGCAACTGAGGGAGCGTAAACGGCATGACGGACAGGCTGGGTGAGCTCACCGCCGCGGGCGTGGCGGTCTGGCTCGACGATCTTTCGCGGGTACGGCTCAGCTCCGGCGGGCTGGATCAGCTGCGCCGGGAGAAACACCTGGTCGGGGTGACCAGCAACCCGACGATCTTCGCCAAGGCGCTGAGCGACGCCGACGAGTACGACTGGCAGCTGCGTGACCTCGCCACCCGGGGGGTCGACGTCGAGGAGGCGGTGCGCAACCTCACCGCGTACGACGTGCGGTGGGCGTGCGACGTGATGCGCCCCGCCTACGACTCCACCGCCGGGGTGGACGGCCGGGTCTCCCTGGAGGTCGACCCGCGGCTGGCGTACGAGACCGAGAAAACCGTCGCCGAGGCCAAGGCGCTCTGGTGGCTGGTCGACCGGCCGAACCTGTTCATCAAGATCCCGGCCACCGAGGCCGGCCTGCCGGCGATCACCGCCGCCCTGGCCGAGGGCATCAGCGTCAACGTCACGCTGATCTTCGGCCTGGACCGGTACTCGGCGGTCATGGACGCCTTCCTCGCCGGCATGGAGCAGGCGAAGGCGAACGGCCACGACCTGTCGAAGATCGGCTCGGTGGCGTCCTTCTTCGTCTCCCGGGTCGACACCGAGGTCGACAGGCGCCTGGAGAAGATCGGCTCGGATGCGGCGAAGGCACTGCGCGGCAGGGCCGCCGTGGCCAACGCGCGGCTGGCCTACGAACGCTACGGCGAGGTCTTCGCCTCCGACCGCTGGCAGGCCCTCGCCGACGCCGGGGCACACCCGCAACGACCGCTGTGGGCGTCCACCTCGACGAAGAACCCGGACTACCGGGACGTGATCTACGTGGAGAAGCTGGTCGCCCCCGGCACGGTCAACACCATGCCGGAGTCGGTGATCGACGCGTACGCCGACCACGGCGAGACCCGCGGCGACACCGTCACCGGCGCGTACGACGACGCCCGGCAGGTCTTCGCGGACCTGGATTCGGTGGGTGTCGACATGGCCGACGTGATCGCCACCCTGGAACGGGAGGGCGTCGAGAAGTTCGAGGCGAGCTGGACCGAGCTGCTCAACGGCGTCCGCAAGTCGCTCGCCGCCGCCGGGCGCGGGAACGGTCACCCCGGCAACGCCGCCAAGGCCAACGCGCGGGCCGCCGAACAGGCGGGAGGCAACGCGTGAGCGAGCTGTTCGCCGGCCCGGCGGAGGCCGCCGCGGGGCTGACGGTGCACGGAGCGGACGCGGTCGACAAGGCCGCCGCCGCCTCCACCCGCGATGCGCTGGTCTCCGCCGGCGTGCCCGGCAAGCTGGCCGCGAAGAACCCGACGCTGTGGGGCCCGGAGGCGGAGACGGAGGCGAAGATCCGGCTGGGCTGGGTGGACACCCACCGCCGCAGCCGGGACCTGCTCCCCCAGCTCGCCGAGCTGAAAGCGGAACTGGGCGACCTCGACCACGTCGTGCTCGCCGGGATGGGCGGTTCGTCGCTGGCCCCCGAGGTGATCGCCCGGACCCTCGGCCGGCCGCTGACCGTGCTGGACACCACCGACCCGGGCCAGGTCCGGGCAGCGCTGGCCGACCGGCTGGAGCGCACCGTCGTCGTGGTGGCCAGCAAGTCCGGCTCCACGGTGGAGACCGACAGCCACCGGCGGGCGTACTGGCAGGCGTTCCTGGACGCGGGGATGACCGAGGCGGAGGCCGGCCGGCACTTCGTCGTCGTCACCGACCCGGGCTCCCCGCTGGAGGCCACCGCCGCCGAGATGGGCGCGTTCACCGTGCTCGCCGATCCCAACGTGGGCGGGCGGTACTCCGCCCTCACCGCGTTCGGCCTGGTCCCGTCCGCGCTGGCTGGCGTCGAGGTGGTCGAACTGCTGGACCAGGCCGACGCGCTCGCCGCGTCGCTGGGCGGTGAGCGGGACAATCCGGCGCTCGCGCTGGGCGCCGCCCTGGGCGCGGCGGCCACCATGGGACGGGACAAGGTCGCGCTGGTCCCCGACGGCACCGGCATCGACGGGCTCGGCGACTGGGCGGAGCAGCTCATCGCCGAGTCGACCGGCAAGTCCGGCGTCGGCATCCTGCCGATCGTGGTCGAGTCGCCCACCAGCCCGGGCGCCGCCGGGGACGATGTACTCACCGTGTCATACGGCGGCGCGCTGACCGCCGGCGACGTCCCCGGTGGCGGGTCCGAGCCGGACGTGGCGGTCAGTGGTCCGCTCGGTGCGCAGTTCCTCACCTGGGAGTACGCCACCGCGGTCGCGGGCGTGGTGCTCGGCATCGACCCGTTCGACCAACCGAACGTCACCGAGAGCAAGGAGAACACCAACAAGATCTTCGCCTCGGGCCCGCCGGCGGAGACGCCGTCGTTCACCGAGGGCGCGATCGAGGTGTACGCGCCGACCGGCGCGCCGGGTGACCTGGCGGGCGTGCTGCGGTGGCTGATCGACGGGCTCGGCGACGACGGCTACCTCGCGGTGATGGCCTACCTCGACCGGTTCGCGGACGCGGACGCGGCCCGGCTACGGCCGGCGCTGGCCGAGGCGACCGGCCGGCCGGTGACCTTCGGCTGGGGGCCGCGCTTCCTGCACTCCACCGGGCAGTACCACAAGGGCGGCCCGCAGGTCGGCGGTTTCCTCCAGCTCACCGGCGCGGTTGACGTTGATCTGCCGGTGCCCGGCCGACCGTACACCTTCGGGGAACTGCAGGCGGCGCAGGCCGCCGGCGACCGGCAGGCCCTGGCCGGCCGGGCACGCCCCCTGCTACGGCTGCACCTGGCCGACCGGTCCACGGGCCTGGTCCAACTGCTCGATGCGGTTGGGGCACTGCGCGCGTGACGATGACGACGACGAGGCGGAGCGAGGAGGCGGTGTGACGAACCCGCTACGCGACCCGCAGGATCGGCGGCTGCCGAGGATTCCGGAGCCCTGCGCGCTGGTGATCTTCGGCGTCACCGGGGACCTGGCCCGCAAGAAGCTGCTACCGGCCGTGTACGACCTCGCGAACCGGGGGCTGCTGCCCCCGGGCTTCGTAGTGCTGGGCTTCGCCCGCCGCGACTGGGGCGACGGCGACTTCGAGTCGCTGGCCTACGAGGCGGCGAAGTCGCACGCCCGCACCCCCTGGCGCGAGGAGGTGTGGGCCCGGCTGGCCGGCAACATCAAGTTTGTCGGCGGGGCGTTCGACGACGACGACGCCTTCGACCGTCTGGCGGCGACCCTGGATGAGCTGCGACGCACCCACGGCATCCCGGGCAACGCGGCGTTCTACTTCTCCATCCCCCCGGCGGCGTTCCCGGTGGTCCTCAAACAGCTCGCCCGGACCGGCATGGCCGACAACGCCAGGTCCGGCGGGTGGCGTCGGGTCGTGGTGGAGAAGCCGTTCGGCAACGACCTGCCCTCGGCGAAGTCGCTCAACGACCTGGTCGACGACGTCTTCACCCGGCAGGACGTCTTCCGGATCGACCACTACCTGGGCAAGGAGACGGTCCAGAACATCCTGGCTCTCCGGTTCGCCAACAACCTCTTCGAGCCGTTGTGGAACTCGAAGTACGTCGACTCGGTGCAGATCACCATGGCCGAGGACGTCGGCATCGGCACCCGGGCCGCCTTCTACGACTCGGTCGGCACCGCCCGGGACGTGCTTCAGAACCACCTGCTCCAGTTACTCGCCCTGGTCGCGATGGAGGAGCCGACCAGCTTCGACGCCGACGAGATCCGCGCCGAGAAGCTGAAGGTGCTCAAGGCCATCACGCTGCCGAGGGACGTCTCCCGGGACACCGTCCGGGGCCAGTACCTGCCTGGCTGGGTCGGCGGCGAGCGCGCCCGCGGTTACCTCGAGGAGGAAGGGGTCCCGGGAGACTCCACCACCGAGACGTACGTGGCGGTGCAGCTGGGCATCCAGAACCGACGCTGGGCGGGGGTACCGTTCTACATCCGGGCCGGCAAGCGGCTACCCCGGCGGGTCACCGAGGTGGCCATCATGTTCAAGAAGGCGCCGCACCTGCCGTTCAACCCGGCCGACATGGAGTCGCTCGGCCCCAACCAGCTGGTCATCCGGGTCCAGCCGGACGAGGGCGTGGTGCTGAAGTTCGGTTCCAAGGTGCCCGGCACCACGATGGAGGTCCGCGACATCGCGATGGACTTCCAGTACGGCGAGGCGTTCACCGAGTCCAGCCCCGAGGCGTACGAACGGCTGGTGCTGGACGTGCTGATCGGTGACCGGACGCTCTTCCCGGACGCCGCCGAGGTCGAGCAGAGCTGGGCGGTGGTGGACCCGCTGGAGCTCGCCTGGGCCGGCTCGAAACCGGAGCCGTACCGGGCCGGTGAGTGGGGTCCCCGCGCCGCCGACGAGATGCTGGCCGGCGACGGCCGGGCCTGGCGGCGGGCGTGACGAGCCAGCGACACGAACAGACCGGGAGGCTCCTGTGATCGGCCTGTGGGACACCACCGGCAACGAGGTGGTCAAGGCGCTCGCCGCCGAGCGGCGCAGTGCCGGCGGGGTGGCCAGCGGCATGGCGCTCACCCTGATCGTCGTGGTGGACGAGAAGCGGGTCCGGGACGCCGAGGCGGCGGCGACGATCGCCGCCGCCGCCCACCCGTGCCGGCTGTTGGTCGTCGTTCGCTCGGACGTCGAGCGGGACCGCAACCGGTTGGACGCGGAGATCGTCGTCGGGGGCCGACTCGGTCCCTGCGAAGCGGTGGTCACCCGGATGTACGGGCGACTGGCCCTGCACGCCGAGTCGGTGGTGATGCCGCTGCTGGTACCGGACGTCCCGGTGGTGACGTGGTGGCACGGGGACCCGCCGGCGGAGATCGCCACCGACTTCCTCGGCGTGGTCGCCGATCGACGGATCACCGACGCCGCTCAGGCCACCGACCCGATCGAGGCGCTGCGGCAGCGGGCCCGGGACTACGCCCCCGGCGACACCGACCTGGCATGGACCCGGATCACCCTGTGGCGCACGCTGGTGGCGGGCGCGTTCGACACCACCGAGGCACGGATCACCGAGGCGACCGTGGTCGCGCCGCGGACCGACCCGACTGCCGCACTGATGCGGGGCTGGTTGGCCGCCCGGCTCGGGATCGACCCGCAGTGGCAGCACACCGACCAGCACCCGCGGATGCACGAGGTCCAGCTGCGCTGCGCCAACGGCGACGAGCTGACGTTGACCCGCGACGACAGCATGGCGATCTTCCGGCGCACCGGCCAGGAGGACCGGCACCTGCCGCTGGTCCGCCGGCCGCTCGGCGACGAACTGGCCGAGGAGTTGCGTCGGCTCGACGCCGACCAGGTGTACGCGGAGGCCCTGGGCGCCGCGGCGGGGATCACCGGGCTGGATCAGCGCGCGGCCCGACGGGTGCACGTCTGGAAGGATCCGGCGGAGGCCCAGCGGGCCGAGGCCGGAATCACCGCGCACACCGCGACCAGCGGGCAGTACTGAAGCCCGGCGACGGGCACGATGCGGCACCGGCCAGACGGCCGGAGAAACGAAGGCACACCAGATGAGCGAGGCGAGTGTCGCCGTCCACGCCGACGCTGACCTACTGGCGCAGGCGGTGGCGGCCCGGCTGCTGGTCCGGCTCCTCGACGCGCAGGCCGAACGAGGCCAGGCGTCGGTGGTGCTGACCGGCGGGCGGGTCGCCACGGCCGTGTACCGGGCGGTGGCGGCGCTGCCGGCCCGGGACGCGGTCGACTGGTCACGGGTGGACGTCTGGTGGGGCGACGAACGTTTCCTGCCGGCCGGCGATCCGGACCGCAACGAAACCCAGGCCCGCGCGGCGCTGCTCGACACGGTGCCGCTGGACCCGGCGCGGGTGCATCCGATGCCGGCTGCCGGCGGCCCGGTCGGGGGCGACCCCGAGGAGGCCGCCGCCCGCTACGCCGCCGAGCTGGCCCGGGCGGCCCGCCCCGGCACCGCCGCCCTCCCCCACTTCGACGTGCTCCTCCTCGGCGTGGGCGAAGACGGGCACGTGGCGTCGGTCTTCCCGGAGCACCCGGTGCACTACGAGAGCCGACCGGTCAGCGCTGTCCGGGGCAGCCCGAAGCCGCCGCCGGTCCGTACCACTCTCACCCTGCCGGCGATCAACACCGCCGAAGAGGTGTGGCTGGTGGCCACCGGCACCGGCAAGGCCCGCGCCGTCGGCATGGCGTTCGCCGGGGCGGGCCCGGTGCAGCTGCCGGCCGCCGGCGTACAGGGCACCAGTCGTACCCTCTGGCTGCTGGACCGGGGGGCGGCGGCCGACGTGCCGGCCCGCTTCCGCAGCCTGCGCTGAGTGACTGGCGGCAGGTCCCCGTGTTCGAGGTCCCTCGTTGAGGCCTTGGCGTCAACCACCGGACCATTCCGAACAGCGGCTCGGCCGGCGGCTGGTGAACGCTCGGCGGGCGGGGTGGACCACCGTCGAGTGGCGGCCGGGCGACGCGGTACAGCGGCCCGAACACACAGCGCGCGGCCCGTCGGGGACGGACCGCGCGCAGATCGTACGACTCGGCGGGGGCTCGCTCAGACGACGCCGCTGGCCTGCTGGAGACGCAGCCAGAGCCCGAGCCCGACGATGCAGGCGAACCAGACGATGCCCACCAGCACGGTGTAGCGGTCAAGGTTCTTCTCGGCGACCGACGACCCGGCCAGGCTTGAGCTGACGCCACCGCCGAACATGCTGGACAGCCCGCCGCCCTTACCACGGTGCAGCAGGATCAGCAGGGTGAGCATGACGCTCGTGATGACCAGCAACACGATCAACGTGTATGCGAACCAGATCGGCATGGCTGGGGACAGTCCTCTCGTTGCGATCCTCGCCCGGGCAGATCGGGCACGGTGGCGCCGGTCGGCGGACGGGCGGACTCAAGGATAGCGAGCGATCAGCGGGCGATGTGCTCCGGGAACCGACAGATCTTGGCGAACTCCTCGGCGTCCAGGCTGGCGCCGCCGACCAGGGCCCCGTCCACGTCCGGCTGGGCCATGATCGCCGCCACGTTCGACGACTTGACCGACCCGCCGTAGAGGATCCGGACCTGGTCCGCGGTCTCCCGACCGAAGTTCTCGGCCAGCCGCTGGCGGACCGCCCCGCACACCTCCTGGGCGTCCTCCGGCGTGGCCGTCTTGCCGGTGCCGATCGCCCAGACCGGCTCGTACGCGACGACCACCCTGATCACCTGCTCGGCGGAGAGCCCCCTGAGGGCGCCGTCGAGCTGGTCGCCGCAGTGGGCCACGTGGGTGCCCTGCTCGCGCACGTCCACCCCCTCCCCCACGCAGAGGATCGGGATGAGCCCATGGGTCAGCGCCGCCCGCACCTTCGCGTTGACAACCGCGTCGTCCTCGTGGTGGTACGCCCGCCGCTCGGAGTGGCCGACCGTTACGTAGGTGCAGCCCAGCTTCGCCAGCATCGGGCCGGAGATGTCCCCGGTGTAGGCGCCCGACGGGTACGGCGACAGGTCCTGCGCGCCGTACCCGATGAGCAGCCGGTCGCCGTCCACGGCGGTCTGCACCGTCCGCACATCGGTGAACGGCGGCAGCACCACCGTCTCGACGTCCGTGAGCTGCTTCTCGGTGAGGCTCGCGGCGAGCTTCTGCACCAGCAGGTTCGCCTCGAGGTGGTTGAGGTTCATCTTCCAGTTGCCGGCCATCAACGGCCGACGCGTGGTACTCGCCATTCAGTTCTCCAGGGCCGCGATGCCGGGGAGGGTCTTGCCCTCCAGGTATTCCAGCGAGGCGCCACCGCCGGTGGAAATGTGCCCGAAGGACGACTCGTCCAGCCCGAGCACCCGCACAGCCGCGGCGGAGTCACCGCCGCCGACGACGGAGAACGCGTCGGCCTTGGTGATCGCCTCGGCGACGCCCCGGGTGCCGCCCGCGAACGCCGGCATCTCGAACACACCCATCGGGCCATTCCAGAAGATGGTCTTCGCCTGCGACAGGACGGCGGCGAAGCCGGCCACCGTCTCCGGGCCGATGTCCAGGCCCAGCCGGTGGCTCGGGATGCCGTCCGCGCGCACGGTGTCGTGCGCGGCGTCCGGCGCGAAGGCGTCGGCGGCCACCACGTCCACCGGGAGCAGGATCTTGCCGGGGGCGCCCTCCATGAGGTTGCGGCACGTCTCGACCATCTCCTTCTCCAGCAGCGAGGTGCCCACCTCGTGGCCCTGCGCCCTGAGGAAGGTGAAGCACATACCCCCGCCGATCAGCAGTCGGTCGACCGTCGGCAGCAGGGCCTCGATCACCGCCAGCTTGTCGGAGACCTTGGAGCCGCCGAGCACCACCACGTACGGCCGTTCCGGGTTCCCGGTGAGCGTGGACAGCACCTCCACCTCACGCAACACCAGCCGGCCGGCCACGTGCGGCAGCCGCGCCGGCACGTCGTACACGCTGGCGTGCTTGCGGTGCACGGCCCCGAACGCGTCGTCGACGTACGCGTCGGCGAGCGCGGCGAGCTGGTCGGCGAACGCCCCCCGCTCGGCCTCCTCCTTGCTGGTCTCACCGGCGTTGAAGCGCAGATTCTCGAGGACGGCAACCTGGCCGTCGGCCAAGGCGTCCACGGTGGACCGGGCCGAGTCGCCCACGGTGTCCTCGGCGAACCGGACCTCGGCGCCGAGTAGCTCACCGAGCCGCCCGGCCACCGGGCGGAGGCTGAACGCCGGGTCCGGTGCGCCCTTCGGTCGACCCAGGTGCGAGCAGACGATCACCTTGGCGCCGGCCTCGACCAAGGCGCCGAGGGTCGGCAGGACGGCCCGGATCCGGCCGTCGTCGGTGATGTCACCGGTCTGCTTGTCGAGCGGGACGTTCAGGTCGGCGCGCACCAGCACACGCCGGCCCGACACCCCCTCGACGAGCAGATCGTCGACGGTGCGGATGCTCACCGCGCCAGCCCTCCGTTCGTGACTGCGGGGCTCGCAAGCTCACTCCTCGCACTCACCGCGACTTCCCCACCAGCTTGACCAGGTCAACCAGGCGGTTGGAGTAGCCCCACTCGTTGTCGTACCAGCCGACGACCTTGACCTGGTTGCCGATGACCTTGGTCAGCGGCGCGTCGAAGATGCAGGACGCCGGATCGGTGACGATGTCGGCCGACACGATCGGGTCGTCGTTGTAGACCAGGATGCCCTTGAGCGGGCCGTCCGCGGCGGCCTTCATCGCGGCGTTGACCTCGTCCACCGTGGTCTCCCGGCCGACGGTGACGGTCAGGTCGGTGGTGGAGCCGGTGGGGATCGGCACTCGCAGCGCGTAGCCGTCCAGCTTGCCCTTCAGGTCCGGCAACACCAGGCCGATCGCCTTCGCCGCACCGGTCGAGGTCGGCACGATGTTCAGCGCGGCGGCCCGGGCACGGCGCAGGTCCTTGTGCGGGGCGTCCTGCAGGTTCTGGTCCTGGGTGTACGCGTGGATGGTGGTCATCAGACCCTGCTTGACGCCGAACGTGTCGTGCAGGACCTTCGCCATCGGCGCCAGGCAGTTGGTGGTGCAGGAGGCGTTCGAGATGATCGTGTGCTTGGCCGGATCGTACTCGTCCTGGTTGACGCCCATGACGACCGTGACGTCCTCGTTCTTCGCCGGCGCGGAGATGATGACCTTCTTGGCCCCGCCGTCGATGTGCGCCTTCGCCTTGGTGGCGTCGGTGAAGAAGCCGGTGGACTCGATGACCACGTCCACGCCGACCTCACCCCACGGCAGTGCCGCCGGGTCCTTCTCGGCGTACGCCTTGATGGTCCGGCCACCCACGGTGATCTCGTCCGCGGTGGCCTTGACCTCGTGTGGCAGGCGGCCGAGGATGCTGTCGTACTTGACAAGGTGGGCGAGCGTCGCGTTGTCGGTCAGGTCGTTGACCGCCACGACCTCGATGTCAGCACCGGACGCCAGCACTGCCCGGAAGAAGTTGCGGCCGATCCGGCCGAAGCCGTTGATGCCAACCCGGATGGTCACAGGTCCCATCTCCTCGCGTTCTGGTCCGCCGGCGTGTTGACCCGCGGCCGGCGGAGTGGTGTGCGCCGACCGTTGGAGCCGGCCGTCGACGGTTCATCTCGGCCGCCCCGCCGCGGTCTTCACGGACCTGACCGCCCGAGGCGGTGAGCACGACGAGGAGTGCCGGTGCCGGCCCCCTTGCCGTACGCAGCGACCATATCCGAGCGCGTGGGGTCGTGCTGCGGCGGGTGGTGATCCCGGCCGCGTCGTGAACCCGCCACCGTCCTATCAGACCACGAGCATGTCCGGCGTGACGGCCGCTTCCGTATCCGGAATGCCCAGGTCACGCGCCCGCTTGTCGGCGAGCGCGAGCAGCCGTCGGATCCGGCCGGCGATGGCGTCCTTGGTCAGCGGCGGGTCGGCGAGTGCGCCCAGCTCCTCCAGGGAGGCCTGGCGGTGCTCCAAGCGCAGGCGACCGGCCGAGGTGAGATGGTTCGGCGCGTCGTCGGCGAGGATCTCCAGGGCTCGGGTGACCCGGGCGGCGGCGGCGACCGCGGCGCGCGCCGAGCGACGCAGGTTCGCGTCGTCGAAGTTGGCCAGCCGGTTGGCGGTGGCCCGCACCTCCCGCCGGACGCGGCGCTCCTCCCAGGCGAGGACGCTTGCGTGGGCGCCGATGCGGGTGAGCAGGGCGGCGATGGCGTCGCCGTCCTTGACGACCACCCGGTCCACGCCGCGGACCTCCCGGTTCTTCGCGGTGATGCCGATCCGGCGGGCCGCGCCGACCAGCGCGAGCGCCGACTCGGGGCCGGGACAGGTGATCTCCAGCGCGCTGGAGCGGCCGGGCTCGGTCAGCGAGCCGTGCGCCATGAACGCCCCCCGCCACGCCGAGACCGCACAGCAGACGTTGGCGGCCACCACGTGCGGCGGCAGGCCCCGCACCGGGCGGCCCCGAACGTCGAGCAGACCGGTCTGCCGGGCGAGCGACTCACCGTCCTTGACGACCCGGACGATGAAGTGGCTGCCCTTGCGCAGGCCACCGGAGGCGAGCACATGGATCTCGCTGGAATAGCCATACACCTCGGCGACCTCGCGCCGCAGCCGCCGGGCCACCGCGCCCGTGTCCAGCTCGGCCTCCACCACCACCCGGCCGGAGACGATGTGCAAGCCGCCGGCGAAGCGCAGCAGCGCCGCCATCTCCGCCCTCCGACAGCAGGGCTTGGGCACGTCGACCCGACTCAGCTCGTCCTTGACCGCCGCCGTCATCGCCATTGTGCGCCCCCTCACGGACCGGTTCCGGCGTGTCGCCGGAGATTACGTACGTGTCTAACGAGCGGCGCCCAGGACCGGCACCAGAGCGGCGCCGAGGGCGGTCGGATCATGACGGGGAGTGCCGTCGGTGACCGCGACGGGGGCGAGGACCAGTCGGGCACCCAGCGACTCCGCCGCACGTTCGACCGGTTCCGGGTCACCCACCGCCTTGGCATCCCCGAGCACGACGTCCACCTTCAGCTCCGGGAGGTACCACCGCAGCTCGGCCAGGTGGTCGGCGACGGACAATCCAGATGTTTCCTTCTCCGCGGCGAGGTTCAGCGTGACCAGCCGGCGGGCCGGGCTGGCTACGATCGCGGCGGCCAGCTCCGGGACCAGCAGGTGCGGCAGCACGCTCGTATACCAGCTGCCCGGCCCGAAGAGCAACCAGTCGGCCGCCTCGATCGCGGCCAGCGCCTGCGGGCAGGCCTCCGGCGCGTCCGGGTTGAGCCGCAGCGACTCGACCCGTCCGGTGGTGACGGCCACCTGGTGCTGGCCCGTGACGGTGTCCACCTGGCCGGGGCGGGCCGGGTCGGCACCGCGGACCCGCGCCTCGATCCCCACCGGCCGGCAGGACATCGGCAGCACCCGACCGACCGCGCCGAGCATGGCCCCGGCGTGATCCAGCGCAGCCACCGGATCGCCGAGCAGCTCCATCAGCCCACAGAGGACGAGGTTGCCCACCGCATGCCCGCCCAGCCCATCGCGCTGCGGGGCGCCGCCGTCGGCGGAAACGGTCCCGCCGCAACCGGATCGCCCGGTCGGCGCCGACGACCCGGCGCCGGTGACGCCGGACGTGACGGCGCCGGTCGCCGACACCTCGACGAAGCGGTGCTGGAACAACCCCGCACTACGCCGGGTCGACGGGTGGTCTCCGGCCAGGGCCACAAGTGCCTGGCGTAGGTCCCCCGGCGGCAGGCCGCCCCGCTCGGCGCGCAGCCGACCGCTCGATCCGCCGTCGTCGCCGACGGTGACCACCGCGGTGATGTCCAGGTCGAGTTCCGGAGCGCAGCGCCGCAACGCGCGCAACGCCGCGGAGAGACCGTGCCCGCCGCCGAAGGCGACCATCCGGGTAACCGTCATTCGCGCCCCAGGTCCCGGTGCTGCGCGTTGGCGGCGATGCCGGACTGCCGCAGCCGCGCGGCCAGCTCCTCGGCGATGGCGACGCTGCGGTGCTTGCCTCCGGTGCACCCGACGGCCACGGTCAGGTAGCGCTTGCCCTCCCGCTCGAAGCCGGCGGTGGTGGCGTTGACCAGGTCGGCGTACGTGGCCACGAAGCCGTCCGCCCCCTCCTGGCCCAGCACGTACGAGCTGACCGCCTCCTCCCGCCCGGTGTGCTCCCGCAACTCCGGTACCCAGTACGGGTTCGGCAGGAAACGGGCATCGCACACGAAGTCGGCATCCGGCGGCAGCCCGTACTTGAAGCCGAAGGAGAGCACGGTGACCCGCAGCCGGCGGGCGTCCTCCCCGCCGAACAGCTCCTCGATGCGCCGGCGCAACTGGTTGACGTTCAGGTGACTGGTGTCGATGATCACGTCGGCTTGGTCGCGGGCCTCCTCCAGCAGCCCGCGCTCGACGGCGATGCCGTCGGCGAGCCGTCCCTCACCCTGCAGCGGGTGCGAGCGCCGGACGCTCTCGAACCGTCGGATCAACACCTCGTCGTCGGCGTCGACGAAGACCACCCGGGGCGAGAAGCCGCGCTCCCTGAGCTCCCGGATCGCACCGACCAGATCGGTGGAGAACGCCCGGGAGCGCACGTCCAGCACCATCGCCGTCCGCCGTGCGGCGCCGCCCGCCTTCATCGCCAGCTCGGCCATGTCGAGCATGAGCGCCTGCGGCAGATTGTCCACCACGTAGTAGCCGACATTCTCCAGGGCCCGGGCGACGGTGCTGCGACCCCCGCCGGAGACGCCGGTCACCACCACGAGCGTGGTATCGGTGTCCGCCGCCGGGTCGGCCCCGTTGGGCACGCTCGTCCGCCCCTCGCTCACCTAGTACCCCCAAGACGCGTGACACCGCGGCCGACCGGTGGGCCGCGGGTGGTCGAACAGCGACTCTAACCCGCCGACCCGACAGGCTCGCGGCTGCGCCCGCCCGACCGGTCACCACAGGTCACTCCCGTCACACTTCCGACACAGGGAAACCTCGACGACCTTCGGTCGCCGAACCTGCTTCGAGGCGCACTCGGCCCCGGTCGGAGCCGGTGTTCGGCGACCGGGGTCGGTCCGGACGGTGCGGTCTGCCTGGACGTCACCGGGCACCCCGGCACCAGCGCCCCTCAGCTACCGGTGCCGGACCGCCCCGACGGACTCCGAGGTTCGTACGCCGACCCGAGTCGCCGGCGGGATGCCGAAGCCCGGCCGAAGCCCGCCCGGGCGTGGGCTACCGCGTCGGAGGTCGCTCGTAGACTGCGCCAATGCCCTCCTCCACCGATCAGCGGGCCGCCGCCGTCGAGACGCTGCACCGGGTGTTCGGCTACTCCGCCTTCCGCGGCTGCCAACAGGAGGTCGTCGACCACGTGGTGGCCGGCGGCGACGCCCTGGTGCTCATGCCGACCGGCGGCGGGAAGTCGCTCTGCTACCAGATCCCGGCGCTGGTTCGCGACGGTGCGGCGGTGGTGGTCTCTCCGCTGATCGCCCTCATGCAGGATCAGGTCGACGCGCTGACCGCGGTCGGTGTCCGGGCCGGGTTCCTCAACTCGACGCAGGATCCACCGGCCCGGCGCCGGGTGGAGGCCGCGTTCCTCGCCGGCGAGCTGGACCTGCTCTACCTGGCCCCCGAAGCGCTGGCCGGCCGGGGCACGGTGCAGTTGCTGGAGCGGGGGCGGATCGCGTTGTTCGCGATCGACGAGGCGCACTGCGTGTCGCAGTGGGGGCACGACTTCCGCCCCGACTACCTCGGTCTTTCGATGGTGCACGAACGCTGGCCGGACGTGCCCCGCATCGCACTGACCGCCACCGCGACCACCGCCACCCGAGCCGAGATCGCCACCCGGCTGGGGCTGACCGACGCCCGGCACTTCGTCTCCAGCTTCGACCGGCCCAACATCCAGTACCGGATCGTCCCGAAACGGGAGCCGCGCCGGCAGCTGCTGAGCCTGCTCCGGGACGAGCACCCCGGCGACGCGGGCATCGTCTACTGCCTGTCCCGCGCCTCGGTGGAGAAGACGGCCGAGTTCCTGGTCGGGAACGGAATCCCCGCCCTGCCGTACCACGCCGGCCTGGACGCGGCCACCCGCGCCACCCACCAGCAGCGGTTCCTGCGGGAGGACGGGCTGGTCATGGTCGCGACGATCGCCTTCGGCATGGGCATCGACAAGCCGGACGTCCGCTTCGTCGCCCACCTCGACCTGCCAAAGTCCGTCGAGGGTTACTACCAGGAGACCGGCCGCGCCGGCCGGGACGGCCTGCCGTCGACGGCCTGGCTCGCCTACGGCCTGCAGGATGTGGTGCAGCAGCGCCGGCTGATCGAGACCTCCGAGGGTGACCTGGCCCACCGCCGCAACCTCGCCGCCCACCTGGACGCGATGCTCGCGCTCTGTGAGACGGTCCGCTGCCGGCGGGTCCAGCTGCTGGAGTACTTCGGCGAGAGTTCCGCCGCCTGCGGCAACTGCGACACCTGCCTCGACCCGCCGGAGTCGTGGGATGGGACGGTCGCCGCGCAGAAGCTGCTCTCCACCGTGTTCCGGCTCGACCGGGAACGCAACCAGCGGTTCGGCACCGGGCACTGTGTCGACATCCTGCTCGGCCGCGACACGGAGAAGATCCGGCAGTATCGTCACGACGCGCTCACGGTCTTCGGCGTCGGCGGCGAGCTCAGCGAGGCGGAGTGGCGGGGCGTGGTCCGCCAGTTGTTGGCCGAGGGATTGCTGGCGGTCGAGGGTGACTACGGCACCCTCGCCCTCACCGACACCAGCAGCGACGTGCTGGGCCGGCGCCGCACCGTCATGCTGCGCCGCGAGCCGGTCCGCGCGCCGGCCCGGTCGGTGAAGCCGCGTGGCGCGGCCACCGTCGTCGCCGAGCTGGCACCGGCCGCCGCCAACGCCTTCGAGCGGTTGCGGTCCTGGCGGGCCGCCACGGCGAAGGAACAGGGCGTGCCGGCATACGTGGTCTTCCACGACGCCACCCTGCGTCAGATCGCCACCGACGCGCCGGCCGCACTGGCCGATCTGTCCCAGGTCAGTGGGGTGGGCGAGGCCAAGCTCGCGAAGTATGGCGAGCAGATCCTCGCGGTCCTCGCCGAAGGCTGACCGTGGGCAGCGGGTGCCTCAGCCCGCCGGGGTCCTGGTGTCGCCCTCGAGGGCGGCCAGGATCGCCTCGGCGGTCCGCTTGCCGACGCCGGGCACCGCGGTGATCTCCTCGACGGTGGCGGCCGAAAGCCGCTTGAGCGAGCCGAAGTGCCGCAGCAGCGCCTTGCGCCGCACCTCACCCAGGCCGGGCACTGTGTCCAGCACCGACTCGGTCATCCGCTTCGAGCGCCGCTGCCGGTGGAACGTGATGGCGAACCGGTGCGCCTCGTCGCGGATACGTTGCAGCAGGTAGAGTCCCTCGGAGGTGCGCGGAAGGACGACCGGGAAGTCGTCGTCGGGCAGCCACACCTCCTCCAGCCGCTTCGCCAGCCCGCACAGTGCCACGTCGTCGACCCCCAGCTCCGCGAGCGCCTGGGCCGCTGCCGCTACCTGTGGCGCGCCGCCGTCCACCACCACCAGTTGCGGGGGGTACGCGAACGTGCGTGGTCGCCCGGTCGTCGGGTCGACCAGGGTGCCGACCCGCGGCTCGTCGGGAACCGCCTGCCCGGCCGGGACATCCGGGTCGTCGGCCGACTCGACGCCCGCCTCACCGGTCTCCGCGCGGGCGTCGAGGTAGCGAGCGAAGCGACGGCGAAGTACCTCCGACATCGCCGAGAGGTCGTCGGTGGCGCCCCGGATGATGAACCGCCGATACTCGCTCTTGCGGGGCAGCCCGTCCTCGAAGACGACCATGCTCGCCACCACGTCGGTACCCTGGATCTGGGAGATGTCGAAGCACTCGATACGCAGCGGCGACGCGCGCAGGCCAAGCGTCTCGCCGATCTCGTCAAGGGCCCTGCTCCGGGTGGTGAGGTCACCCGCCCGCTTGAGCTTGTGCCGGGCGAGCGCGTCCCTGGCGTTGCGCTCCACCGTCTCGAGCAGAGCACGCTTGTCGCCGCGTTGCGGCACCCGCAGCGCCACCCGGCTGCCCCGCCGGGTGGACAGCCAGTCGGCGAGCGCGTCGGCGTCGGCGGGCAGGTCGGGGACGAGCAGTTCCCGGGGGACGTCGGCCTCGCCGTGCTCCCCGCCGTACACCTGCGTGCAGAAGTGATGCACCAGGTCGCCGGTGCTCAGTTCCTCGGTCTTCTCGACCACCCAACCCCGCTGGCCACGCACCCGGCCGGCACGGACGCGGAACACCTGGACTGCCGCCTCCAGCGGGTCGTCGGCAAAGGCGACCACGTCGGCGTCGGTGCCGTCGCCGAACACCACCGTCTGCTTCTCCATGGCCCGACGCAGCGCCGCCAGGTCGTCGCGCAGCCGGGCGGCCCGCTCGAACTCCAGCTCCGCGCTGGCCTCGCCCATCTCACGCTCCAGTCTGCGAACCACCGCGTCCGTCCGACCGGCCATGAAGTCGCAGAAGCCGTCGACGATGACCCGGTGTTCCTCGGCGGAGACGCTGCCGACGCACGGCGCGGAGCACTTGCCGATGTAGCCCAGCAGGCACGGCCGGCCGACCTGACCGGCCCGCCGGAACACGCCGGACGAGCAGGTGCGGGCGGGGAACACGCGTAGCAGCAGGTCCAGCGTCTCGCGGATCGCCCAGGCGTGTGAGTACGGCCCGAAGTAGCGCACCCCCTTGCGCTTCCCGCCGCGCATCACCTGCAGGCGCGGGAACTCCTCGTCGAGCGTGACGGCGAGGTACGGGTAGGACTTGTCGTCCCGGTAGCGGACGTTGAACTTCGGGTCGTACTGCTTGATCCAGGTGAACTCCTGCTGAAGCGCCTCGACCTCGGTGGCGACCGAGATCCAGTCGACCGATTCGGCGGTGAAGACCATCTGCCGGGTGCGCTGGTGCAGGTTGATCGGGTCAGCGAAGTACGAGTTGAGCCTGCTGCGCAGGTTCTTCGCCTTGCCGACGTAGATCACCCGACCGGTGCCGTCGCGGAAGCGGTAGACCCCCGGCGACTCCGGGATCGTGCCGGGCGCGGGACGGTAGGTCGAGGGGTCAGCCACGGCAGCAAGCCTAGTCCGCGCCCCCGACACGACCGGGCCGCCGCCCGACCGGGACCGTTCGGGCGGCGAGAAGGGGCCTCCCCGGTTCGGCGCTGTCGGGTGTCCGGCCCCCGGCAACCAGGGCCGGGGGCGAAGCCGGAGGACGGTCGGCCTCAGGCCAGCGAAATCCGATCGCCGGTGACCTTGACGTCCCGGGGCGCAAGCGGCGTGGTGGCCGGGCCCGCCTTCACCGAGCCGTCCTCGATCGAGAACCTGCTGCCGTGACAGGTGCAGTTGATCGTGCCACCATCGACGTTGGACACCGGGCAGCCCTGGTGGGTGCAGATCGGGTCGAATCCCCTGAACTCGCCGGGTGACGGCTGCGTGACCACGACCCCCTGGGCCGCGAAGACCGCGCCACCGCCGAGCGGGACGTCGGTCGTCCTGGCGAGGGACTGAGCGCCCTGCCGGTCACCGCCACCGGCGTCGCCGGTGTTGGACACCTCCGGGCCCGGGCTGGTCGGCGCCGCGCCGTCGCCGGAGCCCTCGCTGCCGCAGGCGGCCAGGACGACCGCCGCGCCGGCGGCACCCGCACCAGCCAGCAGTGCCCGCCGGGTCTGCGGGACCCCTCCGGTCAGCACCTGGTCGTCACTCATGCCTCGCCCTCTCACCGACAACGCCGCCTGCCATGATCCGCGGCCTTACCCTGGTACACGGATCGCTCCGACCGACGGTTCACCCGATCGGCGACCGAACCGCCGGGTGATCGCGGTCGCCCCGCATGTCTCAGCGGGCACCGGCGGGTACCTTCCGCGCCGTGCGGGACTTCGCGCCGTTGGCCTTCGCCGCCCGCGAGGTGGCCGCCGCGGCTCCCTTCGCCTCGCCGTCGAGCTTGAGCACCTGGCGCAGGAACCGGCCGGTGTGGCTCTCGGGCACCTCGGCGACCTCCTCCGGAGTGCCGGTGGCGAGCACCGTGCCGCCACGGTGGCCGCCCTCCGGACCCATGTCGATGATCCAGTCGGCCGTCTTGATCACGTCCAGGTTGTGCTCGATGGTGATCACCGTGTTGCCCTTGTCGACCAGCCCCTCAAGGACCATCAGCAGCTTGCGGATGTCCTCGAAGTGCAGGCCGGTGGTCGGTTCGTCGAGCACGTAGACCGTCCGCCCGGTGGACCGCTTCTGCAACTCGGAGGCGAGCTTCACGCGCTGCGCCTCCCCGCCGGAGAGGGTGGGCGCGGGCTGGCCCAGCCGGACGTAGCCGAGCCCAACGTCGACCAGTGTCCTCAGGTGCCGGTGGATGGCCGGGATGGCCGAGAAGAAATCGGCCGCCTCCTCGATCGGCATGTCCAGCACCTCGGCGACCGTCCTGCCCTTGTAGTGCACCTCCAGGGTCTCCCGGTTGTACCGGGCGCCCTTGCAGACCTCGCACGGGACGTACACGTCGGGCAGGAAGTTCATTTCGATCTTGAGGGTGCCGTCGCCGGAACAGGCCTCGCAGCGGCCGCCCTTGACGTTGAACGAGAACCGGCCCGGGCCGTAGCCCCGGACCTTCGCCTCCGTCGTCTCGGCGAAAAGCTTGCGGATGTGGTCCCAGACGCCGGTGTAGGTAGCCGGGTTGGAACGCGGAGTCCGGCCGATCGGCGACTGGTCGACGCCGACGACCTTGTCGACGTGGTCCAGACCCGCAACCCGCGTGTGCCGGCCGGGCACCAGGCGGGCACCGTTGATCTGGTTGGCCAGAACGGCGTGCAGGATGTCGTTGACCAGGGTCGACTTGCCGGAGCCGCTGACTCCGGTGACCGCGATCAGCTGACCGAGGGGGAAGCTCACCGTCAGGTTGCGCAGATTGTGCTCGCGAGCCCCCTGCACCACCAGCTCCCGCCCCGGTGTCTGGGGGCGGCGCTGCCGAGGCGTGGGGATCGCCTTGCGACCGGACAGGTACGCCCCGGTGACCGAGTCCGCGTTCTCCAGCAGCGCCGGCACCGAACCGCTGTGCACGATCCGGCCACCGTGTTCCCCGGCGCCGGGGCCGATGTCGACGATCCAGTCGGCGGTACGGATGGTGTCCTCGTCGTGCTCGACCACGATCAGCGTGTTACCCAGCCCGCGTAGCCGAATCAGCGTCTCGATCAGGCGGTGGTTGTCCCGCTGGTGCAGACCGATTGACGGCTCGTCCAGCACGTACAGCACGCCGACCAGGCCGGACCCGATCTGGGTGGCGAGCCGGATCCGCTGCGCCTCACCGCCGGAGAGGGTGCCGGCGGGACGGTCGAGGGAGAGGTAGTCCAGGCCGACGTCGAGCAGGAACCGCAGCCGGGCGTTGATCTCCTTGAGGACCCGCTCGGCGATCAGCTTCTGCCGGTCGGTCAGCTCGATGCCGGCCAGCAACTCGGCGCACTCGCCGACGGACAGGCCGCACAGCGCGGCGATGCTCTTGCCGGCCAGGGTGACCGCGAGCACCTCAGGCTTGAGCCGGGCCCCACCACAGGCCGCGCACGGCACGTCCCGCATGTAACCCTCGTACTTCTCCCGCGACCACTCCGACTCGGTGTCCGAGTGGCGGCGCTCGATCCACTGCATCACGCCCTCGAAGCCGGTGTAGTACGAACGCTCGCGGCCGTACTTGTTGCGGTAGCGTACGTGCACCTGGTCGTCGGAGCCGTGCAGGATGGTCTTCTGCGCCCGCGACGGCAGCGCCCGCCACGGTGTGTCGACGTCGAAGCGCTCCGCCTCGCCGAGCGCCTCCAGCAGGCGCAGGAAGTATTCCAGGTTGTGGCCGCCGGACCAGGGCTGGATCGCGCCCTCACGCAGGGTGCGCTCCGGGTCGGGGATCACCAGCTCCGGGTCGACCTCCTTCTTGGTGCCGAGACCGGTGCACTCCGGGCAGGCGCCGTACGGCGCGTTGAAGGAGAAGACCCGGGGCTCCAGGTCCTCGATGGCGAGGGGGTGGTCGTTGGGGCAGGCCAACTGCTCCGAGTAACGACGTTCCCGGCCCGGGTCGTCCTCGGGTAGGTCGACGAAGTCGAGCAACACCAAGCCGCCGGAGAGCCCGAGCGCGGCCTCGACCGAGTCGGTCAGCCGCTGCTTGGCGCTCGGCTTGACGGTGAGCCGGTCGATGACCACCTCGATGGTGTGCTTCTCCTGCTTCTTGAGCTTCGGCGGCTCGGTCAGTGGGTGCACGACGCCGTCGACGCGGGCCCGCGCATAGCCCTTGGCCTGCAGCTCGGCGAAGAGGTCCAGGTACTCCCCCTTGCGGCCACGGACGACCGGGGCGAGCACCATGAACCGGGTGCCCTCGGGCATGGCGAGGACCCGGTCGACGATCTGCTGCGGACTCTGCCGGGAGATCCGCTCCCCGCAGACCGGGCAGTGCGGCTCGCCGACGCGGGCGAAGAGCAGGCGGAGGTAGTCGTAGACCTCGGTGATGGTGCCCACGGTCGACCGCGGGTTGCGCGAGGTCGACTTCTGGTCGATGGACACCGCCGGGCTGAGGCCCTCGATGAAGTCGACGTCCGGCTTGTCCATCTGCCCGAGGAACTGCCGAGCGTATGACGAAAGCGACTCGACGTAGCGCCGCTGCCCCTCGGCGAAGATCGTATCGAAGGCCAGGCTCGACTTACCCGACCCGGAGAGCCCGGTGAACACGATCAGAGCGTCCCGGGGCAGGTCGAGACTGACGTCACGCAAGTTGTGCTCGCGCGCGCCACGGATGATCAGTCGGTCGGCCACTGTCCGTGCACTCCCGGGTGAAAGAAGATCAGTATCTGTCCCGCTCCGATCCGGTATGAGCCGCCTGGTCGGTTCGGGGCGATTTTCGGGCTGTTGTCAGGGCGGTTGTCTGGGCGGGCTGCTGGGCGGGCTGCTGAGCGGGCCGCTGGGCGCGGGAATAGCGCCCCGGCAACTCTAGCCGTCGGCAACTCTAGCCCCGCGGTGCGACAATTCTCCGTACCCGAACATTTCCCCAGCTCAGCGCGGTTAGCCGCGCCGCGATGGTGACCATACGCCGAGCAGTGGCGGGTCAGCACCCCCCGGGCGCCGGTGGCCGGGACGGCCGGCTCGCCCGTCGGCGCGCACCGTGCCGCTCGGCGGCCAGGCGCACGCCCCGGCGCCGGGTCTCGTACGCCACCTCCCGTTGCAGTCGCCGCCAGCTCTCGTAGCGACGTGCGGGCAGTTCCCCGGAGTCCAGCGCCTCCCGCACCGCGCACGCCGGTTCCGCGTCATGACCGCAGTCGGCGTAGCGGCAGCCGGCGGCCAGCTCGGCGATGTCGGCGAACGCCCGGTGGAGGCCGACAACGCCGTCAAGCAGGCCCACCGCCCGGACCCCCGGGGTGTCCAGCACCGCACCGCCGCCCGGCACCGGGACCAACGCCCGCCAGGTCGTGGTGTGCCGACCCCTGCCGTCGACCCGGCGGACCCCCTGGGCCGGCATCACCACCGCTGTCGCCAGTGCGTTCACCAGGCTCGACTTACCCGCCCCCGACGGACCGAGCAGGCCCAGGGTGCGGCCCGACACCACCTCGGCTCGCAGCGGGTCGAGCCCCGCGCCGCGCGCCGCGCTCACCGGTAGCACGGGCACGCCGGGTGCCACGGCGGCAAGCTGCCGAGCCAGCGCCGCCGGGTCGGGGGCGAGGTCGATCTTGGTCAGCACCACCAGCGGCCGGGCGCCCGACTCGTGGGCGAGGGCGAGCAGACGCTCGATCCGCCCGGTGTCCGGCTCCGGGTGCACCGGCTCGACCACCGCAGCGGCAGTCAGGTTGGCGGCCAGCACCTGTCCACGAGCGTCCTTACCGGCGGTACGCCGGATCAGCGCGGTGCGCCGGGGAAGCACCGCCTCGACCGTGACGTTCCGGTCCGGCCAGGTGGCGAGCAGCACCCAGTCACCCGCGCAGGGCAGACGGGTCGGATCGTGGGCGGCAGCGGCCAACACGGCCCCGCCAAGAGTGGCGCGGACCGGGCCGTCCACGCCGAGGACGGTGCACACACCCCGGTCGACCCGGGCCACCCGGCCCGGTCGGTGGTCGGTGCGGTGTCGTACGTCGTGCGCCCGGTCGGCGTCCCAGCCGAGGGCGGTCAGGTCGATCGTCATGGCGTCCTCACGGGCGTGGGTTCGGGTGGCTCGTTGGTGCTCCGACCGGCACGATCACCACCCCCTCCGACCTCCGGTGCCGCGGTTCGCCGCCGACGGTAGGACGCGTTGCGACGCGCCGAAAGCGATTTCCCCGGCGACGCGGCAGCCGCTGGACCGCTAGGGTCGAGCCGTGACCACGGATCCGCTTCTGCTGACCGGCGAGGTGGGCGAATCCACCGCACGGCTCCTACGCACGGCGGCCACCTTCGACGAGGCGGACCTCGCCACCCCGTCCCTGCTGCCCGGCTGGACGCGGGGGCACGTGCTGGCCCACCTCGCCCGCAACGCCGACGGGCTGGTCAACCTGCTGACCGCCGCGCGCACCGGAGAGCGGATTCCGATGTACGCGAGCGCGGCCGCCCGGACCGCGGACATCGAGGCGGGGGCGTTCCGCCCGCCGGCCACCCACCTGGACGACCTGCGGCGCACCGCCGACCGGTTCGCCGCTGCCGTCACGGCGATGCCGGTCGAGGCGTGGGGTGCCACCGTCGAGACCCGGCGTGGGCCCTGGCCGGCCGCGATGCTCGTCTGGGGTCGGCTGCGGGAGATCGAGGTGCACCACGTGGACCTGGCCGCTGGTTACCGGCCCGCGGACTGGCCGGAGGCCTTCGGTCACCGGCTCCTGCACGAGGTCGCCACCGGCCTGGCCGGACGCGCCGACGCGCCGCCGATGGTGCTGCGCTTCGACGGCAGCCGGCACGAGCTGGCGATCGGCGACCGCTCGGCCGCCCCCACGGTGACCGGCGCCGCCCCGGAACTCGCCGCCTGGCTGATCGGTCGAAACGCCGGCACCGTGCTCACCGTCACCCCCGACGGTCCCCTGCCGACCCCACCAGATTGGATATAGGCGACCCATGACCTACACCGGAGACGTCACGCCGGGTGGCACGCCGGCCGTCCGCGACCTCGACCGGCTCACCGTCACCAAGATGTCGGTGGGCCCGATGGACAACAACGCCTACCTGCTGCGCTGCCGGGCCACCGGCGATCAGGTGCTGATCGACGCGGCGAACGAGGCGCCCCGGCTACTCGACCTGATCGGTGGCGGAGGGCTGGCAGCCGTGGTCACCACCCACCAGCACATGGACCACTGGATGGCCCTGGAGGAGGTGGTGGCCACGACCGGCGCCCGTGCCCTGGTGCACATCGAGGACGCCCCGGGGCTGCCGATCGGTGCGGAGACCCTGGCCGACGGCGACACGGTGCCGGTCGGCGACTGCGCGCTCCAGGTCATCCACCTGCGGGGGCACACGCCCGGCTCGATCGCGCTGCTCTACCGCGACCCCGCCGGCACTCCGCATCTCTTCACCGGCGACAGCCTGTTCCCGGGCGGCGTCGGCAACACCGACCGGGACCCGGAGCGATTCGGCCAGCTCATCGACAACGTCGAGCACAAGCTCTTCGACCGGCTACCCGACGAGACGTGGTTCTATCCGGGCCACGGCAAGGACGGCACCCTGGGCGCCGAACGCCCCGCCCTCCCCCAGTGGCGAGCCCGCGGCTGGTGACCACGCCCAAGACAGATCCACACTCGCCCCGCCGGCGTCGTGCCGACACCGACCGCCGGCGGGGACCACGTCAGGCTGGACCCGACCGGGACCGGCGGAGGGAACGAGCCCGAGCTTCCGGCCCGGACTCGGGTCGTCGCTGCTGCCATCAGCCGGGTCGCAGCACCTGCACCCGACGCACCGGCGGTCCGCTGGCGGGTTCGGTGATCCGCACCGGGTAGTCCGCGACGACCGCCAGCCCGTCCGTCGGCTGGTGGCCCCGGTCGGGGTCACCGACCAGCACGTCGACACCCGCGGACGCGACGCGGAACAGGAACGGCAGCATCCGGGCCGCCGTCGCCCGGTCGTAGAGGACGTCGCCGGCGACAACGAGGTCCACTCCGGCCGGCGTGGAGTCGAGCAGATCCTCCCCGGTGACCTCGACCGTCACATTGTTGGCGCGGGAGTTGACGGTGACGGCCGCCACGGCGTACGGGTCGACGTCGTCGGCGACCACGCGGGCCGCACCGGCCAGCGCCGCGGCGATGCCGACCACGCCGGAGCCGGCGGCCAGATCGAGCACCCGGCGGCCGACCACCAGGTCGGGGTGGTCCAGCAGATGCCGGGCGAGGGCCTGCCCACCGGCCCAGACCGACGCCCAGTACGGCGGCGGCAAGGCGTGGCCGGCCCCGGCCTCCATCCGAGCCCACCAGACGATCGGGTCCTCGGCCAGGTGCAGTCGTACCTCGGGGACGAATGGGGTGGGCGCCAGCCGCAGCCGGTCCAGGCCGCCACCGGGCGTGCCGATCTCCCGTTCCAGGTCGACCAACGCGGCCTCGGTTCCGCTCATCGACGCAAGCCTGCCGTAGTCGGCGGATCGGCGCGCCGGGTTCGGCGGGGCCGGCCGAGAGTTCACCACACCGCCTGCGGCACTTCACCCGGCAGATCGCGGTTTGGCCGGTTACTGTCGAGAAGGCACCGGGCGATCATCGGCCTACGGTCGGCGGTCGCCTGCTTGGAACAGGGAGAGATGCATGGCAACCGGCACCGTCAAGTGGTTCAACGCGGAAAAGGGCTTCGGCTTCATCGAGCAGGACGGCGGGGGGCCGGACGTCTTCGTCCACTACTCCGCGATTCAGACGAGCGGTTACCGGGAGTTGACCGAGGGCCAGAAGGTCGAGTTCGACGTGGTCCAGGGACAGAAGGGCCCGCAGGCGGACAACGTCAGCCCGGTGTGACCCGCGGGCGCCGACGGCGGCCGGAGCCCGGCCGCCGTCGCGGCTGTGGCGGTCCCGCGGCAACCGACGCCCGACCGTCCGGCTTTCACTCGGCGAGACGACGAGCCAGCTCGTCAGCCACGTCCCTGGCCAGGGCGGGCGGGATCGCGGCGACGATCTTCTCCGGGGTGAGAGCGGCGAGGATCCCCGAGACCACCTGCTCCTCGCTCACCAGGTCCTTCGCGGCGAGCGCGGAGAGCACCGGTGCGACGGTCAGCGCCTGCAGGTTGGTCCGGATGGCCTTGCCAATGGAACCGGGCCCGGTGTAGGTCAGGTCGCGGTAGGGCTCGCCTTGGGCGGCCACCCACAGGGCGTCGTAGATGCCCCTGGCGGTCGCTGACCGCACCTTGTCGAGGTCTTCGGCGGACAGGGCCATGTCATCCTCCAGCAGGCCGATGTGGATGAGGTAGCGGCGGAACAGCGGAGTCTGGTCCCGGCCCGCCTTGATCGAGTCGCGGAAGAAGCTGACGTGCGTGTGCCACAGGTGCGACAGGTCCCCGGTCGATCGCCGGCGGAGCCGGTCCCAGCGGCGGACGTTCCTGCCGTCGGGGCTGTAGATGATCTCACGGATGTCCCGGGTGTCCGGGGCGTTGGCGGCACACTGCTGGACGCACCAGGTCGAGAAGGTGTACAGGGTGTGCGTGGCCGCTCCGGAGCGGACTCGGAAGAGCCCCACGTCGAGCGCCGCGGCGTCGAGAGTCAGACCGGACGAGTCCCGTGGCGACTCCACCACCGAGTAGTCCTCGTTGACGATCCGGTCCGAGCCGGCGTGGTAGCCGCCCAGATGGTTGGCGTCGCCGACGATGCCGACCTCGGCCGGTTCGAGGTCGGCATCGCGGACGACGTTCGGGTCGACGTTGAGATGGGAGAGAAGCAGGGCACGGACGGCCAGCAGATTTTCCGGAGCCCGCGTCATGGGTCCCCCTAGCGGGTGGTGAGGGGCCGGACCCGACGGTGACACCACGTGTGCGACTCGAGGCTGCACAAGCGGGCCCGGCCGAGGTATGCACAGCGCCGGGCGTTGCTTCAACAGTAGCCCGTCCAACCGGCATATGCACAGCTCAGAGCAGCACCGTTTATCGTGGATGCAGCTTGGTACCCGAGTGGACGGCAGGTAGGACCACGGCGGACGGATGCTCGGGATCGTGCAGGATCTCCCGCCATCCAGCACGAAGAGTAATCGCTGTACCGAGGGGTTCGCCGGTACCGGGGTTGCGCGCGTACCGCGGATGCGCACCGCCGGAGACCTGGACCCGCAGCCGGTGACCGGGCCCGAACCGGTGAGCGGTGGGCCACAACTCCACCGGGACCCGCCGCACGTTGCTCGCCGCGCCGGGAAGCCCGTCCAGGGTCACCCGGACGAGGCCGTCGCACACGTTCCAGGACCGTCCCCGCTGATCCACGTCGCACAGTCGCACGAAGACGTCGAGATAGGGCAGATCACTTCGGACGAAAATCTCCGCCCGGACCGGCCCGACGACCTCCACCGGCGTCAGCAACGCGGCGCTGGTCCAGATGAGCACGTCGGGGCGAGCCTCGACCGGACGGTTGTCCACCGGACCCGCCCGCTGGGCCACGAGCAGCGGACCGCCCAGCGACGGCGTAGGGTCAGCCGGGTCGTACCAGAAGCCGTCGGGCGCCGACGCCACCGGCTGGGCGGGGCTCAGCTCACCACACGGATGCAGGTGCCAGGCGGTCGGTGTCGTGGGCGGAGGCCAGTCCGGCAGGTCACGCCAGCCCCCGCCGACTCCGCCGACGTGCACCCGCACCGGAGCGTGCCGGGGTGCCCGGCCCGCGCCCAGGTGCTCGTCGAGCCAGTCGAGGCCGTCGCGCAGAGCGGCCACGAAGAGCCCCGGGCTGCCGTGCGTCCAAGGGCCCACGGTGAGCCGGGGCCGGGCGCCGGCGGCGCGTAGTGCCGCGAAGTCGCGCAGCTGCGCGGGCAGGAAGATGTCGTGCCACCCGCTGATCATGGACACCGGGGCGCGCACCTGGGCGACCCGGTCGCCGAACACCCGGGCACGCCAGTACCCGGCGTCGGGGGTGTGGTGGCGCAGCCACTCCTGGAAGAAGGGCACGGTGACGCCGGTGGCCACCCGGTCCGCCTCCGCCAGCGGCAGGTGGGCGAGCGCGGCGGCGAGCCGGGGCTGCCCCCGCTTGAGTTCCCACTGCCGGGCGAGCCACGGCACGGTCTGCGCCTGGAGCAACTCGGCCCAGGTGAGCACGGTGTCCAGCGCGAAGGACTCCCCCGCGTACGTCGAGTCGCGGGTGCCGGAGGCGGTGACCACGGCGACCATCGCGCGCAGCTCCTCCCCGGCGTCGGCCGCCAGCGCCCACTGGACGAAGCCCTGGTAGCTGGCGCCGAACATACCGAAGGCACCATTCCACCAGGGCTGACGGCGCAGCCAGTCGAGGGTGTCGAGACCATCGTCGCGCTCATGCACAAGGGGATCGAATACCCCGCCGGAGTCGTGGGTTCCCCGGCAGGACTGGATCACCACGTGGTAGCCGCGCTCGGCGGCGAGCCGACCGAGTAGGCGCATCGGTCCGCCCCGGCCGTACGGAGTGCGGATCAGCACGGCGGGCGCGCCGGGCAGGTCCGGCGCGTGGTGGTCGGTACGGAGCGTGACGCCGTCCCGGACCCGGACCGGGATGTTCCGGGTGAGAGTGACCCGCCGCGTCCGGGGTGGTGGAAGCCGCAGCGCCGCGGTGGCCAGCCGGGTCGCCAACGCCGCCAGCATGCTCGGCTCAGCCGTTCGTCCGCCGCGGCGGCTCGGCGCCGACGGCCTCGCGGTGCCACCGCAGTGAGGCGCTCGTCGCCGTCGTGAGTCGGTGGACGGCCCTCAGCTCGCCGTCGGTGACGTCGGTCATCACCGCATCGGTGCTCCGCCCGAGCGGCGGGACGAACACGGCCACCGCGGCACCGTGATCGGCACGGTGCAGGCCGGCGGAGGCGTGACCGATGTGCTGGCGGGCGTCCGTCGCGTACCGCCGGAGGTTGTTGGTGATCTCCACGATCAGGTGCTCACGTCGCGGTTCGCACCGCCGGCACATGCCATGACCTGCCATGTGTCCCGCCGCATCTCCTTGTCCGCTCTCGGTTACCGCACAGCGACCGGCGATCGCGTTGGCCATGCTCTCGGCGTTGCCCGCGCTCCCGGCGGCCCACCCTCGCCCGCGTGGACCGGACGGGCCACGCCCTAGTACGCCAGGCAGGCGCAGTCGGTCATCAGGGCGCGGACGTTCCGCACGTACTGCGGGTTGGGAATGCTGAGCGGCTCGCCCTCGCGGGCGACCGCCCCATGCCCGTAGTTGTAGCCGGCGATCACCGCGTTGAGCAGACATGAGTCCAGCTCGCGGGTGCACAGTGCGGCGTCCAGCCGGTAGTCGGCCTCGAAGTACATGTCGCCGATGTACTTCGTCAGCCAGGCCAGGTAGGTGGCGCCGAGGTAGGCGTTGCCGCGGTAGTCGTGCACATCGTAGCTCTGCCCGAACCGCTGGTTCATCCAGTCGGCCGTCGCGGGCATCACCTGCATCAGCCCGATGCCGCCGTCGCAGGCGACGATGTTCGACTGCCAACCGCTCTCCTGCCAGGCGGTGGCCTTCACCAGGTCCGGTGGGATCCGGATGTCCGGCGCGGAGGTCGGCCAGTACGTCTTCGCCGCGGCGTCGGCGAGCGCCACCTTCACCTGGGGCCGGCCGGTCTGGGTGCCCTCGTAGCGGGGGGTGCAGGCGGTCGACGACGGCTTCGGTGGCAGCGGCGGCGTCTGGGTCTCCGCCGGCGGCTTCGCCACCGGCCGCGGGGCGGTGGCCCGGGTCGGCTTCGACATCGGTTTGGCGCTGGGGCTGGGGCTGGAAGACACGCTGCGCCGGGGTGCCGCTCCCATCGACTCCCGTGCGGCCGGTGTCGTGGCGGCGACGGGAATCTCCGTGGCCGCCACGCCGGCCGTATCGGCGGTCGCCCCGAACGGGGCAGCGGCCTCCGGCGCGGCGGCGCGGTCCCCGGCGCAGCCGGCGAGCGCAGCGAGCACCAGCACCGCCGCGAGCGCGAGTGCGCCGGCTCGACCTACCCCCATGTCGTCTCCTCCCCTTGATTGACCGCCGCACCGTAACAGGGATCAACGGTCCGGCGCCGCCCCGTGACGGACCGGTACGTCGGCCCGCGCCGCCCGGCCCGGAACGGGGTCGCGTCGCGTTCAGACGTCGTCGGTGTTGGCGCGGGCCGACGGCTCCGGGGCGGCCCGGGCGACCGGCAGACCCTCGGTAGGGGCCGCGGGTGACAGGTCGACGGTGGCCGGGTCAGGACCGACCGCCCGGTCCCGGGTCGCCCACGCCACCACGAACACAGCCGTCCACGCCGCGCCGAGCAGCACCCCGGTCAGGGCGCTGCTGGCGGTGCTCAAACCCAGGTAGAGCCAGGCGCCACCGACCCCGACGACCCCGGCGGCGGCAACCGTCCACGCCATGACCGCCACCGGCCACCGGGCCCCCCGGGAGAGCAGCCACGCGAGAGTGCACAGGCTGGCGGTGACCACCGCGCTCCGCGTCGGAAACAGTACCGGCGGGCCGGACCCGGTGGGCCGGACCAGGTCGGCCGCCACCGCCAGCACCACCAGCGGCACGAACGCGCCAGCGGTCCCGAGCACGCTGAGCAGGTCGGCCCGCCAGGGGCGCTGGCGCCAGGCCACCAGGGCCGCCACCACCGCCACCACCACGATCAGCACCGGGCCGCGCAGCACCGACACCACCGCGAGGGCCACCTCGACGGCCTCCGGGGTGCGACGGGCGGCGAACCAGTCGGCGATCGCGCCGTCGACCACCGACAGTCCGCTGCGTCGGACGACCGCACCGAGCGTCCAGGCGACGACGACCCCGGCCAGCAGGAGCAGCAGCAACCCGGCGACCAGGTTGAGCAGCAGCGTCCACGCCGATCCGATGTGTATGGCGAGCAGGAAGAACAGCAGGCCGTACCGCCCCGTCAGCCAGCGCACCGGCGGAAGCGCAGCTGCCCGGGCCAGCAGCACCCGCACCGGATCCGGGTTGCGGCCCAGCCAGCGCCCGGTCAGCAGCACCGCGACCATCGCGCCCAGCAGCACCAGTACCGCGCCGGTGGCCCTGCCGAGCAGGTGCGACACGGTCTCGTAGGACTCGCCGGCCAGGTTCCCGGCGATCACCGAGCCGGCCACCCAGGTCGCCCCGCCGGTGAGGTTCCACGGCGCGAACCGCCGGTACGGCATGTTCGCCGCGCCCGCCAGCCGGGGCACGAGGGTGCGGGCGAACGCCACCCACCGGGCGGTGAGCACGCCCCGGCCACCGAGCTTCCCGAGCATCGCGTCGGCGCGACGCCACCGATGCGGGCCGATCCGGGCACCAAACCGGCTGGCGCGCAGCCGCGGCCCGTACCGCCGGCCCGCGCGGAACGCCGCCGCGTCGCCCGCCGCCGCTGCGATTATCATCACCAGCAGCGTCGGTCCGAGCCGGAGGGTTCCGGTGTAGGTGAGGAAACCGACCAGCAGCAGGGTGGCCTCCCCCGGCATCACCAACCCGACGATGAGCGCTGTCTCCGCTGCGACGATCAACGCGGCGACCAGCAGGATCAGCCCGGACGGCAGCTCCTGCAGCGCGCTCAGCAGCTCGTGCACCAAGGCCCCCGGGTCACAAGGGCCAGCTTGCCAGCGACGGGACGCGAGTGACAGGAGTTTCCGCCCCGATCGGGGGCAACCCCGGGGGTGACCCCGACGCCGCCCCGGATCGGCGCAGGCGGGAGGATGGAGCCCATGCAGCTGCGCACCGATCTCCGCAACGTCGCCATCATCGCTCACGTCGACCATGGCAAGACCACCCTGGTCGACGCCATGTTGCGGCAGGCCGGCGCCTACGGCGCCCGGGGTGAGGTGACCGAGCGGGTGATGGACTCGATGGACCTCGAGCGGGAGAAGGGCATCACCATCCTCGCCAAGAACACAGGTGTGCGGTACCTGCCGGCAGACGGCTCCGACCCGGTGACGATCAACATCATCGACACCCCCGGGCACGCCGACTTCGGTGGCGAGGTGGAACGCGGTCTCACCATGGTCGACGGCGTGGTGTTGCTGGTCGACTCCAGCGAGGGACCGCTGCCGCAGACCCGGTTCGTGCTGCGCAAGGCCCTCAAGGCGCGGATGCCCATCATCCTGGTGATCAACAAGGTGGACCGCCCGGATGCTCGGATCAAGGAGGTCGTGGACGACACCTACGAGCTCTTCCTCGACCTGGACGCCGACGAGGAGCAGATCGACTTCCCGATCGTCTACGCCTGCGCCCGCGACGGCATCGCCTCGCTGACCCAGCCGGCGGACGGCTCGGTGCCCAGTGACAGCCACAACCTCGAGCCACTGTTCCGCACCCTGCTCGACACCATCCCGCCGCCCGCCTACGACGAGAACGCCTCGCTGCAGGCGCACGTCACCAACCTGGACGCCTCGCCGTTCCTCGGTCGGCTCGCGCTCTGCCGGGTGCGGCAGGGCACCATCAGCAAGGGCCAGACCGTGGCCTGGTGCCGCACCGACGGCAGCAACCAGCGGGTACGCATCTCCGAGCTGCTGATGACCGAGGGCCTCGAGCGCAAGCCGGCCGAGTCCGCCGGTCCGGGCGACATCATCGCCGTCGCCGGCATCCCCGAGATCATGATCGGCGAGACGCTCGCCGACGCGGACGATCCGCGGCCACTGCCGTTGATCACCGTCGACGAGCCGGCCATCTCGATGACCATCGGCACCAACACCTCGCCACTGGTCGGCCGGGTCAAGGGCGCCAAGGTCACCGCCCGGATGGTCAAGGACCGGCTCGACAAGGAACTGATCGGCAACGTGTCGCTGCGGGTCCTGCCCACCGAGCGTCCCGACGCCTGGGAGGTGCAGGGCCGTGGCGAACTGGCGCTGGCGATCCTGGTCGAGCAGATGCGCCGCGAGTCGTACGAGCTGACCGTCGGCAAGCCGCAGGTGGTCACCAGGGAGATCGACGGACGGACCTGCGAGCCGGTGGAGCGGCTGACCATCGACGCGCCCGAGGAGTACCTGGGCGCGATCACCCAGCTGCTGGCCACCCGCAAGGGCCGGATGGAGCAGTTGGTCAACCACGGCACCGGCTGGATCCGGATGGAGTGGCTGGTGCCGGCCCGGGGCCTGATCGGATTCCGCACCGAGTTCCTCACCGAGACCCGGGGCACCGGCATCCTGCACCACGTCTTCGAGTCCTACGAGCCGTGGTTCGGCGAGCTGCGGACGCGCCCCAACGGCTCGCTGGTAGCCGACCGGTCCGGCGCCGCCACCGCGTTCGCGATGACCAACCTCCAGGAGCGCGGCCAGCTCTTCGTCGAGCCCGGCACCGAGGTTTACGAAGGCATGATCGTCGGGGAGAACTCCCGCTCCGACGACATGGACGTCAATATCACCAAGGAGAAGAAGCTCACCAACATGCGCTCCTCCACGGCGGAGGAGACCGAGAAGCTGATCCCGCCACGAAAGCTGTCGCTGGAACAGGCGCTCGAGTTCTGCCGGGAGGACGAGTGCGTCGAGGTGACCCCGGCCGCGGTTCGTATCCGCAAGGTGCTGCTCGACCAGACGCAGCGGGCCCGCGCCGCCGCCCGCCGCAAGCACACCGGCTGAGCCGTCGGGCCGGCGATCGCCAGAAGGGGCCTCCGCACGCCCGTGCGGCGTCGCGAAGGGGCCCCTCGTCACCGGCTACCCTCGGTGGGTGATCTTCGACGAGCTCGACGCGGAGCTGGACCGGGTGCCCCGCACGGTCTCGGCGTACGTCGGCCGGCTCGACGCTGCCCCCACGTGGACGCGGCACCCGGACGCCACCCACTACGCGGCGAGCACGATCAAGGTGGGAGTGCTGGTGGCGCTGCACCGCGCCGCCGAGGCCGGCCACCTCGACCTGGACGCCCCGGTGCCCGTGCGCAACGAGTTCGACTCCGCGCTGCCCGGCGCGCCCCGCTTCTCCTGCAACCACGACAACGACGAGGCTGTCTGGGCCCGGGTGGGGGGCACGGCCCGCCTGCGGTGGCTCGCCGAACGCATGATCGTGCGCTCCAGCAACCTCGCCACCAACCTGGTCATCGACCATGTCGGCCTGCCCGCCGTGGCCGACGTGTGGCCCCGCGCCGGCGCCCGGCACAGCTGCACCGGGCGCGGCATCGAGGACTTCGCGGCCCGCGACGCCGGCATCACCAACCTGGTCACCGCCGCCGACCTGGCCGCCCTACTCACCCGCCTGGCGCACGGCGCCATCCGGCCGGGCCCGCTGGCCACACCGCGGAGTTGCACCGCGATGCTCGACACCCTTGCCGCCCAGGAACACCGCGAGGACCTCGCCGCCGGGCTGCCCCGGGGCACCCGCGTCGCGCACAAGAACGGTTGGGTCCGCGGCGTCCGGCACGCGGCCGGCGTCGTCTACCCCGGCGACGCCGCCCCGTACGCCGTCGTCGTCTGCACCACCACCGACCCCGCCGACGGCGGACCGAGCGGCATGAAGATCGAGGACGACGCCTGCCGCATCATCGTCGACATCTCGGCCCGCGTCTGGGCCGCCCGGCACGACCTGCGCTGATCCCCGGCCGGGATGGCAGAAGCGGCCGGCGCCGCCTACGCTACTGCCCACCCCCGGCCGCGAGGAGAGCCACCCATGCCGTCCCGCCGTGCCTTGCTGGTCGCGTTCGCCGTCGTCACCACCGGTAACCTCGTCGCCAACGCCACCGGCGACGCCACCGGAGAGCTGCTGACCAAGCCGCTGCTGATGCCACTGCTCGCCGCGTACCTCTGGCGCTGCGGAGCCGACCGCGGCGGCCGACCCGACCGCCTGATCCTCGCCGCGCTGGCCTTCTCCACCGGCGGCGACGTGGCGCTACTCGGCGACGGCGACGCCTTCCTCGTCGGGATGGCGCTCTTTCTCGCCGCCCACCTCTGCTACGTCGCCGCCTTCACCCGCGGCGGCGCCGCCAGGCTGCTCCGCCCGCCGCTGGTCGCCGTGTGGGTGGGGTACGCGACGCTGACCGTCGCCGCGCTCGGCTGGGTGTGGCCGGGGCTCGCCGACGCAGGTCTCGCGCTGCCGGTGGCGGGATACGCGGTGGCGCTGGCCACGATGGCCGGCACCGCAGCCGCACACGGCTGGCGTGTCGGTCTCGGCGGCGCCCTGTTCCTCGGCTCCGACCTGCTCATCGCCACCGGCATCGCCGGGGTGGGTACCGTGCCCGGCCCACCGATCTGGGTGATGGCCAGCTACGCCGCCGGTCAGGCCCTGATCGTCACCGGCTGGGCCGCCCGCGGCTCCACCCCGACGGCGTTCACTCCAGCAGCCGCGTCCGCAGCCCCGTGACGACCTCCTCGTCCAGCCCGAGCCCGTCGCGCAGGTACGCCTCGAACGAGCCGTGTACCCGCCGCACCTCGTCGTACGCGGCGTCGAGGTACTCGCCGCGCACCTCCAGCACCGGGCGCACCGCGTCGACGTCCCGCTCCGGCTGTCGCCGACGCATCGCAGTCACGATCACCTCGCGCAGGCTGTCGGTCAGCGGATTGTTGGCCAGGTAGTCGGCGCGGATCGCCGCCTCATCCACCCCGAGTGCGTGCAGCAGCACCACGGTCAGCCAGCCGGTGCGGTCCTTACCCGCCGAGCAGTGGTAGAGCAGGGGCAGATTCTCCGCCCGCGCGGCCAGCCGCACGGCCGTGCCGAAGCCGACCCGCGCCGACTCCCCGGTTACGAACCAGCGGTAGATCGCCGCCATCGCCGCCGGGGTGCCCTGCCCGGCCAGCTCCGCGTACGCCCCGAGGTCGTGGCCCAGCAGCACCGCCGACACGTAGGTGAAGACCGGGTGCGCCGCGTCGTAGACCGGTAGGTGCACGACCCGCGGTTCCTCCGGCAGCCGGTCCGGCGGTGCGACCGCCTGTTCCGAGCTGTCCCGCAGATCCACCACGCAGGCCGGCCCGAGCTTGGCCAGCACCGGCAGGTCCTCGTCGGTCAACCGGCCCAGCGCCGGAGTGCGGAGGAGCACTCCGGGGCGCACCCGCCGTCCGTCCACCCCCACCAGTCCGCCGAGGTCACGTGCGTTCGGCGCGCCCACCAGCTGCCAGTCACGGGCCCTCATGCCACCGCCTCGTCGCGCTCGGCGGCGGGCCGGCCCGGCCGTTCTGGTGACCTGCTCGCTCATTCCGGCCTCCCCATCGCCGACGTGTCACCTTACAGGGTGCCCGACATGACGATCGTCGCGATACACGCGTACCGGGCTCTTGACGCCCCGGCACAGCCCGTGAGCCGTGCCCGCGTATCCGACGGCCCGGTACGCTACCCGGCCTCGCTCGGCCCGACCGGCCACCGGCCGACCGGGGCGCCGACCGCCCCACCGGCGTGCTCCGCCGCTCGGACGCCTCAGCCGCGGGCCCTGACCAGCTCCCGACGGCGGTCCCGGGACGACTTGGCCAGACTCGCCGCGGTCGCCAGCAGCAGGGTGCCCAGGATGACGGTCAGCGAGAGCCAGATCGGGATGTGCGGCGCCCAGGCGACGGGCTCGCCGCCGTTGACGAACGGCAGGCGGTTGTCCGCGAGGGCCTCCAGCACCAGCTTGACACCGATGAAGCCGAGCACCACCGCGAGGCCGTAGCTGAGGTAGATCAACCGTTCCAGCAGGCCACCGAGGAGGAAGTAGAGCTGCCGCAGCCCCATCAGCGCGAACACGTTTGCGGTGAAGACCAGATACGGCTCCTGGGTGATGCCGAAGATGGCCGGGATCGAGTCCAGCGCGAAGATCAGGTCGGTCGTGCCAATCGCGATCATCACGATCAGCATCGGGGTGAAGAGCCGCCGCCCGTTCTCGTGCGTGGTGAGCCTCGCGCTGTCGTAGTCCTGGGAGATCGGCAGTGCCCGGCGGCTCCACCGGATCAGCACGTTCTCGGTGAACTCATCCTCCTCCGGCTCGCCCTGCCGAGCGAGGTTGACCGCGGTGTAGATGAGGAACGCGCCGAAGATGTAGAAGACCCAGGAGAACTGCGAGATCAGCGCCGCGCCGGCGGCGATGAAGCCGCCGCGCATGACGAGCGCGAGCGCGATGCCGACGAGCAGCACCTTCTGCTGGTACTGCCGGGGCACACCGAAGCGGGCCATGATTATCACGAAGACGAAGAGATTGTCGACCGAGAGGCTGTATTCGGTGAGCCAGCCGGTGTAGAACTGCCCCGCCGCGCTCCCCCCGGACACCAGCCAGAGACCGGCGCCGAAGAGCAGGGCCAGGCCGACGTAGAAGCCGACCCACAGGCTCGACTCGCGCACACTGGGCTCGTGCGGACGCCGACCGATGATCAGCAGGTCCACGACCAGGATCGCGGTCAGTACGACGAGCGTCCCCGCCCAGACCAGTCCGGACACGTACACGGTTCATTCCTCCGGCAGACACGCAACGTCCGGCACACCGTACGCGCTCGGTGGGCTCGGCGTGCCGGCGACGTTGACTCTGGTGGCTGTCGGAGGTCTCTTCCGCCACCGTCCCGGATGGGGCGGCGACCGACGGGGCCGGGTCGTGCCGGCGGGACCGGCGGGACCGTGCTGACGACTCCATCGCGGGGGAGTACTCCCCTCCGTCCCGGTATTCTCCCCCACCGCGCGCGGCGACCGCACCTCGGGCGGCACGTGTCCCTCCCCACCAGTACGGGCGGGAACAGCGTGCCACATCTCCTACGGTGTCCTAGGAGGCTAACTCGGTCACTCGCGGCTCGCCTTCATTCGATCAAGCTAGCCCAACGGGAACCGGGCCCCGGGGTGACGGCTGCGCGGAGCACCGTGGGAGGCTGCGCGCATGGTGCTTGAGGTCGCGTTGATCGACGTGCTGCCGGGACACGAGGACGAGTTCGCCGCCGCGTACGCGAAGGGGCATCCGGTGCTCGCCGGCACGCCCGGCTGCCGTTCGGTGCGGATGACCCGGGGCGTGGAATCCCCGTCGCGGTTCGTGCTGCTGGTCGAGTGGGACTCGGTCGAGGCACACGACGAGAACTTCCGCGGCACCGAACGGTTCGCCCGGTGGCGCGAGCTCATCGGCCCGCACTTCGCCGACCCGCCGCTGGTCGAGCACTTCGTCGACCTGCCGGCCTGAATCTTTGTCGCACCTACCGCCTATGGTCCTGTCCGTAGCGTGCCGGCGGCCGGTCCCGACGGGCTCGGGGGTGCCGGGCCCGGCCGGCCGCGCGCTGCCCGCCCGTCCGACCGTTGCCGGCCGCGAGTGGCCGGTGCCTGGCTCCGGGGCCCCCGGAGTCAGGCACCGATCCGCCGGCCCAGCGCCGCGACCGTCTCGTCCTGGGTCAGCGCGGCCTCCAGCAGCCACCCGGTGAGCCGCTCGTAGCGGTCCACATCCGCCGGGGCGACCAGCCGGACGTCGGTGGTCAACGCCTCCAGCATCACCGTCCGGGGATCGGCCGGATCCGGGAACGAATAGCAGGAGTACGGCGTCAACGGCTGCACCGCGCCGCGCGCGGCGCGGTGCGGGGGCAGCAGGCGGACCGTCACGTTCGGCAACTCGGCCAAGTCGATGAGGTGACGCAACTGCTCACGCCACACCTCGGGCGGCGTCTCGCCGGGGTCGCAGGCGGCCTCGGCGAGCACCGCCGTATAGCGGGGCGGATCCTCTCGTCGCAACACGTCGTGCCGGATCAGCCGCGCCCGGACGTCCCCCTCCACATCCACCGTCGGGTCCACGAGGTGGCCGGCCATGATCCGCAGCCGGGCGTACGCCGGGGTCTGCAACAGCCCGGGCACGACGGCCGGCTGCCAGTCCACAATGCTCGCCGCACCCGCCTCCAGCTCGGCGTACGTGCGTTGCCGCTCCCCCATCTCGCCGAGGGCCCGCCACCAGCCCCGGCTGGTCGCAGCGTCCCGGGCGATGACGATGAGCAGGTCCCGCTGGGCCGGTGGCACCTGGTAGACGTCGAGCAGGTCCAGCACGTCGGCGAGGTCCGGGCGACTCTGGCCCAGCTCGATGCGTGAGAGCTTCGAGGTGGACGCCCACCCCAGCCGGTCGCAGACCTGCTCCAGGGTGAGCGCCTCCTGTCGGCGTAGTTGACGCAGCTCTGCGCCGAGTCGCGCACGTCGGATGACCGGACTTGTTGGCAACGGCATTCCCGCCTCCCCACCGAGGGAGAGTACGCAGGACGATCACCCAGCGCAATACAAACCTTGCGGAAAGCGACGACCCCTCGCCGGTAGCCCCAAACCCGGGACAGGTCGTCACCGAATCCATCCGCCCCGTGACAGGTCCACCGTCCCCACGGGACACCCCGTCGCGCAACCACCTGGGTCCCCACCCGAGCCCTCGTCGCCCGCCACACCGGACGCACCACCCGCACTTCCGTGGGTGCCACGAATGGTGGCGGGGACGGTCACCGGAGCTCACGTCACCCCGGCGGCGTCCATGCCCCGCAGCTCCTTCTTCAGCTCAGTGATCTCGTCGCGGATCCGGGCCGCGAGCTCGAACTGCAGCTCCCGGGCGGCGGCGAGCATCTGATCGTTGAGCTCCTGGATCAGCTCGGCCAACTCGGCCCGGGCCATCCCCTGCCGGGCCGGGTCGGCGGCCCGAGCCCGGCTGCGGGTCTCCTTGACCGGCGCCTTGCCCCGCGAGAGTTGCCGCACCGCACCGCCGACCCGGGTGTCGGTGTCCTCCGCCTCGCGATAGATGTCGTCGAGGATGTCGTGAATCTTCTTGCGCAGTGGCTCCGGGCTGATGCCGTACGCCTCGTTGTGCGCGATCTGCTTGGCCCGCCGCCGGTTGGTCTCCTCGATCGCCTCGGCCATCGACGGAGTTATCTTGTCCGCGTACATGTGCACCTGGCCAGAGACGTTCCGTGCCGCGCGACCGATCGTCTGGATCAGCGATCGACCGCTGCGCAGGAAGCCCTCCTTGTCCGCGTCCAGGATGGCCACCAGCGACACCTCGGGCAGGTCAAGGCCCTCACGCAGCAGATTGATGCCGACCAGCACGTCGTAGTCGCCCTTGCGGAGCTCGCGCAGCAGCTCGACCCGGCGCAGCGTGTCCACCTCGGAGTGGAGGTAGCGCACGCGGATGCCGTTCTCCAGCAGGTAGTCCGACAGGTCCTCGGCCATCTTCTTGGTCAACGTGGTGACCAGCACCCGCTCGTCCCGCTCGGTGCGCAGCTTGATTTCGTGCATGAGATCGTCGATTTGGCCCTTGGTCGGCTTGATGACCACCTCGGGATCGACCAGCCCGGTCGGGCGGATCACCTGCTCGACGTACTCCCCCTGGGCGTGCTCCAGTTCCCACGGGCCGGGGGTGGCCGACAGGAAGACCATCTGGCCGACCCGCTCCAGGAACTCGTCGAACCGCAGCGGCCGGTTGTCGGCGGCGCTGGGCAGCCGGAAGCCGTGGTCGATGAGCATCCGCTTGCGGGATGCGTCACCCTCGTACATGCCGCCGACCTGCGGGATGGTCACGTGCGACTCGTCGACCACGATGAGGAAGTCGTCCGGGAAGTAGTCGAGCAGACAGTGCGGCGGGCTGCCCGGCAGCCGGCCGTCGATGTGCATGGAGTAGTTCTCGATGCCGGAGCAGAACCCGACCTGCCGCATCATCTCGATGTCGTACGTGGTACGCATCCGCAGCCGCTGTGCCTCCAGCAGCCTGCCCTGCCGCTCCAGCTCGGCCAGCCGCTCGCCCAGCTCGGCCTCGATGTCGCGGATCGCCCGCTCCATCCGCTCCGGACCGGCCGCGTAGTGTGTCGCCGGGAAGATCAACAGGTGGTCCACCTCACGGACCACGTCGCCGGTGAGCGGGTTGAGGTAGTAGAGCTTCTCCACCTCGTCGCCGAACAACTCGATCCGGACCGCCAGCTCCTCGTAGGCGGGAATGATCTCCAGCGTGTCGCCCCGGACCCGAAACGTGCCCCGTTGGAAGGCCATGTCGTTACGCGTGTACTGGATGTCGACGAGGCGGCGCAGCAGTTGGTCGCGGTCCAGCTCCTGGCCGACAGCCACCCGGACCGCACGGTCCAGGTACTCCTCGGGAGTGCCCAGGCCGTAGATGGCCGAGACGGTGGCGACCACCACCACATCCCGGCGGGTGAGCAGCGACATCGTCGCGGAGTGCCGCAGCCGCTCCACCTCCTCGTTGATCGAGGAGTCCTTCTCGATGTACGTATCGGTCTGCGGAATATACGCCTCGGGCTGGTAGTAGTCGTAGTAGGAGACGAAGTACTCCACCGCGTTGTGCGGCAGCAGCTCGCTGAACTCCTTCGCCAACTGGGCGCAGAGCGTCTTGTTGGGGGCCAGCACCAGCGTCGGGCGCTGTAACCGCTCGATCAACCACGCCGTGGTGGCGCTCTTGCCGGTGCCGGTCGCACCGAGCAGCACCGTGTGGCGGTCGCCACGCCGGATCCGCCGTTCCAGGTCGTCGATCGCCGCCGGCTGGTCGCCGGCCGGCTGGAACTCGCTGACGACCTGGAAACGGCCGTCGAGCCGGGGAATGTCGAGCGCCATGACCTCCACGGTACGCCCGGGGTCCGACACTCCGGGCGGACTACCGATGTCCCTGATCAGCTTCGATATTCCCATTGAATGCCCCATCCAAGCGGGCTACGCTTTTTCGCGTAGGCCGCTCGCGGCGGCCGACCGGGCCGGTGGCCGGGCCGATCGACGGCCGGCCGCCCCCGGCGCAGCGGTAGCAGCACCCGTTTCCGGCGTGCGCACCGTGTGGTCGCGCTGACGCGCTGACCGGCCGCCGCGAGCGCCCCACTCGTCACCCCAGCCTGATGAATCCGTTCAACCTCGCGTGGAGTTCCCCACCCGTCCCCGCCGCACGCCCCCCGAGCGCAGCCGCCGACCGGAGACCAACGGCCGCGGTCCGCGCGCGGTCGAGCCCGATCCGGCCGCCCCGGAGCCACCGCCGCCCGGCGCCGGCCGCGCCCCGACGCCCGCCGCCGCGCCGGCCGCCGACGCCTGCCCGCTCCGGGCACCCGGCAAGCCCCCACCCCCACCCCCACCCCCACCCCCGGCCCCGCACCGCCCGCTGCCCGACGGCACCCACACGGGTGCACTGCCCCGGGTGGTCACCGGCCGCCTCCGCACCACCCTGGTGCTGCTCGCGGCGGTGGCGACGGTCTCCGCCACCGCCCTGGTCGTCGGGCTGTCGAGCCGGGCGCCCGAGCCGCCCCGCGCGCTGACCTCGGAGGAACGCACCCGGCTCGCCGCGGTGCGGGTCACGAACTACCGCGACCTGCGGGCCGGGGTGCACCTGACAGCCGGCATCGACGCCGAGCGGATCGAGCTGATCGGCTGGGTGGACTGGTCCCGCCCGCTGCTCTATCTGGACGTGGGGGGCCCGGGCGCGGGCACCAACCGGGGGCTGCTCCAGGCCACGCCGACGGTGGTGGTGCTGCGGCCGGATCCGGCAGCCGCGCCGATCCCGGCGGCTCCGCCCCTGGTACCGCCCGCCGACCGTTGGCGCCTGGCCACCCTGCCCGCCGACGGCCGCCTCGCCCCGGTGCTCGACCTCCTGTCCGAACTCACGGCCGACCGGCCCGACCCGCTGGTCGGCGACCGGGCACGCTGGACCGGACGCACCGAGGTGACGGCCGAGCCGGTGGACGTCCTCGAGGCGCCGTTGCCGCCGTTGCGGCCCGACGCCGACGCATTGACGGTCGCCGACGGTCTGCCACGCTGGTGGGTGGATCGGGACGCCCGGGTGCACCGGCTCGAACTCCGGCTGCCCGGTGTCGGCCCGGTCACCGTACGGTTCAACCGCACCGACCGGCCGACGCTACGCCCGGTGGACGCGCTCGGCGGCCGGCCCGGAACGGCCCGGTCGCTCACTGCCGTCGAACAGCTTCGGCTGGCGCGGCTTCCCACCCGGCTGCGCGCGGTGGCCGGGGCGAGCGCCACCTTGACCGCTCCGCTCGCGCCGGGCACCAACCTGCGCGGACTGGGCTGGCTCAGCTGGCGCCAGCGGGCAGCGTATCTCGCGGTCACCGATTCCGACGCTCCGGGCCGCCGGACGCTCCTGCGGCACGACGACGGCCGGACGCACCGGATGGACGTGCCCGCGTCCACCGTGGCCGGAACTGTCGGGGCACCCGCGCGACCACCCCTGCCGGCGCCGGCCCGCGGCTGGCAGGCGTCCCCCGCCGACGAGCTCACCACGCTGGTGGACGCCGCCGTGCGGGCCGCCGCCGTCGGCCCCACCGGCACGGCCCGGCGGATCCGCGGCGACAGCCTCGCCGGGACCGCCGTGGACGTGCTGGAGCTGCGCGCGTCCGGCCCGCCACGGCGTTACTGGATCGACAAGTCGGGCCTGCTGCACCGGCTGGAACTGCGGAGCCGGGCCGGGACATGGGCGCAGCTGGACCTGACACCTGGGTCGGTGCCCCGGCTGGGCTCCGCACCGGAGGGACGGTGACCGGTCAGGGACGCCAGCCGGTCCGCGCCGCCCACCCCTCGGCCCGCAGGTGCGCCTCGTCGAACCACCTGTCCGTCGCGGTCAAAGGCCCCTCGGCGTCCGGCGGCGAAGCAGCCAGCTCCCGCTTGGACAGCAGGTACGCGGCCCGCTGGTCCGCCTCCGCCCGCAGGTGGTCCCGCAGCAGCAGCGCGTACCGCCAACCGGGCGAAGCGGTCTCGCGGATGTGCAGACGCACCGGTCGGGCCGGGTCGGCGCCGCCGTGCAGCCGCTTCGCCCACCGGCCGTCCCCGGACGGCCGGTGCGTGTCCCACCACTCGCCGGGCAGGCGTGGGAAGCCCGCGTCGCCGAGACGCTCGGCGAGGGGCCCGTCGGCGTCGGCGAGCCGCGGCACGGTGAGCTGGATGTCGATCACGTCCCTGGCGGCGAGGCCGGGGACCGCCGTCGAGCCGATGTGGTCGATCCGCAGGTCGGCCGGCGCGACGGCGTGCCGGATCCGGGCGGCCAGGCGCGCGTACTGCTGCGGCCACGTCGGGTCGGCCTCGATCAGCTCGACCCGGGGCGGCGGGACCGAGCGCCGCTCGCGCACGTTCGCCTCGTACGGCAGCAGCCGGTCCGCCCAGAGCGCATCGATCGCGGTGTTCAGCTCGTCGAGGGCGCCGTCGTTGGTGAGCACCGCGTCGGCGACCTCCCGACGGCGGACGTCGTCGGCCTGCGCGGCGATCCGCCGCCGCGCCTCCGCCCGGTTCATCCCCCGATACCGGGCCAGCCGCTGCAACCGGGTGGTCACGGCCGTCTGTACCACGATGACCAGGTGGTAGGTGGGGGCTAGCCCCACCTCCACCAGCAGCGGCACGTCGTTGACCACGATCGCGTCCGGCGGTGCCGCGGCGACCAGCTCGGCGGTGCGGGCTCGCACCCGCGGATGGATGATCGTCTCCAGCGTCCGGCGAGCCGTTTGGTCGGCGAAGACCACGGCCCCCAGCGCCGCCCGGTCAAGGGCGCCATCCGCCCCGAGCACCCGTTCGGAGAAGGCGGCGACGATCTCGGCGAGCCCCTCGGTGCCGGGTGCGACCACCTCGCGGGAGACCCGGTCGGCGTCGACGAGCACCGCACCACACCGCGCCAGCCGAGCCGCGACCGCGCTCTTGCCGGAGCCGATCCCGCCGGTCAAACCCACCGTCAGCACGGCACCAGTCAACCGGATCACGCGCCGACCCGCCATCCGGCCCCCGCCCCCGGCCACTCCGAGACGTGATGGAGTGGGCGACGCCGCGGTGGGCCAGCACCACCAGCCACCGGACGAGGTGATCCGAGCCCGATTCACACCGCCCCCAGCAGGGTCGACGTTTCGCGACGTCGGTTTACGCAACGCCGACCGTCGGGGTTGACCGGATTCTCCCCGCGTCAGCCCGGGAGGATCACCCCAAGCCGCGGGAGAAGAGATCATGGTGAACGTTGGCTACAGCCTCATGTGCGAGCAGGCTGGCCCGAGGCAACTGGTGACCACGCCGTGCACGCCGAAACGGCCGGATTCGACCACCTCGTCGTATCGGGCCACTGGCACTCGCCCCCGTACCCGCATCCCAACCGCGATCATGCGGTTCCTGCCCTAGAGGTGCACCTCTTGCGGCTCGCGTCGAGGCCAAAAGTACAAGATCGCGGTGGGGTTGGGGATAGGTATGGGGCTGGGTGGGGTAGGGGAACGAGAAGGCCCCGCCCCCGGGATCAGTGTGATCGCGGGGACGGGGCCCGTCGTCAGCGACGACTCCAGCTGTCGGGCTGGATACGCAGGGTCACTTGCCGCCGGCGAGCTTCTCCCGCAGCGCGGCGAGCGCCTCGTCGGTGGCGAGGGTGCCGGACGGCTCCTCGGCCTGCCGACTCGGGGCCGGGCTGGTCGAGGTGGTGGTGCCGGTGGCCGGAGCCGGGTTCGCGGCGGCCTCGGCGTCGGCGGCGCGAGAGGTCTGCACCTGCTTCTGGTGGGCCTCCCAACGCAGGCGCGCCTCGGCGTACTGCTGCTCCCACGTCTCGCGCTGCTTCTCGTACCCCTCGAGCCACTCGCCCGTCTCCGGGTCGAAGCCCTCCGGGTAGATGTAGTTGCCCTCGGCGTCGTAGGTCGCGGCCATGCCGTAGAGGGTCGGGTCGAAGTGCTCCTCGCCCTCGACGAAGCCCTCGTTGGCCTGCTTGAGCGAGAGCGAGATCCGGCGGCGCTCCAGGTCGATGTCGATGACCTTGACCATGACCTCGGAACCGACCTGCACGACCTGCTCCGGGATCTCCACGTGGCGCTCGGCCAGCTCGGAGATGTGGACCAGGCCCTCGATGCCGTCGTCGACCCGGACGAACGCACCGAACGGCACCAGCTTGGTGACCTTACCGGGCACGATCTGCTGGATCGCGTGGGTGCGGGCGAACTGCCGCCACGGGTCTTCCTGGGTCGCCTTCAGCGACAGCGAGACCCGCTCGCGGTCCAGGTCGACGTCCAGGACCTCGACCTCGACCTCCTGGCCCACCTCGACGACCTCGGACGGGTGGTCGATGTGCTTCCAGGACAGCTCGGAGACGTGTACCAGGCCGTCCACGCCGCCGAGGTCGACGAACGCGCCGAAGTTGACGATCGAGGACACGACGCCCTTACGGACCTGGCCCTTCTGCAGCTTGTTGAGGAACTCGGTGCGCACCTCGGACTGCGTCTGCTCGAGCCAGGCCCGGCGGGACAGGACCACGTTGTTACGGTTCTTGTCCAGCTCGATGATCTTGGCCTCGAGCTCGCGGCCCACGTACGGCTGGAGGTCACGCACCCGCCGCATCTCGACCAGGGAGGCCGGCAGGAAGCCGCGCAGACCGATGTCGAGGATCAGGCCACCCTTGACCACCTCGATGACCGAACCGCGGACGACGCCGTCCTCGTCCTTGATCTTCTCGATCGTGCCCCAGGCACGCTCGTACTGGGCGCGCTTCTTCGAGAGGATCAGACGCCCCTCCTTGTCCTCCTTCTGGAGGACAAGGGCCTCGATGTGGTCGCCGACCGACACCACCTCGGCCGGGTCCACGTCGTGCTTGATCGACAACTCCCGAGAGGGAATGACACCCTCGGTCTTGTAGCCGATGTCGAGCAGGACCTCGTCCCGATCGACCTTGACGACGGTGCCTTCGACAATGTCGCCGTCGTTGAAGTACTTGATGGTCTCGTCGATCGCGGCGAGGAAAGCCTCCTCGGAACCGAGATCGTCGACGGTGACCTTGGTGGCGCTCGAGGGGGCCTCGATGCTGCTCGTCATGTGGGCGGTTGCTCCGGTCGGATGGGTTGTCATCACGGACGTGGGCCGCGGTGACCTGTTCGCGCCAGCGGATCCGCCACCGGGCACACCGAACGATCACTGACTAGGATCATAACGATCACTGACTGGATCATGATGTGGCTCCGTCGACCGCGCACCTGCTCCCTGCCGAGGCACACCATCCGCGAGCGCATCGTCTAGCCTACCCGCTGCATTACCACAGCGTGCAAGCCCTCCCACCTCCTCGCCACCTCATCAGCTGCGAAAGCGGAGATTTCGACCGGAAGTCCGCCCCTGGTATCACGCAGGTCACAGCCGCCCCACCGGCCAAGGGTAACGCCGGTCGGCCGGGCATCGAGCCGGGGCGAGGCCCGGGACGGCCCCGCCGGTCGCCGGCACCAGATCGCCACCTAGCGTGGGCGAATGGACGATGACAGCCGGGTCACCCGCCGCACCGTCGGCAACGCCGAGGCGCGCCGCGCCAATCGCCACTGGTGGGACGCCGACGCCGACGCGTACCAGGCCGAGCACGGGGCGTTCCTGGGTGACGTCGACTTCGTCTGGTGCCCGGAAGGGCTACGCGAGTCCGACGCGCGCCTCCTCGGCGACCTGGCCGGACGACGCGTGCTGGAACTGGGCGCCGGGGCCGCCGCCGCGGCCCGCTGGCTGGCCACCCAGGACGCCTGGCCGGTCGCCCTGGACCTGTCCGCCAGCATGTTGCGGCACGCCGCGCTCACCGCCGACCGCACCGGGGTACGCGTCCCGCTGATGCAGGCCGACGCGCTCGCCCTACCGTTCACCGACGCCGCGTTCGACGTGGTGTGCACGGCGTTCGGGGCGGTACCGTTCGTCGCCGACTCGGCGGCCGTCATGCGAGAGGTCGCCCGGGTGCTGCGTCCCGGGGGCCGCTGGGTGTTCTCGGTGACCCACCCGATGCGCTGGATCTTTCTCGACGATCCCGGCGAGGCCGGGCTGACCGCCGTGCACTCGTACTTCGACCGCTCTCCGTACGTGGAGCAGGACGAGCACGGCGTCGCCACGTACGTCGAGCAGCACCGCACGCTCGGTGACCGGATCCGGGAACTGGTGGGCGCGGGCTTTCGGCTGGTCGATCTGGTCGAGCCGGAGTGGCCGGCGGGCCACCAGGGGACCTGGGGCCAGTGGGGCCCGCTGCGCGGCCGTCTCTTCCCCGGCACCGCCATCTTCGTCGCCGAGAAGCCGGCGTCCCGGTAACGGCCGTTTCTGTCGGGGCGAGCCGGGTACCCGAACGGCATGGCCAAGCAGGAATTCGACAGGGGCGACCACGTGTCCTGGGCCAGTCACAGCGGCCGGGCCCACGGAGTGGTCAAGGAGAAGCTCGTCGACCGGACGCACGTACGCGGGCACCCCGTCGACGCGTCACCGGAGGATCCGCAGTACCGGATCCGCAACGACCACTCGGGACGGGACGTCGCCCACCGACCGGAGGCGCTCCGCCATGAGCCGCGATGACCAGGGACGGGACACATACCACGAGTTCACCGAGGCGGTGAACATGAGGCCCCGCGAGCTGTCCAGGTGGCTGGAGACCGAGGAGTCCAAGCAGGTCGGCTGGCACAGGGGGGGCCGCACCGGCGGCGGCGAGTCGGTCGGACACGAGTCCGGCCGAAGGATCGTCGACCTCCTGCGCAGCAAGCGCGGCGACCTCGACGACGCCGACTACCGGCACATGCGCAAAGTGGTCGGCTACGTCCGGCGGCACCTTGCCCAGCGCCCGAGCGGCGAGATCCGCGACACCAGATGGCGCTGGTCACTCATGAACTGGGGCCACGACCCCCTCAAGTGAACGCACCGGTCGGTGCCGGTTCGGCTGGCCACGACCAGTTGCAGCCACCCCACGAGGACTGTCCATGAAGCAGACCAACACGGTCGTCGCCGCGCTCATCGCCGCTCTTCTCCTGCCCCCGGTCCTCGCACCCGCCACCGGGGCAGCCCACCGCCCCCCGCAGTATTGCGCGTCCACATCGCATCCCGAGTTGGCGGACCGACTATCCCGCGAATTGACCGCCCCCGCCCGCGGGCGGGACACCACACTGGCTTTTGCGATCTGGGATGAGCAGACGGGCCTGACCTGCGCTCACCACCCCACCATGCCGTATCAGGCGGCAAGCATCATCAAGGTGTCGATCATGACCGGCGTACTGCGTCGGGCCCAGGAGGAGAACAGGCGGCCGACCCCGCAGGAAGAGGCGGAGGTCCGGTCCATGATCGTCGATTCGGACGACCAGGCCACGACAACCTTGTACAACAGCCTCGGGCCGGCCTTCATGAAACGCACTCTCGAAGTCTCGGGTATGGACGACAGCCGCCTCGGCCCCGACGACAGGTGGGGCCGGACCCAGGTCACCGCGGCCGACGCGATGAAACAGTTGGACGTGTACTCGAACAGGTCGGACGTGCTCTCCCCCGAACACCGGGCGGACGGGCTGCGGCTCATGGGCGAGGTGGCTCCCGATCAACGCTGGGGAACCCCGCACGGCGCACCGCACGGGGTGACGGTGTATGTCAAGAATGGCTGGGCCCAGTTTCCGGACAAGACGTGGCAAATCAACAGTCTCGGCATCTTCACGGCAACGGGCAGGCGATATCAGATGGCTGTGCTGACGGATCAGAACCCGACCGAAACCGCCGGCATCGCGACTATCGAACAGCTGGCCCAGCACGTACACCACGCCCTGGAATAGCGGGTCCGCAACGACGGATGGCAGATCCGACGGGAGAAGCCTTCGCCGGCGGAAACGACATCCGAGGGAGCGGCGAGGTCCGGTCTCACGACGCAGGCAACCACCGAGGCCGGTTCCGGCCACCGCCCGGGAGGATCGATGCCGCACCCCGCGATGAAGAGCCGCACGTTCCAGCAGGCCACCTGGGACAGCCGAGATGGCGGTTTCTCCCGGACGTGGCACTCGAGATGGCGCTTGCGCCAGTTCCGTGAGAAGTTCCTCGGCGTGGCGTCGATGAATCTCGGGGACTGCGGATCTAACGGTGTTTTCGGCGCGTACCCGGCTCGCGGAAGCCGCGTAGCAGGAGCAGCAGGACGAGTGCGGCGAGGGTTGCGCCGAGGCCGAGGCTGAGTTGGATGCCCTGGGTGAAGGCCTTGTCGGCGGCGGCCCGGATCGCGCTTTCCTGTGCTGGGTTGGGGGCGGTGATGGGTCGTCCCGGGCCGACCTCGGCGACGTAGGCGTGGGGGTTGGCCTCGTCGATGATCTGCTGGACGACGGCGGTCCGCTGGGCGGGGTTGGGGATGGCGGCGGTGAGGTCGGTGTTGAGGGTGCCGCCGATCCAGGTGACCAGTACGGTGCCGAGGACGGCGTAGCCGATGCTCGATCCGAGGCCCCGCTGCGTGTTCAGCATGCCCGAGGCCATCCCTGCCCGGTCCACCGGAACCGCGTTCATGGCCATACCCGTGACCGGTGTGACGATGAGCGCGATGCCGCCGCCCGCCAGTGCCAGGCCCACGACCATCACGGCGACGCTGAAGGACACCCCGGCCAGGATGACGACCAGTCCGGTGAGGATAAGAAGTTGACCGGCGATGACGGGCCTACGGGGTCCGTGTCGGGCGGCGAGCCGACCGGCCACCGGGGCCATGATCATTTCCGTCGCGGCGAGTGACAGGAGCAGCAGGCCGGTGTCGAGCGGAGAGAACTGCCTGACGTTCTGGAGATACTGCGTGGTCACCAGCAGCATGCCGTAGATGCTGAAAAAACAGAAAAAGATGGCCACGATCCCGAGCCGGTAGACGCGATGACCGAACAGCCGCAGGTCCATCATCGGCGAGGGTGTGTGCAGTTCACGGGCGATGAACCCCGCGAGTGCCAGGCCGAAAACGGCGAACAGGCCGAGGATCACCGGTGAGGTCCAGCCGAGTCGTTGACCCTCGATCACCGCGTACACGAGGGCGCCAACGGTGATCACGAACAGCGCCTGCCCCGGTGGGTCCAGACTGCTGCGGGTGGAGGTTTCGCGGGACTCGGCCACGAACCGCAGGCTCAGCCCGATGATCGAGACGACCACCGGGATGTTGACGAGGAAGACCGCCCGCCAGCTGACGAGATCGGTGAGCACGCCCCCGACGGTCGGACCGAGCGCCAGGCCCATGGTTCCGATGGCCGTCCAGAAGCCGATAGCGCGAACCCGCTGCCGCTGGTCGGGAAACGCCGCCGACACCAAAGCCAGCGAGGCGACGTTCATCACGGCGGCGGCCAGGCCCTGCGCGCCACGCGCCACCACCAGGATGTCGAGACTGGGCGTCAGCCCGCAGATCGCGGAGGTCAGGCCGAACATGGACACCGCGATCAGGTACAGCCGCCGCCGCCCGAACCGGTCGACGAGCGTCGCCCCCGCCATCACGATCACGGCCAGACCGAGGCTGTACGTGTCGACGACCCACTGAAGATCCGCCTCGCCCACCCCGAAGTGGGCCTGGATGTCCGGCAGCGCCACGTTCACGATCAGCACGTCCAGGAAGAGCATGAGCACGCCGAGCCCGGCAGCGACGATCGTCATCTTCTGTCTGACGGTCCATCCGGGCGCGCCCTCGTGTTCGGCTTCAGGCGTGTCTCCCACCAGCTCACCGTACTGACCGAATGTGGACTTCCGGCACATCAGGCCGTTTTCTTCACGAACCGGCCCGAAGTCATTCGCTGATCGTGGCGGTGTACACGGTTGGCGGGTGGCGCACGGCGCGTCTGTCGTGGCGGTGGCCAGGGCGCGGTGGCGGTTGGGCTGGTTGGCGCCGCACTCCACACCGTGGCACCGCCGACAGGTCATCGGTCGAAAGGCGGGTGGCCAGCCCCCTGGGAGCCCTTCTCACGCCGGTGCGCGGCCCTGGTCAGCCTTGACAGGGACAGTCGCGGTGATGCCTCGACGGCACACCTTCATCGAGAACCTACGCCCCCCGGGCCGCGAGGCCACTTGGGACGAGGGCCACGTCGCCCGAGAACCTGCACCAGACTCAGTGATCCGCGCTGTTCCAGTCCCGCCCCTCGCCGATGGACACCTCGAGCGGCACCGACAGCGCGTACGCCCCACCCATTTCCCGCCGCACCAGCTCCTCCAGCGCATCCCGCTCGCCGGGGGCCACCTCGAAGACCAACTCGTCGTGCACCTGGAGCAGCATCCGAGAGCGCAGCCCGGCGTCGCGCAGCGCCGGGTCGACGTGCAGCATCGCCACCTTGATGATGTCGGCGGCGGACCCCTGGATGGGGGCGTTGAGCGCCATCCGCTCGGCCATCTCCCGGCGCTGCCGGTTGTCGCTGACCAGGTCGGGCAGGTAGCGGCGGCGACCGAGAATGGTCGACGTGTAGCCGTCGTGGCGGGCGCGGGCCACCACCTCCTGGAGGTAGTCGCGTACCCCGCCGAACCCGGCGAAGTAGTCCTCCATCAGACCGCGCGACTCCTCGGCGGTGATGCCCAGCTGCTGGGACAGGCCGAAGGCGCTCAGCCCGTACGCCAGGCCGTAGTTCATCGCCTTGATCTTGCGCCGCTGGTCGGCGGTGACCGCGTCGACCGGCACCTGGAACACCGACGAGGCGGTGGCCGCGTGGAAGTCACGGCCCGAGTTGAACGCCTCGATCAACGCGTCGTCCGACGACAGGTGGGCCATGATCCGCATCTCGATCTGGCTGTAGTCGGCCGTGAGCAGGCATTCGTACCCCTCGCCGACCACGAAGGCCCGACGGATCCGCCGCCCCTCCTCGGTTCGGATCGGGATGTTCTGCAGATTCGGCTCGGTGGACGAGAGTCGCCCGGTCGCCGCCACCGTCTGGTTGAAGGTGGTGTGGATGCGCCCGTCGTCGGAGACCGACTTGAGCAGGCCGTCCACGGTGGTCTTCAGCTTGGCCACGTCGCGGTGGCGCAGCAGGTGCGCGAGCACCGGGTGCGGGGTCTGCGCGTAGAGCCACTGCAGGGCGTCGGCGTCGGTCGTGTAGCCAGTCTTGATCCGCTTGGTCTTCGGCAGGCCCAGCTCGCCGAAGAGGATCTCCTGAAGCTGCTTCGGCGAACCCAGGTTGAACTCCCGCCCCACCGCCTCGTACGCCCCCTGCGCGGCGGCCTTGACCTCGGCGGCGAAGTGCGCCTCCAGCTCCGACAGGTAGGCGGTGTCGGCGGCGATGCCGGTGCGCTCCATGGCCGCGAGGACCCGCATCAGCGGCAGCTCCACGCCGGCCATCAGCCGGGCGGACTGTTCCCCGTCCCGGGACAGCTCGGCGTCGATGGCGTCGGCCAGGTCGAGGGTGGCGCGGGCGCGGAGCATCAGGTTCTGCTCGGCCTCGCCGTCGTTGCCGAGGCCGTCGAAGGTGAGCTGGCCGGTGTCCGGCGTGTCGACCCGCAACTCGCGGTGCAGATAGCGCAGGGCCAGGTCGGTCAGGTCGTACGACCGTTGGTCCGGACGGGCCAGGTAGGCGGCGATCTGAGTGTCGCGGGCGATGCCCGCAAGCTGCCAGCCGTGCGCCGCGGACGCGAGCACCGCCGGCTTGCTGTCGTGCAGCAGCTTGGGCCGGGTCTCGTCGGCCAGCCACGCGGCCAGCGTGCTCTCGTCGGCGGCGGCCAGCCGGGCTGGGTCGAACCAGGCCGCCGCCCCGGCGGCGGTGGCCAGCGCCATCCCGGTCACCGCGGCGGTGTGCCGCCGGCTCGGGCCGGTGTCCAGCGTGACGGCGACCCCGACCGGCGCACCGGCCAGCGCGTGGGTGCCCAGCCAGGCGGCGAGCGCGCCCGGCTCGGTGAGCACCTCACCGGTGAGGTCGAAACCGGCCTCGGCCTCCGGCTCGACCGCCTCCAGGTACTGGTACAGCCGATCGCGGAGGATACGGAACTCCAGGGTGTCGAAGACCTGGTGCACCGCCTCCCGGTCCCACCCGGCCCAGCGGGCGTCCGCCGGTCCCAGCGGCAGCTCCAGGTCGGAAACCAGGAAGTTGATCTCGTAGTTGCGGATCACGTCGGCCAACCGCTCGCGCAGGCTGTCACCGGCCTTGCCCTTGATCTCGTCGGCCCGGGCGACGACCCCGTCCACACCACCGTAGGTGGTGATCCACTTGGCGGCGGTCTTCGGCCCGACACCGGGAACGCCGGGCAGGTTGTCGCTGGTCTCGCCGACCAGCGCGGCGAGGTCCCGGTACCGCTGCGGGGGGACACCGTACTTCGCCTCGACCGCCGCCGGGTCCATCCGGGCCAGGTCGGAGACGCCCTTGCGCGGGTACAGCACGGTGATCCCGTCGCCGACCAGCTGGAACGCGTCCCGGTCGCCGGTGGTGATCAGCACCTCCAGGCCCTGGTCGCGGGCCTGGCAGGCGAGTGTGGCGATGACGTCGTCGGCCTCGTAACCCTCCTTCTCCACCACCGGGACACGCAGCGCCGCGAGGACCTCCTTGACCAGGCTGACCTGGCCCTTGAAGTCGGTCGGGGTCTCACTGCGGCCGGCCTTGTACTCCGCGTACAGCTCGGTGCGGAAGGAACGCCGGGACACGTCGAACGCCACCGCGATGTGCGTGGGCCGCTCGTCACGCAGCACGTTGATCAACATTGAGGTGAAGCCGTAGACCGCGTTGGTCGGCTGGCCCGTCGTCGTGGAGAAGTTCTCCACCGGCAGGGCGAAGAACGCCCGGTAGGCCAGGGAGTGTCCGTCGACGAGGAGCAGGCGCGGCGTCGTAGCTGTCACGCAGGCGACTCTAGTCCGTACGCCTGACAAGCTCCGCCCCGACGTGGCGGGCCCGCGGCCGACGGCCCGGCCGGCCCTCCCGGCGAAACCGCAGCCTGGCAGGAAGGTCGCCCGCCTCCCCGCGTGCTCCCATGTCTCGCGCCCGATGGGCTGCGGCCGTCAAGCGGTGCGGGTGAACCGTCGCCGTGACCGCTACCCTTGCGCACGCGACATGCGGTGGCGGCGCCCGCTCGGCGGCGGCCCGCACCGGACGCCGCCGCCGCGCACGTGGCAGGTTATCGGGCGGCGCTTGGCTGGCCTACCGTCTTCCGGTGGGTCGCCCGCTGACGCTCCGCCGCCGTGAAAACACGACGATCATGACCACCACCGCGGCGGCGGCGGTGAGGCCGAGGCCGGCCAGCAACGCCGAGGGGCTCTTCCTGTCCTCTGGGCCGACGAGGCGGCCGGCGGAAACGTCGGCAGGCAGGGTGAAGCCCCAGTCGAGCAGGGCTACCGCCTCTCCCATCCGGCCCAGCGGCTCGGTCTCGGCTCCGAGCAGGGTCACGGCGAGCCGTCGGCCGTCGCGTTCGGCCACGCCCACGTACGTCTCACGAGCCAGTGCGGTGAAGCCCGTCTTCCCGCCCAGGAAGCCCGTCTTCCCGCCCAGCATTCCCGGATAGCGGTCGAGCAACGTGTTGTTGTTGGTGATCTCGAAGGCAGGCTTTCCTCGTTGTGCCGGCACCGTCGCCACCCTGGTTTCTACGTAGCGCCGGAAGTCTTCTCGAGCGAAGGTAGCGCGGGCGATGAGCGCGAGGTCGTAGGCGCTGGTGTACTGGCCGGGAGCATCCAGGCCGGAGGGCGTCACCGCGTGGGTCTGGTTCGCACGCAGGCGCTGCGCTTCGTCGTTCATCGCGTCGACCCCGCCCTGCCGTCTGCCGTCGCCACCCACACGGGCCAGGACGTTGGCGGCGTCGTTGCCCGACACGAGGAGAACCCCCTGCCACAGATTCTCGATGGAATACCGGCCACCCTCGACTACCCCCATCAGCGAGCTGTCTGGATCGAGGTCGGCCAGGTCCTCGCGTTCGACCTCAACGACCTGTTGTGGATCGAGGTCCGGCATCAGGGCGGCTGCCAGGAGCAACTTCTGGACGCTGGCGGGCCTTCGACGCTCATGAGGGGCGCATCCACCGAGAACCCCACCACCGTTGAGATCCGCCACCACCCAGGCGGTCGCGGTCACCGCCGGCGGCGTGGGCACATCGGGCGGAACAGCCAATCCTGCCGTTGCCAGCGCGTCGCCTCCGACTGTGCGCTCCGCGAGGTCCACGGGGGGCGGAGCCGGCGTGGCGGGCGGGGGCACCGGCGGCGCCACCCTCGGGCACGGCACCTCCTGCGCGGCTGCCGTGCGCGTCGGCGGCACAACGGCCACGGCGGGCACCACCAATGCCACACCCAATGCCGTGGCCACGATACGAGAGGTGCTCACTTCCTGGACGATAGTCCTTGGGGCCTGGCGAGTAAGGATTTCAGGTCGGTTGGTGGCAGGCGAATCGGCGGGCCATCACGATGGCCACGGAACATGGTCGTCGTGGCGAGGCACGCCGACGGAGATGCGCCGGCTGGCATCGACGGCGACGTTGGTGGCGGTTGCCCACCCTGACGCACCGCCCGTCGCCTCTCGGCGGTGCGGGCAACCGGTCGTGGTACGACGCGGCCAGCCGCTGTGCGGCGACCGGGGTGGTCCCGCGTGATCGGCACGCTCGCGAGCCTGGGCGCGTCCAGCCTGGGTCGGACGTCACCGGTGTCTGGTTGATGCCTGGTTGACGTGTGATCCGGGACACGGCGATGACCAAATCGGCGAGGGTACAGGGGACGCCACACTGGGTAAACGACTTGGCTAAGGAAGCGCCCCGCCGAGGAGGGCGCGAGCCCCGACACGATGGTGGGCCGCCGGTCGTTGCCGCACCGCGCGCCCGGCGTTCGGGTTGTCGATGTTCTTCTCCCCGAGTCTGCGCCGGACGGCGCTCGCGCTGTGCCCCTCCCATCGGTCGTGGCGTCGACCCACCGAACGGAGCATCCCATGAACACGATCTTCCGTCGTAGCGTCCTTGGTATCGCTTGTCTGGCCCTGAGCGCCGGTGTGGCCGCGGGTCCGTTGGCCACCCCCACCGGCACCTCCCCCGCCTCGACCGAGGCTGGCGTGGCCCAAGCCGGCAAGCCGGACATCGGCACGCTGATCCCGCACGGCACACAGGGTGAGCAGTCCCGCATCGACCTGGGCGACGAACAGACCGCGAACACGAAGGCGGTCATCGCCGCGACCAAGAAGGCCGGCATGGACGAACGCGCCGCCGTGCTGGCGATCGCGACCGCCTTACAGGAGTCGAAGCTGAAGAACCAGGGTCACCTGGGTGAACACAACGACGAAGACTCGCAGGGTCTGTTCCAGCAACGTCCGTCCTCGGGTTGGGGCACGGTGGAGCAGATCACCGACCCGGAACACGCGACCACCGCGTTCCTCGAGGCACTGAAGCAGGTCGACGGTTGGGAGGACATGCCGCTGACCCAGGCCGCACAGAAGGTGCAAGAGTCGGCCCACCCCGACCGCTACGCGCAGTGGGAGACCCAGGCCGCCGACCTGGTCGCCGAGCACTGGAACAGCTGATCACCACAGAACCGACCGCAGGGGAACGAGCCGTTGGCCGCGCACCCGCTGGCCCCGAAGTCGAGTAGCCGGGAGGGATCGCACCTCCCGGCTCGCACAGGCCCGGGCGCAACAGTCCCCGCCACCCGGTGGCTGGTCGGCTCGAAGGACAGCAGGTCCACCTCGAGATCGAGCGGGTCGGCCCGGTGGTGAGGCCCTTCCCTGCGCGGGCGGGTTCGATCTACGGCAGCCCGTCGATCGCCCGGGAGCGGGCCGGCCTCGACCGGGGCGAACCGCGGATCGACGCCCGCGTCGCCCGACAGGTCGGCTACGCCGTTGTGGGCCGGGACAGCGGCCAGCACACCGCCCGCCGTGCCGGCGCCGAGGATGGCCACGCCGTACTGTTCCGCCGCCTGTCTGGTGCCTGCAGCCTTCATCGCCGCTCCTTCGTGTGGATCCGCCCATCCACGCACCGGCCGGAGGTGCCGGTCGGGGGCACGCGGCACAGCCGAAGACCGGCCCGGTGGCGAGGTCGGTGGGGTGCGACAGGCCCCGAAGGGCAGGCCCGGCTCGACGCCGACCACAACCGAACGCGGACGCGTCACAGGCCGGCGCACCGGTCCCGGACGGCGAGGACCGGCCGGTGGTCGTCGCCACCGGCCGGTCCGTCGCGCGGGTTAGGCCACGCCCAGGTACGCCTCCTTGACCGACGGGTCGTGCAGCAGGTCCTGACCGGTGCCCTCCTTGACGATCCGGCCGGTCTCCAACACGTACGCCCGGTGTGCACGGGAGAGCGCCTGCTGGGCGTTCTGCTCGACCAGCAGGATGGTGGTGCCCTGCTGGTTGATCTCCGTGATGATGTCGAAGATCTGCTGGATGATCATCGGGGCGAGCCCCATCGACGGTTCGTCCAGCAACAGCAGCTTGGGCCGGCTCATCAGGGCCCGGCCTACCGCCAGCATCTGCTGCTCACCGCCGGAGAGCGTGCCGCCGTGCTGCTTGCGCCGCTCTCGCAGGCGTGGAAACAGCTCCAGCACCCGCTCCAGGTCGGCGGCGATCCCGGCGTGGTCGCGTCGGGTGTACGCGCCCATGTCCAGGTTCTCCAACACCGTCATACCGGGAAAGATCTGCCGCCCCTCGGGCGACAGGCACAAGCCCCGGACCACCCGCAGGTCGGCCCGCAGCTTGCTGATGTCCTGCCCGTTGAAGACGATCCGGCCGCCGGACAGCGACCGGGTGCCGGAAATGGCCCGCATGGTGGTGGTCTTGCCGGCGCCGTTGGCACCGATCAGCGCCACCACCTCACCCTCGTTCACGGTCAGGCTGATGCCGTGCAGGGCCTCGATCCGGCCGTACGACACAGTGACATTGTCCAGCTCAAGCAGCATCGGCGGACTCCCCCAGGTACGCGGCGATCACCCGCGGGTCTCGACTGACCTCGGCCGGCGCGCCATCGGCGATCTTGCTGCCGAACTCCAACACGACGATCCGGTCGGTGACCCCCATGACCAGGCGCATGTCGTGCTCGATCAACAGCACGGTCACGCCCATGTCGCGAATCTTCCGGATCAGGTCGAGTAGCTCCTCCTTCTCCGCCGGGTTGAAGCCGGCCGCCGGCTCGTCCAGGCAGATCAGCTTCGGTTCGGTGCCGAGCGCACGGGCGATCTCCAGCCGGCGTTGGTAGCCGTACGGAAGGTTGCGCGCCGCGTCGTTGGCCCGGTCGGCGATCCCGACGAAGCGCAGCAGCTCCATCGCCTTCTCCTCGGCCGCCCGCTCCTCCAGCACGTGCCGGGACAGTCCGAACGTGCCGGCGAAGGCTCGCCGGATCTGCTGCCAGGTGCGCAGCGGGCCGGACTCGGCAGTGACCTGCGGCAGCTCCGCCGGCCCGGGCCGCCTGCGCGGGATCCGGAACAGCGCGCCGGGTACGCTGGTCCGGTGCCGGGAGTCCGTGCCGACGATGACGTTCTCCAGTGCCGACATCTCCGGGAAGAGCCGGATGTTCTGGAACGTCCGGGAGATGCCCAGCCTGCTGATCTGGTGGGGCTTGCGGCCGGTTACCCGCTGATCGCGGAACCGCACCGCACCGGCGGTCGGCTTGTAGACGCCGGTCATCACGTTGAAGCAGGTCGTCTTGCCGGCACCGTTCGGGCCGATCAGGCCGAGGATCTCCCCCTCGTGGATCTCGAAGCTGATCCCGTCGAGGGCGACCACGCCGCCGAAGCGGAGCGTGACGTCGTCGATCTGGAGCAGCGGCGTGCGGGGACCGGGCTGCGCCGGAATCTTCGGCGCCGCCGCACCGGTGGTCTCGTCAGACATGAGCGGGCGCCTCCTCTGCCTCGGTCGCACGGTCCTTCAGCTCGCGGGTGCGCCGCCGGCTCGGGATCAGACCCTGCGGCCGCAGGATCATCACCATCACCATCGCCAGACCGAACGCCAGCCACCGGTAGTCGGCGATCTCCCGGAACCGCTCCGGCAGGTACGCCAGCAGCACCGCGCCCAGCGAAACGCCCACCATGTTGCCCGAGCCGCCGACGACGACCATCGCGACGAAGAGGATCGACAGATTCACGTTGAACTGGGTCGGGTCGATGAACGCGTACCGGCTGGCGAAGAGCAGACCTGCCAGGCCACCCAGGGCAGCCCCGATCGCGAACGCCCATAGCTTGTACTTGAACGGGTAGACGCCCATCACCGCCGCGGCGTCCTCGTCCTCGCGGATCGCCAGCCAGGCCCGACCGACCCGGCTGTGCTCCAGCCGGCGCACCGCGAACACCATCACCAGGACGACGGTGATCGCCAGCCAATACCACGGCTTCACGTCGACCAAGCCGAAGAGCTCGTTGTCCGCCGACGGTGGCCCCTCCGGACCGGGGATCGCCGAGATGCCCTGCGGGCCGTTGGTGACGTTCTCGGAGTTACGGGCCACGATCCGGATGATCTCGCCGAAGCCGAGCGTCACGATGGCCAGGTAGTCGCCGCGCAGCCGCAGCGTCGGCCAGCCGAGCAGGACGCCTGAGATCAGCGTGAGCACCAGCGCGATGAACGCGCACACCGCCCAGGTCACCGCCCACGTCTCCGGCAGGTCGAACTCCCGCTGGAACCATTTGACCACCGGGGAGTTCACCGAACCGAACAGGGCGACGCTGTACGCGCCGATGGCGAAGAAGCCGATGTATCCCAGGTCGAGCAGACCGGCGAGGCCGATCACGACGTTGAGGCCGATCGCCACCAGCACGTAGACGGCACAGGTGAAGAGCACGCCGGCCCAGTTGCTGCCGCCCTCGATCGAGTCGGTCCGCAGCCAGGTCAGGCCGGGGATGCCGAGCAGCGGCAGGTAGTACAGGAAGACCACGAAGGCGGCGAAGCCCAGCGCCCGCTGCCACTTCGGCAGGGCACGCCAACGGTCACCGACAGCACGCAGGGCGTTGACCCGTCCGCGGTCCAGGTTCCTGATCTTGTCGATCATGCCCGTGCCCTCCCCAGCGACTCGCCCAAGATCCCGGTGGGACGGAACATCAGCACCACGACCAGCACGACGAAGGCGATGACGTCCTCCCAGTTGGAGGCGAAGAGGGTCGCGCCGTAGACCTCGACGATGCCGAGCAGCATGCCACCCACCAGCGCGCCGCGTAGGTTGCCGATGCCGCCGAGCACCGCCGCGGTGAACGCCTTGAGACCGAGCACGAAGCCGACGGTGTTCAGCGTGAAGCCGAACCGCATGCTCCACAGCAACGCCGCCGCGCCGGCCATGATGCCGCCGAGCACGAAGATCAGCATGATCACGCGCTCCTGGTTGACGCCCATCAGGGCCGCCGTCTCCGGGTTCTGCGCCACCGCCCGCACCCCGCGCCCGTACCGGGTCTTGTTGATGAACCAGTCCAGGGCGGCCATCATCCCCACGGCCGCGACGAAGACGATCACCTGGACGTTCGTGATGCTGGTGTTCGCGATCGTGAGGAGCGTCTCCTGCTCAATGATCGTCGGCATGCCCACGATCTGCCGGGCCCGCCCGAACATCGACGGCAACACGCCGCCGAGCAGCTTCGGCAACACCAGCCCGAAGACCTCGATCAGCACCAGCGACAGGCCGATGGCGGTGATCAGGAAGATCAGGGGTGGGGCGTTCTTGCGCCGCAGCGGACGGTATGCGATTCGCTCGATGGCGAGCGCGGTACCGCCGGAGGCAAGGGCCGCGACGATCAGGCCGAGGACCAGGAACAGCACCGCCTGGCCGATCGGCGGATTGTTCTCCACGCCGAACGCGGTCCACAGGCCGAGCACCGCGAACGTGCCGACCATGAACACCTCAGAATGCGCAAAGTTGATCAGACGCAGGACGCCGTAGACGAGGGTGTAGCCAAGGGCGATCAGGGCGTAGATCGCCCCCTTTGACAGCCCGTCGACGGTGTGCTGGCCGATGTGGCCGAAGAGGTCGTCGAAATTCACCGGGGTCTCCTTGCATCGAGTGCGGCCGGGGCGAACACCCCGGCCGCACTCCCAGTGCTGGTCATCAGCTGAGCTTGAGCTCCTGCAACGGTTCGAACGTCGTGCCCTTGATCTCGTAGGCCCAGATGACGACCTTCGACGGGTCGACGTCGCCGTTGTCAGCGAACTTGATGTACTTCGAGACGCCCTGCTTGTCGTACGACTTCACGTACTCCAGGATCTCGGCGCGGCTCTTCTTGCCGTCCTTGAAGGCGTCCGCGAAGACCTGCGCGGCGTCGAAGCCCTCCGCACCGTAGGCGCCCGGCGCCTGGCCGTACTCCTTCTGGTAGTCGGCCGTGAAGGTGCCGCCGGCCTTGTCCGCCGGGAGGCAGGGGCACGTGATGATGGCGCCGTCGGCGCCGCCGGAGGCACCCTGCGGGAAGGCCGGGTCGTAGAGACCGTCCGGGCCGACGAACTTCGCCTGCACGCCGGCGGCCCGCAACTGGCGGACCAGCGGAGCGGCCTCCCGGGTGTAGCCGCCGTGGAAGACGTAGTCGGCGTTCGCAGCCTTGATCTTGGAGATGGTCGCGTCGAACTGCGCCTGCTTCTCCTGGATCTTGTCGCTGCCGACAAGCGCGCCGCCGAGGTTCTTGCCCAGCTCGGCGACGATACCGGCGCCATAGGCGCTGCCGTCGTCGATGGTGAACACCCGCTGCGCGTTCTGCGACTTCAGGTACGTCGAGACCGCGCCTGCCTGGGTACCGTCGTTGCCGACCACCCGGAAGAACGACTTGTTGCCCTTCTGGGTCAGGTCGATCCGGGTCGCAGACGGGCTGACCATGGCCAGACCGGCGGCCTCGTAGACCGGCATCGTCGCGTCGGTCTCACCAGAGAAGTGACCACCGATGACGCCGAGGAACGACTCGTCGCCGGCAACCTGGTTGGCGACCGGGGTGGCCTGGGCCGGGTCGCCCTGGGTGTCGAACTCCTGCATAGTAATCTTGCAGTCGGGGTTCGCGTCGTTGTGCTGCTTGATCGCCAGCTTCGCGCCATTCAGCGACGGCAGCACCAGACCGGCGTTGTCACCACTGAACGCGCCGAAGATCGCGATCTTGCCGCCACAGTCGCCGGACGCGGCACCGCCGTCACCGCCACCGGAGTCCTGGCAACCCGCGGCGGCCACCAGCACCGCGGCGAGCGCGGCAGTTCCCAGCACTCTTGAATAGCTACGCCTCACGGCTATTGACCTCCTCCAGATGCAGGGGCCCGGCGCACCCTGGGCGGCGGCGCGGCGCCAGCTCGGCACCACCGTCCGGGTGAAAATCCGTACACCTGCGTTACGGCTCGTGATGGCGGAGCGTACCGACACTCATACAGTCTCGGAAGAGCCTCGCGCAGGGTCTGCGAAACCGTTACGAAGACGTGCACGATTGAGCGGAGGCCGTAACAGGTCAATCCCCTGACCGGTCCTTAGACCAGCGGCCGCCCAACAGGTGAGATGATGATCGACGCTTGAATCCCAAACTCCGACACGATCCGGGGTAGTCCGTCGACCCTCCCCGGGGCCCGTGACAACCACCCACCCGCGCCATCACCTATTGTCACCCATCAGTGGTCACCACCACGTCCCGATCGACGCCGCTGACTGCAGCGAACGACCGTGCCACCTCACTCCGGGACCCGACCGATCCGCCGACAACCCCAGGCGGTGCCGCGCCCCGTCGTGGACCGCCGCGTCGGACGACACCCACACCCGCACCGCTGGACCGGTCGCCCACCATCCGCGGACACCACCGGCTTCGGCTCGTACGGCTCGAACGACGGCGCCGTCACCTCCACCAACGCGCCGTCCGGACGCTGTCGCCCGGCGCTCACCCGGCGACCCGCTCACCACGTACCAGGGCCCACCGCAGGCGACCGCGTCCCGCCGACCCGCAACACCCGACCCGGCACGGCGGACCGCGCGACCGGCGACCACACGGGACGGATTTAGGGCGTCACGTCCACGGTGGTGGCCCGCTCACCGCCCGGCACAGCGGCACCACGACAACCGCGAGCGCCGCCGTCCACCGCCGTATCCGCACGGGATCCGACGCCATCGACCAGACCACGGTTCGCGAGGGCCACATCCGCTCAGGTGGCCGGGCGCGCTCAGGTGGCCGGGCGCGTCACCTCGCCGCCGGCGGTCTCGGCGAGGATCCGCTCGGCGACCTCCTTCATGGTCATCCGATGGTCCATCGCGGTGCGCTGGATCCACTTGAAGGCCTGCGGCTCGGTCATCCCGTACGTCGTCATCAGCGCGCCCTTGGCACGCTCGACGGTCTTGCGGACCTCCAGGCGGTCGGTCAGGCCGGCGACCTCGGACTCCAGCGCGGCGATCTCCGAGTAGCGGGACAGCGCGATCTCCACCGCCGGAACCAGGTCAGTCTTCTGGAAGGGCTTGACCAGGTAGGCCATCGCGCCCGCCGCCCGCGCCCGCTCCACCAGGTCCCGCTGGCTGAACGCGGTCAGGATGATCACCGGAGCGATCCGGGCACCGGCAATCCGCTCGGCGGCTGCCAGCCCGTCCATGATCGGCATCTTGATGTCGAGGATGACCAGGTCGGGCTTCAACTCCTCGGCGAGGCGGACCGCGGCCTCCCCGTCGCCGGCCTCGCCGACGACCTCGTAGCCCTCCTCGACGAGCATCTCGGCGAGGTCCAGCCGGATGAGCGCCTCGTCCTCGGCGATCAGTACCCGCCTGCGCTCGGCATCCGTCTGCGTCTCGGCCACGAGCCACTCCCACCAGTCCGTACCCGACACCCGACCGGCCGGGTGCCACGGCCCTTAGCCTAGTGGGTACTCTATGAGGCGCCACTGAGGCGTTCCGCGAGGATGTCCCCGTATTCCAACCGGTAGAGAAACGGAGCTCAAACCTCCGACAGTGTGGGTTCGAATCCCACCGGGGACACCACCTGCTGCACGACCGCCCGACCTGTTGCCCGAACGCCCGACGAGAAGTCGGGCGCCGACCGGTCAGACCACCGTGGCGAGCGCCACCTCGAGGTCCGCGCGCAGGTCCTCCGGGTCCTCCAGGCCGACGGAGACGCGCAGCAGGCCGCCGACCGGCTTGGCCTCGCCCGCCACCGGCCGGTGGGTGAGCGACGCGGGGTGCTGGATCAGCGTGTCCACCCCGCCCAACGACACCGCGTGGGTGATCAGTCGGCAGGCGCCGGCGACGGCGGCCGCGGCGGGCGCGCCGCCGACCACCTCGAAGGCGAGAAGGCTGCCCGGGCCGGACATCTGGCGGCCGACGAGCCCGGCGGGGTCGTGCAGCGACGGGTGGTGCACACGCGCGACGGCCGGGTGTTCGGCGAGCCAGGCGGCGAGTTTCTCGGCGCCGGCCTGCTGGGCACGCACCCGCAGCGGCAGGGTCTGCAGGCCGCGGTGGGCGAGGTACGCGCCGAGCGGGTGCAGGATCGCGCCGGTGAGCGCCCGCACCTGCCGCAGCCGGGCAGCCCAGCCGGTGTCGCAGGCGACGACCCCGGCCAGCACGTCGCCGTGGCCGCCGATGCTCTTGGTGGCGCTGTGCAGGACGAGGGCCGCACCGTGCCGGGCGGGTTGCTGGAGTACGGGGGTGGCGACGGTGTTGTCGACCAGCAGCGGCACGTGGCCGGCGGCGCGGGCGAGTGCGGCGATGTCGACGAGGTCGAGGGTGGGGTTGGCGGGCGTCTCGACGATGACGAGCGCGGTGTCCGGCCGGACGGTGGCGGCGACCTCGTCCGGGTGGGCCCAGGTTACCTCGGTGCCGAGCAGGCCGGTGGCGAGGACGTGGTCGGTGCCGCCGTAGAGCGGGCGGACGGCGACGAGGTGCCGCTTCCCGTCCCGGGTGGCGGCGAGCAGGGCGGCGGTGACGGCGGCCATGCCGCTGCCGAAGGCGACAGCGTCGGTCGTGCCCTCGAGGTCGGCGAGGGCGGTCTCGAAGCGGGCCACGGTCGGGTTCCAGAGCCGCTGGTAGACGGCAGTGCCGCCGGCCGGGAGGGTGCCGCCGGTGGCGAGGGTCTCGTACGCGTCGCCGCCGGCGTCGACCGAGGGCAGCGGATTGGTGGTGGACAGGTCAATGGGCGGCGCGTGGACGCCGAGGGCGGCGAGGTCGTCGCGGCCGGCGTGCACGGCTCGGGTGTCCACGGTCGTCATGCCGGAAGGATCGAATATCTGGCCCCATCGACGCAAGAGTAGCGAATATCATTCGGTATAGACGCCTAGCAGGGCAATCCGATTCGGGAGAGGATGTCGGTATGCCCGTCACACCGAACGATCTTCGGCCGTACGCGAGCCTGGACGACACCGATCGCGCGATCCTGGCGGAGCTGGCCGCGGACGGCCGGCTGCCGAACAACGCCCTCGCCGAGCGGGTGGGGGTGGCACCGTCGACCTGCCTGGCGCGGACCCGGGCGCTGCGGGAGTGCGGGGCCATCCGCGGGTTCCACGCCGAGGTCGACCCGGCGGCGATGGGCCTGCCGTTGCAGGCACTGGTGTCGGTCCGGCTCTCGGCGCACGACCGGGCGGTGGTGGACGCGTTCCGGGCCCGGTCGGTACGGCTCCCGGGGGTGGTGTCGGTGTTCCACGTGGCCGGCGCGGAGGACTATGTGCTGCACCTGCGGGCAGCCTCGGCGGACGCGCTGCGGGACTTCGTGCTCGACCATCTGGCGGTGGACCCGGCGGTGCAGCACACCCAGACCAGTCTGATCTTCGAGCAGGCACGGGGCGTGGGGTAGGGCACGAACCGGAACAGACCCGGGCTGCGGCGGGTTGGCCAGAATTATGATCGACGTACCGATGTCCGTTCTTGATCTTGCTCCGGTGGCGCGCGACGCCGGCACCGGGGAGGCACTGCGGCACACCACCGAGCTGGCCCGGCGGGTGGAGGAACTGGGCTACCACCGGTTCTGGGTGGCCGAGCACCACAACATGCCGGCGATCGCGTCGTCGGCGCCGGCGGTACTGCTGGCGCATCTGGCGGCGCACACCACCACCATCCGGATGGGGATGCTCCTATGGATGTCAAGCGGCGAGTTCAAGATCGTTGGCTGTGATGATCTGGTAGAGCTCGCGGGCGATGTAGCGCTTCAAGCACCGGATGATCTCTTTCTTGGACAGGCCTTCTTTGGTGCGTCGTTCGGTGTAGGCGCGGGTGCGGGGGTCCCAGCGCAGGCGGCAGAGCACGACGCGGTAGATGGCGGCATTGGCCTGCCGGTCGCCGCCGCGGTTGAGGCGGTGCCGGGTGGTCTTGCCGGACGAGGCGGGGATCGGGGCGACGCCGCAGAGCATGGCGAACCCGGCCTCGGAGGTGAGCCGGTCGTGGTTCTCGCCGGCGCTGACCAGCAGTTGGCCGGCGGTGTCGGCGCCGAGGCCGTTGGCGGCCAGTAGGCCGGGGTTGATGGCGGCGACGAGGGGCTGCAGTAGTTCGTCCAGGTCGGCGATCTCGGTGGCGAGCTGCTGGTGGCGGCGAGCGAGGGAGCGTAGGGCGATCTTGACGGCGGTGGCCGGGGTCGCGGCGTCGGCCCGGTCGGGGCGCAGGTTCGCGCAGGTGGCGATCAGCTGTTTGACGGTCAGGCCGCGCAGCCGGGCACGCAGCTCGTCGGGGGCGGTGACGATCAGGGACTTGATCTGGCGTTGGGTGTCAGCGCGCTGCTCGACCGCACTGCGCCGGGCCACCCGCAGGTTACGCAGGGCCTCGACGCGGCCGTCACGCTGCTTGGGGGTGCCGGTGCGTTCTCCGGCCAGGGCCGCCCTGGCGGCTTGGATGGCGTCGATCGGGTCGGATTTGCCCTGGAACCGGCGGGTCTTGCGGTCCGGGCGGTCGACCTCGATCACGTCGACGTGGTCGTCGCGCAGCACGCGGGCGAGCCCCGCTCCGTAGGCGCCGGTGCCCTCGACCCCGACCCGGCTCAGCCGGCCGTGTCCGTGCATCCAGGCCAGCAGGGCGGCGTAGCCGGCCCGCGTGGCGGGGAACTGCTGGGTGCCCAGCACCCGTCCGACCAGGTCGATCACCGCCGCGGTGTGCGTGTCCTGATGGGTGTCGACTCCACCGACGACCTCGATCGCGGCTTCATCGGGTGTAATGGGAGGCATCGTCGTCCTGTCGTTCGTGACTGGGGGCAGGGCGGCACGCACCAGCCGGGCAACGCGGACAAGACAGAGATGGGGCCTCTGGCCAGGCTCCTATTAGGTCACAACGCCACGTCCAGTGAGTGCACGAGCACCTCCCGACCGAGGCCGACAAATCCCGTTAAGGACCCGAAGTCAGTCAGGTGGTGGGTCAGACCCCGGGCGGGAGGTGCTCATGAACATCATCTCTGTCAGGTGGGGTGATGCTGCCCAATCACGCGCCGCTCGTGGTGGCCGAGCAGTTCGGCACCCTGGAGGCGCTGCACCCGGGCCGGATCGATGTGGGTATCGGGCGGGCGCCCGGCACCGACCAGGTCACCGCGCTGGCGCTGCGGCGGACGGTGGAGGGGTTGTCGGCTGAGGGCTTCCCCCGGGAACTGGCGGACCTGGTGAACTACTTCACCGGCGAGGACCCGGGGCCGATCACGGCCACCCCGGGCCTGGGCCAACGGCCGGCGGTCTGGCTGCTGGGGTCCAGCGGGTTCAGCGCGCAGTTGGCCGGGCTGCTCGGCCTGCCGTTCTCGTTCGCGCACCACTTCAGCGCGCAGAACACGCTGCCAGCGCTGGCGCTGTACCGGCAGAGCTTCCGGCCGTCGCGGTGGCTGGACCGGCCATACGCGATGGTGGCGGTCAACGCGGGCGTTTCCGATGGCGGCCCCGATGGCATCTCGGCTGTCGGTTCCGTTGGGTTACGAGTGTGCGCGGAGACCGACGAGCGGGCGGAGTGGCTGGCCGGGCCGGCCGGACTGTCGTTCCTGAAGCTGCGCTCGGGCCAGCCGGAGCCCCTCGCCACGCCGGCGGAGGCAGCGGCGTACCCGTACACGGACGTGGAGCGGGCGTTCGTCGCGCAGCGCCGGGAGGGGCAGGCGACGGGCTCGCCGGAGACGGTCCGCCGGCAGCTCGGCGACCTGCTGGCGCGCACCGGCGCGGACGAGCTGATGCTCACCACGCTGGTGTACGACGTAACCGACCGGGTGCGCTCGTTCGAGCTGATCGCCGAACACGTCGCCGGCGGCCTACGCCGGAGCGTCTGAAACACGATCTTTACGCCGCCGTCACTCCGGGGACTCGCGGGGCGCATAGCTTTGGTTCCGGTGGTGGTACGGCAACCCCGGTCGGGACGGGTCGGGAGTGCCGCGGTGTGGCGCACCGGGTCGGAGCTGGCGGATTCCGCGGCCCCGACCCGGTGCCTTCCCCGACACGATCGATCGCCCTCCTTGCCTCCGCCCCGCATTCTTGATCCACTCGCCGGGTGGCTGCGCACATGACCCCGGAGGAGTTCCGCCACGCCGGGTACGCCGTGGTGGACTGGATCGCCGACTACTGGACCACGCTCCCGCAGCGGCGTGTCACGTCGCCGGCCCCGCCCGGGACGGTGGCCGCCGCCCTGCCGGTCGGCCCGCCGGAGCAGGGCGAGCCGATCGAGGCGGTACTCGCTGACCTCGACACGCTGGTCACGCCGAACCTGACGCACTGGCAGCACCCGGGCTTCTTCGGCTACTTCCCGGCCAACACGTCCGGCCCCAGCGTTCTCGGCGACCTGGTCAGCTCGGGGCTGGGGGTGCAGGGGATGCTCTGGGCGACCGGGCCGGCCTGCACCGAGCTGGAGACCGCGGTGCTCGACTGGCTCGCCGACCTGCTGGATCTGCCGAGGCGGTTCCGGTCGGCCGGCGCCGGCGGCGGGGTCATCCAGGACTCCGCCTCCTCGGCGACGCTGGTCGCCACCCTGGTCGCGGTGCACCGGGCGAGCGGGGGCCGGTGGCGGGAGGTTGGCGTGGATCGGCGCTACCGCGCGTACAGCTCCACCCAGGGCCACTCTTCGATCGAGAAGGCCGCGCGGATCGTCGGACTGGGCGCCGAGGGCGTCCGGGCCGTCGAGGTGGACCCGACCACCCTCGCCATGTCGCCGCGGGCGCTGCGGGCGGCGATCCAGGCTGACCTGGCCGCCGGGCTGGTGCCGGCCATCGTGGTGGCCACCGTGGGGAGCACCTCGACCACGGCGGTCGACCCACTGCCAGAAATCGGTGCGATCTGCGCCGAGTACGGGATCTTCCTGCACGTCGACGCCGCCTACGCGGGCGCCGCGGCGGTCTGCCCCGAGCTGCGCTCCGGGCACGCCGGGCTGGAGTACGCCGACTCGTACTGTTCGACCCGCACAAGTGGCTGCTCACCGGGTTCGACTGCGACGCGTTCTGGGTGGCCGACTCCGGGGAGTTGGTCGAGGCGCTGACGGTACTGCCGGAGTACCTGCGCAACGCCGCCTCCGAGTCCGGCGCGGTGCTCGACTACCGGGATTGGCAGGTGCCGCTGGGCCGTCGGTTCCGGGCGTTGAAGCTGTGGTTCGTGCTGCGCTGGTACGGCGTGGCGGGCCTGCGCGCGCACATCCGGTCGGGGGTGGCACTCGCCGCCCGCTTCGCCGGCCGGGTAGCCGCCGACGAGCGCTTCGAGCTGGCCGCGCCGCACCCGTACGCGCTGGTCTGCTTCCGGTTGCGGGCCGACGACACGGTCAACGCCGAGCTGCTGGCCAGGGTGAACGCGACCGGTCGGGTCCACCTCACCCACACCCGGGTCGCGGGCCGGTACACGCTTCGGCTGGCGGTCGGCGCGCCGCAGACCACCGAGATCCACGTCGACGAGGCCTGGGCCCTGCTCACCGACGCCGCGAACGTCCTCCTTCCGGACCGCTGATCTCCGGACCGCTGATCTCCGGTCCCACGCCGGGCGCCGCTGACCCGAAAGCGCTTCGCGGATGTCGGTGCCGCCCGGAGCCGTTTTCTCCCAGGATCTCGCGGTGCGCCCAACGGAAGCCGGATCCGTCGGCGCGTTACTGTCGGTGGCTGTCCGGCGGCGCGGATCACCGGCTCGGCGCGGCGACCGACTCGGCGGTGACGCCGGCCGGGGTGGACGTCGGGGCGCTCAGCGCGGTGGCGGCGACGGCCCGGGCGCGCAGCAGGGCCCGGACGGCGAACGCGAGGGCGGCGGCCCAGGCGAGCACCAGCAGTGTGTAGGCGGCCGGCCGAATCCCGCCCCCGACCTCGGCGGCACGCATCAGCGTACGGGCGTTGGTCAGCACGATCACGCCGCCGATCGCCGCGCCGAGCAGTTGGGCGGGGACGACGCGGACCAGCCACGCTGCCAGCGGCGCGGCGACCAGGCCACCGACCAGCAACGCGGTCACGATCGGCAGCAGGAAGCCCTGTGTGCCCAGACCGACGAGGAACCCGACGCTGGCCGCGCCGGCGACCAGGAACTCGGCGGTGTCCACCGAGCCGATCACCCTGCGCGGCTCCATCCGGCCACTGGCCAGCAGGGCGGGAGTGGCGACCGGCCCCCAGCCCCCGCCGCCGGTGGCGTCGACGAAGCCGGCGACCAGACCGAGCGGGCCGAGAAACCGCCCACGCGGGCGGCCGGCCCGCCGCTCGGCGCGCAGCGGCCGGGAGAAGCGCACCAGCAGGTACACGCCGAGCGTGAACAGGATGGCTGCCATCCAGGGCGCGGCGGCTTCGGTGGAGACGGCGCTGAGGAAGGTCGCGCCGGCGAACGCGCCGAGCGCACCCGGCAGTGCGATGCGGCCGACCACCCGCCAGTCGACGTTGCCGAACCGCCAGTGCGCCGCCCCCGCGGCCAGCGTGGTGCCCATCTCGGCAAGGTGCACCGATGCCGAGGCGGCGGCCGGCGCGACGCCGGCGAGCAGCAGCAGTGTCGAGGAGGTGAGCCCGTACGCCATGCCGAGCGCACCGTCGACGAGTTGCGCGGCGAGTCCGACGAGAGCGAGGACGAGCAGCCTGCGCACGGCACCCTCCCGATTATCTAAATATCTCCTATCGACTTGGTCGACAATGCGGGACCGGTGGGCGCCGGGTCAAGTCCCTGTTCGGTCGGTGGGACGCGGTCAGGTCCAGGCGCGCGGATCGGCGGCCAGCTCGGTGACCCGCTGCGGAAGCCTCTCATCGGCCACGTCCGCGATGGTGACCAGTTCGAGGATCTGCCGCTCGCTGGCCCGTAACGCGATCCACACGTCCTGCAGGGCCCGCGCCGCGCCGTGGTAGCCGAGTTCCTCCGGCCGCCGCCCCCGTACGTGCGCGAGGGGTCCGTCGATCACCCGGATCACCTCGGCGAGGGAGATCTCCTCCGCCGGCCGGGCCAGCCAGTAGCCGCCCTCCGGGCCCCGTTGGGCGTGCACGATTCCGCCCCGCCGCAGTTGCAGCAGAATGCTCTCCAGGAACTTCGGGGGGATATCCTGGGCGCGGGCGATCTGGTCCGCGGTGACCGGCCGACTACGCCCGGCGGTGGCGTCACCGGTCACCGACGCGAGTTCGGCGACCGAGCGGAGGGCGTAGTCGACCCGGGCGGAGAGACGCATGCCGGACAGGCTATCCGCCCGGTCGATCGCCCTGGCCGATCGGGCCGGGCCGCGGTCGCTCACCGGGCAGATCGACGCAGGTCAGGTGCCGACGCGCCGCACCAGCCCCTCCTGAACGGCGCTGGCGATCTGCCGCCCGTCCCGGGTGAACATCCGGCCGGTCGCCAGCCCCCGCGCGCCGGAGGCCGACGGGCTCCAGCAGTCGTACAGGAACCACTCGTCGGCGCGGAACGGCCGGTGAAACCACAGTGCGTGGTCGAGGCTCGCGCCCGCCACGCCGCCGGGGCCCCAGACCTCGCCGTGCACCGACAGCACCGAGTCCAGCAGGGTCAGATCGGAGGCGTACGTCAGTGCGCAGGCGTGCAGCAGCGGATCGTCGGGCAGCTTGCCGTCGATCCGCATCCACACTCGCTGGTACGGGTCGGCAGGGCGGTCACCAGGGCGAACCCAGCCCGGCTCGCCGACATAGCGGACGTCGATCGGACGCGGGATCTGCCCCCAGATACCGAGCCGCTCGGGGTAGCGGGCGAGCCGATCGATCATCCTCGGCACCTCCTCCGGCCCTGGCACGTCCGGCGGGGCCGGCGCTTGGTGGTCCAGCCCCTCCTCCACGCGCTGGAACGACGCGGACATGAAGAAGATCGGCTTGTCGTGCTGGAACGCGACCGAGCGGCGTACCGAGAAGGACAGTCCGTCGCGCACATTCTCCACCTGGTACTCGATCGACTCGGCCGGGTCGCCGGGACGGACGAAGTAACCGTGCAGCGAGTGCACGACGCGCTCCGGGTCCACTGTCCGGCCGGCGGCGACCAGGGCCTGACCGGCCACCTGTCCGCCGAACACCCGCTGTAGTCCGATCTGCGGGCTCGTCCCCCGAAAGGCCATCTCGCCGGTGATGGTGAGGTCCAGGACCTCCAGCAGCTTGTCGACAGCGGCCTGGCCGACGACGGTCTCCGCCGCGCTCACCGCAGCGACCGCGCGGACGCGACATCGACCAGCGAACCCAGCTGGTGCACGCGCAGCGTGTTGGTCGAGCCGGGGGTGCCGGGCGGACTGCCGGCGACGATCACGACGTGGTCACCGGGGTTGGCCCTGCCCAGGCCGAGCAGCGCCTCGTCGACCTGCCGGAACATGTCGTCGGTGTGCTCGACGAACGGCATCAGGAAGGTCTGGACGCCCCAGGAGAGCGCGAGTTGGTTGCGCACCTCCGGCACCGGGGTGAAGGCGAGCAACGGCAGGTCGCAGTGCAGCCGGGACAGCCGGCGAACGGTGTCGCCGGTCTGCGAGAACGCGACCAGGGCCTTGGCGCCGATGGCCCGAGCGATCGACGAGGCGGCGATGGTGAGCGCACCACCGTGCGTCCGCGGGTCGTGCTGGAGCCGGGGCACCCCGATCGAGCCGGACTCGGTGGTAGTGACGATCTTGGCCATGGTGCTGACGGTCAGCACCGGGTACTTGCCAACGCTGGTCTCGCCGGAGAGCATCACCGCGTCGGCGCCGTCGAGGACCGCGTTGGCCACGTCGGAGGCCTCGGCGCGGGTCGGCCGCGAATTCTCGATCATCGAGTCGAGCATCTGCGTGGCCACGATGACCGGCTTGGCGTTCTCCCGGCAGAGCTGCACCGCGCGCTTCTGCACCAGGGGGACCTGATCCAGCGGCAGCTCCACGCCGAGATCACCGCGGGCCACCATGACGCCGTCGAACGCCAGCACGATCGCCTCGAGCTGGTCGACCGCCTCCGGCTTCTCGACCTTGGCCAGGACCGGCCGGTGCACGCCCTCCTCGGCCATGATGGCGTGGACCAACTTGATGTCGTCGGCGGAGCGGACGAAGGACAGAGCCACCAGGTCGACGCCGAGACCGAGGGCGAATCGCAGGTCCTCGGCATCCTTGTCGGACAGCGCGGGGACGCTGACCGCCACGTTCGGTAGCGACACGCCCTTGTTGTTGGAGACCGGGCCGCCCTCGGTGACCAGGCAGCGGATGTCGTTGCCGGTGACGTCGGTGGCCTCGACCGCGACCCGACCGTCGTCGATCAGCAGCCGGTCGCCGGGCTTCACCTCGTGCGGCAGCTTGCGGTAGGTGCAGGAGACCCGGTCCTTGGTGCCGACGACGTCGTCGCCGGTGATCACCACGGAGTCGCCGGTACGCCACTCGTGCGGACCGTCGGCGAAACGACCGAGCCGGATCTTCGGGCCCTGCAGATCGGCGAGGACGGCGACCGGGTGGCCGGCCGCCTCGGCCGCCTCCCGGACGAGGCGGAGGACCGCCTCGTGGTCGGCGTGGCTACCGTGACTGAAGTTGAGTCTCGCCACGTTCATGCCCGCCTCGACGAGCCCCCGGATGCGCTCGGGTGAGGAGGTAGCGGGACCAAGTGTGCAGACGATCTTCGCGCGGCGTGTCACGCCCATCAGGCTAGTCTCTCTCCCGGGCCGGACCGCGGGCCGACCCCTGTCGCACTGCGAACAAGTTGTCCGACGACGCGCGGTAGCGCGGCCGGCGGCGTGAACCCCGCCGGGAAACGTCGTGCGGGCGGGCATCGGCGACCGCGCGCCCGGAATCGTACCGTCCAGGGGTCAGCCGGACCGACAGGCCCGGGTGAACGACAACCAGGCGGTCGACGAACGTCGCTTGATCCGCGCTCAGCCCCGGCTGGTCGGCGAGGTCACCGCGGAACAGATCCGCCGCGGCGCGGCGAGGGGGAAACGGGGCATCGAACACGTGGCGGACCTGGCGGGTAACGCACCTGCCGATATCTTCCGAAACGTGCACAAATTAGCCTATAAGCGGCTAGGTTGGTCTGAAACGACACATGACATTGGAGACACCAGGCGATGGCGAACGACGGGGGCACACCACCCGCGAAGGCCTCCGGCACGTACCGGATCGGCGGCGATCTCCAAGTCGACCGGCTCGGCTACGGAGCCATGCAGATCACCGGCCCCGGAGTCTGGGGCGATCCGAAGGATCCGGCCGAGGCGGTCCGTGTCCTACGCCGGGCCATCGACCTCGGAGTGACCTTCATCGACACCGCCGACTCGTACGGCCCGTTCGTCAGCGAGATGCTGATCCGGCAGGCCCTGCACCCGTACGCCGACGACCTGGTCATCGCGACCAAGGCCGGGCTGACCCGCCCGGGTCCGAGCGACTGGCGGCCGGTCGGCCGCCCGGAGTACCTGCGCCAACAGTGCGAGCTGAGCCTTCGCCACCTCGGCCTGGACTGCATCCCGCTCTACCAGCTACACCGGGTCGACCCGACGGTACCGCTGGCGGACCAGCTCGGCGAGTTGGCGCTGCTCAGGCAGGAGGGCAAGGTCCGGCACATCGGCCTGTCCGAGGTGACCGTCGAGCAGATCGAGGCCGCCCGCGCGATCACCCCGATCGTCAGCGTGCAGAACCTCTACAACCTGACCGACCGCGGTGCCGAGGACGTGCTCGACCACTGCGAGCGCAACGACCTCGCGTTCATCCCGTGGTTCCCGATCGCCACCGGCGACCTGGCGCGCCCCGGCGGCCCGCTGGACGCCGTCAGCACCGAGCACGGCGCGACCCCCGCGCAGCTCGCCGTGGCCTGGCTGTTGCGCCGGTCGCCGGTGATGCTCCCGATCCCGGGCACGTCCTCGGTGGCGCATCTGGAGGAGAACGTCGCGGCGGCCCTGGTGCGGCTCACCGACGACGAGTTCGCGACCCTGGCCAAGGCGACCCTCGCCAAGGCGACCTGAGACGTCGGCCCGGGGCGGCCGGCGGACGCCGGCCGCCCCGGGTGGGTGTCCGCTACACCGCGAAGCAGTTGGGTCGGATGGCCGAGTCGCGCAGCGCCTGCCGGATCACCGTGTAGGTGGTGCCGTCCAGCGCGAGCCCGAGGTGCCCGACCAGTCGCAGCGGGCACCACGCCTGGATCAGCACGTTGGTCGCGCCGTCGGCCAACGCCGCGTTACCCACCGGACGGACCGCTTCGTCCTGCCAGGTGCGCACCGTCGTGTACCGGACCGCGCCGGGAGTGTCGTCACCCGCGTTGAGGTCGGCGAGAAAGTCCGAGCCGATCGCCATCTGCTGACAGGCGACCACCCCCGCGCAGCTGCCGAGCCCGAGAAAGGCGAGGATGTTCGCCAGGTACGTCCCGTACTGCGGGGCTCCGAGGCTGACGTACCGGCCGATGGCACCGGTGCCGCCCAGCCGCTTCAGGTAGTAGCGGGCCACCAGGCCGCCCTGCGAGTGGCCCACGACGTCCACCGCCGTCGCCCCGGTAACGGCGCGGACCTGGTCGACGTACCCGGCGAAGTCGCGGGCGGAGGTCGGGATGTCGCCGAAGCCGAGCCCCGGCAGTTCGTAGATGAAGGTTCGGAAGCCGTCGCCACGCAGGCGGGCGGCGAGCGGCTCGTAGGCGAACGCGAAGCCACTCGTGCCACCGACGATGATCACCGGGTTGGCGACGGCGACGCCCACGGATCGGTCGGGCACGGCGACCTCACCGGCGGGCGCCGCGGTGGCGGCCGCCGGGACGGCGAGCGCCGCGGCGAGTGCGGTGGCGAGCACGGCAGCGGTCTTTCGGAGCAGCATGGCTGCACCTCCAGGTGATGGTGGTGGGTGCGGGTGCGGGTGTGTCCGATCGACCGGTGCGAACGATGATGCGTCCTTTGATTCAGATTCGTCAATGCCAAGTTACGCATCAGTAACCCGTTGTTCCATCAGAGGTGCATTCCGGCATTCCGGCTGCCACTCGTCCACAACCGAGAGTTGGGCGCCCGGGCATGCCTTGCCCGGTACCCTCGGCGGGCCGCCGCCGTCCTCAGACCCGGATCCACGGATAGCGGAGGCGTGATCGCTACGCATCGGTGATAGGCGATGGGTGGTGTGGTGTTTCGGTGGGTGGGCATGCCGGTTTCCCGGGTGGCGCCGGGTTCGCTGGTCTCCGTGGGCTGGGACATGGCCGATGGGCCGAGTGGTCAGGTCCAGATGGGTAGCCGGCGGAGCCGGGCCAGGACCTGAGCCAGTAACTGTTGCCTCGGGGGTAGCCGTAGGGTGACCTGCCGGGCGTGGCGGACCAGCCGGGCGGGCACGGTGATCAGCCGGTGGCGCAGGGTGCCGAGGTGGTTGCGGCCTCGTCCGTCGCCGTCGTCGAGGCCGGCCAGTTCCTGCAGCCAGGCGGACAGGTTGACGGCCAGCAGCGCCCCCCACATCCACACCGTGTTGGCCGCCCGGCTGCCGGAGGGCAGGTGCCGCAGCGCGGCGCCGTGCTTGGCATCCCGGATGCGATCTTCGATGTCGGTGCGCATCCGGTGCCAGGCCTCCACCGCGACCGTCTTCGCCGGGGTGGACACATCCAGGTTGGTGGCGATGAACGAGTACGCGTACACGTGCCCGACCAGGCCGTCCAGGGCGAGCGTGAGTTGAGCTTTGGGGATGGTGCGCCGGCGGCGGGCGCGTGGGTCGGCCGAGATATCGGTAGCGTGGACCTTGACCCGCCGCACCACGGTCATGGTGGCGGGTGGCCAGCCGGCCGGTGCGTAGTCGCACACGGCGACCTGGGCGCCTTTCATCCGTTCGGCTTTGCGCCATGCATCGTCGGGGATCGCGGCCGCGGCTCGCCAGACCGCGGGGTTGCGGGTCACTCCGAGGGAAAAGTCGCAGCCGGCCTCCACCGCGGCCTGCGCGATGTCCTTGGCGAAGTAGCCCACATCGCCGCGGACCTTCGGCCGGGCGGTGACCCCGGCCGCGTTGAGGGTGGCCACGCTGCGTTCGATCAGCGAGCCCGCTCCCGGGCGGGGGTCTTCATCACCGGCGAGGAGGTCCGCGGCGGTCACCACCCCGGCCTCCGCCCACGTGGCCACGTGCGGGCGCCCGGCCCGGGCGCCCTTGTAGCTGTAGGCGATCCCTTCCTTCTTGGCCCCGTACACCTCGACGTCGGTGCCGTCCAGGTCGATGGTGGCCCCACCGGTGCGCAGCACCGCCCGCCGGGCGGCCGGCAGCAAACCGACAACCCGGCAGGCGATCTCCCCGATGCCTTCCTCGATACCAGCCACCTGCGCCGGACCGAACCGAGACGCCAACTCCACCGCGGTGCTCGCCGCCGGCGTGGGCACCGCGGACAACGCCTCACCCGCCGTATCGGCGCGGCGGCGATCCAGACCCACCCAAAACTGCGCGCCGCACATCTGCGCCTGCGCCACCGCGACCAGGAACTCTCCGCCGGACAATCCTCGATCCCGCTGCTTGATTCGGCCCACGGCGTCGTCCAGCGCGGCGGTCACGCCCAGCCGGCCGACCAACTCGGCCACCGCCACCACACCCGAGACCGGCGTCAGCGACGCGTCCGGTGCGCCAACACGGACACGACCTGCCAAACCAGGTATCTTCTTCACCGAACGGGTGTCCTTCCCACAGCGGCGGATTGGTGTCTCGACAACCCCAATCGTCCCTGCTGGCAAGGCATCCGTTCATCTATGCCACGCGGTGGCATATCCCTATCCGCGGATCCGGGTCAGAAGACGGCGCGGAAGAGCAGCAGGTAGCCGCAGTAGGCGAGCGGAAGGGCGAGGAAGCAGACCAGGATGCCCAGCACGGGGTAGCGGGCCGGCATCCCGGCCGCGATGGCGGGCCTTCCCCAGCGGCCGAGTACCAGCCAGCCGGCGATCAGCGACACCGCGGGCAGCCCGGCACACGTCCAGGCGTACAGCGTGCCCAGGTCGACCACCCCGACACCGGAGGCGAACACCATGACCAGCATCAGAACCACGCTCACGCTGGCGCAGCCGAGGTAGACCGCCGTCGCCCGCGCCACGGGCGACCAGGTCGGCAGCAGCGGCGGCCGCTGGGCCAACAGCTCGGCCTGCCGGCCGTACCGGTCGGCCTCGTCGGCGTAGCGCCGGGCCCGCTCCAACTCCGTCGCCGGGTCGACCGCACCGGCGCGCGGGCCGGGCACCCCGCCCGCCCCCGGCATCGCCAGCGCCGTCTCCCCGCCCGGGCCGCCCCCCGGCCGCCCGGGCGTGGTGGCTGTGCCGGTCGCCCCCGCCCCCGGTCCGGCGTGAGCGCCCCGGTGCGCGGCCGGCCACCCGGGATCGGGCGACGCCGGCGGGCCGCCTGTCCCCGGCGGCGACGCCCACGCGTCCGCGGTCGACCCCGGCGGCCCCACACGTCGCCCGGCGGCCGATGCCGGGTCCGGCGGCCCGCCGGCCGACCCATTCCCTGGTGCGACCGGTGAGCCCCGGTACGGCGGCTCGGCCGGTGGTACGACGCCGATCGCGCGGCCGAGTTGGTCGAGGCGCTGTCCCTGCGCGGTGAGCCGGTGCTGGAGCGAGTCGACGGCGGCGTGCAGGTCCCGTCGGCGCTCCGCCTCCACGGCGGCGCCTCGCTCACCGGCCCGGCGCTGCTCGGCGAGCAGCCGGGCCAGCGCGGCGTAGTCGGCGAAGGCGGGCACGCTCAGCCCTCCCCGTCGTCGTCGGCGGGCTGACCGTCCCGCGCGAACGGCACGATCAGCCGGGTGCGCTGGTCGTGCCGGTCGACCAGCAACGCCCGGTCAGCGCGCGGCTGGTAGCTCAGGTCAGGCACACCCAGGTGCAGCCCGAGGTCGGCGCCGGGCACGTTCAGCGCGACCAGGCAGGTCACGTCGTCGCGATTCTGCGTGCCGCCCAGGTCGTCGGCGAGCCGACGCAGCCCGCGCCACCAGCCGAGCAGGTGCACCCCCTGCGCGGGTCCCTGTCGCAGCAGCTGCCGCAGCTCGTCGTGCCCGCTGCGGAAGGTCGCCGGGTCGGTGCTGCCGAGCACGGTGCTGGCGGCGTCCATCCCGAACCCCACAAGGTAGGTGCGGGCGCCGGACGACGCGCCGCCGCCGTCGGTCGACGCTGCCGCCAGCTCGGTGATCCGGTCCCGCAGGGCGGGTGCGTCGACACGGTCGACCGGATGACCGGCGGCGGCGAGCACGGCGGCGGTGTCCTCGGCGGCCGGATCGGCGGCGGCGACCAGCGGGGCGAGCAGGAACCGCGCGGTGCCCGGGGCGTGCTGGCGGGCCAGGCTCAGGGTTGCCGCGCGCAACACCTCGGCGCCGGTGGCGGCGGTGCCGAGGACAGCGAGGTGGCGGCCGGGCGTGGCGTCCAACAGGAACAGCGCGGAGGTGCCGGCCACGTCGACCGTGCGGCCGACCAGGGCGAGGGGTCTCCGGCCACCGGGGCGCAGCCCGGTGAAGGTGGGATCGTCCTCCAGCCGTGCGGTGTCGTACCCCTTGAACACCGACGGGGGCCGTGCGCCGGCGGGGCGGGCCCGCCACAGCTCGTGGCGCAGCTGGGCCAGGTCAGCGGCGGCGGCGTGGGCGTCGGGGAAGCGCACGACGGTGTCGGCGCCGGGCGCCCCGGCGGCAGTGTTCAGCACGGCCGACCCGACCGGCAGGGTGGCCGCTGCGTCGTTGCGCGGGTCAAGCACGCCACTCCCCCCGGGCAGCGCCGCCCGGAGCGCGAACTGACCGAAGATCGCCTCGGCCCGGCCGTAGAGCGCCTCGATGCCGGTCGTGCTCTGGCTGGCCAGCACCAGGTGCACGCCGTACGAGCGGCCCTTGCGGGCCAGTTCCTCCAGCAGGTCGACCGACTCGCGGGCGATGGCGTCGTTGCCGGTGAGCAGCACATGGAACTCGTCGACCACGGTGACGATCCGGGGCAGGGGCGACTCACGGGGCAGGTCGGCGAGCTTGGTGACGCCGTGCCGCTTGAACGTGCCGGCCCGAAGGTGCAGCTCCCGGCGCAGTTCGCGGAGCACCGCCACGCCGTACTCCCGGTCGGACTCGATGCCGACTGCCCGCGCGTGCGGCAGCCACGACGGGTCCCGTCCGGTGGGAACGAACTCGGTGAAGCTCACCCCCTCCTTGAAGTCGAGCAGGTAGAGCTGCAGTTCCGCCGGGGAGTAGCGGGCGGCCAGCCCGTAGAGCACGTCGAGCAGGAAGACCGTCTTGCCGGCGCCGGTGCGCCCGCCCACCAACCAGTGCGGGGTGGCGTCGTCGAAGGCCACGGTGACCGGGTCCCGGCCGGCCCAGCCCAGCTGGGTACGCAGTCCGGACGCGGACGACCCGACCCAGCGCCGCTCGGGCAGCAGATCCGCGAAGCGCAGCGCGGCGCCCTGCCGGACGGCGGCGCCCAGGTGCTCGGCGAGGGCGGCCACCGACGCGGCCGGCGGGTCGCCGTCGAGGCGAACGGGTACGGCCAGGCCACTGCCGTCGGCGCTGAACGCCGCGCCGGGCGGATCTCCGACGTGGGCGTGCTCCCCGGTCATCCGGACGGTGGTGGTGGCACCCAGCGTCGGTGCCTGCGCACTCCCGGCGAGCAGGACGCACACCGCGGCGGCCGGTCCGGCGTGGGTGAGCGCGGCGAGCCGGGCCGCCTCGCGGGGCGGTGGCAGGGACGCGGCAACCACCAGCAGCAGCTCCTGGTCCGCCCGGTCGGCGGCGCGGGCCGCCCGGGCATGCGCCTCGGCGGCGTCGAGCACCGCGGTGACCTCGGCCTCGGTGGTCGCCGGCGGGTCGAGCACGCCGGCGTCGAGCAGCGGGCGCAACGGCCCGAAGGTGGCGCCGAGCGCGGCCGTGTCGAGACCGGCCACCCGAACCCCGGCGGGCGGGGCGGTGGCCAGCAGGCGGAGCACGACGGCGCGCAGCAGCCCGGCGACACGCGGGTCGCGGGCGTCGACGTCGACCGCGAGGTGGTGGCCGCTGCCCAACGGGACGACAACCGGGAAGGCACCGTCCGGCTCGGCCGCGTCCCCGAGCCGTACCGGCGCCGGGCCGGCGACGAGCGGGGCGGCGCCGGGGGTCGGGGTGGCCAGTGTGTCGCCGAGCCGCGCGAGCCGGGCGAGCAGGTCGGCGACGCCGGCCGGGGCGGCCGGGGCGGCCGGGGCGGGGGCCGCGGCACGACGGGCGGTGTCGAGGTGCGCGCGGGCCGCGCGGTGCGCCGCGACCGCCCGACCGTACGCCGACGTGAGTCTGCCCACCCTCGTTGTCGCTCCCGTCGCCTCGCCCGTCCGGTCCGCCGAAACCCTAACCGACCTCGGTGACGAGGGGACAGTCCGAACGGGACGCGGCCCGGCGACGCGGCGCCACCGCCCGGACCGTCGTCACCGCGTCATACCGAGGCTCACCCCGGTTCCGACGGGATGGGGCCGGCGAATCCGAGCCACTCGGTGGCGGACCAGGTTCGCCGTTCGAATTCGCCGCGTGTGTCGGACCGGCCGCTGGCCGGGCGGCCGGGTTGCCCGGAACGGACCCACCGGCGGCCCGGGGTGCGGTCAGCTGGTGACGGCGTTCAGCGCCGGCAGGTAGCCGTGGCGGTAGCCGTCGGCGTCCGGGTGGTACGCCTCGATGACCCGGGTGACGTCCCAGATCCACGGGTCGGAAGCGCAGACGCCGTGGCCGGCGAAGTAGGGGCGGGTGTCGGCGAAGGTGGCCCCGGCGGCGGTGGCGCGGTCGGCGATGACGGCGGCCAGCACGTCGGCGGCCTCGTTGAGGAGGGTCCGCTTGTAGGTGCTCATCGCGAACAGTCCGCAGTAGGTGGTCTCGAACAGGCGCGGGTAGCCCAGCACGATCAAGCGGGCGTTCGGCGCGCGGGTGCGGATCGCCGCGTACGTCGCGTCCAGCCGCCCCGGCAGGGTGGTGGTGGCGAACGACTTGGCGTTGTTGACGGCGTTGGTGCAGCTCGACGTACTGCCGAACCTACAGGTGATCATCACGTCGACGAAGCCGGCGTCGTTACCGCCGATCGTGATGGTCACCAGAGTGGTGCTGGTGCTCAGCGCGTCCACCTGGCTGTTGATGACGTCGCCGGTGACCGCACCGCCGCAGGCCGGGAAGGCGAAGCTGGTCACCGAGTTGGCGGCGGCCCACAGCGGGGCGTACGACTTCTGGCTGCGCAGGCAGCCGGACCAGTCGTAGGGACCAGCGCCGACGCCGGAGGAGTACGAGTCGCCGAGCGCGACGTAGTTGATTGTCGCGGCCTGCGCGGTGCCGGGGACGAGCACCGCGCCGGCGACGGCGGTGAGGACGGTGACCAGCGCGGCCAGGGCGCGGGCCAGCGGACGGTGTGGCATGGGGGACCTCCACAGGACAGGGGTGGTGGAACCCGACGACCGCGCGCGTGGCCAGGGGTACAACGGTTGTTACCAGTCAGTAATGCTATCGAGATGTCTGGATAAAGTGAACAGTTGTGGGGAGACGACGATCGGGAACAGCCCTCCGTCACCGCCGCGGCGGTCGAACCCCCTCCGTCACCGGCCCGGAAGCGACCGGCCAGCGCCGGCACCGGCCCGGTTGCGGGGGCGCGACGTCGCCGGCCGGCGCAACGCCCACCGGGATCCCGCGCCCCGCATGGACGGGACGATGCGCAGCACCGCCGGACGCACGACCCGCGGCACCGGACGGACGACCCGGGCTGCGGACGTGACCACCCGGCGAGCCGGACGCCGCGCCACCGAGACGGCCAGCACCCGCGCGACCCGATGCCGCAGTCGGCGCTCCCGCAGGCGGTCGAGGACCACCCCCGCCACGACGGTGGCCAGCACCGTGACGACACCGGCCAGCACCAGGGTCTGCCGGGGGCCGACGTGCTCGGAGAGCCAACCGAGCAGCGGCGCCCCGACGGCGGCGGACACAGAGCCGGTCACCGCCAGCGCGCCGAGCACCCGCCCACGCATCGCGTAGTCGGTGTCGAGCTGGGCGCGGGTACCGACGGTGGTGTCGATGACCACCGCGGCGGCGGCCACCGGGAGGATCACGGCGGCGAAGCTCAGGGTGCTCGGTGCCAGCCCGGCACCGACCTGCAGCACGCTGGCCAGCAGCCCGGCGCCGATCAGCACGCCGTAGCCCAGATGACGACGGCGCGCGGCCACGAGCGCACCGAGCACCGTACCGACGGCGAATGCGGTGGACAGCAGCCCGTACCCGGCGGCGCCGCCGCCGAGCGGCCCGTCACTCATCGCGGCCATCGTCACCTGGTAGTTGCGGCCGAGGCTGCCCAACACGAAGGAGAGGGCCAGCGCCACCAGCACCACCGGTTGCCGCAGCAGGTAGCGGAAGCCGGCTCGGATCCCGCCGACGCCGGGTGTCGCCTCGACCGGCTCCACGGCGTACCGGTCCCGCTCGTGAACCGCGCACAGGGCCACCACCACCGCGACGAAGCTCACGGCGTTGACGGCGAACAGCAACGCGGGCCCGGCGACGGCGACCACGACCGCGCCGGCGCTCATGCCCAGGATGCGCCCGGCGGAATTGCTGAGCGAGCCGAGGGCCAACGCGTTGCCGAGGGTCTCCCGGTCCACCAACGTCGAGGCCCAGCGGCCCATCATCGGGCCCTCGACCGCGGACACCGCGCCGGAGGCCAGCGAGATCGCGTAGATGGCTGGAAGCCCGCCGGCACCGGTCACGGCCACCAGGGCGAGCCCGGCCGCGAGCGCCGCGTGGGCAGCCTGCGCGGCGATCAGCAACGGGCGGGCCGGCAGCCGGTCGGCCAACGCCCCGCCCCACGCGCTGAGCAGCAGGGTCGGGACCGCCTGGAGCAGGATGGCGAACCCCATCGAGGTCGCCGAACCGGTCTCGGCAAGCACGTACCAGTTGACCCCGAGCACCTGCATCCAGGTGCCGATCACGGAGACGAGCCCGGCGACCGCCCAGATCCGGTAGTTGCGGTGGCGCAGCGCCGCGAAGGTGGCTCCGAACGCCACGAAGACCTCCCGACCAGGACAGCGGCAAACGAAAACCGGACCCACACAGGTCCGGCCGGCCACAAGTCTGACCGGCGTGAACCGCCTCCGCCCGGGTTCGTGAGGGGGTTCACCAGCGGGGTCGGACAGGCCACCGCACTCGGGCCGGAACCGGATGCCTGACGACGCCCCGGTCCGCCGGAACCCGGGCGTCGGTCAGCTCAGCGGGCGGCCAGCGGCTGCGCGCCCGGGTGCACCGGTGCAGGCAACGACCCCGCACCGCCCAGATACGCGTGGATGGCGGCGGCCGCCGCCCGGCCCTCGGCGATCGCCCACACGATCAGCGAGGCGCCGCGGTGCATGTCGCCGGCGACGAAGACCCCATCGGCGTCGGTCTGCCAGTCCGGGCGGGCATCCACCGCGCCGCGCACGTTGCGGGACACCCCCAGCTGGTCGAGCAACGGCTGCTCCTCGGTGCCCTCGAAGCCGATCGCCAGCAGCACCAGGTCGGCCGGCAGCTCCCGCTCGGTGCCCGGCAGCACGGTGACGACGCGCCGGCCGTCCCGCTTCTCCACGGTCACCTCCGCGATGCGAACCGCCCGCACGGTGCCGGTGCCGTCGTCGACGAACTCCTGCACGGCGACGGCGAAGATCCGCTCACCGCCCTCCTCGTGGGCCGGGTACTCACGCAGAACCCAGGGCCAGGTCGGCCACGGGTCGCGGGCCTCGTCCCGGGCCCCGGGCGGCTGCGGGTAGAGGTCGAGCTGGTGGACGCCGGCCGCGCCCTGCCGGTGGGCGACGCCCAGGCAGTCCGCCGCCGTGTCGCCACCGCCGATGATGACGACGTGCCGGCCGGCCGCGTCGATCGGCGTGCCGTCGGGGAGCGTCGCCGGTGCCGGGCGGCTTTCCCCGGCGGCGGCGACCACCCGGTTGGCGGCGACGAGGTGCTCCATCGCCTGGTGGACACCGCGCAGTGCCCGGCCCGGCGTCTGCGGGGTTTCCCGGCCCGCGAGCGCGCCGCAGGCAAGCAGCAGCGCGTCGTGCTCGGCGCGCAGCTGCGCCGCGGTCACGTCGACGCCGACGTTCACCCCGGCACGGAAGCGCACGCCCTCCGCGACCAGCTGAGCCAACCGGGCGTCGACGTGCCGCTTCTCCAGCTTGAAGTCGGGTATGCCGTAGCGCAGCAGGCCACCCAGGGCGTCGTCGCGCTCGTACACGGTGACGGCGTGACCGGCGCGGGCCAGTTGCTGTGCGGCGGCGAGCCCGGCGGGACCGGAGCCGACCACCGCGACGGACCGTCCGGACGGCGCCGGCGCCGGGCGGGGCCGAAGGCCACCACGGGCCACCGCCGCGTTCGCGATCTCCACCTCGACCTGCTTGATGGTCACCGGCCGCTGCCCGCCGAGGCCGAGCACGCAGGCCGCCTCACAGGGCGCCGGGCAGAGCCGACCGGTGAACTCCGGGAAGTTGTTGGTGGCGTGCAGCGACTCCACCGCGGCGTCCCAGTTGCCGGTACGGACCAGGTCGTTCCAGTCCGGGATGCGATTACCGAGCGGGCAGCCGGCTACGTCGCTGTGGCAGAACGGGATGCCGCAGTCCATGCAGCGGGTGGCCTGCTCGCGGATCAGCTCCTCGCCGGCCGGCGGGTACACCTCGCGCCAATCCATGATCCGCACTGGCACCGGCCGACGCGCCGGCAGTCGCCGGTCGTAGCGCAGGAAACCGTTCGGGTCAGGCACGAGCCACCTCCTGAGCGGCCCCCCGCGGGACGGGCGGCACCGGCACGGACGAATCGGACGGCGCCGAGTGCGCCGCTGAGGCGGCCGGTGCCGCCAGTGCGTTCATCACCGCGTCGTCGACGTCGTGGCCGGCGGCTTCGGCGGCCCGCATGATCTCCAGCACCCGACGGTAGTCCCGGGGCACCACAGCCGTGAACTCCTCCACCGCCTCCGGCCAGCGCTTGAGCAGTTCCTCGGCGACCGCCGAGTCGGTCTCGGCGAAGTGTCGCTGCACCAGCCCGTGCAGCACCGCCCGCTCCTGTTCGCGCAGCGGCGTCAGGTCGACCAGCTCCGTGTTCACCCGGCGGCGGTCCAACCGCCACACGAACGCGCTTCCCCCGGACATGCCGGCGGCGAAGTTACGCCCGGTTGGACCGAGTACCACGACCGTGCCGCCGGTCATGTACTCGCAGCCGTGGTCGCCGACGCCCTCGACGACCGCCACCGCGCCGGAGTTGCGCACCGCGAAACGCTCCCCCACCCGACCGCGCAGGAACACCTCGCCCGCCGTCGCGCCGTACAGGATGGTGTTGCCGGCGATGATCTGGTCCTCGGCCCCGGAACCCGGGCGGGCGTCAGCGCCCGCGAACGGCGCGGCCTCGTCCGGTCGGACCACCAGCCGGCCACCGGAGAGGCCCTTCCCGACGTAGTCGTTGGCGTCGCCGTACAGCCGGAGGGTCACCCCGCGCGGCAGGAACGCGCCGAACGACTGGCCGGCGGTGCCGCTGAGATCGAACTCGATGGTGTCGGCGGGCAGACCGGCGCCGCCGTGCCGCCGGACCACCGCGCCGCCGAGCATCGCGCCGACGCTGCGGTGCTCGTTGCGCACCGGCACCTCGACGCGGACCCGGGTGACCTGTCCGACGTCCCTCGGCTCGGCACCGGCCGCCTCGTCCTGGGACCCCGCGGCGCGCAGCGCGGGCTCGGCGAGCGCGATCAGCTCGTTGTCCAGCGCCAGCTCCAGGCCGTGGTCCTGGGCGCGGACGCCGCGCCGGGCGGTGCCGGCGGGCAGGTGCGGCAGGTGCAACACCGGAGCAAGATCGAGACCGGCGGCCTTCCAGTGGTCGATCGCCGGGGTGACGTCCAGCAGCTCGGTCCGCCCGATCGCCTCGTCGATCGAGTGTAGGCCCAGCTCGGCCAGGTATCCGCGGATTTCCTCGGCAAGGAAGAGGAAGAAGTTCTCCACGAACTCCGGCCTGCCGGTGAACCGCTCACGCAGCACCGGGTTCTGGGTGGCGATGCCGACCGGACAGGTGTCCAGGTGGCAGACCCGCATCATCACGCAGCCCTCGACGATCAACGGCGCGGTGGCGAAACCGAACTCCTCGGCCCCGAGCAGCGCCGCGATCAGCACGTCCCGGCCGGTCTTGAGCTGGCCGTCGACCTGCACCGTGACCCGGTCCCGGAGCTTGTTCAGCAGCAACGTCTGCTGTGCCTCCGCCAGACCCAGCTCCCACGGCGTACCGGCGTGCTTGAGCGAGTTCAGCGGGGACGCGCCGGTGCCGCCGTCATGGCCCGAGATGAGGATGACGTCGGCCTTGAGCTTCGCCACGCCCGCCGCGACGGTGCCCACGCCGACCTCGCTGACCAGCTTGACGTGCACCCGCGCGGACGGGTTGACGCACTTCAGGTCGTGTACGAGCTGAGCCAGGTCCTCGATGGAGTAGATGTCGTGGTGCGGCGGTGGGGAGATCAGGCCGACCCCCGGCGTGGCGTGCCGGGTCCGCGCGATCCACGGCCAGACCTTGTTGCCAGGCAGTTGGCCGCCCTCGCCGGGCTTCGCGCCCTGCGCCATCTTGATCTGAAGGTCGTCGGCGTTGACCAGGTACTCGGTCGTCACGCCGAAGCGACCGCTGGCGATCTGCTTGACCGCCGAACGGCGCTCGGGGTCGGACAGCCGCTCGACGTCCTCGCCGCCCTCGCCGGTGTTGGACTTGCCGCCGAGGCGGTTCATCGCGATCGCGAGGGTCTCGTGCGCCTCGGCCGAGATCGACCCGTACGACATGGCGCCGGTGGCGAACCGCTTGACGATCTCGGCGGCCGGCTCGACCTCCTCGATCGGCACCGGCGGGCGGACCCCGGCGCGCAGGGTGAACAGACCCCGCAGCGAGCCCGCCTTCGCGGCCAGCTCGTCGACCTTCGCCGTGTACTGCCGGAAGATGTCGTACTGGCGGCTGCGGGTGGCGTGCTGGAGCAGGAAGACGGTCTGCGGGTTGAACAGGTGCAGCTCGCCCTCGCGCCGCCACTGGTACTCGCCGCCAACCTCCAGCCCGTCGGTGGCCACCGCGCCCGGCGCCGGCCAGGCGCGGGAGTGCCGGGCGGCCACCTCGGCGTGGATCTCCCCCAGCCCGATGCCACCGATCTTGCTCGGGGTACCTCGGAAGTAGCGCTCGACCAGGCGGGCGTCCAGCCCGACCGCCTCGAAGACCTGCGCGCCGCAGTACGAGGAGACCGTCGAGATGCCCATCTTGGACATGATCTTCAAGACGCCCTTGCCGAGCGCCTTGACGTAGTTACGCACGGCCTTCGCGGGTTCCACCCCGGCCAGCTTCCCGGTGGAGATCATGTCCTCCACCGACTCGAAGGCCAGGTACGGGTTGACCGCCGCCGCGCCGTACCCGATCAGCACAGCCGCGTGGTGCACCTCCCGACAGTCACCCGACTCGACGATCAGCTCCACCTGGGTACGGGTCTGCTCACGGATCAGGTGCTGGTGCACCGCCGCGGTGAGCAGCAGCGCCGGAATCGGCGCGAGGTCGGCGTTGGAATCCCGGTCGGAGAGCACCAGGATCCGGACGCCGTCCTCGATCGCCTCGGAGACGTGCCGGCAGATCTCGGTCAGCCGGGCCTTGATGCCGGCCCCGCCCTCACGGACCCGGTACAGACCGGAGACCCGGACCGCCTTGAAGCCGGGCAGGTCCCCGTCCTCGTCGATGGAGAGGATCTTCGCCAGCTCGTCGTTGTCGATCACCGGGTACGGCAGCACGATCTGCCGGCAGCTCGCCGGGCCCGGGTCGAGCAGGTTGCCCTCCGGGCCGATGGTCGACGCCAGGCTGGTCACCAGCTCCTCGCGGATGGCATCCAGCGGTGGGTTGGTGACCTGGGCGAAGAGCTGGTGGAAGTAGTCGTAGAGCAGCCGCGGCCGGGTGGACAGCGGCGCGATCGGCGTGTCGGTGCCCATCGAGCCGATCGGCTCGGCACCGGCGCGCGCCATCGGCGCGAGGAGGATCTTCAGCTCCTCCTCGGTGTAACCGAAGGTCTGTTGGCGGCGCCGGACCGAGTCGTGGGTGTAGACGATGTGCTCGCGGGCCGGCAGGTCGGTCAGCTCGATCAGGCCGGCGTGCAGCCAGTCGGCGTACGGCCGCGCGGCGGCCAGCTCGGCCTTGATCTCGTCGTCGTGCACGATCCGGCCGGCGGTGGTGTCGACCAGGAACATCCGTCCCGGCTGGAGGCGCCCCTTGGCGACCACGGTGGCCGGGTCCAGGTCGAGCACGCCCGCCTCGCTACCGAGCACGACGAGTCCGTCCGAGGTCTGCCACCAACGGCCCGGCCGTAGGCCGTTGCGGTCCAGCACCGCGCCGACGATCTCGCCGTCGGTGAACGCCACCGACGCCGGTCCGTCCCAGGGCTCCATCAGGCTGGCGTGGAACCGGTAGAAGGCGCGCTTGTCGGCACCCATGTCCGGGTCGTTCTCCCACGCCTCCGGGATCATCATCAGCACCGCGTGCGGCAGGCTGCGCCCGGACAGGTGCAGCAGCTCCAGGACCTCGTCGAAGTTGGCCGAGTCGGACGCGGCCGGGGTGCACACCGGGAAGATTCGGCGGAGGTTGCCGGGCAGGTGACCGCCGGCTACGCCGACGGCTGAGGAGGCACCGGTGAGCATCGACTCTCTTGCCTGCATCCAGTTGCGGTTGCCCCGGATGGTGTTGATCTCACCGTTGTGTGCGATGAAGCGGTACGGGTGCGCCAGCGGCCAGGACGGAAAGGTGTTGGTGGAGAAGCGGGAGTGCACCAGCGCGATCGCGCTGGCCACGCGCTCGTCGGTCAGGTCCGGGTAGAACTCGGGCAGTTGGTCCGGGGTGAGCATGCCCTTCCAGACCATCGTCCGAGCGGACAACGACGGGAAGTACGCCGGCACGCCACGCTCGTCGGACTCCCGTTCGGCCTGCTTGCGGATGCAGAACGCCACCCGATCCAGCTCGATGCCGGCCAGCCGCGAGCCGGCCGGGCCGGCCGGCGAGTCGGTGAGCCGGTGCGCGGTGAGGAAGAGCTGCCGCACCCGCGGCATCGCCGCGAGGGCCGTCGCTCCGAGGCCGGACGGGTCGACCGGCACGTCCCGCCACCCGAGCACATCGGCGCCCTCCACCAGGGCGTACTTCTCGACCACCCGACGGGCACGGGCCTCCGCGCCGGCGTCGTCCGGAAAGAAGACCAGGCCGGTCGCGTACTCGCCGGCCGGCGGGAGCGGAAAGTCCACCGCCGCGCGCAGGAACGCGTCCGGCACCTGGATCATGATCCCCGCACCGTCACCCGTGTTCGGCTCCCCGCCCCGGGCACCCCGGTGGTCCAGCCGGCAGAGCGCGGCGAGCCCGTTCGCCACGACAGTGTGCGACCGCCGGCCCCGCAGATCCGCCACGAAGGCCACCCCGCACGCGTCGTGTTCGTACGCGGGGTCGTAGAGACCGACTGCGGGCGCTCCCGGGCCGCCGTGCTGGACCTGCTGCGAAGTGTTGTGCGGGTACGGAAAGGCCACCGGGCCTCCTGTCGTCACTCAGGTTGAATCTCGGTGGGGGACGACGTCGGCCCTCGGGGGTCACTTGAGTCTACGTTAGGGGGGACGGCGCAAGGCCAGTGCAGATTGATCACACCTTCCAGAGTCTGGGACGTGTAGTCTCGCGCGGTGGATCCGCTGCACAAGGACAGGTTCGCGCGGCTGGAGCGCTTCTACGACGCGGTGCCCCGCGACGCCGCCCGACCCGAACAGCACGGCGCCCTGGTGCTGTTCGTCCGCGATGGCACCGGTTGGCCGTTCTACGCCCGCCCCCGGCTCGACACCACCACGTCGCCCGCCCTCGCCGACGTCGCGGCCGTCCGCGAGCGCCAGCGGGAGCTCGGGCTGCCGGAAGCGTTCGAGTGGGTGCACGAGACCACCCCCGAGTTGCTCGCCGTGGCCCGCTCCGCGGGCCTGTCCGTGCTCGAGGCGCCGTTGATGGTGCTCGATCCGGCCGCCCTGCCGGAAGCGGCCACGCTCAGCAGCGTGCCGGTACGACTGCTGGACCCGACGGACGAGGACTTCGCGGCCGCGGTGGCCGCCCGCCGAGCCGTCGCCGCGGTCGGGTTCTCCGCCGCCGGCACCGACCGCGGGCCGGCCGGGCCGGCCGAGCGCGACGCCGCGCTCACCGGGCTGGACGTCGCCGCCCTGGACGAGGAGGCGACCCGGGTCGCCGACGGCCGGCGGCTGTCGGCGCTGGCCGGCACGCCCGGCGACGGGGCACTGGCCAGCGGGATGGCGATGCGGGTCGGCGACGTCGCCGAGATAGCCGGGGTGGCCACCCTGCCGGCCGCCCGCCGCCGCGGTCTCGGTGCCGCGGTCACCGCCGCGCTGGCCCACGCGCTGCTCGCGGCCGGCACCGGCCTGGTCTTCCTCTCCGCCGGCAGCGAGGAGATCGCCCGGGTCTACCTGCGCGTCGGCTTCCGTCGCATCGGCACCGCCTGCATCGCCGAACCCGCTCCGGTCGTCCCCTGACCGCAGGCGTGCCCGTGGTGGCCGCTTCTCCTCACCGCCCGCTCTCTCCCATCGCCCGGCTTCCGGCGGCGCCGACATCCCTGTGGGTGGGTCAAGCAGCGCAACAGGGGCGATTCCTCCCTCGCGAAGCGGACGGCCCCCGCGGTGTCCGGCGCGGCGCGCGCCGGACGACGTCAGGTCGGGGGACGCCATTGCGCCGCGCTGACGGCGGCGGACGCGCGCAGGCGGGGACTCAGCGCGCCGAGGGCGACGTCGCGGGCGCGCAGGGCAAGCCGGCCCCGGGCCTGGAGCACCGCAGACATCCGGCGGCTCTGTCGGACCATAGCGGCAACCCGCGGCCGGCGCACCCGGTCGTACCCGGACACGGCGTCCGGCAGCCGGGACTCGCGCAGGAGCGCGGCCAGCGTGGCGGCGTCCTCGAAGGCGAGGCAGGCGCCCTGCCCGAGGTGCGGCGGCATGGCGTGCGCGGCGTCACCGAGCAGCGCCACCCCGCCCGGCCCGGCCGGGAGCCCGTACGCGCGGGGCAACGGACGCAGCTCACGGATCTCCTGCTGCACCAGGTCCGCCGGGTCGGTGGCGTCGAGCAGGTCGGCGATCGGCGCGGGCCAGCCCGCGTACCAGCGGCGCAACAGGGCGAGCTGGGTTTCCGGCGGCTCCGGCCGGGCGGCGCCGGCGGCGGTGGCCACCCAGTAGATGCCGCCGCGGTTGGACGTCCCCGACGAGCCCCACTCACCCAACGACGCGGACACGAAGCGGTAGCCTGCGCCGAGCACCTCGCCGGTCGACGACGTTTCGGCGGACAGCCGTGGCGCCCGGTACCAGGGGATCACCGCTCGCCAGGCGACGGATCCGGAGCTGGCCACGGCCGCCTCGGGCGCCAGCTGCCGGCGGACCACACTGTCGATGCCGTCGGCGGCGACCACCAGATCGGCCTCGATCGTGTGTCGGCCGTCGTCGACCGACGGGCGGGAACCTGGCTCGGCACGGACGGTACGCACGGTCATACCGGTCCGCAGCTCGACCGCGTCCCCAAGCCCGGCGACAAGCGCGTCGTGCAGGTCCTCCCGGTGCACCAGCACCGGCATCCGGTCCGCCGGGGCGGGACGCGGCTGCACCAGCCAGTGGCCGTCCGGTCGGCGCACGCCCCCGTCGGGCAGCGGTGTCGCGATCGTGTCCAGGCCCGCCCCGAGGCCGAGGGCGTGCAGCGCGCGGACCCCGTTGGGCCAGAGCACCACGGCCGTGGGCGCTGGACGGATCCGGTCGGCCTGCTCGAGCAGGGTGACTCGCCAGCCCGAACGGGCCAGCGCGCCGGCAACGGCGAGACCGCCGATGCCGGCACCGACCACGACCGCGCTGCGCATGCGGCGCTCCCGCTCAGCTGTCGCGGTCGGCGGGACGGGCGGCGTCCGTCCCCACGTCCCCGGCTGCCGCATCACCGGCCGCCCGGTGGGCCGGCTCGGGCGCCCGACCGGGTGGGTCGCCCGCCGCAGTCCCGTCGGGCCGGTCGGCGGCGGCACCCGTGGTCTCGGCGTCCCCGGGCCGGTCGGCGGCGGCACCCGTGGTCTCGGCGTCCCCGGCGCGGTCGGCTGGCGTCTCGGCGGGCACCTCGCCGGTTTCCCGCCAGTGCCGGTACTGCTCCTCGGTGACCACCCGATACCCCTCCGGCGCCACGGGCCGGGATCCCGCCTCCCGGGCGGACAGGTCGACCTGGGAGACATCCGAGTCGGGAGCGGGGGTTCCGGTCGCGCCCACCGGGATCAGGTACTCCCGGGGGCCGCGCACCCGCACGAAGTAGAGCAGCGCGCCGAGGAAGACCACCGCCGCCGTCCAGACGTTCAACCGCACGCCGACAATCGTGTTCGCCTCGTCGGTGCGCATCATCTCGATCCAGAACCGGCCGACCGTGTAGCCCATCACGTAGAGCGCGAAGGCCCGGCCACGCCCAAGCCTGAGCCGGCGGTCGAGGACGAGGACCAGGGCGGCGACGCCCAGATTCCACAACAACTCGTAGGCGAACGTCGGGTGGTAGAGGCCCTCCTCGAGGATGGGCCGCCCGGCGTCGTCCCGCAGCGCCTGGCCCGGGTTGTCCGGGTCCATCCGGTGGATCTCCAGCCCCCACGGCAGGGTGGTGCGGCCACCGTACAACTCGTTGTTGAACCAGTTGCCGAGCCGGCCGATCGCCTGGGCCAGCGGCAGCCCCGGGGCGAGCGCGTCGGCCACCACCGCGAACGGGATGCCGAGTTGCCGGGCGGCGATCCACGCGCCGACCGCGCCGCCGGCCACGGCACCCCAGATACCGAGACCGCCCTCCCAGATCGCGAACGCCTTCAGCGGGTCGCCGCCGGTGCCGAAGTACTTTTCCGGGGAGGTGATCACGTGGTACAGCCGGGCACCGATGATTCCCGCGGGCACCGCCCAGACGGCGATATCGAGCACCGCTCCGGGGGCCACCCCGCGCTGGCGCAGCCGCCGCTCGGTGACCCAGCAGGCCACCACGATCCCGACGATGATGCAGAGCGCGTACGCCCGGATCGGCACCGGCCCCAACTGCCACACGGCGGTGGTCGGGCTAGGCAGGGCCGCCAGGGGGGTCTGCGAGGCGAGGGTCACGGGTGCACAGGCTACCTCCGACTGCCCCTTTCGTGGCACCCCGGGCCGGGCAGGGTGTGGTGCGATGACTTCTGGTGGCCGTCGCCGTAGGCTCCGGTCTCATGAGCGCGCTCACCTGGGCGGTCGCCGCGGTCGTCACCGACGGCGCCGGTCAGGTGCTGCTCTGTCGGCAGGGCCGGGGTGAGCGCCGGCACGCGCTGCCCGGCGGACGGCTGCGCCCGGGCGAGAGCCCGGCACGGGCGGTAGGTCGGGACATCCGGGCCGAGACCGGCTGGGAGGTCGAGTTGGTCGACCTGGTCGGGCTGTACCACCTCGCGGAGCCGGCGGCGCGGCCGGCGGGTCGGGGCGGCCCGTTACCCGACGTACTCGTGCACGTCTTCCGGGCGCGCACCCGGGGCACGCGCCCGCACGACACGCCTGCCGGCGGCTGTCGGCTCTCCTGGCACGATCCCGCCGCGTTGCCCGAGGCGCTCACGCCGACCACCCGCGCCGCCCTCGCCGACGCCCTCGCCGGCCGCAGCGGCGTCATCCGCGACTGCCCCCCGGCGCCACCTCCCCCGACCCCCCGTACACCTTCCCCGACGACCCACCCAGCCCACCCCTGACACGTAAGCCGCCGGCTCGCCCCCCTTGGGGTGCGTGCTGCCGCGGGCAGCCGAGTCACCAACCCCCGACACCCGCGATCCCGCGCTCTGCGTCGCGATGGATGGGGCATCGTCCACGAAGGGGAACAGGAGGAAGCTCGGGATCGGCGCTGGGGGCTGTGGGCGGGCTGGGTCAGCGGGTCGGGGTACGGACTCCTTCCGCCAGCTCACCGGACAGGGCGCGGAGGGCGGACAACCCGGCGTCCTGGTCAGGTGCGTCGAGCAGGCAACGGATCAGCGCGCTGCCGACGATGACACCGTCGGCGTACCCGGCGACCGTGCCGGCCTGCGCACCGGAGCCAACCCCGAGACCGACACCAACCGGCAGGTCGGTGACCTGCCGGACCCGGGAGACCAGGACCGGCGCCGCCGCGGAGGTCTGCGCCCGGGCGCCGGTGACGCCCATGATGGCCGTGGCGTAGACGAACCCTCGGCAGTGGGTGGCGGTCATCCGCAGCCGGGCGTCGGTGGAGGACGGCGAGACCAGGAACGTCCGGTCCAACCCGTACGCGTCCGATGCGGCCAGCCACTCGTCGGCCTCGTCGGGGATCAGATCGGGAGTGATCAGACCGGTGCCGCCGGCGGCGGCGAGATCCCGGGCGAAGGTGTCGACGCCGTACTGCTCGACCGGGTTCCAGTAGGTCATGGTGACCACCGGGGCGCCGGCCGCCGCGACCGCCTCGACGATCCTCAGGGTGTCCGCGATCCGGACGCCGCCGGCCAGGGCGATGTCACTCGCCCGCTGGATGACGGGGCCGTCCATCACCGGGTCGGAGTACGGGATCTCCACCTCGACGACGTCCACGCCGGCCTCGACCATGGCGGTCATCGCGGCGATGCTGCCCTCGACCGTGGGAAACCCGGCCGGCATGCAGCCGACGAGCACCGCCCGGCCGTCGGCGCGGGCCTTGTCGAAGGCGGCCCCGATGCGGCTCATGCCACCGCCCCCCGTCGGACGGCAACGACACGAGGCCCACCGGCGAAAAATCTGACGATCCGCTCGCTGCGCTCGCTCATGCCCGTCACTCCTTGTCGAGGATCCCGAAGTACTCGCCGGCGGTGTGGACATCCTTGTCGCCCCGCCCGGAGAGGTTGACCACCACCACCGGCTCGCGCCCCAACTCCACGGCGAGTTTCGGGGCGATCGCGACCGTGCCGGCGAGCGCGTGCGCGCTCTCGATCGCCGGAATGACCCCCTCGGTGCGGCAGAGCAGCTCGAACGCGGCCATCGCCTCGGCGTCGGTGACGGGCAGATAGGTCGCCCGGCCGGTTTCGTGCAGCCAGGCGTGCTCCGGCCCGACGCCCGGGTAGTCCAGCCCGGCGGAGATCGAGTGCGACTCGACGGTCTGGCCGTCGGTGTCCTGGAGCACGTACGTCCGGGTGCCGTGCAGCACCCCGGACGAGCCACCGGTGATGCTCGCCGCATGCCGGCCGGTCGCCACCCCGTCTCCCCCGGCCTCGAAGCCGTACAGACGCACGTCCGGGTCGCCGGCGAAGGCGTGGAAGATGCCCAGCGCGTTCGAACCGCCACCGACACAGGCGGTGACCGCGTCGGGCAGCGCGCCGGTCAGGTCGAGACACTGCTGCCGGGCCTCGTCGCCGATGCCACGGACGAAATCGCGGACCATCGCGGGGAACGGGTGCGGGCCGGCGGCGGTGCCGATCAGGTAGTGGGTGCTGTCGACGTTGGCCACCCAGTCCCGCATCGCCTCGTTCATCGCGTCCTTGAGCGTGCGCGACCCGGTGGTGACCGGCACCACGGTGGCGCCGAGCATCCGCATCCGCGCCACGTTCAGCGCCTGCCGCTGCGTGTCGACCTCACCCATGTAGACCACGCACTCGAGGTCGAACAGGGCGGCGGCGGTGGCGGTGGCGACCCCGTGCTGACCGGCGCCGGTCTCGGCGATCACGCGCCGCTTGCCCATCCGCTTCGTCAGCAGCGCCTGACCGAGCACGTTGCGCACCTTGTGCGCGCCCGTGTGGTTGAGGTCCTCCCGCTTGAGCAGCACCCGCGCGCCGGCCCGGGCGGAGAATCGTCGGGCCTCGTACAGCAGCGACGGGACGCCGGCGTAGTCCCGCAGCAGAGCGGCGAACCCAGCGCGGAACGACTCGTCGGTCATCGCGGTGCGCCACGCGTCGTCCAGCTCGTCGAGCGCGGCCACCAGGGCCTCGGGGACGAATCGGCCACCGAACCGGCCGAAGTGGCCGGCGGCGTCGGGGTACGGACCGGCCGGGGCGGCCAGCGCGTCGGCGCTCATCGCGGTTCCTCTCGCTACGGCTGTCTCCCGGCGCGGTCAGCGCGCCGGGCGGGGCGTCGCCGGGTGGTTGCCGGCGTTGACCAGCTCAGCCACCGCCTCGCGGGGACTCTTCTGGGTGACCAGGCCCTCGCCCACCAGGACCGCGTCGGCGCCGGCCGAGGCGTACCGGATGAGGTCGTGCGGACCCCGCACACCAGACTCGGCGATCTTGACGACGCTGCTGGGCAGGCCGGGCGCGATCCGCTCGAAGACCGAACGGTCGACCTCCAGGGTGCGCAGGTCGCGGGCGTTGACCCCGATCACCTGCGCGCCCGCCTCGAGCGCCCGGTCGGCCTCCTCCTCGTCGTGCACCTCGACCAGCGCGGTCATCCCCAACGACTCGATCCGCTCGAGCAGGCCCACCAGCACGTTCTGCTCCAAGGCCGCCACGATCAGCAGGACCAGGTCGGCCCCGTGCGCCCGGGCCTCGTGCACCTGGTAGCTGGAGACCACGAAGTCCTTGCGGAGGACCGGGACGTTCACCGCGGCGCGGACGGCGGCGAGGTCGTCCAGCGAGCCGCCGAACCAGCGCCCCTCGGTGAGGACGCTGATCGCCCGGGCACCGCCGGCCGCGTAGTCGCCGGCCAGGTCGGCCGGATCGGCGATCTCGGCCAGCCGGCCCTTCGACGGCGACGAGCGCTTGACCTCGGCGATCACCGCCACACCCGGCTTGCGCAGGGCGGCGTACGCGTCCGCCGGCGGCGGGGCGGCGGATGCCAGCTCCCGGATGCGCTCCAGCGGAACCTGCTTCTGCCGCCGGGCCACGTCGTCGCGTACGCCGGCCAGAATCTCGTCGAGCACGCTGACAGGCTTCGCCGAACCGGCGTCGTCGCCCTCCGCGTGCGCACGCTCAGCAGTCACCAACGGACTCCCCTCTCCGGGTGTCATGGACCGATGCTAGGGGGCACCACCCGAACCGGACCGCCGGGGGTATGGCGCTACTCACGAAACGGGCTGCGGCATAATGCCCGACTTCCGGTGAAGGCCGAGTCACGCAGGGCCACCGCGTCCCGTCGACGGCAGCGCTGCCGCCACCTGACGGCCGGACCACCCCCGGCATCGACACGATGCTATCCGCCAAGCTCCGCACCCGCCCGGTCGAGGCGACAACACGGCGCCTGTCGATGCTGTGAGCAAGCTCAAGGCCGAACGGCCCTTCCCAGGTCAGGCCGGCGGACCGAGAGTTGACGTGTCGGTCACGACCGCGAAACGTGAGCGGGTGAGCATCTATCTCGGGCAGACTCGACGGGGCGTCTACCGAGTCAACACACGATCTCCGCACGAGGTTGATCATGAGCATTGCCGGACCGCACCAGACCATCGGCCTCACCACCATCTCCCGTACCGTCGCGTCGCTCGCCGTCGGTGTCGTGCACACCCTCGAGCGCGCCGTCATCGGCGAGGGCCGCACGCGCACCGCCCGAGGCAACGCGTGGGAGGCCGTCTGCGCCGACCGGGCCCGGGCAAACCAGCGGGCGGAGCTCGACCGCCTGGTGGCGGAGCTGGCGACGACCCGCGACCACCAGCCGGTAGGCTGATCCGGATTCGGCCACGCACCGCCCCGAACCACCCGTGGGCGCCGGGCCGACGTCAGTCCGCAGTCGGATCCTCGCCCCGGTCCAGCGCGTCCCACGCCTCGGTGGTCCGCCGGCCGGTCACCTGGCCGCCCCACGACCGGGGTGCGGCCACGCTCCGGGCGGACCGCTCGTACCGGGCGCCCATCGCCGGCCACCGCCGGGCGCGCAGCGCGGTCAACAGCCCGCCCGCCATCGCAAGCAGGCCACCGACCAGGCACAGCAGCGGCCACTGTCGGCTGACCACCCCGTCGAAACCGGCGAGAGACCCGTAGCCGCCGCCAGCCGCCACCGCGCCCCCGAGCAGCACCAGCAAGACACCGAACAACCGCCGTAACCGCCCCCGGGTGGCCAGCACCGCGCCCCCACCGGCCAGCGCGACCAGGGCCAGCGCCGGCAACCAGGGGAGCAGGTCGGCCCCGGTTCGGCCGACGCGGACCGGCGGCAGCGGGGTGGGGCGCGGGGTCAGTTCCACCGTCCAGGTGCGGGTCGCCGCCCACACCGCGAGGCCCGCGCCCGCCACGCAGAGCAGCACCGCGTACGTCAGTTCGCGCCGACCCGCCATGACCGGAGCCCCGGATTCGGGGCGGGTCATCCAGCGCACCCGCCGCCGGGCAGCGCCGGCGGGCGGCTCACCACACCACTCACCGGGCCGCCCGCAGCGTCTCCGCGGCGGCGATCGCGGCCAGCACGGCGGCAGCCTTGTTCCGCGTCTCCTGATCCTCGGCGGCCGGGTCGGAGTCAGCCACGACGCCCGCGCCGGCCTGTACGTACGCCCGCCCGTCGCGGAGCAGCGCGGTGCGGATCGCGATCGCCATGTCGAGATCCCCGCCGAAGCCGAAGTAGCCCACCGTGCCGCCGTAGAGCCCCCGCCGGACCGGCTCCAGTTCCTCGATGATCTCCATGGCCCGCACCTTCGGAGCGCCGGAGAGCGTACCCGCCGGGAAGGTCGCGGCCAGCGCGTCGAACGCGGTGCAATCGTCCCGCAGCGCGCCGACGACGGTGGAGACGATGTGCATGACGTGGCTGTACCGCTCGATGGTGGCGAACTCGGGCACCTCGACGGTGCCCGGCCGGCAGACCCGGCCCAGGTCGTTGCGGCCCAGGTCGACCAGCATCACGTGCTCGGCCCGCTCCTTCGGGTCGGTGAGCAGCTCGGCGGCGAGCCGGCCGTCGGCCGCGGGGGTGCCGCCCCGGGGACGGGTGCCGGCGATGGGGTGCAGCAGGGCGCGCCGCTGCCCGTCGCCGTCGGCGGTGACCTTGAGGTGTGCCTCCGGAGACGAGCCGACGATGTCGAAGCCGTCGAAGCGCAGCAGGTACATGTACGGGCTGGGGTTGGTGGTTCGCAGCACCCGGTAGACGTCCAGCGGGTCGGCACGGGTCGGCCGCTCGAAGCGCTGCGCCAGCACGATCTGGAAGCACTCGCCGGCCCGGATCGCCTCCTTGGCCTCCTCAACCGCCTTCAGATACCCCCCCTCGGGGGTGCGGCAGAGCACGTCACCGGCGGGCACGCGATCGACTGTGGAAATCATCGGTGGGATCGGCCGGGACAGTGCGGTGGTCATCGCGTCGAGCCGGCCGACCGCTTGGTGGTACGCCGCGGCGACCGCCGCCGCCCGGTCCGGCTCATCCGGCGCCGGCAGGATCGCGTTGGCCACCAGGATCGCCGAGCCGTCGTAGTGGTCGAGCACCACCAGGTCGGTGGCGAGCATCATCCCCAGCTCGGGTATGCCGAGGTCGTCCTCGGCATACCCGGGTAGCCGCTCGAAGCGCCGGACCAGGTCGTACCCGAGATAGCCGACCATGCCCCCGGTCAGCGGCGGCAACCCGGCGTCGGCGTCGGCGGCCGGACCGGCCAGGGCCGCCACGGTCTCCCGGAGCACCGCGACCGGATCGCCGGTGGTGGGCAGTCCGGCGGGCGGCCGACCCGCCCAGACCGCGGCGCCGCCGCGCTCGGTCAGCGTGGCGACGCTGCGGACGCCGATGAACGAATACCGGGACCAGGCCAGGCCCGCCGAGCCGACGCCCTGCTCGGCGGACTCCAGCAGGAAGGTGCCCGGGCCGCCGCCGAGCTTGCGGTAGACACCGACCGGAGTCTCCGCGTCGGCGAGCAGCCGCCGGGTGACCGGGACGACCCGCCAGCGCGCAGCCAGCTCGGCGAAGGTCGCCGCGTCGGGGCTCACCGTACCGTCGGTCATGGCTGGACCTGCCTCTCGTCTCCAGGACCTGCTGCCCCGGTCAGGCCGAGCCGGCGTCCATCCGCCGTCCGGCCGAAGGGCGAAGACCGGCCAGCACGTGCGGAACGGACGCCGACCTCGCTCACGGCACCTCGCCGCCGCTGACCGGCAGGTCGGTGTGGAAGCACGTGCGCTGCCCGGTGTGGCATGCCGGGCCGACCTGGTCGACGCTGACCAGTAGGGCATCGCCGTCGCAGTCGAGGGCGACCGACCGGACGTACTGGTGGTGGCCGGAGGTGGCGCCCTTGACCCAGTACTCGGCCCGGCTGCGGGACCAGTAGGTGGCCCGGCCGGTGGTCAGCGTGCGGTGCAGCGCCTCGTCGTCCATCCAGGCGACCATCAGCACCTCGCCGGAATCGTGCTGACGGATCACGGCGGCGACCAGGCCGTCCGGCGTTCGCCGCAGCCGTGCGGCGATGACCGGGTCGAGGCGGGACGGCCGAGCGGGGCCACCCGTCGGGTCCGGGCCGGGATGGGCGCCGGTGACGGGCGCGTCGGGTACGGGCACAGTCATCCATTCTCCTGCACGCCGTGGGGGAACCGACGAGGGCTCCCGCCGTCGTCCGCGCCTGACGGCCGGAGCAGCCGCGCGGGACGGCCGTCCAGGCGGTCGGCGACCGCGCCGTCCGCCAAGGTTCGGACCATGCGGACCCGGTCGTCGGAGAGGCCCGGACCGGGTGACACAACGTGCGGCACCGCGCCATCGTGCCGTACGTCCCATCAGAGCGCAATGTCCAGTGCATCCCTGTCGGTTGGTTCACACCGTGGTTGATCGATCCAGGTTCCGGAGGCCGTTTCGCCGCGGCGGCGATGGGCGCTTGCCAGCCCGGTCGAATCTCATCTAGCGTTGAGTTCATTAGTTGATGAGTTTGGGGAGGTAAGCGATGGAGGACGCCATCGCCGTCCGCGACCTGGTGGTGGACCGGGGCGGGCGGCGGGTGCTGTACGGGATCGGCGCGGCGGTGCCGCGCGGCACCGTCACCGGCCTGCTCGGCCCGAGCGGCAGCGGCAAGACCACCCTCATCCGGGCCGTGGTCGGAGTTCAGCTGATCGCGTCCGGCACGGTGACCGTGCTGGGACGTCCCGCCGGAAGCCCGGAGCTGCGCCGGCGGGTGGGCTACCTGACCCAGGCGCCGAGTGTGTACGCGGACCTGACCGTCCAGGAGAACGCCCGCTACTTCGCGGCCCTGCACGGGCGGCGACACACCGAGGCGGACCGGGCCGTCGCCGACGTCGGCCTGCAGGACGCGGCCAGCCAACTGGTCGGCACCCTCTCCGGTGGCCAGCGCAGCCGGGCATCGCTGGCCTGCGCCCTGGTGGGCGAGCCCGAACTGCTCGTGCTCGACGAACCGACCGTCGGGCAGGACCCCGTCCTGCGGGCCGAGCTGTGGGCCCGGTTCCATGCGTTGGCCGCCACCGGCACCACCCTGCTGGTCTCCAGCCACGTCATGGACGAGGCAGCCCGCTGCGACCGGCTGCTGCTGATCCGCGAGGGGCGGCTGATCGCCGACGACACCCCGGACGCGGTGCGCGCGGCGACCGGTGTCGACGACCTGGAGGAGGCGTTCCTGCGAATGATCCGCGCGAGCGAGGCCGGCCCGGCCGGACGGGAGGCGTCGTGAACCCCCGGATCCTCGCGGCCACCACCGGCCGCATCCTGCGCCAACTGCGCCACGACCCGCGTACGGTGGCGCTGCTCGTGGTCGTGCCCGCGGTGCTGCTCGCCCTGATCTACTACATGTTCGTCGACCAGCCGTCGCCGCCGGGCCAGCCGTCGTCCTTCGACCGGATCGCGCTGGTGATGCTGGGGTTCTTCCCGTTCATCATCATGTTCCTGGTGACCAGCATCGCGATGCTCCGCGAGCGCACCACCGGCACGCTGGAACGTCTGCTCACCACCCCGCTCGGCAAGCTCGACCTGCTCTTCGCTTACGGCATCGCGTTCGGTCTGGCCGGTGTCGTGCAGGCGGCGGTGGCGGCGGCCGTGGCGTACTGGCTGTTCGACCTCGACACCGCCGGCAGCAGCGGACTGGTCATCCTCATCGCGGCCGTCAACGCGGTGCTCGCCGTCGCGCTCGGGCTGTTCTGCAGCGCGTTCGCCCGCACCGAGTTCCAGGCCGTACAGTTCATGCCGGTCGTGGTGGCCCCGCAACTGCTGCTCTGCGGCCTCTTCGTACCCCGGGACGAGATGGCCGGCTGGCTCCAGGCGGTCAGCGACGTGCTGCCCCTGTCGTACGCGGTAGAGGCGTTGCAGGAGGTCGGCGTCAACGCCGAGCCGACCGGCACGATGTGGCGTGACCTGGTGATCGTTGCCGGTGCCGCGGTCCTGGCACTGGTGCTCGCCGCGGCCACCCTGCGCCGACGCGGCGGCTGAGCGGGGCGGAGCGTCACCCGGGCGGCAGCGGGCCGACGACGGGGCGGCGACGGGGCGGACCGCACGGAGAGCGAAGGGTGGCGATGGCGCGACGGACCGGACGACGACCCGGTAACCCGGACACCCGCGAGACGATCCTCGCGGCGGCACGGACAGCGTTCGCCGACCGCGGCTACGACGCGGCCTCGATCCGCGCCATCGCCACCGCGGCCGGAGTGGACCCGGCGCTGGTACACCACTACTTCGGCAGCAAGGACAAGCTCTTCCTCGCCGCGATGAACGCGCCGGCCGACCCGGGCGTGCTGGTCCCGGCCGTCATCACCGGCGACCCGGACCGGATCGGCGAACGGTTGGTGCGCACCTTCCTCAGGGTGTGGGACGCGCCGAGCGGCGCGGCGGCGGTGGCGCTGCTGCGTTCGGCGGTGAGCAACGAGTGGACCGCCAGACTGCTCCGGGAGTTCCTGACCACACAGGTGCTGCGCCGGGTGCTGGAACACCTCGACATCCCCCCGGCGGAGCTGTCCCTGCGCGGGGCGCTGGTGGCCAGCCAGCTCATCGGGCTGGCCATGACCCGGTACGTGGTCCGGCTGGAGCCGGTCGCCTCGGCGCCGCCGGAGACGCTGGTCGCCACGGTGGGGCCCACCGTCCAGCGGTACCTCACCGCACCGCTGGCGGGTAAGGAGGGGCCTCTTGTCAACGCCTCGTGAGTGACGGGGTCCCCGCCCAGCTGGCCGATCGAACGCCGTGCCGGGCGCCGGCCACCGGCGGCAGGTCGAGCACGATCGCCACGTCGGAGCCATCGGTCAGCCGCAACGCAGCGGCGCGGTCGCTGACAACCGGCACCGGCAGCAACACCCTGCCACGCCTACCAGCAGGCACCCAGTTACGTGGAATACCAGCAGCACCCCCGGCCACGCCTACCTGGTCTGCTCCAACCAGGAGGCGTAGAGCAGCCCGTACACCGACTCGGGGTCGCGGACCAGCTCCTCGTGCGGGCCGCGCTGCACGATTCGGCCCCGATCCACCACGATCACCTCGTCGGCGGCCTGCGCGGTGGAGAGCCGGTGCGCGATGGCGAGCGTGGTCCGGCCCCGGGTCACCGCGTCCAACGTCCGTTGCAGCCGTACCTCGGTGGCCGGATCGACCGCGCTGGTAGCCTCGTCGAGCACCAACAGGTCCGGGTCCGCGACGTACGCCCGGGCCAGCGCGACCAGCTGACGCTCGCCGACGCTCAGCGCCTCGCCGCGCTCCCCCACCGGCGTGTGAAGGCCGGCCGGCAGCCCGTCCAACCAGTCGACCAACCCCAACTCGGTGAACGCGGCGACCAACTGCTCGTCGGTCAGTTCCGGGCGGGCGAAGCGGACGTTCTCCGCGACCGTGGCGTCGAACAGGAACCCGTCCTGCGGCACCATCACCACCCGCGAGCGCAGCGAGGCGAACCGCACCTGCCGCAGCGGCACCCCGGAGAGCAGCACAGCCCCCTCGGTCGGGTCCATCAGGCGGGTGAGCAGCTTCGCGAACGTGGTCTTGCCGCTGCCGGTCTCGCCGACCACCGCCACCCGGCTCTTCGCCGGGATTTCCACGTCGATGGCGTGCAACACCGGCGCCCCACCCGGGTACGTGAACCCGACACCGGCGAAGCGGATGTCCAGCGGGCCCGCTGGCAGGTCCCGCCCCTGCTCGGCCGGGTCGGCGACGTCCGGCGCGACATCCAGCACATCGAGCACCCGACGCCAGCCGGCGATCGCGTTCTGCGCCTCGTTGAGCACCTCGGTGGCGATCTGCACCGGCTGGATGAAGAGGGTGACCAGGAACAGGAACGCGGTCACCTCGCCGATGCTGAGCGTACGATCGGCACCGAGCAGCACCCCGAGCACCACCACGCCGGCCAGGGCCAGCCCCGCCGCGATCTCCCCGGTCGAGCTGCCCAGGACGCTGATTCGGATGGCCCGCTGCTGAGCTCGCCGCTGGTTGTCGATCGCGTCGTCGAGCCGCCCGGCGGTCCGCCCGGCGATCCCGTACGCCCGGATCACCGGCGCGCCCACCACACTCTCGGCGATCACGCCGAGCAGCGTGCCCGTGCGCTGCCGCACCACTGCGTACGCCCCGGCGAGGCGCCGCTGGAGGCCTCGGATCACGAACACCGCCGGGCCGAAGGCGGCGAACACCACCAAGGTCAGCTGCCAGGAGTACGCGAGCATGACGGCCGTGGTCACCACCAGCTGGCCGAGGTTGATCAGAAGGATCACGCCGCCCCACTGGAGGAACTGGGTGATCTGGTCGACGTCACTGGTCACCCGGGAGACCAGCGAGCCCCGCCGCTCGGACTGCTGGTGCAGCATCGACAGGTCGTGCACGTGCCGGAAGGCCCGCACCCGCACATTGGCCAGCGCGGTCTCGCTGACCGTGAACAGCCGGCGCATCATCAGATAGCCGCAGGTGGTGGTCACGGCGAGCACCGCGGTGGTGACGGCCACGACCGTCCACACCACGCCCAGCCGGAGACCGCCGGCGATGCCGTTGTCGATGCCCTGCTGCACCGCTACCGGCACGGCCGCCCGGCCGACCATGTAGACGAGGGCCAGACCGAGCGTGCCGGTCAGGCCGACCCGCAGCTCCGGGGAGAGCGCGAGACCGCGACGCAGCGTCCGCCAGGTTGACTCGGTCGCGTCCGGCGCCTCCAGCGCTGCGCTCACCGGGCTCCCCTTTCGTTCGCGCCCGCGGGGCTCGCAAGCTCGCTCCTCGCGCTCACCGGGCTCCCCTTTCGTTCGCGCCCGCGGGGCTCGCAAGCTCGCTCCTCGCGCTCACCGGGCTCCCCTTTTCGTTCGCGCCCGCGGGGCTCGATCACCGGTCCACCTCCATCTCCAGGCCGGAGGTCACCGGCGGCATGACCTCGCCGTCGTACGTGCGCTGCTGGTCTTGCTCGGCCTCGGCCTGCTCGTACGCGGTGACCAGGTCGGCGTAGCCGGGAACGGTGGCGAGCAGCTCGGCGTGGGTGCCCCGGGCTACCACCCGCCCGTGCTGCAGGTAGATCACCTCGTCGGCGAGTGCGATCGTCGCCTGTCGGTACGCGACCACGAGGATGGACGCGGCCGCCGTCCCCCGCTCGCCCGGCGCGGCGCGCAGCCCGGCGAGGATCGCCGCCTCCACCCTCGGGTCGACCGCGCTGGTGGCATCGTCGAGCACGAGCAGGCGCGGCCGGCCAGCGAGGGCACGGGCCAGGGTGAGCCGCTGCCGCTGGCCGCCCGAGAGCGACGTGCCCCGCTCCCCCACCCGGGTGTCCAGCCCATCGGGAAGGGCGGCGACGAAGCCGTCCGCCTCGGCCAGGCGCAGCGCCGCCCAGACCTCGTCGTCGCCGATGCTCGGACGGTCCAGGGTGATGTTCGCCCGGACGGTGTCGTCGAAGACGAACGGCACCTGCGCGACCAGCGCCGCCGTTCGGGCGAGCGAGTCGGCGGTGAGGTCCCGCACGTCCACCCCGTCGATGGCGACCCTGCCGGCGCGCGGGTCGACCAGTCGGACGGCGAGGGAGGCGATCGTCGACTTGCCGGCGCCGGTCGGCCCGACCAGCGCCACCGTCGTCCCGGCCGGGACGGTGAAGCTGACCTCGCCGAGCACCTCGGCACCCGGCAGGTGCGCCTCAGCCGGCTCGTAGCCGAAGTGGACGTCGGTGAAGGTGAGCGGGGCCGGTCGGGGATCGACCGGATCGAGGACGCTGTGGCCGTACGGCATCTCGCCGGTGGCGTCGAGGACCCGCCGGACCCGGTCCCAGCCGGCGACGCTGCGCGGCAGCTCGGCCAGTACCCAGCCGATCGCCCGCACCGGGAACGCCAGCACGGTGAACAGGAACGCCACGCTGACCAGCTCGGCGACGCTGATCGCCCCCTGCCGCAGTCGGACTGTGCCGACCACCAGTACCGCGAGGGTGCCGAGGCTCGGCAGGGTCTCCAGCATCGGATCGAAGATTCCACGCAGCCGCCCGACCGACACCAGCGCGTCCCGCAGCTCCCGGGCGCGGCTGCCGAACCGGTTGGTCTCCTGCGCCTCGCGCCCCATGGTCTTGACCACCAGAGCGCCGTCGAAACTCTCGTGGGCGATGCCGCTCACCTCCGCGCGCAGCCGCTGCGCGTGGGCCTGGCGGGGAGCCATCCGGCGGGAATAGACCACGTTGAGCGCGAACAACGCCGGGAAGACGGCGAGACCGACCAGCGCGAGCGCCCAGTCGGTGACGAACAGCGACACCACCGCACCGACCAGCATCACCAGGGTGCCGACCGCGAAGGGCAGGGGCGCGATCGGATGCCAGGCGGCCTCGACGTCGGAGTTGGCGTTGGACAGCAGCGTGCCGGTGGCGTTGCGGTGATGCCAGGACAGTGGCAGGTCGAGGTAACGCCGGGTGACCCGGCGACGGTAGGCGGCCTGAAGCCGGAACTGCATGTAACCGGCGCCGAGCCGGCGGCCGAAGATGCCGACCACCCGCAGCACGCTGATGCCGAAGAGCGCGACGGCGGCCAGGGCGAGCGCACCGGTCTCCACCGACCCGTCCTCGACCGCTGGCACGACCACGTCACCGACCACCGCGCCGACCACGTACGCGCTGGCGACGACCATCAGCCCGAACAGCACGCTGCCGGCCACCGCCACCGCGAAGATCCGCGGCTGTTCCCGGATCGCCCGGCCGAGGACGGCCAGCCCCCGCCAAACCACGTCCCGACTCGCCCTGCTCGCCACGCCATCCCCCGCCGTAGGCCACGGTTGTCCCTCCCATCCTTACGCGTCGGGGCGTGCTCCGCCGACCCGGGGAAGGACCTGTGACCCGACGGCCGTGACCCGTCGTCCGCGCCCCGCCCGCGACGGTGCGCCCTCGGCCGTCGACGCATACCATCGAGCCATGCCGCGCTACGCCCGATCGGAGCGCCAGGCGCTCGCCGACCTTTTCCAGACGCTCGGACCGGACGCACCGACGCTCAACGACGGCTGGACGACCCGTGACCTCGCCGCCCACCTGGTGCTCCGGGAGCGGCGCCCCGACGCGGCCGGGGGCATAGCGCTTCCGCCGCTACGGGGGTACGCGGAACGGGTCCGCCTCCGGATCGCCGCCCGGCCCTGGCCCAGCCTGGTCGACCAGGTACGCCGGCCGCCGGCGTGGAGCCCGGTCAGCAACCCGCTGACCGACGAGTTGGCCAACACGATGGAGTTCTTCGTCCACCACGAGGACGTCCGGCGCGGGCGGCCGGACTGGCTGCCCCGCGACCTGCCGGCCGGGCTGCACCGGGCACTCTGGAAGCGGGCGACCGCGCTGGCCCGGGTGATGCTCCGCCGCTTTCCGGCCGACGTGCTGATCCAGGCACCCGAGTATGGGGAACTGTCGGCCGGGCGGGGCGGGGAACCGGTCCGGGTGGTGGGACCGCCGGGCGAGCTGGCGCTGTTTCTCACCGGCCGGCAGCGGGCGGCGCGCGTCCAGGTCGACGGGCCGGCCTTGCTGGCAGACCGACTCCGGGCCGCCCGGCTGGGCATCTGACCCGCTGCGCGGAATCGGTGACTCGTCGCGGACGATCCACTAACCGGACCGTCACCTTCCTCCCGTACGCTGTGCCGCGTCGCCCGCCCGGGGCGGCGCGACAGGGGGGCACCATGCGGACCTTCGCGGTCTCGGCGCTTCGTGAACCCCCCTTTCCCGCCGGGCGGCACGGGGAAACCGCGCGGGTGGGGCGGGAGAGCATCGCCTGGGCGCAACGCCTCGGTCTGGTCACGAGCGGGAAACGGCTCAGCCGGGCGGACGCCGCCGGCCTCGCCGGACGTGTCTGCCCCGCCGCGCCGGTCGAGCGGATGCGCCTGCTGGCCGATCTGATCTCCTGGCTGTTCGTCATGGACGACGCCTGTGACGAGGACGGCCTCGGCGTGGCGCCCACCCGGCTGGCCCCGACCGTCGCCGCGCTGCTCGACGTGCTGGACCGGCACGGCGACCCGCGGGCGACGCCGGCGACCGAGAGCGGGCCGCTGGGCGAGGCGCTGGCGGACCTGTGCCGGCGGGTCCGCCTTTTCGGACCGCCCGGGCTGCTGCTGCGCTTCACCAGCCAGGTCCGCGACTACCTGCTCGCGTTGCTGTGGGAGGCGGTCAACCGAGAGCACGGCCGGGTGCCGGCGGTCGACGAGTACGTGCAGATGCGCCGGCACACCGGCGGGGTCCAGCCCAGTTTCACCCTCACCGACCTCGCCGCCGGCGGGCTGCCGGGGCCCGGGCGGCGCGCCGACCCGGGGCTGGTCGCCCTCGAGTTACTCGCCGCCGACCTGGTGTGCTGGTGCAACGACCTGTTCTCCTACGACAAGGAGAACCGCGCCGGCCCGGACTCGCACAATCTGGTCACCGTGCTGGCCGAGGGGTCGGGCGGGGACGAGGAGGCCGCGCTGCGCGCAGCGGCGGACCGGTTCAACCGGGGACTGTCGGCGTACCTGGCAGCGGAGGAGGCGCTCTCGGCGCGCGGGGACGACGCGCTGCGGACCGTGCTGCGGAGCCGCCGCAACTGGATCCGGGCCACCTACGACTGGTCGCAGACGGCCGCCCGGTACGCCTGACCGGAGGCGTTTCACGTCGCGAGACACCGGCCGGCGCCCGCGTGGAGGGCTAGCCGACGCCCGGGGGCAGACAATACCCTTCGGTAACACCTATGGAGTGACAGCCGTCACGCCATCACCCCCGAAGGCGGTTGCAGCGATGGCTCTCGATGTACCGTACCGTTCCATTCCTGACATGTTCCTGAAGCGTGTCGCGGCGACCCCCGACCGCCGCGCCTTCGCCTACCCGTCCCCGGACGATTCGGGACCGGTCTGGTTGACCTGGGAGCAGGTGGCCCACCGCGCCAAGGCGATCGCCGCCGGCCTGCACGGCCTGGGCATCCGCCAGGAGAACCCGGTGGCGATCCTGGCGAGCACCCGACTCGAGTGGGTGCTCGCCGACTTCGGCATCATGTGCGCCGGCGGCGCGACCACCACCGTCTACCCCACCACGGAGCCGGAAGACGCGACCTACATCGTCGCGGACTCGGGTTCCAGGGTGTTGTTCGCGGAGAACCCGGCGCAGGCGGCAAAGCTCAGCGGCGCGGACCTGCCCGCACTGACCCACGTGGTGCTCTTCGACGGCGAGGCAGACCCCACGGCGGCGATCCCGCAGCTGACCCTCCCCGAGTTGGAGGAACGCGGCCACGCGGCGCTCGCCGCCGAGCCCGACCTGATCGACATGCTGGTCGCCGGGATCGGTCCGGAGCAGCTGGCCACGTTGATCTACACCTCCGGCACCACCGGGCAGCCGAAGGGCGTCGAGCTGCTGCACGGCGGCTGGTGTTGGGAGGGCGTCGCGCAGGCTGAGGTCGGCCTGCTGCGCGACGACGACATGCAGTACCTGTGGCTCCCGCTGTCCCACTCGTTCGGCAAGACGCTGCTCTGTGGCACCACCCACGTGGCCCTGCCGACCTACGTCGACGGCCGGGCGGACAAGCTCGTCGACCTGCTCGGTGTGGTCAGGCCGACGGTGATGTGCGCCGCGCCGCGGGTCTTCGAGAAGGTCTACAACCGCGCGGTCACCACCGCCCAGGACGCCGGCGGCGCGAAGGCCAAGATCTTCGCCTGGGGCGTCGGGGTCGGCAAGGAGAAGGTCACGCTGGAGCAGGCGGGCAAACCGGTTCCGCTCGGCCTCAGACTCAAGTACGCGATAGCCGAGAAGCTGGTCTTCAGCAAGCTCCAGGCGCGGCTCGGCGGCCGGATCCGAGTACTCGTGTCGGGCGCGGCCCCGCTCAGCCCCGAGATCGCCACCTTCTTCGCCGCCGCCAACCTGCCGATCTCCGAGGGGTACGGCCTCACCGAGACCAGTGCCGGCAACTTCGTCAACCCGCCAGACGGGCAGCTGCGCATCGGCACGGTCGGCAGGGCGCTCGGCGACCTGGAGTGCCGGATCGACACCGACGGCGAGATCCTGGTCAAGGGCCGGCCTGTCATGCGTGGCTACCACAACCTGCCGGAGGAGACCGCCGCGGCGTTCACCGAGGACGGCTTCTTCCGCACCGGTGACATCGGCACCCTCGAAGACGGCTACCTGCGAATCACCGACCGCAAGAAGGACCTGGTGAAGACGTCGGGTGGCAAGTACGTCGCCCCATCGCACATCGAGGGGATGTTCAAGGCGACCTGTCCGTACACGTCGCAGGCGGTGGTGATCGGGCAGGCCCGCAACTACTGCACGATGGTGGTCACCCTCGACCCGGAAGCGATCAGCGGCTGGGCGGCCGGCACTCCGCTGGAGGGCCGCAGCTACGCCGAGATCGTCGCCTCCCCGCAGGCGCAGGCCATGGTCGAAGAGTACGTCGCGCAGCTCAACACCAAACTGAACCGGTGGGAGACGGTCAAGAAGGTCACCATCCTGCCCCGCGACCTGACGATCGAGGACGGCGAGATCACCCCGTCGCTGAAGATCAAACGCCGCGGCGTGGAGAAGAACTTCGCCACCGAGATCGACAAGATGTACGAGGGCACGCTCGCCGAGCTCTGACCGGTCCGACCGACGGCCCCGCACCAGGGGTACGGGGCCGCCACCGGTCACAGGTAGCGCCGGCGCCATTCGGTCTGTTCGGCCTCGGCGGCCAGCTGCTCCTGCAGTGCCGTCTCGCGCACGGTCCGCCGGTTCGGCGCGTCGGCGACCAACTGCACGACCAACAGCAGCGCGCACACCGTCGCCAGCAGCACCAGGGCCACCAGCCCCGGCAGCCGGTGGGCCAGGGTGATCAGTGGAATGAGCACCGCGACCGCGGTGACCGGCGGCCAGCGGACGTTCCGCGTCGCCACGGCGCCCAGCACCGCGAGAGCGGCCAGATAGAGAATCACCCCGCCGTACAGGCTCACCACCTCGATGACCGGCAGGGACGCTCCCCACGGCGGCGTGTCCGGGTCCGACACGGTGTGCAGCAGCCGCTTGAGGGCCAGGGCGAACAGGATGACGCCAGCCACCATCGGCAGGTGCAGGTAGGTGTAGGCGTTCCGGGCGAGTGCCGCGCGGGCAGCGGGCATCCGGGCGCGGTGCAGTGCCTGCTCCACCCCGAGGGCCAGACTGTCGAAGTACGCCCACCACAGCACCGCGACGATCGCGATTCCCACCACCGCGGCGACGACGACCGGCGCGGTCAACGGTAGGCCGGAGACCAGTTCCGGTCCGAGCCCCAAGGAGATGATCGACTCGCCCAACGCGATCAGCACGATCAACGCGTGTCGCTCCGCCCAGTGACCAGCGGAGATCACCGTCCAACCGGTACCGGGTAGCGCGAGCCCCGCACCGTACTCGACCCCGATCGCCACGAGCCAGATGACGAGTCGGAGGGGCCGCTCCGCCCCGCCGTCGGCGACGCGCTGCGGCACCAGCCCCGCGACGACCAGCAGGGCGGTCGCGATCAGCACCGGGCCGAGCAACAGCAGCCAGCGTTGACGCAGGTCCGGATCCGACCGCACCACCCAGCCGAACACCCCTACCTGGAGGACGCGGACGAGGAAGTAACACGCGGCGAAGACCACCGGACCGTGCAGCCCGCCGGGAATCTCGACGAACGCCGACGGGATGGCCAGCGCGAGCACGAAGACCGCGGCCGTGGTGACGAACCCGACCAGCGGGATGGTCCCCTGGTCGGTGCGGACCGCGTTGCCCAGTGCGGCGAAGCCGGACCAGCACCACCAGAGCAGGGCCAGCACCAGCACGCACCGGAACAACGCCTGCCAGCTGAGATCGGCGGCGGTCAGGTCGGTGACGTTGAGGAACGCGAAGACGAAGACGAGGTCGTAGAAGAGCTCCAGCCGGGTCGTTCGGGAACCCGGTGCGCCCGGTCGCACCGCACGCGACCAACGGATCTTGTCTTCCCGCTCCACCTGGGCAGTTTCGCAGCCCGCCCGGTGGGCGCAGGCGACTTCCGGTTACCCGCTCATCCGCGCCGGCGCCACCACCGCTGCTGATCGGCCTCCAGAGCCACCTGCTCCGTCAGCGCTTCCGTGCGAGCCTGCTCGCGAAACCGGGGCGGGTGCCAGAGCAGGCTGAGCGTCACGGCGACCGTGATCAGCGCCAGCAGGCCCAGCGCGGCCAGGGCCGGCACCCGGGCAGCCAGCGGTACGGCGGCGACGATCAGGACCAATGCCGTGACGGGGCGGGCTGTCAGCTGGCGGAACGTGCGGGCCGCGAGGCCAAGGTAGGCGGCGAGGTAGAGCAGGATGCCGCCGTAGAGGGTGGCGAGGTCGACCCCACCCAACCGGCCGCCCAGTTCGGGGCTCCGCGGGTCCGAGATGTCGGCCAGGAAGCGCTTCAGGCCGAGCGCGAACACGAGGATCCCGGCGATCACCGGCAGGTGCAGGTAGGTGTACGTGTCGCGGGCCAGGGCACCCCGCTCGGCGCCACGGGCCCGGTGCAGCGCCTGCTCCAAACGCAGGACCAGAGAGTCGAAGTAGCTCCACCAGATCGCCGCGACGACGGCCAAACCGAGCACCGCGCCGAGCAGGACCGGCCAGGTGATCGGCAGATCACCGCCGAGGTTCGGACCGAGACCGAGCGAAATGATCGACTCGCCGAGTGCGATCAGCACGATCAGCGCGTGCCGTTCGGCCCAGTGCCCCGGGGAGACGAGGCGCCAGCCGGCCCGCTGCACCAGCCCGCCGCTGGCGTACTCCAGCGCGACGGCCACCGACCACAGGGCGAGTCGCACGACGGTCTCGGCGCCGCCGGAGGCCACCCGCTGCGGCACCACCGCGGCCAGCACCAAGAGCGCAGCGCTCGCCAGGACGGGCGCGGCCAGCAGCACCATGCGGCGCCGGGGGCACGGCCCGGCCCGGATCACCAGCCACAGCACCGCCACCTGGAGGCCACGGACCGCGGCGTAGGCGGCCACGAAGACGACCGGGCCGAACAGGCCTCCGGGAACGTCGGTGTACGCCTCCGAAACGGCCAGCGCCATCACGATCACCGCCGCCATCGTGGCGAACCCGACCAGCGGAATCACCCCCTGGTCGGCGCGGACCGCGTTGCCCAGGTTGGTGAAGCTGCTCCAGCACCACCACAGCAGCGCGAGCACCAGCATCGACTGCGCCAGCGCGCCGAAGTCGAGGTCCGCGGCACCCAGCGTGGTGACGTTCAGAAAGGCGAATACGAAGACAAGATCGTAGAAGAGTTCCAGGCGGGTCACCCTCGCCCCGGGCGTACCCGGCCGAATCGGATACATCCACTGGACGCCGCTACCTCCGCCCACCAGCCGAGTCTGTCAACTCCCGTCGGACGCCGGCGGAACTTTCACCGGCCGCGACGGCCCGGCTCACGCGATGACCGCGGGCTCCGGCCACCGGGGCAACCCGGACCGGTCCAGGTCGTAGCGGACCGCGGCGATTCGGCCAACGGCCTCCACCAGGTCGACGGCGGGCAGTGTGAAGGGCAGCCGCAGGAAGCGCTCCAGTGTCCCGTCCAGGCCGAACCGGGGGCCGGGCGCCAGTCGTACACCGACCTCCTCGGCGGCCCGGGCAAGGGCGCTGGAGATTGGCCCGTCGAGCTCGGCCCAGAGCGTGACCCCGCCGTGCGGCACGGTCACCCGCCAGTCGGGGAGTCGCTCGGCGAGGACGCCGAGCAGTGCGTCGCGCTGGACGGTGAGCTGGGCTCGGCGGGCCGCCACGATCGTCGGGGCCTGGGCGAGCAGGTGGACGGCGACCAGTTGGTCGAGCACCGGGCTGGCCATGTCGACCCCCACCCGGGCGGCGGCGAGCCGCTGCACCTGCGGCGCGGACGCGCGGATCCAGCCGATGCGCAGGCCGCCCCAGAACGGCTTGCTCATCCCACCGACGGTGATTACCCGGGAGTGCCGGTCGAAGCTCGCCGTCGGCGGCGGCAGCACCGTGCCGTCCAGCGGCAGATCCACGAAGGACTCGTCGACGACCAGGTCGGTGCCCACGGCATGGGCGGTGGCGACCAGCCGCTCCCGCAGCTGGGCGGACATCAGGTGACCGGTCGGGTTCTGGAAGTCCGGAATCAGGTAGGCAAGCTTGGGGCGGGCCTGGCGCAGGGTGCCGAGCAGCAGGTCGGCGTCCCAGCCGGGCTCGTCCAGGGCGAGCCCGTGGGTGGTTATCCGCGCCCGGCGGGCCGAGAGGGCGGCGAGTGCGTTCGGGTAGCTGGGCGCCTCGACCAGGACGCTGCTGCCGGGGCTGTGCGCGAGCCGGAGCACCAGGTCCAGAGCGTGCTGGGCGCCGTTGGTGACCATGATCTGCTCCGCCGAGGTGGGCAGGCCCCGCTCGCCGAACGCGCGGGCGACGGCCTCCCGCAGCTCGATGACGCCGGTCGGGTGGTATCCCGCCCCGACGAGGTAGCGGGGAAGGTCCTCGGCGGCGGCCCGGGCAGCCGGTAGCAGCTCGGGTGGGGCGGCCAGCGCGGCTACCCCGAGGTCGATCACGTCGCGGTCGTCCAGCGGGGTCCACAGCCCGGTGCCGGCCATCCGGTGGTTGCCGGGGAGCATGGTCCAGCTACCGGCACCGCGTCGGCTGGCCAGGTGGCCGCTCTCCCGCAGCTCCCGGTACGCGGCGGTGACCGTCGTCCGGCTGATCCGCAGCGCCTCGGCCAGCTCGCGTTCGGCCGGCAGGCGTACGCCCAGCGGCAGACGGCCGTCGGCGAGCAGGCCCCGAACCGCGGCGGCCAGTGCCGCGTAGTCGGGGCTACGCCGACGGCCGGGCAGTGCATGCCACTGGCCCAGCAGCCGCGCCAATTGGACTCCCCGAACCTGACTGCTCATGGCCACCCCTCAAATATTGGCACTTCCTGCTCGCCAATTGGACCCTAGGGTGGCATGCGTGACATCAATTGGCAATCTCCGGTACCGACCGATACGGCGCCTGACCCAGCTCTACGTGGGGTTGGCCCTCTACGGCGCGAGCATGGCTCTGATGATCCGCTCCGGGCTTGGCCTCGACCCCTGGGACGTCTTCCACCAGGGGCTCTCGGACCGAACCGGGCTCTCCTTCGGGGCCGTGACCATCGCGGTCGGCGCCCTGGTGCTGCTCCTGTGGATCCCGCTGCGCCAGCGGCCGGGCATCGGCACGGTCAGCAACATCGTGGTGATCGGCCTGGCGGTCGACGCCACCCTGCGGGCGCTGCCCGCGAACCTGCCGTTCGCCGCCCGGGCGACCCTGCTGGCCGCCGGGATCGTCGCCAACGGCGCGGCGACCGGCCTCTACATCGGGGCGCGGCTCGGCCCGGGACCCCGGGACGGCCTGATGACCGGGTTCGTCGCCCGACGGCCGGGCCGCTCGATCCGGCTCGTCCGCACGGCCATCGAGATAACCGTGCTGACGCTGGGCTGGCTGCTCGGCGGCACGGTCGGCGTCGGCACCGTGGCATACGCCCTGACCATCGGCCCGCTGACCCAGCTGTTCCTCACCCGCACCACGATCCCCATCCCCAACCCATCCCGCCTCACCACCTCCTGACCCGGCATCCCGCCATGCGCGATCTCGCGAACGTGGTCAGCCGATGACCTGTTTCATGCGCCTGTACCGGGATCAACGGCGCACGTCGACATCTCAGGAGCAGCGGGCGGAGAGTGACGAGGAGATGACGCGAGGGTGGTAGCAGCGGCCAGGGTGTTTCCTTTCACGCCGACGATCGGCAGAATCTGGCCATGGGGGAGAACCGATGGCGGTGGACCGACGCCTGGATCTTCGTCTCGCTGGTGATCGCGAGCGGTGCGGGCCGGCACCGCCGCGCGGCGGCCAGCCGTCGGCCCGAAGGGGTCCGCCTCGCCGACGTGCTCTCCACCGCCGACCACCTCAACCAGGCGATCCCGGAGCGGCACGAGGTCGAGGTGGCCGTCCGCCGGCTGGTCGGGGCAGGGCTGATCACCGTCACCGACGGCTGGTTCCGGATCACGCCGGACGGCGAACACCTGTGGCGCACCCGCCCCAGCGCCGGCCTGGCCACGACCGTCGACACCGTCCACAGCGTGCTCAGCCGCCGCCACGTCCCCGGCGACGCGGCCTGGCACCTGGACGAGGCCGATCACGCGGCGGCCGTCCAGGAGTACGCGGTGCGGTCGATCCCGGCGCCACGGCGTTCCCCGGAGAACCACGTCCGCCAGAACTGACTACACGGCGATCGACATACCTGGATCGGCACGCCGGGCCGCTACGTCCCGGTCAACGGACGGAGTGCCCCGCCCCACGTAGCGCGTCCTTGACCTGCGCCACGGTCAGCTCGCCGAAGTGGAAGACGCTCGCGGCGAGCACCGCGTCCGCGCCGGCGCCGATCGCCGGCGGAAAGTGGCGCACCTCGCCCGCGCCGCCACTGGCGACCACCGGGACGTCGACCGCCTGCCGTACGGCGTGGATCAGCGGCAGGTCGAAGCCAGCCTTGGTGCCATCGGCATCCATCGAATTGAGCAGGATCTCGCCCGCACCCAGTTCGGCGGCACGTCGGGCCCACTCGACGGCGTCGGTGCCGGTGCCGCGCCGGCCGCCATGGGTGGTCACCTCGAACCCGCTTGGCGTGGTGCCGACCGGGGCGCGCCGCACATCGAGGGAGAGCACCAGCACCTGCCGGCCGAACCGGTCGGCGATCTCGGCGATCAACTCCGGGCGGGCGATGGCCGCGGTGTTGACGCCCACCTTGTCCGCACCGGCGCGCAGCAGCGTGTCGACGTCACCGACCTGCCGAACCCCGCCGCCGACGGTCAGCGGGATGAAGACCGATTCCGCCGTCCGCCGGACCACGTCGAGCGTCGTGCCACGGTCGCTGGCCGAGGCGGTGACGTCGAGGAAGGTCAACTCGTCGGCACCCGCCCGGTCGTACGCCGCGGCCAGTTCCACCGGGTCGCCGGCGTCCCTCAGGTCGAGGAAGTTGACGCCCTTGACCACCCGTCCGGCGTCCACGTCCAGACAGGGGATGACTCGTACCGCGACCGTCATGCCGCGAGCCTATCCAACCGGGCAGCCGCCGGCGGCCGACGCGTGGCCGGCCACCGGCGGCTGCCCCACCCGGACGGGGCCTTGCCGGATCCGCCAATCCTCTGCCGGATCCGTCAAGGAGAGCCGTTCCTCACACCTTCACGAGCATCTTGCCGAGATTCTCGCCGCGGAGCAGGCCGAGGAACGCCGCCGGGGCGTTCTCGATGCCGTCGACGACCGTCTCGTCGTAATCGATCTTCCCGTCCCGCAGCCAGCCGGCCATCTCCCGCACGAACTGGTCGCCGAGGTGACCGTAGCCGCCGACCAGGAAACCGCGCAGGGTGAGCTGCTTGCCGATGAGCATCGCCAGGTTGCGCGGCGCGGCCGGCGGCTCGGTGGCGTTGTACTGCGCGATCATGCCGCAGAGGGCGGCCCGGCCGTTCGGGCGCAGCGCATCGATCGCGGCCTCCAGGTGCTCGCCACCGACATTGTCGAAGTAGACGTCGATCCCGTCCGGGGCCGCGGACCGCAGCTGCTCCCGCACCGGACCGTCGTGGTAGTCGAAGGCGGCGTCGAAGCCGAGCGCCACCAGCCGGTCGACCTTCGCCGACGAGCCGGCGCTGCCGACCACCCGGGCGGCACCCTTGAGCTTGGCGATCTGACCCACCACGCTGCCCACCGCACCGGCCGCGCCGGAGACGAAGACGGTCTCCCCCGGCTGCATCGCCGCCACGTCGAGCAGCCCCGCGTACGCGGTGAGGCCGGTCATCCCGAGCACGCCCAGGTACGCGGTGACCGGTGCGAGGCCGGGGTCCACCTTCCGGGCGGCCTTGGCGTCGAGCAGCGCGTACTCCCGCCAGCCGAGCCCGTGCAGCACGGTGTCACCGGGGGCGAACCCCTCCGCCTCGCTGGCGACCACCTCGCCGACGGCCCCGCCGTCGAGCGGTGCGTCCAGCGCGAACGGCGGAACGTACGACTTCACGTCGTTCATCCGCGCCCGCATGTACGGGTCGACGGACAGGTAGGTGTTGCGAACCACAAGCTGCCCCGGCGCGGGGGTGGGGACGTCGTTGGTGACGAGTCGGAAGTTCTTCTCGGTCGGCCAGCCCTGCGGGCGGGAGGCCAGGTGGATCTCACGGTTGGTGGTCACGGGTGTCCTTTCGTCAGACCAAAGGGATGGTGCGGCCTCACGCCGCGAGCGTCTCGCGGACACGCAACGCGACCTCGATGTTCCCTCGGGTCGCGTTGGAGTACGGGCAGACCTGGTGCGTCTTGGCGACCAGGCCCTCGGCGACCGCGCGCGGCACGGCGGGCAGGTCGACCACGAGGGCCACGGTCAGTTGGAACCCGCCCCCGCCGTTCGGCGCGACGCCGACCTCCGCCTCGACCACCGAGCCGGTGACGTCGGCCTTCGCCCGGCGGCCCGCCAGCCGCAAGGAGGAGTGGAAGCAGGCCGCGTAGCCGGCGGCGAACAGCTGCTCCGGGTTGGCCGCGTCACCCGCCCCACCCATCTCCTTCGGCACCGCGAGATCCAGGTCGAGGATGGCGTCGGAGGTGCGCACGTGGCCGTCCCGGCCGTCACCGGTGGCGGTGGCGTGCGCGGTGTAGAGCACCTGCATGGTGGTCACTGCTCCTTCTGTCGATGAATCGTCTCGGTGAGCCGGGTGAGCGTGTCGCGTAGCTCGACGAGGTCCGCGGCGGTGAGCCCGGTCGCCTGGGTCACCGCCTGCGGCACGTCCGCCAATCGCCCGCGCAGGGCCCGGCCCTGCGCGGTCAGCTCGACCACCACCCGCCGCTCGTCGGCCGCGGACCGCCGACGAGCCACCAGACCCGCCGCCGCCAGCCGCTTGAGCAGCGGGGAGAGGGTGCCGGAGTCCAGGTGCAGCCGCTCGCCCAGCACGGAGACGGTGGGCGGCTCCTCGTACTCCCCCAGCACCAGAAGTACCAGGTACTGCGGATAGGTGAGGCCGAACCCGTCGAGGATGGGCCGGTAGACATCGGTCAGGGCACGCGACGCGGCGTAGAGCGCGAAGCACACCTGCCGCCGCAGCACCAGATCATCGGTCACCGACAGACCATAGCGCGCGATTAAATCGCGCGCAATTCAATCGCGCACAATACATCTGGACCGGGCACTCCCGTGGGCCGGACCCGGCAACGCCCGGACAGCGCCGCCGCCCGACGCGACGGCGCCGCGCCCGCGGACCGAGTACCGCTCAGCCGGCGACGAGTACCGCTCAGCCGGCGGCCAGCGTCTCCAGCGCCTCGGCCACGGTGAACGCACCCGCGTAGAGCGCCTTACCGGCGATCACACCCTCCACGCCGACCGGCTCCAACCCCGCGAGGGCACGCAGGTCGTCAAGGGTGGACACCCCGCCGGAGGCGATCACCGGGGCGGCGGTGCGGGCGCAGACGTCCCGCAGCAACTCCAGGTTCGGCCCACGCATGGTGCCGTCCTTGGTGATGTCGGTGACCACATACCGCGACGCGCCGGCCTTGTCGAGACGCTCCAGCACCTCCCAGAGGTCACCGCCGTCCCGGGTCCAACCCCGGGCGGACAGGGTACGCCCGCGCACGTCGAGGCCGATCGCGACGCGGTCGCCGTACTCGCCGCAGACCCGGTCGCACCACTCGGGATCCTCCAGGGCCGCGGTGCCGATGTTCACCCGGGCGGCCCCGGTGGTGAGCGCGGCACGCAACGACGCGTCGTCCCGGATACCGCCGGACAGCTCGACCCTGGCGTCGAGCCGGCCCACCACCTCGGCGAGCAGGGCGGCGTTGGAGCCGCGGCCGAAGGCCGCGTCGAGATCGACCAGGTGGATCCACCCGGCACCGTCTCGCTGCCAGGCGAGCGCGGCCTCCAGCGGGTCGCCATAGGTGGTCTCGCTGCCGGCGGCGCCCTGCACGAGGCGGACGGCCTGGCCGTCGGCGACATCAACGGCGGGCAACAGGGTGAGGCTCACGGTCTCTCCTCGAATCAGGTACGACGGTCCAGGGCGATCACCACGATCGCCGGCAGTACGAGCAGCAGGAGTGCCACCAGCGCGATCCGCAGCGCCAGATCGTCCACGAAAGACCAGATCAGCAGGATCGCCGCCACCGTCAGCAGCACGATCGCGGCGCGCTCCCCCCGGCTGTGTCGAGGCAACCGGCCGGTCCGCCCCCGGCGCAGGGTGGGCGTCAGGCGGCGGACCAGCGCCCGCCGGCGGGCCCGCCGGGCGAGCTGCCGCTCGCGGGCCACCCGGTTGCGCGCCGCCTCCGCTTCCCGGGCCGCCCGGCGCCGCGCCCGTTCCTTGCTCACCGGGCACCGCCAGCGGAAGCGCCACCGATCGGCTCAGCCATCAGCGGGAAGGGTGGCCAGCCAGTTACGCAGCAACGCGGCACCGGTGTCGGCGGACTTCTCCGGGTGGAACTGCGCGGCACAGAGCGGGCCGCGTTCCACCGCGGCGACGAAGTCCGCCTCGTGGTGGGCGGTGGTCACCGTGGCGCCGGCAGCGGCCAGCCCGGCCACGTCACGCACGGCGTACGAGTGGACGAAGTAGAACCGGCTGCCCTCGGCCAGGCCGGCGAAGAGCACCGAGCCGGCGGGCGGACGCACCGTGTTCCACCCCATGTGCGGCAGCCGCCGGGCCGGCAACCGCGTCACCCCGCCGGGCAGCAGCCCGAGGCCCTTGGACACCACCCCGTGCTCGTCGCCATGCTCGAAGAGCACCTGCATCCCGACGCAGACGCCGAGCACCGGCCGACCGGCGGCGACCCGCTCGACGATCACCGGGCCGGCACCGAGCGTCTCGATCCCCGCCATGCAGGCGGCGAAGGCGCCCACGCCGGGCACCACCAGTCCGTCCGCGGCGGCCGCGGCGGCCAGATCGTCGGTGACCGTCACGTCGGCGCCGGCGGCCGCGAGCGCCCGCTCCGCCGAGCGCAGGTTGCCCGACCCGTAGTCGAGCACCACGACCCTGCTCATGAGCCCTCCCCCGGAAGCAGCCACAGCCCGCCGGCGACGGCCGCCAGCACGGCGAGCAGCGCGGTGACCACGACGGCACCGCGCGGGGCCGCTTGCCGGTACAGCGACAGCACCCCGCCGGCCAGCACCCCGGCCAGGATCAGCAGCAGGATCGGCAGTAGACCGCCCATCAGCGCCATCCTCCGGTCGCGAGCGCGGTGCTCCGCCGCGCCGTGTTCCGCGCGCTCGTCACAGCGCCCCCTTCGTGCTGGGCACCATCCCGGAGGAACGCGGGTCGATCGAGGTCGCCTCGCGCAGGGCCCGGGAGACGGCCTTGAACTGGGCCTCGACCACGTGGTGGGCATCCGGGTGCCCGCCGGGCCGGGCCGCCCGCAGCACGTCGACGTGCAGGGTGATCCGGGCCGCCTGGCCGAACGACTCCCAGACGTGCCGGGTCATGCTGGTCGGGTAGACCGGGCCGATGTACGGGGCGAGCGCCGGCTCGTCGTGCACCACGTACGGGCGGCCGGACAGGTCGACGGCGGCGCGGACCAGCACCTCGTCCATCGGGACGGTGGCCGAGCCGTACCGTCGGATGCCGGCCTTGTTTCCCAGTGCCTGGTCGAACGCGGCGCCGAGGGCGAGCGCGGTGTCCTCCATCGTGTGGTGGGCGTCGATCTCCAGGTCACCGACGGTGTGCACGGTGAGGTCCATGCCGCCGTGCCGGGCGATCTGGTGCAGCATGTGGTCGTAGAAGCCGACGCCGGTCTCGATGTCAGCCTTGCCGGTCCCGTCGAGATCGATCTCGACGAGCACCTTGGTCTCCTTGGTGACCCGCTCGATCCGGGCGGTGCGGTTCATTGCCTTGCCTTTCGGTCGCGCCTGCGGGGTTCGCGAACTCACTCCACGCGCCCCCACTAGAGCTTCTCCATCGTCAGCTTGTCCATCGCCGAGAGAAAGGCGTCGGTCTCGGCGGGGGTTCCGGCGGTGACCCGCAGCCAGCCGGGCAGGCCGACGTCGCGGACGAGAACCCCGGCACCGAGCAGGGTGCGCCAGGCGGCGGCCTGGTCACCGCCGGTGGCGAAGAGCACGAAGTTGGCGTCGCTGTCCGCCACCCGGTGGCCCCGGGCCCGTAGCTCGGCCACGATCCGATCCCGCTGGCTCATGATCGCCGAAACCGTGCCGAGCAGGGCGTCCCGCGACGCGAGGGCCGCGCGGGCGGCGGCCTGGGTGAGCGCCGACAGGTGGTACGGCAGCCGCACCAGCTGCACGGCCGCCACCACCGCCGGGTCTGCGGCGAGGTAGCCCAGCCGCCCACCCGCGAACCCGAACGCCTTGCTCATCGTGCGGGTGACCACCAGCCGGGGGTGCCCGCACAGTACCGTGAGGGCGCTCGCCGTGCCGGGCCGGGCGAACTCGGCGTACGCCTCGTCCACCACCACCATGCCGGGTGCGGTGTCAAGCACCGCCGCCACCACCGCCGGGTCGAGCGCGGTCCCGGTCGGGTTGTTGGGCGAGCAGAGGAACACCACGTCGGGCCGGTGCTCCCGGACCTGGGCCACCGCCTCGTCGGCGGTCAGTCCGAAGTCGACCCCGCGTCGGGCGGGCACCCATGTGGTGCCGGTCCCGAGCGCCAGCAGCGGGTGCATCGAGTACGCCGGCGTGAAGCCGAGCGCGGTGCGTCCCGGCCCACCGAAGACCTGCAACAGCTGCTGCTGGACCTCGTTGGAGCCATTCGCCGCCCACACGTGGTCACCGGTGAGCCCATGCCCCAGATAGGCCGCCAGGTCAGCGCGGAGCGCCACCGCGTCGCGGTCCGGGTAGCGGTTCAGGTCACGCAGCTGGGCCGCGAGCGCCTTCGCGATCGCCTCGGCCACCGGCTCGGGCACCGGGTACGAGTTCTCGTTGGTGTTCAACCGGACCGGCACGTCCAGCTGCGGCGCCCCGTACGGGGACAGCCCCCGCAGGTCGTCGCGGATCGGCAGGTCGTCGAGCGTGGTCACGGCGCGTCCCCTGGGAACCGCACGCCGACCGCCTGGCCGTGGGCCGGGAGGTCCTCGGCGGTGGCCAGGGCGACCACGTGCGGGGCCACCTCGCGCAGCGCCTCCCGGGAGTAGTCCACCAGGTGGATGCCGCGCAGGAACGACTGCACCGACAGGCCCGACGAGTGTCGGGCGCAGCCGCCGGTGGGCAGCACGTGGTTGGAGCCGGCGCAGTAGTCGCCGAGCGACACCGGTGACCAGGCGCCGACGAAGATCGCGCCGGCGTTGCGCACCCGCAGTGCCCACTCCCGCGCGTCCCGGGTCTGGATCTCCAGGTGCTCGGCCGCGTAGGCGTCGACCACCCGCAGCCCGGCCGTCACGTCGTCGACGAGCACGATGCCACTCTGCTCCCCTGACAGCGCCGTGGTGACCCGCTCGGCGTGTTTGGTCGCCGGGACCTGGCGGGCCAGTTCCCGGTCGACCGCGTCGGCCAGCTCGACCGACGAGGTGACCAGCACGCTCGCCGCGAGCGGGTCGTGCTCGGCCTGGCTGATCAGATCGGCGGCGACGTGCGTCGGATCGGCGGTGTCGTCGGCCAGGATGGCGATCTCGGTGGGGCCGGCCTCAGCGTCGATACCGACCACGCCGCGCAGCAGCCGCTTGGCGGCGGTGACCCAGATGTTGCCCGGACCGGTGATCATGTCGACCGGGTCGCAGCGCAGCGTTTCCGTCGGGTCCACCGCCGCGCCGTACGCGAGCATCGCCACCGCCTGCGCGCCACCGACGGCGTAGACCTCGTCCACCCCGAGCAGGGCACAGGCCGCCAGCACCCGCCGGTCGGGCAGGCCCCCGTTTTCCTGCTGCGGCGGGCTGACCACAACCAGCGAGCGCACCCCGGCGGCCTGGGCGGGCACCACGTTCATCACCACCGTCGACGGATACGTCGCCAGGCCGCCGGGGACGTAGAGGCCCACCCGGTCGACCGGCACCCAACGCTCGGTGACCGCGCCGCCCGGCACCACCTGGGTGGTGTGGTCGGTGCGACGCTGATCGGCGTGCACCCGTCGGGCCCGGCTGATCGACTCCAGCAGCGCGGCGCGCACCTGCGCGTCGAGCGTCCCCTCGGCCCCGGCGATCGCCTCCGCGGGCACCCGCAGCACCTCCGGGGAGACACCGTCGAACCGCTCGCTCGCCTCCCGGATCGCCGGGTAGCCACGCTCCCGCACCGCCTCCACCAACGGACGGATCCGCTCGACGGCCACGGACACGTCGAGCTGGGCACGGGGCAGCAGGTGGCGGGGGTCACCGACGCCACCGCGCAGGTCGATCCGGTTCAGCACGCTTGCGAGTCTAGGCGGATCCGTCCGACGCCGGCCGGCACCGCCCGCACGGCGGGACGGTGAACCGGGACACGCCGCCGAGACGAGATCGGGCTACGCTCAACGCGTGACTGCGCGGCTGCCGGTGTTTCCGCTCGGAACCGTCCTCTTCCCCGGTCTGGTGCTGCCGCTGCACATCTTCGAGGAGCGCTACCGCGCTCTGGTCCGGCACCTGGTCGATCTCCCCGAGGGGTCGCCACGCGAGTTCGGCGTGGTGGCGATCCGGTCTGGCTGGGAGGTGGCCCCGAAGGCGCCGGACGGCCGCCCGTTGCCCGGCGGCGGAGACCTCACGCTGCACGACGTGGGCTGCACGGCCGAGCTGCGGCAGGTGACCGAGTTGCCAGACGGAGGATTCGACATCGTCACCGTGGGCCGACGGCGGTTCCGGCTGGGCGAGGTCGACCGAGCCGCCGCGCCCTACCTGACCGCCGAGGTCGAGTGGCTGCCCGAGCCGGACAGCCCGGACGAGGCCGCCGACCTGCTCGCCGCCCGCGTGATCGCAGTGTTCCGGCAGTACCTGAGCCTGATCCGGGCCGACCCGACGGAACTCTCCGAACAGCTCCCGGAGGACCCGACGGTGCTGTCGCACCTGGTCGCCGCGACCGCCGCGCTGACCGTCGCCGACCGGCAGCGGCTGCTCGCCATCGGCGACACCGCGGCCCGGCTCCGCGCCGAGCTGCGGCTGCTCAACCGCGAGGCGGCCCTGCTGCGCCAGGTGCGGGCGGTTCCGGTTCCGCTGGGGGAGTTGGCCTCACCGCCGACCCCCAACTGACGCCCGGCCCGCCGGGTAGCTCCGGCTCCGGATGCAGCGACGGCCACCGGGACCAGCCGGCCAGCAGGGTGTACGCGACGGCTGCCCCGAACGCGGGTAACAGCACGTTGCCGTACGGCACGGGTAGCACGCCCAGCACCCACTCGACGCCGCCGGCCCGCAGGTCAGCCGGCTTGCCGAAGGCCCGGCCCTCCGGCGCGGTCGCCAACAGCCGCTCGTAGTCGGCGAGCCCCACCCGGCGGCCGACCTGCCAGGCGACCAGTGCGGCGCCGAGCCCGCCGAGCACTGCGGCGACCAGTCCAACCGGCCCGCGCGCCCGGCGCAGCACGAACCAGAGCAGGGCCGCCGCCAGGAGACCGAAGCCGAGGCCGAGCAGGCTGAACCACCCGTCCGCGGCGATCGGCTGCTCGGGCTGCGGCTCGCCGTAGATGGCGCCCGCAGCGGTCTTCACCACCGGCGTGTCCGGCGCGACCGCGGCCCAGAGCAGCCCGAGTGGCACGCCGAGCACGACCAGTCCGAGCGCCGCCGCCACGGCCCGCACGATCCGTGGCCGGCGCGGCGCCGCCGGCCAGGTCGGGGGCGGTCCGCCGTACCAGGCCGTCGGGTACGGCGGGTCGGGCGTCTCGCTCGCGGAGGGCGCCACCGGGCCGGCGGGCCCGGCCGGTGCGATCGGGGCCGTCGGGTCAGGCGCGTGCCCGGGGGGCGGGGTGGCCTGCGCCGGCGGACCGGCGAACGGCGGCACGGCCGCGGGACGGGGCCGGTCGGGATCGGGGGTGTCCGCGCTCACCCCGTGATCCTCCCAGGCGCGACGACCCCGCGGGGCGCCGGTGGGCGACACCCCCTCAGCGGGCGAACGGCTCCAGCATCACGGCGGCCGCGGCCAGCCATGCCTCCCGGGTCGCCGAATGGAGCTGGTAATACTCGATCGAGGAGCCGGACTCCAGCACCGGGTCGTACGGCACCACGGTCACCGCCCGGGTTCGGGTAGCGAAGTGACGCTCCAGGTCGGCCTGGAGGTCGGTGCGGCCCGGGGTGGGGCAGGAAATCAGCGTCACCGCGTTGTCGGCGAGCTCACCCATCCCCACCTCGTGCAGCAGATCAAGCATCCAGTCCGCGCTGAACGCGGCGTCCTCCCGGGGCACCGTGGTCACCACGAGTTGGTCGGCGGCCTGCATGACGGTACGCCAGTTGGCACTCTCCACGTTGTTGCCGGTGTCCACGCAAACCACGTCGTGGGTCCGCCGAAGCAGCTCCAGCACCCGCCGCACGGTGAACTGGTCGAGGCGCTGGGCGAAGCGCGGGCTCTCCTCGCCGGCCAGCACGTCGTACGAACCGTCCGAGGCGTGCCTGAGGTAGTCGTCCAGGACGTCCAGCAGCTCCGGCCCGTCCTTGATCTCGATGTGCGCGAGGTCGCCGATCAGGTGCCGGATGGTGCGCGCGTGCCGGGCGCTGCCCGCGCGCAACCCCAGCGTGCCGCGCAGCTCGTTGTCGTCCCAGGCCAGGACACCGCGTCCGCGCACGCCACCGACGGTCGCCGCGGCCAGCACGGTCGCGGTGGTCTTGTGCACACCGCCCTTGGGGTTGGCGAACGCGAGCACCCGGGGGCCGCCCAGGTCGCGCCGAAGCACCGAGGCGGCCCGCTCCCGCTCGCTCTCCACCGCCTGCGCGCGCCACTCCACCCGTGCATAGCCCCGGTCGACGGCCGACGGAGCGTACGCGGGCTCGGGCTGGTACCCGTTCCCCGCCGGCGCGTGATGCTGCTCGGCCGGCGCGTGCCGGTAGCCGTTGTCGAGCAGTGCGTACCGCGACTGCACAGGCGGCGGCTCGGGCTCGCCGTACCGTGGTTCCGGGGCCGGCGCCCGATACGCAGGGTCCGCCCGATACGCAGGGTCCGCCCGATACGCAGGGTCCGGCCGGTAGGTCGCCTCGGCGCGGTGGCCCACGTCGCCCCGCGGGTTCGTCTCGTAGGGCGGGGCCGCCGCGCCGTACGACAGCTCGGCGGGGGGTCCGCCAGCCGGTGCCCGGCCGGCGTGGCCGGCACCGCGCCGTCGCGCCGGCTCGGGCGGCGAGGCGTCGGCCCGCCGGTCCGGCTCGCCCTGCTCGGCGGAGCGGCCACCCAGCCGCGCCCGGTCGAGCAGCGCCCGCCACCTCGGTGCCGGTTCGGCCGGCCGTCCCCAGCCGGTCTCGCTGCCCTCCACGGCTCGCCCTCCCGACGCCATCCTGCTCCGCCTGACAGGCTACGAACGAAATCCGATTCGGGCTACACCGACCTACGCATTCGCCGGGCCGCCCACTGTCCGCAGGTGGGCTCCAACGGCCCGCCGTCACCGACGTTCGTCGAGGTCACTGCCGGGGCAGGGTGCCCGGCGGCAAGGTCGGATCCAACGGAACTGGTGATGAATCCGTCACCTCCGGTGCCGGTCCGGAGCGAGTACCGACACCGGGCGCCGACCCGACGGGTGGGGTCGGGGCCGGATCCACCGACGGTGACGCGGGTGTCAGCACCGGTGCGGGCAGGGCACTGTCGGTCGGTGGACTCACGATCTCCTCCTGCTCCGGTAACGGCGGTGTGAAGACCGTGCGGTCGAGCCGACGCACCTCCGGCGCTGGGTCCACCACCCGCACCCCCGGTCGAGACGCCACCCGGCGCAGGGCGGCCGGTTCCGCACGGACCACCGCGGCGTAGACGCAGGCGCACCCCGCGCGGAATGCGGCGGCCTCCGCCGCCACCTGGGCGCCGCTGACGTACAACCGGCGCAGCTCGCGGATCTCGGGCCCGCTGCCGGTCAACGCGGCTGCCCGGGTCCGGTAGTCGGCCGCCTTCCGGTCCTTGCGGTCAGCGACGTCGGCCATCGCGGCGACCGCGTCGTCCGGCAGCCGCTGCACGTCGATGCGAAGGAGTTCGGTCTGCCACTCGGGCAACGGCACCCGCCCGAAGACGGCGGCGACCGGCACGTCGCCGAGGACGGCGGCGGTCGACTGCGGGATCAGATACGCCGAGAGCGACACCAGCGCGTACATGCCGTCGCCGGCCGGCGGGTGGGGGCCGACAGAGCCGCCAGGTCGGTGGCGGCGGCCCGGACGTAGCCCGGGATGGATTCCCCGCCGACCACCCCGACCCTGGTAACCTCGCCCACCGTTCGGTCGCCCACCATTCGGTCGCCCACCATTCGGTCGCTGACCGGCCGGTCGGCGGTGACCCACCCGGCAGCCAGCAACACGGCGACGCAGGAGAGCAACGCGGCCGTGGGCAGCATCGGGGGCCGGGTCCGGCCGTGGCCCGGCCGACCCACGGCACCGACCAGGCGGGGCGGCGGCTGCTGGTCCACCTGACGCAGGTCACCGGCGCGCACGGGCGAAGGTCCCCCTCGTCGGATCGGCTGGGCGGTCGCCGCCGCGGTCAGTCCCGCAGGAGCGCCAGCGCGCGGCCCAGATCGTCTGGATAGTCGCTGACGAAGCGCACCTCGTCCCCCGTCCCGGGATGACGGAACCCCAACTCCCGCGCGTGCAGCCATTGCCGATCCAGGCCGAGTCGGACGGCGAGGGTGGGATCGGCGCCATACGTGAGGTCGCCCACGCAGGGGTGACGCAAGGTCGAGAAGTGCACCCGGATCTGGTGGGTACGGCCGGTCTCCAGCCGGACGTCGACGAGGCTCGCCGCCGGGAACGCCTCCAGGGTGTCGTAGTGGGTGATGCTCGGCTTGCCCCCGGAGACCACCGCCCAGCGGTAGTCGTGGTGCGGGTGCCGATCGATCGGGGCGTCGACGGTGCCGCGCAGCGGGTCCAGATGACCCTGCACCACCGCGTGGTAGCGCTTCTCCACCTCGCGGTACTTGAACGCCCGTTTCAACACCGTGTACGCCTGCTCGCTCTTGGCCACCACCATGATGCCCGTGGTGCCCACGTCGAGGCGGTGCACGACGCCCTGCCGCTCGGCCGCACCGCTGGTCGAGATGCGGTGGCCGATCGCGGCGAGCCCGCCGACCACGGTCGGGCCGGTCCAACCGGGGCTGGGGTGGGCGGCGACGCCGACCGGCTTGTCCACCACGACGATGTCGCCGTCGGCGTACACCACCCGCAGGCCGGGCACCGCGCGCGGCACCACCGCGGGGGGTGCTGCCGGCGCGGGCAGTGTCACCTCCAGCCAGGACCCGGCCCGGACCTTGTGCGAGTTGGCCCGGACCACGCCGTCCACCAGCGCGGCGCCGGCGTCGACCAGCGCCGCGGCGGTCGTCCGGGAGAGTCCGAAGAGCCGGGCGACGGCCTGGTCGAGCCGCAGGCCGTCCAGGCCGTCCGGCACCGGCAGCGAGCGGTGGTCGCCGCCAGTCGCGTAGGCCGAGGTCACGGCCGCCCCTGCGGCTGTTCGCCGGCCGGCGAGGGCCCGTCACCGGCCGGGAGGGCCGGATCACCGGCCGTCGTGGGGCGCCCGTCCCGGCCAAGCCGGCTGCCGTCCCGCTGTCGACCGGTCAGCTCGAGCAGCACCGCGAGGATCACCCCGCAGACCAGGGCACTGTCAGCCACGTTGAACACCGGCCACACCCGCCCGTACGGATCGAAAAGGCTAACCATGTCGACCACATGGCCGACGAACCAACCCGGGGCGCGGAAGATCCGGTCGGTCAGGTTGCCGAGGGCCCCGCCGAGCACCAGGCCGAGCGAGATCGCCCAGGGCAGGGAGCGCAGTCGTAGCGCCATCCAGAGGATCCAGCCGACCACCCCGACGGTGATCAGCGGGAAGACCCAGGTGTAGTCGGCACCGATACTCCACGCCGCGCCGCTGTTGCGGGTGAGGCTGAGGTAGACCAGGCCGCCGAGCAGCTCGACCGGCTCCCGGTCCTCCAGCGTCCGCAGCGCCAGATGCTTGGTGAACAGGTCGACGGCGAAGGCCGTCAGCCCCACGCCGAGCAGGACCGCCACGGCACGCCGCCGTGGCGGGCGCCTGCCCTGCGGGTCCGACGGATCGGCCGGATCGGCGGGCCCGGCGTCACCGGCGGGCCCGTGCTGGCCGGCCGTCTCGGCGCGACCGGATCCGGGGGTCGGTCCTGCGGTCATCTGCTCCCCATCGACGCTCGCGGCGGCGCCGGGCGCCGCCTTCTCTCCGCCGCTGGGCAGCGGGCCTCAACGCCGCTCCGCCAGCTGCTTGCAGGTCACGCAGAGGGTGGCCGACGGGAAAGCGGCGAGCCGCTCCACCGGGATCGGCGTGCCGCACCGCTCGCACCAGCCGTAACCACCCTCGTCGAGCCGCTCCAGCGCCCGCTCGACCTGCGTGATCCGTTCCAGGATGCTGTTGGCGAGGGAGATCTCCTGCTCCCGCTCGAACGTTTTGGTGCCGGTGTCGGCCTGGTCGTCCCCGGCCGAGTCGGTCAGCCGGTCGCGCTGCAGCTCGGTGATCTCACTCAGCGTCTGATCGTACTCGGCGCGCAGCTCGTCGCGCCGCGCCGCCAGGGCCGCTCGGATCTTCTCGGTCTCCGCCGCGCTGCGGGTGGCCTTGACCACCGGCTTACGGCCGGCGGTCCTGGTGTCGGCTGGCTTCGCCATCGTCGCTCCCTCGGCCGCGGAGCCGCGGCGGACCGCGGCACCTGGACAGGGGTCGCCGCGTTCGGCGCCCCCAGGTACGAAACGGGCGCGCCACCACAGGCGACGCACTCCGGAGGTTGGCAAGGATACGGAACGTACAGGCGTCCGACAACGTGCCGCACCGACGCCTCGCCGCACGACCCTGCGTTATGCCATTTCAGGGCAAAAGGAACGCTAGCAGATCAAGTATCGTGATCCGCGCCGTACTCACCAAACCACCGGCCAGGCGGTCCTACCGGCTGACCGCACGCAGCCGTCGCTCCGATTCGTCCCGCACCCGTGCGTCCACGATCAGCAGGCTGTCACCGGTCCCGGGTGTCCAGCCCCGACACGAACCCCGCTCCGTCGCGCAGCATTAGCGTCACCGCCACGCCCAGCGGCAGCCACAGCTCAACCACGCGCACCCCGGCCAGCCGGTATACCAGCTGCCTGGATCAGGTCCATGCCGGGCGTCACGGGCGGTCCGCGTCGGCCGCACTCATCCGTCGCGGAGGCGGCGCAGCACCCCGATCAGGTCCCGGGTGACTCCGTCGACGAGGAACAGCTTGTCGCGGCTGGCCGCACCGGCGCGCAACGCGACCGCCGCTGGGCGAACGCCCAACGCGTCGGCCACCGCCCGCCGGGCCGCCTCGGTGGCTCGGCCGTCCACCGCGGGGGCGGTCACCGCGACGACGAGGGCGGGACCGTGCGGGCCGTCGAAACGGCCACCGACACGGGCACGGGCGGAGCCCGGCTTGACCCGGACCGCGACGGTAAGCGGCTCACCGGAATCCGGCGCGGCGCGGCCGGCCCGCGGGTCAGCCACCCGCACCGCCGCTGGGGAGCCACCCACCCTCGGCCAGCGGGGCGGCGGCCGGTCCACAGCTGGCGCAGGGCGTGAAGCCGAGCTCGACGGCCTCGGCCACCGGTAGCGGCTCGTGCGCCCACCCGTCGAGGTTCGGACACCCGTCACGGTGGTACCGGGGGCGCCCATCGATCACCCGCACCTGATGGTCGAGGCGGGCCAGCCGCGCGGCGTTCTGTGGAGGGACCTCCTGCACGGCCGGCTCGTCACCGGTCGGTCGGCCCGAGGGCGGGGTGTCGGCAGCCGGCGGATCGGGTGGTTGCCGCCACCCGACGCCGCCGTCGTCCGTTGCTTGAGGAACGGGTGGGGCGGGGATGCTCGAGCCCGGGCCGGTCCCGTGCCCGTCGGCCGTGGTGGGCTGGCGGGTGCGGGACCGGATCCGCTCCGCCGTCGCCCGCGCCGCGGCCACCTGGCGGGCACCCGCGACCAGCGCGACGGCGGCCAGCAGGCTGGCCGCGATGGAGACGACCAGCAACAGGCTGGTGCCGCTGGCCAGGCCGATCACCAGCAGCACCACCGCGAGAAGGATGAGCAGGAGACTGGCGATTATCACGGCTCACCCCCGCCGCGTCGCACCGATGCGCCGAGGCCGACGACCGTCGCCGGCCGGTGATCAGCGACCGGATTCCAGGGCGCCGGAACGACCGCCACCGTAGGAGTTAGCGAGACCGGCCGTGGCGAGGCCGTTGCCGCCAGCGACACGACCGCCACTGTCGGTCCGGTTCATCTCGACATCCAAGCCCTGGCCACGACCGTCGAGGTCACGCAACTGACTCTCGAGGTAGGCCTTGAGGCGGGTGCGGTACTCGCGCTCGAACTGCTTGAGCTCCTCGATGTGCTTCTGCAGGGCGGTGCGCTTGGCGTCGAGACCACCCATGGCCTCCTGGTGCCGCTGCCGGGCGTCACGCTCGAGGGCGTCGGCCTTGGCGCGCGCCTCACGGGTGACCTCCTCGGCCTTGGTACGGGCCTCGGAGAGCAGCTGGTCAGCCTCGCGGCGGGCGTCGGAAACGTGGTCGTCTGCCGTCCGCTGAGCCATCATCAGCACCCTCAGCGCCTGCTGCTCGCCGTCGGCACCCGCCGCCGGGCCACCGCCGGCGCGGACCTGCTCCAGCTCCGCCTGCATCGCACGGGCAGCCTGCTCGGCGGCGGCCTTGTCCCGCTGCACCCGGTCGAGCTGGGTCTTGACCTCGTTGAGCTCGGCGGCGAGCCGGGCATCGCCACCGGGACCGGCGGGGGCGCCGCCGCGGCCGCCGCGCTCCACCTGGGCGCGCAGTTCGTTGTTCTCCTCGATGAGACGGGCGAGCTCGCGCTCGACCTCGTCCAGGAAGGCGTCGACCTCCTCCTCGTCATACCCCCGCTTGCCGATCGGCGGTTTCTTGAAGGCGACGTTGTGTACGTCGGCCGGGGTCAGCGGCATCGAAACTCCTCGGGTCAGTTGCGGCCGCGAAAGCGCGTCGGTCATCAGGCGGTCCTGATGATCGCCGGTTCTAACACAAACCTCATCAGCACGAACAGGATAACCAGGAGCACAAGGGAGGCCAGGTCGATGCTCACGGTACCAATTCGCAGCGGAGGGATCACACGCCTCAACGCGTGGAGAGGGGGATCAGTGACGCTCCACACGGTTTCCAGTCCGGCCGAGGCGCCACGTCCCGGTTGCCACCGCCGGCCGTACTGAAGAACGGCGCTCAACACGAATCGGGACAGAAGAAGCAAAAGGAAGACATATAGGATCAGGTACAGAACCTGGAACACGATCGACAACACGACAGGCGACGTCCCTTGCACTCGGGCGGGATCAACTGAGACTGAAAAAGCCGCCCTCAGCGATCTTGGCCTTGTCCTCCGCAGTGACCTGGACGTTGGCCGGTGAGAGCAGGAACACCCGATTGGTCACGCGCTCGATGGTACCGCGCAGCCCGAAGGCCAGACCCGCGGCGAAATCGACCAGCCGCCGGGCGTCCGCTTCGTCCATCTCGGTGAGGTTGATGATCACCGGAACGCCGTCGCGGAAGTGCTCGCCGATGGTGCGCGCCTCGCGGTAGGTGGTGGGGTGCAGCGTGGTGATCTGGTACCGCTGCTCCTCGTCCGCCGCGGCCATGCGCTCACGGACCTGCGTCTGCGGTGCCAGGGCCAGGCTGTCGCGGGTGTGGTAGGTCAGGGCACCCGACGTCTCGGAGCCGACGGACCGGGTGATGGACCGGACGCTGGACCGCTCCATCCGCTCCGACCGCTCGGCCTCGGCCCGCTCGCCGTCACCCGACCGCGCGGCCCGCTCGGTGAGCCGGCCCCGGTCACCGAGCCGCGGCCGGGGCGCCGGGGGATCCTCGGCGTCGTCCTCGTCCTCGTCGGCGAACTCCTCGGCGTACCGGCTCGACCGGTACCGCGAGTCGCGGTAGCCGCCCTTGTCGTAGCCACCGTCGTCGTATGCCCGCTCGTCGTCCTCCTCGACCAGACCGAGCCAGACCCCCGCCTTGCGCAGCGCACCCATCCCGCGCCCTTCCCGTCCGCCGTGCGGCACGCGCCCCCGTGCCGTGTCGCCTGTCGCAAGTGGATCATCTCTGCCCACCGGACCGAACCGGCAATCCCACAGCGCGCGATTCGCGTCGCCCGCCACGACCCCCGATCCGGGATGCCGCCCTCACCAAACAACACCGTTGTAATTTGCTCCTCCGGCGGCCAGGCTACCGCAGCGTGGAACGCATTCCGAGCAACGCGCTGCCCACCCGGACTTGTGTCGCGCCGTACCTGATCGCCGTTTCCAGGTCACCGCTCATTCCCGCCGAAAGCGCCGTCGCCGCCGGATACTGAGCGCGGAATCCGGCGGCCACCTCCGCCAGCCGGGCGAACGCCCGCTCCGGTTCCCAGCCCTGCGGCGCCACCGCCATCAGGCCGCCGAGCCGCAGCCCGGAGGCGCCGACCACCGCCTCGGCCACCGGGTCGAGCCCGACGTCGGGGTCGGCGGACCCGGGCAGCGCGCCGCCGCGGGCAGCTGCACCGTCGATGCTGACCTGGACGAGTACATCCACCGGCCGATCCCGGCCGGCCGCCGATGCCGCATCCAGTGCCCGCGCCAGCCGGACACTGTCGACAGACTGCACCACGTCGGCGTACCGGACCACCGACTTCGCCTTGTTGCGCTGCAGCTGGCCGATGAAGTGCCACCGGGGCGCCGCCCCGGCCGCCGCCACCTCGGCCGCCTTGGCGGACGCCTCCTGGTCGCGGTTCTCCCCCACATCGGTGACCCCGAGCCCGGCCAGCGCGACCACGTCGCCGGCCGGGTACGTCTTGGTCACCGCGATCATGGTCACCTCGTCGCGGTCCCGGCCCGCGGCGGCACAGGCGTCGGCGATCCGGGCGCGGACCCGGGCGAGGCCGGCGGCGAGTTCGACCCGCCGGTCGGGGCGTACCGGGGCGGAGCTGTCGGTCATCAGCAGGACTCAGGATCCGTTCTTGAGGAAATCGGGAACGTCGACATCGTCGAAGAGGACCCGGCGGGGTGACGGCTGCGGGGCTGGTACGGCGACCGGTGGCGGGACCGGTGTGGCAGGCTGCGCTGGCTGGTTCTGGTTGGTCTTGCGCGCCGGCTCGGTCGCCTTGTACGCGGGAGCACCGCCGTCGAAGCCGGCCGCGATGACGGTGACCCGCACCTCGTCGCCGAGCGCGTCGTCGATGACCGCGCCGAAGATGATGTTCGCGTCCGGGTGCGCCGCGTCGGTGACCAACTGAGCGGCATCGTTGATCTCGAACAGGCCGAGGTCGGAACCGCCGGCGATGGAGAGCAGAACGCCCCGCGCACCGTCCATACTCTGCTCCAGCAGTGGACTCGAGATGGCCGCCTCGGCCGCCTCCACCGCACGGTTCTCCCCGCGGGCGCTGCCGATGCCCATGAGGGCGCTGCCGGCGCCGCTCATGACGCTCTTGACGTCGGCGAAGTCCAGATTGATCAGACCCGGGGTGGTGATCAGGTCGGTGATCCCCTGAACGCCGGAGAGAAGCACCTGGTCCGCCGTCCGGAAGGCGTCCATCATGGAGATGTTGCGGTCGCCGAGTGCGAGCAGCCGGTCGTTCGGGATCACGATCAGCGTGTCGCACTGGTTACGCAACTCGTCGATGCCGGCCTCGGCCTGCACCTGGCGGCGCTTGCCCTCGAAGGAGAACGGCCGGGTGACCACACCGATGGTGAGCGCGCCGAGCTTGCGGGCGATGTTCGCCACCACGGGCGCCCCACCGGTACCCGTGCCGCCGCCCTCGCCGCAGGTCACGAAGACCATGTCGGCTCCCTTGAGGACCTCCTCGATCTCGTCACGGTGGTCCTCGGCGGCGTTCTTGCCGACATCCGGATTGGCCCCGGCGCCCAGACCACGGGTCAGCTCCCGGCCGACGTCGAGCTTGACGTCGGCGTCGCTCATCAGCAGCGCCTGCGCATCGGTGTTGATCGCGATGAACTCGACGCCCTTGAGCCCAACCTCGATCATTCGGTTGACGGCGTTCACGCCACCGCCCCCGATGCCGACGACCTTGATGACCGCCAGGTAGTTGTGCGGAGGTGTCATCTGAAGGTCCTTTCCCCCTCGAGATTGGCATGGGCGGGCCCACACGGCTTGGCCGGATAGCGGTCGACGGGCGCTGTTCACCAGCAGGGGCTCGGGCCTAAACCCTCACCCTCTACTAGAGGGTTACAGTTATGTCAACCACTGATCCTCTTCGGGGCAAGGTAAGCGCCCCGGCCCGATGAGCCAAGCAACCACGCGGCGTGTCGTCGCCTTCGGACACCTCACACCTCACCGGAAGGTCACCACGTCGGGAGCACTGACGTCGATCGTCGCCGCCTCCCGGTCCAGCAACGCGGTGGTCACCCGCGCCTTGTCCTCTCCCCGGGTCGCGTCACCCCACACGACCCGCCGCTCCCCACGCAGGTGCAGCGTGATCCGGGCAATACCCTCGACGGTCACGTCCACCAGCTCGGCGCGCAACCGCGGGGTGAGCGCGGCGAGCACTTCCAGAGCCGCCTGGGTGTCCGAATCCGCCGGACCGGGTGCCGCCAGCCGGACCAGCGGCAGGCCCTCGGGGCGTTGCGACAGGGTCCGGAAGACCACCCCCGCCCGGTCGACGACGACGAACCGCCCGCCCCGCGGCACCGCCGCCACGCCGGTCCGCTCGGTCACCCGCACCACCAGCACGTCCGGCCAGTCCCGAGTGACCTCCGCCCGCTCGACCGCAGGCAGATCCCCGATCCGCCCGGCGGTGCCGGCCAGGTCGACCCGCGCCAGCGGCGTCCCGTCGGCCACCCCGGCGGCGTCCCGCACCTGCACCGGCGTGACCAGCTCCGCGCCCTCCACCCGCACCTCGCGCACCCCGAACAACCCGGTCCCGAGCAACGTCCACACGACGAAACCGGCAAACGCGAGCACGCCGGCCGCGACCGCCCAGGGCAGCGCCGCCCGCATCCGGCGCTGCCGGGCGCGGGCCATGAACCGGCGGGTGGACGCGGGTACGGCGTCGCTGCCGGCCCTGACCAGCTGCCAGCGGCGGGTCGGGCCCCGACGGCCGGAACCACCGTCGGCGCCGGTCGTGCGCCCGCGGGCGGGCCCCGGACTCATCCGGCGGAGGCGTCCGGCACCGCGCCACCCGCGGAACCGGGAACGGTGCCTCCGATCGTTGTCGCGCCACCGGCCTCGCTGCCCGGCACCGTGCCGACGGACAAGCCCTCGCCCCGCACCGACAAGGCGTCGAGGAGCTGGTCGCCCATGAGCGAGATGGGCGGAGCACCCATCGTCACCACCACGTCGCCCGGCCGGGCCCGCTGGGCGACCTCCGCCGGCACCGCGTCCCACGAGTCGACGAAGACCTTCCGGTCGCCCGGCAGCCGCACCACCTCGATCAGCGCCGCCGAACCCTCCCCCGGCCCGCGCAGCTCGCCTGGGCCGAAGACCTCCAGCAGCACCAGCTCGTCGGCGACGGCGAGGGCCTCGGCGATCTCCGCCTGCAGATCCCGGGTCCGGTAGAGCCGGTACGGCTGGAACACCACGATCAGTCGGCCGTCGCCGGCCACCTCGCGCAGGGTCCGCAACGCGAGCGTCATCGACGTCGGGTGATAGGCGTACTCGTCGTAGACCAGGACGTCGTCCGCGACACCCTTGCGCTCGAAGCGCCGCCGAACGCCGGGGAAAGCCGCCAGCGCGGCCTCCGCCGCTGACAGCGGCAGGTCCAGCACATACGCGGCGAGCACCGCCGAAGCACTGTTGAGCCCCATGTGCCGGCCGGGCACCGGCAGCCGGAACTCGCCCAACGACCGGCCGTCGGTCTCGGCGAGGTAGCGGACCCCCTTGGCCGAAGACGCCATCTCGGTCAGCCGCAGGTCGGCGTCGGCCGACGTGCCGTACGTGTACACCCGCCGGCCCTCGGCGCGCAGCGTCTCGGCCAGCCGCCGGCCGCCCGCGTCGTCGGCGCAGGTGATGATGAACCCGTCCGGGTCGGTGAGCCGGGCGAACTCGGCGAACGCCGCTTCCAGGGCGGCCAGGTCCCCGTACGTGTTGAGGTGATCCGCCTCGACATTGGTGATGATCGAGACAAACGGCCGGTAGATGAGGAAAGACCGGTCGCTCTCGTCAGCCTCCACCACGAAGTACTCGCCCGTGCCGTGGTGCGCGCCGGAGCCGACCTCGGAGATCTCCCCACCGATCACGAAGGACGGGTCCACGCCGGCCTGCTGGAGCACCATGGTCACCATCGACGTGGTGGTGGTCTTGCCGTGGGTGCCCGCCACCGCGACGGTCCGGCGGCCGGTCATCGCCGCGGCGAGCGCCTCGGAGCGGTGCAACACCCGCAGGCCACGGCGGCGTGCCTCGACCATCTCCAGGTGGTCCTGCGGGATCGCCGAGGAGTAGACGACCGTGTCCACACCGTCGAGGTTGGCCGCCTCGTGGCTCATGTGGATCGTGCCGCCCAACGCGCGCAGGCCGGTCAGGGACGGCCACTCGCGCAGCTCGCTGCCGGAGACCGGGATGCCGCGGGTCAGGAAGAGCCGGGCCAGGCCGCTCATGCCGACCCCGCCCACCCCGATCAGGTGGATCGTGCCCAGGTCCTCGGCGGTCAGCGTGCCGGCCGGGGTGAACTGCATGGTCACCGGACCAGCCCTTCGTTCGCGACTGCGGGGCTCCGCTGCGCTGCACTCCTCGCGCTCACCCGACCAGCCTTTCGTTCGCGACTGCGGAGCTCCGCTGCGCTGCACTCCTCGCGCTCACCCGACCAGCCTTTCGTTCGCGACTGCGGAGCTCCGCTGCGCTGCACTCCTCGCGCTCACCCGACCAGCCTTTCGTTCGCGACTGCGGGGCTCCGCTGCGCTGCACTCCTCGCGCTCACCGGACCACCGCCTCGTAGACGAAGTTGAGTAGCGCCTCGTCGCCGTCGCGGCGGCCGTACCCCGCCGCTGCGGCACCCATCGCGGCCAGCCGCTGCGGGTCGCGGATCAGCGGGATCACCGTGCGCTCGACCCAGTCCGGTGTCAGCTCGGCATCATCGACGAGCAGCCCGCCGCCGGCCTCCACCACCGGCAGAGCGTTACGCTTCTGCTCCTGATTACTGTAGGGGTAGGGCACGTAGATCGTGGGCAGCCCGATCGCGGCCACCTCCGCGCAGGTCATCGCCCCGCCCCGCCCGAGCATCAGGTCGGCCGCGGCGTAGCCCAGCTCCATCTGCGACAGATAGGGCAGGGTCACGTACGGCACCGGCAGGTCGGTCGGTACCGATACCGACTCGTTGCGCGCGCCGATCACATGCAGCACCTGCACGCCGTTGCGGGCCAGTTCCTTGGCCGCGCCGGAGACGGCGAGGTTGATCGAACGGGCGCCCTGCGATCCGCCGGCGACGAAGAGCACCGGAAGGTCGGGGCGGAGACCGAACTGGGCGCGGGCGGCGTTGCGCAGCGCGTACCGGTCGAGCCCGGCGATACCCCGACGCAGCGGAACCCCGACCACCCGGGCGGCGCGTAGCGCCTCGGCCTGGGCTGGCTGGTGCGGAAAGCCGACCGCGACGTGCTTGGTGAACTTCATGCCCAGCCGGTTGGCCACCCCCGGCGGCACGTTGACCTCGTGGATGACGATCGGCAGCTCGCGTCGCCACGCCGCGAGATAGGCCGGAACCGAGACGTACCCACCGAAACCCACCACCACGTCGGCGCGCACCTCGTCGATCACCCGGCCCGCGGCCCGGGCCGCGGTCCACATCCGGCCCGGGGTCTTGACCAGGTTCAGGTTGACCGACCGGGGCAGCTGGTACGCGGGAATCTGGCGCAGGTCGTACCCGGCCGACGGGATGAGCTCGTTCTCCAGGCCCTTCGGGGTGCCCAGACAGGTGATCCGGACACCGGGGTCGTGCCGGCGCAGGCAGTCGGCGAAGGCGAGCAACGGGTAGATGTGCCCCCCGGTGCCGCCTCCCGAGAGCACCACCGAACGCAGCGGACCCATCACCGTCTCCTCTCGTCCACCGACCCGTGCCGGGCCCGGTCCCTCCGGACGCCGCGCGGGGCGGCCTGGTCGTCTCCGCGCCGCCCCCGCGATTCCCGGCCGCGGGCGGCTGGTGGAGCCGCCCGACGCCGGCCAGGAAGCGGCGGCAACGGTGCCCACACTAGTCGGACCCACCGGGCCGGTGGACGGGCATGCAGGGCTTGCGCCGCATCAGGTTCGGCGCGGGCAAACGAGGCGAGCATTCCGACCGCGGCGAGCGTGGCGACCAGGGCGCTGCCGCCGTCCGAGATGAACGGCAGCGGCACCCCGGTCAACGGCAACAGCCCGACCACCCCACCGATATTGATCACCGCTTGGCCAACCAGCCAGGCGATCGCCGCGGCTGCGGCGAGCCGGCGGAACGGGTCGGCCACCCGGCGGGCGATCCGCAGCCCGGTGTAGGCGAGCACCGCGAAGAGCGCGACGACCACGGCACAGCCGACCACGCCCAGTTCCTCGGCGATGACGGCGAAGATGAAGTCGTTCTCCGCCGCCGGCAGGTAGCTCCACTTCAGCGAACTCTTGCCCAGGCCGGTGCCGAACCAGCCGCCGTTCTCGATCGCGTACCGAGCCTGGACCATCTGGTAGCAGTCGAGGAGCTTGCACTCGGTCGGCGGGGGCGGGTCGATGAACATGGTCAACCGCGTCAACCGGTAGTTCTCCGCGCCCCGCACGCCCGAGCCTGCGCCGAGCGAGGCGACCGCCACCAGCAGACCGATGCCGAGCAGGCCGACCGCGGTCAGGGTCGCGAAGACCCGCAGCCGTACCCCGGCCGCCCAGAGCAGCCCGACCACCAGCGCGAGCAGACAGAGCATGGTGCCCAGGTCGTTGTAGCCGACCAGCACGAACAGCAGCCCCACCACCGGGAACAACGGCGTGGCGAGTTCCCGCCACCAGCCGAGCTTGGCACCCTTGCGGGCGACCACGTCCGCGCCCCACAGCACCAGGGCGAACTTCGCCAGTTCCGAGGGCTGGAGCTGGACGGGGCCGAGGTGCAGCCAGTTCAGGTCCGCGTAGAACGGCCCGAGCTGGTCGACGTCGGCCAGCGACTGGAGCGCCATCAACGAGTTCAGCAGGAGCAACAACGCCACCGAAACACCGAGCGCCGGCCAGGCGACCGCCCGGAAGGTGCGGGCGGGCAGCCGCTGGCATGCCCAGAACGCCCCGACGCCGACCACCGCGAAGATGGCCTGCTTGGTCAGCGACGTGGTGGCGTCGCCGCCCTTGGCGAAGTCCCGCACGCTGGTCGCCGAGAAGACCATGGTGAGGCCGATCAGCAGCAACAGGCCGGCGCTCGACAGCAGCAGGTAGTACGAGGCGAGCGGCCGGTCGAGCAGACCGCGCAGGGCGGCCAGCCCGCTGGCGGCGTCCAGCCCGCGCAGCGCCGCCGACCCGCTTGGCTCCTCCGGCGGTCGCGCCCCGCCGGGTGTCTCCGGTGCACGCGCGCCACCCCGCCGCCGGGTCGTGGCCTCCGTCGTCACCTCGGTGCGTCGCGCCTCCCCCACCGTGACATCATGGCCGCTGCCCGCCGCCACCCCCACGACCGCCGCCCTCGGCGTGTCGGCGACGAACGACCGGCCCGGTCGACGCGCGGTGTCGGCGGGCTCCCCCTCGACGCCACCGGCGGGCGCACCACCGCGGGACGGCCGCCGCCGCGATCCCGCGACGGCGGCCGTCCGCCACGGCTCAGCCGACGTGGGCGAGGAACTCGCTGTAGAACAGGCCCAGCGCGATCGCCACTCCGATCCCGGCGACGATCCAGAAGCGCACCACGATGTTGACCTCGCTCCAGCCGGCGAGCTCGAAGTGGTGCTGCAACGGCGACATCCGGAATACCCGCTTACCGGTGGTCCGGAACGAGATGATCTGGATGACCACGGACATCGTGATGATCACAAAGAGCCCGCCGATGATCGGCAGCAACAGGATGGTCCGGGTCGACATCGCCATACCGGCGATCAGGCCGCCGAGACCGAGCGCTCCCGTGTCGCCCATGAAGATCCGCGCCGGCGACGTGTTCCACCAGAGGAACCCCACACAGGCGCCGGCCGCCGCGCCGGCGATAAGCGCGATCTCCAGCGGATCCCGCACCGTGTAGCAGTAGTCCTGGGTGTAGTTCGGGTCCGCGCACCAGTGCCGATACTGCCAGAAGGCGATCAACGCGTACGCCGCGAGCACCATCACCGACGCGCCGGTCGCCAGCCCGTCCAGGCCGTCGGTGAGGTTGACGCCGTTGGTCGCCGCCATCACCACGAAGATGAAGACGATCACCGCACCGACCTTGGTGAGTTCCAGCGCGGGGATGTCCCGGATGAAGCTCAGCGTGGTGCTGCCCACGGTCTCGGTGTTGGTCGCCTGCCCCAGCTCGTCGGTCATGCTGCTCGGGAAGTACAGGGCGATCACGCCGAAGACCGCCCCGACCAGGATCTGACCGAGTAGCTTTCCCCGTTTGTTGAGACCGCCGCTGTGCCGTTTGCGGACCTTGAGGAAGTCGTCGACGAAACCGACCGCCCCGGAGAAGACCATCAACCCGAGCAGCACCAGCGCCGTGATGGTCGGTTCGACCTGGGCGATCTGTGCGTCCGGCAGCGTGGTCAGGGCCAGGTGGCCGGCGACGTACGCGATGACCGTGGCCAGGATGAAGACCACCCCGCCCATCGTCGGGGTGCCCTTCTTGCCCTGGTGCATCGCCGGGCCCTCGGCCCGGATCGGCTGGCCGGCCTTCAGCCGGGTGAATACCTTGATCGCGATCGGGGTGCAGAAAAGCGAGATCAGAAAGGCGACCCCGACAGCGACGATCACCGCCCTCATGCGGTGTCCCCCTCGGTCGCGGCGTTCCCGCCGCGCTCCGCGGAGTCAGCGCGCAACGCGTCCGCGATCTCCCAGGTGCGATACCGCGAGCCCTTCACCAGGACGACGTCGCCCGGTCGCAGTTCGCGTCGCAGCACCTCGACCGCGCCCGCCTGATCGGTGAGCAGCACCGATTCTCCTCCCCAGTCACCTACCGATATGGCGCCCTCGTGGATCGGCGCCGCCGCGTCGCCCACCACGAGCAGTCGGTCAACGCCCAGTTCGGCCGCCAGCCGACCGACCTCGACATGCCCGTCGTGCTCGTACGGACCCAGCTCGGCCATGTAGCCGAGCACCGCCACCCGACGCCGCCGCTGCCCGATGCCGGTCAGCGCGTGCAGCGCCGCGGCCATCGAGCCGGGGTTGGCGTTGTACGAGTCGTCGATGACGGTGACCCCGTCGGTCCGCTCGAACACGTCCATCCGGCGAGTGGACACCAGCCCCAGCTCACCCAGCGCGATCGCCAGCTCGGTCAGCGGCATGCCCAGTTCCCGGGCCACCGCCGCGGCGGCGAGCGAGTTGGAGACCTGGTGTCGCCCGGTCAGCCCGAGCCGGACCGGCGCGTCGCCCTCCGGCGTCACCAGGGTGTACGCCGGCCGGCCATGCTCGTCCAGCGTCACGTCGACCGCCCGGACGTCGGCGTCCGGCGCCTCGCCGTACCGGACCACCCGCGCCGCCGTCCGGGTCGCCATCGCGGAGACAAGGTCGTCGTCGGCGTTGAGCACGGCGAGCCCGTCGGCAGGAAGCGCCTCGACCAGTTCCCCCTTCGCCAGGGCGATGGTCTCCCGGGAGCCGAACTCGCCGAGGTGTGCGACCCCGACGTTGAGCACCACGGAGATGCGCGGCGGCACCACGTCGCACAGGTAGCGGACGTGCCCCACCCCTCGGGCGCCCTTCTCCATCACCAGATAGCGGGTCTCCGGCCCAGCCCGCAACGCCGTGTACGGGTGCCCCAGCTCGTTGTTGAACGACCCGGGCGGCGCGACGGTCGGTCCGAGCCGTGTGGTGAGCTGGGCGATCAGATCCTTGGTGGTGGTCTTGCCCGAGGATCCGGTGAGCCCGACGACGGTCAGCCCGGGCAGCCGGTCCATCACCGCGCGGGCCAGCCGGCCCATCGCTACGAGGGCGTCGTCGACCAGCACCGTCGGCACGCCGGGCACCGCACGGGTGCCGAGCACCGCCACCACGCCCGCCTCGACCGCCGCGGCGGCGTAGTCGTGCCCGTCCACCCGCTCCCCGGGGAAGGCGACGAAGATCCCACCGGGACCCACCTTGCGGGAGTCGAACTCGACCGAGCCGGTGACCGTGGCCGCTGGGTCGGCGGCCACCAGCCGCCCGTCCACGGCCGCCGCCAGCTCGGCCAGGCGCAGCGGGATCACGGCTGCCTCTCCGGTTCGCCGAACCGGGCACGCAGTGCGGCGGCCAGCTCGGTTCGGTCGTCGAAGGGGTACACCTCCCCGGCGACCTCCTGCCCCTGCTCGTGCCCCTTGCCGAGCAGCGCCACCACGTCGCCGGGCCGGGCCAGCCGGACCGCCTCCGCGATGGCCGCGCGCCGGCCGGGAACCTCCAGGATCTGGGCGTCGGAGTCGGCGTGGCACGCCCCGGCGAGTACCTCGGCCCGGATCGCCGCCGGGTCCTCGGTACGCGGGTTGTCGTCGGTCACCAGCACCACGTCCGCCCACCGTGCGGAGGCTGCGCCCATCAGCGGCCGCTTACCCCGGTCCCGGTCGCCGCCGGCGCCGATCAGGCAGATGAGCCGGCCGGTGCTGAGCTCGCGCAGGGCGGCCAGCGCAGCGACGATCGCGTCGGTCTTGTGCGCGTAGTCGACCACGCCGCGCACCGGGCCGGGAGCTCGGACCAGCTCCAGCCGACCGGGCACGCCACCGCACGCGGCCACCCCCTCGGCAGCGGTCTTCGGGTCGACCCGGGCCGCGACCAGGACGGCGACCGCGAGCAACGCGTTGGCCACGTTGTGCCGACCGGGCAGGGCCACCCCCGCGGGCAGGGTCAGGCCGTCCGGGCCGTGCAGGGTGAAGCGCTGTGCGTACCCCTCGCCGCCGACCTCGTCGGCCCACCAGGTGGCGGACGGGTCGCCGGCCGCCGAGTACGTCACCGTGGCCGGCCGGTACAGCGGTCGCAGCGCCGGGTCGTCGTGGTTGAGTACCTCCACCGCGCAACGGCCGTCGAACAGCTTCGCCTTCGCGGCGAAGTAGTCCGCCGCGTCGGCGTGGAAGTCCAGGTGGTCGGAGCCGAAGTTGGTGTAGCCGCCGACGGTGAACCGGACACCGCCGACCCGCCCCATCGCGAGGGCGTGGCTGGACACCTCCATGACGACCGCGGTCACGCCGCGTTCCCGGGCCGCGGCGAGCATGGCGTGCAGGTCGGTCGCCTCGGGCGTGGTGCGGACGCTGTCGATCACCAGGTCGCCGAGGCGGGTCTCGACGGTGCCGATCAGACCGGTGGTGTGCCCGGCGGCCCGCAGCCCCGACTCGACCAGGTACGCGGTGGAGGTCTTGCCGGCGGTGCCGGTCACCCCGATCACCGTCAGCCCCGCGGTCGGGTCGCCGTACACGGCGCTGGCGAGGTCGCCGAGCACCGCGCGGGGGTCGGGCACCACCAGCGCCGGCAGGCCGGCTTCCGCCGCCGCCGGGGCGCCAGCCGGGTCGGTGAGCACGGCCACCGCGCCGGCAGCCGTGGCGCCCGGAATGAAGTCGGCACCGTGTCGGCGGGCGCCGGGCAGGGCGGCGTACAGGTCGCCGGGGCGGACCTCCTGGCTGGCGTGGGTCACCCCGGTGACCACCGGCTCCGCGGCGTCCGCCCGGGGGCCGGCGACTCCGGTGTCGGGCTCGGTGGCCAGCCGGGCGGCGAGGTCGCCGAGCGCGACGCCGGTCACGGTGCGGGGACGAGGATTGCCGGGCACGGCGTCAGACCCTACCCGGTCGTCCGGTTCCGGCCGCACAGCCGCCCCGGTGGTTCGTCCGCACTCACCGATGATGTCCTCATCCCGCTCGTCAGGGCAGAAAGACCTCGAAGTTCGGCGCGGCGGTGGCCGACGGCGGCACCCGGTAGTGCCGCAGGGCGAACTGCATCATGTCCCGGAACGCGGGGGCGGCGATGTCGCCTCCGCCGCCTGCCGGCGTGTGCGCGAACACCGCGATCACGTACCGCGGCTCCTCCGCCGGTGCCATGCCGATGAACGACGCGACCTCGCCGGGCTGCTGACGCCCGTCGACCAGCCGCGAGCCGGTGCCGGTCTTGCCGGCCACCCGGTATTCGGGGACGGCAGCCGCCAGGCCGGTGGCCTGATCGACGGTGGTCACCGCCTCGAGGATGGTGCGCAGCTCGGCGGCGGTGTCCGGGCTGAGCACCGACCGACGCGTCGGCGGATCGGGCTTCGTCCGCTCGCCGTCCGGGCCGATGATCTCCTTGACCAGGCGCGGCGCGACGTAGGTGCCGTCGTTGGCGATCGCGGCGAAGGCGGCGGCCATCTGCAACGGGGTGGCGTCGACGCTGTGCCCGATCGGCACCGACCCGTAGGACGACCCGCTCCACTCGTCGGCGGGCAGCACCCGTCCGCTCGCCTCGCCGGGCACCCCCACGCCGGTCGGCTCGCCGAGCCCGAACCGCTTCTGGTAGTCGATGAGCCGGTCCCGGCCCAGCATGTCGGCGATGGCGATGGTGCCCACGTTCGACGAGTACGCCATCATCCCGGCCAGGCTCATCCGCCGGCCGTGCGCCTTGTGCGAATCGGTGAACGGGGTGTCACCCTTGCGGACGGTGTTCGGGACGGGCAGCGTCGTGTCCGGCGTGACGACCCCCTCCTGCAGGGCCGCCCCGAAGGTGATCGCCTTGTGCACCGAACCCGGATCGACCACGAAGCTGGTCGCCACGTCCTCCCGGTCGGCCGGGTCGCTTTCGACCGGTTTGGCCGCGTCGTAGGTGGGGTACGCGGCCTGGGCCAACACCTCGCCGGTGTCGACCTCCAGCACGATCGCCGCGCCGGTGGACCCCTTGACCTGCTCCATCCGCTTCTTCAGCAGGACCTGCACCATGTACTGGAGGTCGCGGTCGATGGTCAGTTGCAGCGAACGGCCCGGTTCCGCCCTCGTCGTCTCGCTGTACCCACCCGGGATGGCCGCCGCCGTGTCACCCAGGCCGACCTCGTAGACGCGCTTGCCGTCCACCCCGCGCAGCACGTCGTCGTAGCGCGCCTCCAGCCCCTCCAGGCCGTTCATGTCCACGCTGGTGAAGCCGAGCAGGTTAGCGGCCAGGTCCCCGCCGGGCACCTCGCGCCGCTCGTCCCGATGGATGTTGATACCCGGCAGCTTCAGGGCCAGGATCTGCTTGGCCCGGTCGACGTCGACGCCCCGGGCCAGGTACTCGAACTGGGATTCGATGCCACCCGGCAACATGCGCGACTTCATCTTCTCCGCCAGCGCCGAGGCGGGAATGCCGAGCAGCGGCGACAGGGCCTTGGCGGTCGCCGTCCGATCCTTGATCTGGGTGGGGTCGGCGTAGACGTAGGACGCCTCGACGCTGTGCACGAGCGCCGCGCCTGAGCGGTCGTAGATGGCACCACGGGGCGCCGGCAGCTTCACCGTCCGCAGTCGGTCCGGCAGTCCGGCGTCGGCGTACGCCGAGCTCTCCACAGCCTGAAGACCGACCAGCCGGATGCCGATGACGGCGAACAGGGTGAGGGTGAGCGCGGTGCCGAGCCGCAGCCGGCGACCGGGATCCGCCAGCCGCGGCGGCTTCGGTGGTCTCCGCGCCGGACGACGGCGCGGCGGCGGCTCTTCGCGCGCGCCCCGCTCCGGGACGTTCCGCACCACGCCGGAACGGCGCGACGGTGGCTCCCGCCGGGCCGCGCGCGCGGCACCGGCCCGCCCGCCGTCGAGCACCTGGAGGGCGGGGCGGAACGGGTCGCCGGAGCGGCTACCCCGCGACACCCGGCGCTGCTCGGCGCGGGCCGCGCGGGCGTCGTCCAGCCGGTCCTGGCCGATGGTTCGCCCCCGCGGGGTGTACGCACGGGCGCCGGAGATGCCGCCGCCCCCCGGCTCGCCCGGACGCGGATCGGCGGTCCCCTCGGCGCGGGACGGACCGCGCCGGGAGCCCGTGGCGTCCCGGCGCGGGTCGTCCGACCTCGGCGGCACGGCCTACCCCCCGGCACCCTGCTGGCTGGTGACCGAGGGCTGCCCGCTGGCCGGCTGCGGCACGCCGATGGTCTTGCCGTCCGGCAGCCGGATGTACCCTGGCTCGCCGGCCTCCACGAGACCGAGCTTGCGGGCGGCGGCGGCCAGGGTGCCCGGGGTCTCCGCATCGGCGATCTGCTTGTTCAGCTGCTGTTGCTCCAAGTCCAGCTTGGCCTGCTGCTGCTGGAGGTTGTCCAGCCGAAAGGCATTCTCGTTGATTTTGGTGTTGACCAGCAAGATGCCGAGCACACCGCCTACCACCAGCACCACGATCAGCGCCGCGAACGGCGCACGCGGCACCGACACCGGCGCCGGCGGCGCCACCCGCAGCCGGGGCGGGCTGACGTCGCTCCGCTCGGCCGGCCGCAACGCCGCGGTGCCCTGGACGGGGAACTCACGCGCCCCCCGCACGCGGTTCTCCGCCGGCCGAGCCGCTCGCGGCGTGCCCGACCCGACGCGCGTGGCCCGCTCCGCCGCGGTCCGGCCCCCCGACCGCGGTGCGCGCTGCCCGCCGCCGGTCACGTTCCGGCGGTCGCGCTTGTCAATCATGTCCCTCCCCCTCTTCTTCCGTCCCTGTCCCGTCCCCCGGGGTCGGCCGCCGCGCGGTCGACCCCGCCCCCGGTTGGTGCATCGCCCGGACCCGCCGGCGGTACCGTTCGCGGTCGGTACGCCGGTGCTGCTCCGCGGCCGGGTCAAGCCGCTCCGCGGCCCGCAGCCGCACCGAGGCGGCTCGCGGGTTCCCCGCGACCTCCACCTCGCTCGGCAGTTCCGCGCCCCGGCTGAGTAGCCGGAACGTCGGACCGGACCCGGGCAGTTCGACCGGAAGGTCGACCGGGCCCGTGCTGCGGACCCGGTCGGCCAGCGCCGCCTTGGTAAGCCGGTCCTCCAGCGAGTGGTAGGACAGAACCACCAGGCGGCCCCCCACCGTGAGCCGGTCGAGCGCCGCCGGCAACGCCGCCTCCAGCGCCGCCAGCTCTTTGTTTACCTCTATCCGTAAAGCCTGGAACGTTCTCTTTGCCGGGTGACCGCCGGTCCGTCGGGCTGGCGCCGGGATACTCTCCCGGACCAGCTCGGCCAACCGCGCCGACGAGGTGATCGGAGCGCCCTCCCGCTCGCGGACGATCGCCGACGCGATCCGGGTCGCGAACTTCTCCTCGCCGTAGACCCGCAACACTCGGGCCAACTGCGGATGGGAGTAGGTGTTGACCACCTCCTCGGCGGTCACCCCCGGGTCTGGTCCATCCGCATGTCCAGCGGGGCGTCCTGCGCGTACGCGAACCCGCGGTCGGGCGCGTCGAGCTGTAACGAGGAGACGCCGAGGTCGAACAGGACCGCGTCGACAGCTGGAAGGCCGAGCCGGTCCAGCACCTCGGGCAGCTCGTCGTAGACCGCGTGCTCCAGGTGGATCCGGTCGGCGAAGCGCGCCAGCCGTACCCGTGCGTGCGCCAGCGCCTCGGTGTCCCGGTCGAGCCCGACCAGAACGGTGTGCGGGTGCGTCGCCAGCACCGCCTCGGCGTGTCCGCCGAGGCCCAGCGTGGCGTCGACATGGACCGTCCGCTCGCCCCGGCCCAGCGCGGGAGCCAGCAGCTCGAGACACCGCTCGAGCAGCACCGGCACGTGCGTACCGCGTAGCTCCCCCATGTCGACCCCCACTGTTCAGATCCGTCCGTCGTCTAGCGCCTGTCGTCGGACGACGCCGTACCGTCGTACCGCCAGATCCCCATCCGCTCCCGCCCGCCTTCCGGCCACGGCCCCCCATCGGATCGTGCGCCTGGCACCGGGGAAGGGATGCCAGGAACTCGAAAGCGGCTGGAGATCTCGCAGTACGCCGGGCGCCGTCACGCCCTACAGACCGCCGGGCAGCACCCCCTCCTCGATGTCGGCGAAGCCGTCTTCGCTCTCCGCGAGGTAGGTCTCCCAGGCGACCTTGTCCCAGATCTCCACTCGGGTGTGCGCGCCGATCACAACCAGATCGCGGTCGAGGGCGGCATACTCCCGCAGGTGGGCCGGGATGGTGACCCGCCCCTGCTTGTCGGGAACCTCGTCGTGCGCGCTGGCGAAGAAGACCCGACCGTAAGCCCGGGCCGCCTTGTGTGTCATGGGTTGGGCGCGCAGCTGATCCGCGATTCGGTGGAACTCGGGCGTCGGAAAAACGTAGAGGCAGCGCTCCTGCCCTTTGGTGATCACGACACCCCCCGCCAGCTCGTCCCGGAACTTCGCCGGAAGGATCAACCGGCCCTTGTCGTCCAGACGCGGGGTGTGGGTGCCGAGGAACATCGACCCACCCCCTCGCCCTTCTAGCGGCGTTCGCGGCGCCGCTAACCCCCCGGGCCGGTGGGCCCCTCCCGGCCTCACCATCGCGCCCCACTCTACTCCACTTCCCTCCACCTGCAACCAGATTTGCCCGCGCGGCGCGCGTCCTCGCCGACCAAAACCGCACGTCAGGAGGGGTGGAGCAGAGTGGAGGGCCGGACCGGCCGCACGGCCGGCGTCCGCTTTCCGACATAGATCGACTCCGTCCGGCCGATGCCGGTCCGACCGGCCGCCGCGGCAGAACCGCACGAACGGTTCGCCGTCGGCGGCGATCTGGCGGGTCCGCCGGTGGAGTAACCTCGCTCGCGTGACGGACGCGAAGATGCCCCTACGGGCGAAGGTGGCCAGCTCCGTGTCGCGAACGGCCGCGGCGTTGTCGCGGGCCGCGGGTCGCGGCGACGGCTCGGTCATCGGCGGCTGGATCGGACTCAAGATCGACCCGGACCTGCTCGCCCACCTCGCCGCCGGTCGCACCATCGCCCTGATCTCCGGCACCAACGGCAAGACAACCACCACTCGGCTGGCCACAGCCGCCGTCGGCGTGCTCGGCCGGGTCGCCACCAACTCGTTCGGTGCGAACATGCCCAGCGGGCACACCTCCGCCCTGGCCAAGGCCGGCAGCACTCCGTACGCGGTGCTCGAGGTCGACGAGCACTACCTGGCGCAGGTGCTCGACGCCACCGACGCCCACGTGGTGGCGCTGCTCAACCTCTCCCGCGACCAGCTCGACCGGGCCAAGGAGGTCGCCATGATGGCGCAGCTCTGGCGCGCGGCGCTGGTCCGGCACCCGAGCCTTCGGGTCGTCGCCAACGCCGACGACCCGATGGTGGTGTGGGCGGCCAGCCCTCCGCCGAACCACGACCACCGGATCACGCCACCGCGGGTCACCTGGTTCAGCGCGGGCCAGCGCTGGCACGACGACTCGTGGGTCTGCCCGGAGTGCGGCTCCACCATCGTCCGCGAGGGCGAGCAGTGGTGGTGCACCGGCTGCCCGCTACGCCGCCCCCAGCCCCAGTGGATGGTGGAGGACGACGGCGTCGTCGACCCGACCGGCGCCTGGCACAAGATCCAGCTCCTGCTCCCCGGCAAGGTCAACCTCGGCAACGCCGCCACCGCCCTGGCCGTCGCGGCGGAGTTCGGCGCACGCCCCGTCGACGCGGTGCTCAAGCTCGGCACGGTCTCCTCGATCGCCGGACGGTACGCGCAGGTCGAGCGTGACGGGCGGTTGATCCGGCTGCTGCTGGCGAAGAACCCGGCCAGCTGGCTGGAAGCGTTCGACATGGCCGACGAGGCACCGACCCTGCTCTCGATCAACGCCCGCGATCCCGACGGGCTGGACACCTCCTGGCTCTTCGACGTCGACTTCAGCCCACTCCGCGGCCGGCAGGTGCTCATCACCGGTGATCGGGCGTACGACCTGGCGGTCCGGCTCGACGTCAACGACGTGCCGTTCCAGCACGTCCGCACGTTCGCCGAGGCCGTCCGGACCGCCCCACCGGGCCGACTGGAGGTCATCGCGAACTACACCGCGTTCCAGGACATCCGAGCGGAGTTGGACCGTGTCAACTGAAAGCCTACGTATCGTCTGGGTCTACCCTGATCTGCTGTCCACCTACGGCGACCGCGGCAACGCGCTGATCCTGGCCCGCCGCGCCCAGCAGCGCGGCTTCCCGGTCGAGGTGCTGGAGGTCCGTTCCGACCAGCCCCTGCCGGCCACCGCGGACATCTATCTCATCGGCGGTGGTGAGGACGGGCCGCAGGCGCTGGGCGCACAGCGGTTGATCGCCGACGGCGGCCTGCACCGGGCTGTCGCCCAGGGGTCGGTGGTGCTCGGTGTCTGCGCCGGCTACCAACTGCTCGGCGCCTCCTTCTTCGCCAAGGGCACGCGGTGCGCCGGGCTGGAGCTGCTCGACCTCTCGTCGGACCGGGGCCCCACCCGGGCTGTCGGCGAGGTGGCCGGCGACGTCGACCCCCGGCTAGGGCTTCCGCCGCTGAGCGGCTTCGAGAACCACGGCGGGCGTACCCACGTCGGCCCCGAGGCGGCACCGCTGGCCCGGGTCACCGCCGGCGTCGGCAACGACGGGGCGACCGAGGGCGCGTGGCGCGGCAAGCTGCTCGGCACCTACGTGCACGGCCCGGCACTGGCCCGCAACCCGGCCCTGGCCGACCTGCTGCTGCGCTGGGCCACCGGTGTCAACCAACTCCCCCCGCTGGACGACACCTGGTCCGACCGCCTCCGTGCCGAGCGCCGCGCCGCGGTGGCCGCCGCCGCGCGGCCGTGACCCGCGGTGGCAACCGTCCAGCCACGACCCGCGACGGCCGCCGCCCGATCCTGATCCCCACCCGCCGGCGGCTGGTACCCGATGCCGCGGCCGTCCGGTTCGGCGGGCTGCTGCTCCTGCTGGTGGTCCTCGCCCCGGTCGCGCTGCTGGCCCCCCGTCCGGAGCTGGCGGACCTGCCGGGGCTCGCCGACCGGCTGGGTGGGTACGCCCCGGTGGCCGCGGTCGTCGGCGGTGCGCTGCTGCTCGTCGCGCTGGTCCCGCGGACCTTCGTCACGCTGGCCTCCGGTGCGCTCTTCGGCGCGCTGGACGGGGCCGCGTACGCGCTCGGCGCGGCGCTGCTGGCCGCCGCGATCGGCTTCACGATCGGCCGGGTCCTCGGCCGGGAGTTCGTCGCCGCCCGGGTACGTGGGCGGCTGGCCCGGTTGGACGGCTGGTTCGCCCGGCAGAGCGTGCTCGGCGTGGTCACCGTCCGGCTGCTGCCGATCGCCGGGTTCGGGCTGGTCAGCTACGGCTACGGCACCACCGGCGCGCGGGTGCTGCCGTTCCTGGCCGGCAGCGTCGTCGCCTCCGCGCCGACCGCCTTCGGGTACGCGGCGATCGGCGCCGCAGTGACCTCCCCCGACGAGGTCACCTGGTTCGCCGCCGCCCCCGCCGGACTCGGCCTGATCGCCAGCGGGGTGCTCATCTATCGCTGGTGGCGCACCGAACGCATCCGCCGCCACGCCCCCACCTAACCCGCCCGCCCACCCGTCCGTGCCCTCGCGCCAACGTCCGCGCGCTGTTCGGGGACGGTGTGCCGTCCGGCGCCTGGCGCACGTACGCCGCCTGGCCGTGGTCGCCGCGCTGATCACCACCCTGGCACTGCGCCACCGCGACCCGTAGACCAGCTTTGTCCCATCTCGCCGATCATGGCAGTTGTGGTGGGGATCGGCCGCTCGTCGCGGGCGATCCGGGCACCACCACTCCATGATCGACGGGGGGCGTCAGGCGACGACGGAGACCATTCGGCCGGGGACGACGATGACCTTGCGGGGCGCCTTGCCAGCCAGGAACGCGGCGACCGCGTCCAGAGCTTCCGCGCGCACGTCGTCCTGGGTGGCGTCGACGGGCACCTCGACCCGGCCGCGCACCTTCCCGTTGACCTGCACCGGGTAGGTCACCGTCTCGGCCACCAGCAGGGCCGGGTCCGCCACCGGGAAGTCCGCGTACGTCAGCGAGGTCTGGTGCCCCATCCGGCGCCACAGCTCCTCCGCCACGTGCGGGGCGAACGGGGCCAGCATCAGCACCAGCGGCTCGGCCACCTCGCGCGGGGTCTCCGGCAGCCGGGTCAGCGCGTTGGTCAGCTCGATCAGCTTGGCGATCGCGGTGTTGAACCGGATCCCCTCCATGTCGGCCCGGACACCGTCGACCACCTTGTGCAGCAGCCGGCGGGTCGCCTCGTCGGCCGGGGTGTCGACCACCCGTAGCGCGCCGCTCCGCTCGTCCACGACCGCCCGCCACACCCGCTGCAGGAACCGGAACGAGCCGACCACCGCCCGGGTCTCCCACGGACGGGAGACCTCCAACGGGCCCATCGACATCTCGTACACCCGGAAGGTGTCCGCCCCGTACGCGGCGCACATCTCGTCCGGGGTCACCACGTTCTTCAGGGACTTGCCCATCTTGCCGTACTCGCGGTTGACCTGGACGTCGCCCAGCCAGTGGCCGCCGTCCCGCTCGGCCACCTCCTCCGCCGGCACGTACGCCCCACGCGCGTCGGTGTACGCGTACGCCTGGATGTAGCCCTGGTTGAACAGCTTCCGGAACGGCTCCAACGAGGACACGTGGCCCAGGTCGTACAGCACCTTGTGCCAGAAGCGGGCGTACAGCAGGTGTAGTACCGCGTGCTCGGCGCCGCCGACGTACAGGTCGGTGCCCCCGCAGTCGCCCTCGCCGCGCGGTCCCATCCAGTACCGCTCGTTCTCCGGGTCGACGAAGCGGTCGGCGTTGGTCGGGTCCAGGTAACGCAGCTCGTACCAGCAGGAGCCGGCCCACTGCGGCATCACGTTGGTCTCGCGGGTGTACCGCTTCGGCCCGTCGCCCAGGTCCAGCTCGACCTCGACCCAGTCGCGGCGGCGGGACAGCGGCGTCTCCGGGTTCGACGCCGCGTCCTGCGGGTCGAACGTGCGCGGCGAGAAGTCGTCCACCTCGGGCAGTTCGACCGGCAGCAGCTCCGCCGGCAGCGCGACCGCCGCGCCGGTGGAGTCGTACACGATCGGGAACGGCTCGCCCCAGTAGCGCTGCCGGCTGAACAGCCAGTCCCGCAGCCGGTAGGTCACCGCGCCCCGGCCACGCCCGTTCGCCTCCAGCCAGGCGATGATCCGCGCCTTGGCCTCGGCGATCCCCAGGCCGTTCAGGTCCAGGCCACGGCCGGGCGCGGCGCTGTTGATCGCCGGCCCCTCCCCCGCGTACGCCTTGCCGTCGAAGCCCTCGGCCGGCTGCACGGTCCGCACGATCGGCAGCTCGAAGACCTCGGCGAACGCCCAGTCCCGCTCGTCCTGCGCGGGTACCGCCATGATCGCGCCGGTGCCGTAGCCGGCCAGCACGTAGTCGGCAATGAAGATCGGGATCTGCGTGTCGGCGACCGGATTGGTGGCGTACGCGCCGATGAACACGCCGGTCTTGGCCTTTGTGTCGGCCTGCCGCTCGACGTCGGTCTTGGCGGCGGCGGCCTTGCGGTACGCCTGGACCGCCGCGCGGGGAGTGGCGTGCCCACCGGTCCAGGCGTCCTTCGTCCCCGCCGGCCACTGCACCGGCACCAGCTCGTCCACCAGCTCGTGCTCTGGCGCCAGCACCATGTAGGTGGCGCCGAAGATGGTGTCCGGCCGGGTGGTGAAGACCCGGATCGGCTCGCCGGTCGTCGGAAAGTCGATGTGCGCGCCGGTGGAGCGGCCGATCCAGTTACGCTGCATCAGCTTGATCGGCTCGGGCCAGTCCAGGGTGTCCAGGTCGTCCAGCAGCCGGTCGCCGTACGCGGTGATCCGCATCATCCACTGCTTCAGGTTTCGCTTGAAGACCGGGTAGTTCCCCCGCTCGGAGCGCCCGTCGGCGGTGACCTCCTCGTTGGCCAGGACGGTGCCCAGCCCCGGGCACCAGTTGACGGGGGCCTCCGAGACGTACGCCAGCCGGTGGTCGTCGACGATGCCGCGACGCTCCGCCTCGGTCAGCTCGGCCCACGGCCGCCCGTCCGGGGTGCGCCGCGTCCCGCCGGTGAACTCGGCGATCAGCTCGGCGACCGGGCGGGCCCGCTTCGCGCCGACGTCGTACCAGGAGTTGTAGATCTGCAGGAAGATCCACTGGGTCCAGCGGTAGAAGTCGGTGTCGATGGTGGCCACCGAGCGCCGCTCGTCGTGGGCCAGTCCCAGCCGGCGCAGCTGCGCCTTGTACCGGGTGATGTTCTCCTCGGTGGTGGTACGCGGGTGGGTGCCGGTCTGCACCGCGTACTGCTCGGCGGGCAGCCCGAACGCGTCGAAGCCCATCGCGTGGAGCACGTTGCGACCGGCCATCCGCTGGTAGCGGGCGAAACAGTCGGTGCCGATGTAGCCCAGCGGGTGCCCGACGTGCAGGCCGGCGCCCGACGGGTACGGGAACATGTCCAGCACGTACAGCTTCTCCGCGCCCGCGCGGGGATGGTCGGGGTCGGCCAGTGGGCCGGTCGGGTTGGGGGCGTGGAAGGTGCCCTCGCGTTCCCAGATGTCCTGCCAGCGGTTCTCGATCTCGTCGGCCAGGGCCGCCGTGTACCGGAACGGGGGGATGTCGCTGGCCGGTGCCGCTACCTCAGTCATGGCTCTCCTCGCTTCGCTCGGCGCGGTCGTCTCGTGCGGTGTCGGTCGGTGCTCGCCGCCCGCCTGACGGAACCGGCCGACGACGGGCACAAAAAAGCCCCTCGCACAGGAGGGGCCGCCGTGCTGTCGCGCGTTCAGCGCATCAGCACGGCCCGGTAAGAAGCAGGAAGACTCCGGCCATGTCCGGGAGTGTACCCCGGCCGCCCCGGCGGCCGGCCCCGGCGGCCGGCCCCGGCCGGCCCCGGCGGGCGGCCCCGGCCGGCCCCGGCGGGCGGCCCCGGCCGGCCCCGGCGGGCGGCCCCGGCCGGCCCCGGCGGGCGGGCCCGAGGTCACCGGTCGGGGACCAGCGCCCCGCGCCCGCCGCGCTCCGACCGTCCGCCGCCCGGGCACCCGTCCGCGTCGTCACGCCTCCCCCCAGCGGGCGGATAATCGGGGCGTAAGCGACGGAGTTCCTGCGGCTGTCGGCGGAGACGACAAACATGGTTAGCCTGAAGGCCAGTGAGATTCCTGCGGCAGACGTGGCTCGCGTGCGACCCCCCTACAGCGGGCCCAGGTGCTCTGCGAAGCTGCCGTCCAGGCGACGAGGAGGAGCCCGTGAGTCAACAGACCTGGGACGAGGTCGGCGGTCTGCTGCCACACGACAAGTTCCGCGCCGCCAGTGACGCCATCGTGGCGAACATCGAACAGGTCATCGAGGGCAAGACGGCCACCGTCCGGCTTGCCCTGGCGGTGCTGCTCGCCGAGGGTCATCTACTCATCGAGGACGTGCCCGGGGTGGGCAAGACCAAGCTGGCCAAGGCCCTCGCACGGTCGATCGACTGTTCGGTCCGGCGCATCCAGTTCACCCCCGACCTGCTGCCCAGCGACGTGACCGGGGTCAGCGTCTACAACCAGGAGACGCACGACTTCGAGTTCCGCCCCGGTGCCGTCTTCGCCAACCTGGTCGTCGGCGACGAGATCAACCGGGCCTCGCCGAAGACCCAGTCGGCGCTGCTGGAGTGTATGGAGGAGCGACAGGTCACCGTCGACGGGGTGACCTACCAGCTCCAGACGCCGTTCATGGTGATCGCGACGCAGAACCCGATCGAGATGGAGGGCACGTACCCGCTACCCGAGGCGCAACGGGACCGGTTCACCGCCCGGATCGCCATGGGGTACCCGGACGCCGGCGCCGAGCTGGCGATGCTCGACGGGCACGGCGCCACCGACCCGATGCAGGGGCTGCGGCCGGTCTCCGACGCCGACACGGTCCGGCAGCTCATCGGGCACGTCCGGCAGGTGCACGTCGCCGACGCGGTCAAGCAGTACGCGGTGGATCTGGTCACCGCCACCCGCGAGGCACCCGACCTGCGCCTCGGCGCCTCCCCGCGGGCCACCCTCCAGCTGTTGCGCACCGCCCGCGCGGTCGCCGCGCTCGATGGGCGCGACTACGTCCTCCCCGACGACCTGCAGGTGCTGGCCGTGCCGGTGCTGGCACACCGGATCATCCCGACCGCCGACGCGCAGCTGGCCCGGCGGACCACCGACGCGATCGTCTCCGACCTGGTGCACCGCCTGCCGTTGCCACACGAGCGGCGGCGTTCACCGTACGACACCCGGCCGGCCACCGGCAGCGCTCGCGCCCCGTACGAGCCGCGGAGGCCGTGACGTGCGCGACGGGCTGCGCGGGCTGACCACCCGCGGCCGTTCGTTCTTCGCGGCAGCGGTCGCCGCGGCGATCTCGGCCGCGATTCTCGGTGAGAAGGACCTGCTGCGGGTGGCCGTGCTGCTCGCCGTTCTTCCGCTGCTAGCCGCGTGGTATGTGGGGCGCAGCCGCTACAAGCTGGCCTGCCACCGGTCGCTGGACCCACACCGGGTGCCGGTCGGCGCCAGCTCCCGGGTGGTGCTGCGTTTGCAGAACCTGTCCCGGCTGCCCACCGGCACCCTGCTGTTGGAGGATCGGCTGCCGTACGCGCTGGGCAGCCGCCCCCGGGTGGTGCTCGACCGGCTCGGCGCCAACCAGGCCAGCTCGGTGGCGTACACGGTGCGGGCCGACGTGCGCGGGCGGTACGAGGTCGGCCCGCTGGTGGTCCGGATGACCGACCCGTTCGGCCTGTGCGAGCTGACCCGATCCTTCCCCAGCACCGACCGGCTGACGGTGATCCCGCAGGTCACCCCGCTACCCATGATCCGTCTCCCCGGCGAGTACGCGGGCAGCGGCGACAGCCGGGCCCGGTCCGTGGCGGTGCACGGCGAGGACGACACGGCCACCCGGGAGTACCGGATGGGTGACGACCTGCGCCGGGTGCACTGGAAGTCGACCGCCCGCACCGGTGAGTTGATGGTGCGCCGCGAGGAGCAGCCCTGGGAGAGTCGGGCCACCGTCCTGCTCGACACCCGGGCGTACGGGCACTGCGGCGACGGTCCCACTGCCAGCTTCGAGTGGGCGGTCTCGGCCGCCGCGAGCATCGCCGTACACCTGCGTCAGGGCGGTTACAAGCTGCGGCTGGTGACCGGCTCCGGCACCGACATCGACGCGACGGAGGTGACCGGCGGCGGCCTACTCCTCGATCACCTCGCCGACGTACGTCTCGACCAGCGCGTCGAGATCGCCACGCTGGTGCAGCGGGTCCGGCAGCGCTCCGACGGCGGCCTGATCATCGGCCTGTTCGGGTCGCTGAGCACCACCGAGGCCGAGCTGCTGGCCGCGCTACGCGGCAACGGGGCGACCTGCGTCGCGTTCCTGCTGGACAGCTCGACCTGGCTCAACCTGCCCACCAAGGCCCGGGCCGAGGCCGACCACGCCCACGGCATCGCCGCGCTCGCGCTGTTGCAGAGTGGGTGGCGGGTGGTCGGCGTTGACCACGGTGCCCGGCTGCCCGCACTGTGGCCACAGGCCGCGCGAGGTTCGCAGGGCTTCGCCGTCCGGGCGGCCCTCGCCGAGACGGTTGCCGGCGGCATGCGATGAACGGACGGTTCCCCTCATGATCGCCCACCGGAACCTGGGCCTTGTCGCGGCCGCCGCGACGCTACTCGCCGCGGCGCCGCTGTCGGCCATCTTCGAGCGCTGGACGTGGCTGGTCCAGTCGACCATCGCGGTCGCGGTGGTGGCCACGGTGGCGGCGCTGACCCGGCTGGGCCGGCTGCCGCTGTGGGGGCAGACGCTCGGCATGCTGGCCGGTCTGACGCTCGCCCTGGGGTGGCTCTTCCCCTCCGGCTCCGAACTGTTCAAGGTCGTACCCACCCCGGCCACCTTCGGGTACTTCGCTTCACTGGCCGACGCCTCGCTGGTGGACATCCGTTCGTACGGGGTCAAGGTGCCGGACACCGACCCGCTGCTGTTCATCACGGTGCTCGGGGTCGGCGGGGTCGCGGTGCTGGTCGATCTGGTGGCGGTCGGGCTGCGCCGGCCGGCGCTCGCCGGCCTGCCGATGCTGGCCATCTACTCGGTGCCGGTGGCGGTCTACGTCGACAGCGTTCCGCCCGTGCCGTTCGTCGTCGGCGCGGCCGGTTACCTGTGGCTCCTGGTCACCGACAACGTCGACCGGGTCCGCCGGTTCGGCCGACGGTTCACCGGCGACGGCCGGGGTGTCGACGTCTGGGAGTCCTCCCCACTGTCCGCTGCCGGCCGCCGGCTCGCGGCGGTAGGCGTCGTGCTGGCCGTCGTGGTGCCGCTGGCCCCGCTGCCGGGGATGAACGCCAGCCTGCTCGACACGCTCGGCTCCGGTACCGGTGCCGGCACCGACCGGCCGGGCCAGGGCAACTCGCCCGACCGGATCGACCTCTTCGCCACGCTGAGCGGTCAGCTCAACCAGAGCGAGGTCGCCGACCTGGTGAAGGTCACCACCGACGAGCCGAACCCGTTCTACCTGCGCTTCGGCGTCGCCGACAAACTGCGGCCCGACGGTTTCCGGGCGAGCAACCCCACCGGCCGTGCGGTACTGCCCGACCCGCCGGAACGGACCCGGCCGGGCGTCGAGCGCAACACCTACTCGGCCACCGTCGAGGTGACGAAGAACCTCGCGATGCCGTATCTCCCCGTGTACCGTGAGCCCCTGCGCGTCGAGGGCCTGAGCGGCAACTGGTACTACGACAAGAACCTCCAGGTGTTCTTCTCCAACCGGGAGTCCTCGCGGGACAGGCGCTACGCGTTCGAGTACGTCCGGACGGCGTACACCCCGGCGGCGCTGCGGCAGGCGCGGCCGCTGCCGCCCGACCACAGCCTGCGCCGGCAGACGGTCACCCCGCATGTGCCGGAGGTGGACGCGCTGGTCGAAACCCTCCTCCGGGGCAAGACCACCGAGTACGACAAGGTCCGCGCCGTCTACGACTACTTCTCCGCGGAGAACGGGTTCAGCTACGCCCTGAGCACCGAGGGCGGCACCAGCGGCGAGGACATCGTCAACTTCCTCACCAACAAGGCCGGCTTCTGCCAGCAGTACGCCGCCGCGATGGCGTGGCTGGTCCGCGCCGCCGACGTCCCGGCACGGGTGGCCTTCGGCTTCACCAACGGCGTCAACTCCGGTGGCGGCACGTACACCCTGACCAACCGCAACCTGCACGCCTGGACCGAGGTCTACTTCGACGGGTTCGGCTGGGTTCCCTTCGACGCCACCCCCGCCTACGGAGTTCAGGGTGCCGCCCGCTCGGCCTGGGCGCCGGACACCGATGCCCCGGAGGGGACCGCCCCGGGGCCGAGCACCGCCGGCGGCCCCGCCGGTCCGGAGTCCACGGCCGGTCCGGAGCGTCGTCTCGACGGGCAGGAGGACGTGTCCTCCGGGCTGTCGGCCACCCCCGGCACGCCGATCCGGTCGACGCCGATCTGGGTGTGGTGGGCCGCTGGCGTCCTGGCGCTGCTCGCGCTGCTCGCCGTCCCGGCGCTGCGGCGACTCGCCCTGCGCCGCCGGCGCAGCGGTGGGCGGGCACCGGCGCCGGTCACCGGCGCCGCCGCGGCGCCGGCCGGCGGGCGGCGGATGGTGGTTCTGGCCGACGCGGACCGTGCCCGCGTCGACGCGCACACCGCCTGGGACGAACTGCTCGACACGCTGGTGGACTTCCGGGTACGAATCGACCGGGCGGAGACGCCCCGGGCGACCGCCGACCGGCTGGCCCGGGAGACGCTCGCGGGCGACACCGCCGCGACGGCGGCGGTACGCCTACTCGGCCAGGCAGAGGAGCGGGCCCGCTACGCCCGGGACCCGCTCACCGGTGAGCCGTTGCCGCGCGCTCTCCGCCACGTCCGTGCCGCGCTCGCTACCCGGGCCGATCGACGGACCCGCCTGCTGGCGGCTACTCTCCCCCCGTCGGTGCTGCTGCGCTGGCGTGTTGCCACGACGGACCGGTCAGCCCGACTGGTGACGATGCACGGCCGACTCCGATACGCGGTCCTACGGTGGAATCCCCGACGGCTGCTCGCCAACCGCTTCGCCCGCTGACCCGGTGTTACCTTCGAGACAGGTAGGCACCGGCCCGCCGGAACGGTGGTAGTCGGCGGGTTCGCGGCCGGTCGCCGAGATGTTCCAACCGGCGGGCGCGCGGAAGTGCCGGACGAGGGCCAGTTCTCGATGGAGCTGTGGGGTCCAACCGGCGGGCGCGCGGAAGTGCCACATGTCGCCGCCGATGCGGCGGCGCAGCCCCGCCGTCGAGCGCGAACCCGACCGGTCCGGAGAGGGTCAGCGATGCCCCTCCGGGCGCTGCCGCCAGCGGTCCTCCATCCGGTCCAGGAGCGACGACCGCCGGCCGGCCCGTCCGCGGGGACGGCGTGCCGTCGTCGTCCCGCCCACGACGTGCAGGTCAGGTGACTGCGCCCGCCGGTGCGACTGCACCCCGAAGCCCAGCGCGGCCAGCATGACGACGAATCCCGCCACTGCCAGCGGCGGAGTCTTGATCACCGCGCCGTAGACCAGTAGGGCCAAACCGACGACGGCGACGCCGGCAGCGACGAGCAGGCGACGCCGCGCGTGGAAACGCGGGTCGCTGGCGCGCACGGCCGAGGCGAATTTGGGGTCCTCGGCAAGCGACCGCTCGATCTGATCGAACAGCCGCTGCTCGTGCTCCGAGAGCGGCACGGCACTCCTCCCCGGTCACGTGGGTCGGCCCGGTCGGGCCGACAGACCGTGGCAGCCAACCGGCTGCTTACCCGCAAGTCTACGAGGGGCCTCGCGCGTCGGAAAGCGGGACGACCTATGGTCGACTCTGATTTTCGTCTGGACGTGGATCCCGGACTCGGAGCAGACTTGCGGGACCTATGACGGACCGCCCGAAACGGGCAGCAGCGGCGTCAGCGGCAGCTTCCGCCTCCCGCCAGCCCCGTTCCGGCGCGCCGAGGGCGAGTTGCCGCGGGGTCTCCCGCGCCGCCGAAAGACCCTCGGCCCGGACGCCGACCAGCCGGATCGGCTCCGTCGGGTCGAGGGCGGTCCAGAGCGCCCAAGCCGTGTCGAACATCTCCCGACCGACATCGGTGGGCACGTCAAGGGTACGGGAGCGGCTGACGGTGCGAAAGTCTGCCAGGCGCACCTTCAGCGAGACCGTCCGGCCCACCTGCCCGGCGCGGCGCAGCCGGCCGCCGACCCTCTCGGCGAGCCCGAGCAGAGCCCGCCGGATCTCCTGGGGGTCGACCACGTCGACGTCGAACGTCACCTCGGCGCCGATCGACTTCTCCACCTGCTCGAGGGCGATCCGGCGCGCGTCCCGCCCCCATGCCAGCTCGCGCAGGTGACGGGCGGCCGCCTCGCCGAGCGCCTGCCGCAGCATCCCGATCGGTGCCCGCGCCAGCTCACCGACGGTGGTCAGACCGAGCCGGTGCAACGTCTCGGCGGAGCGCTCCCCCACCCCCCACAGCGCCGCCACCGGCAGCGGGTGCAGGAAGTCGAGCACCCGGGCGGTCGGGACGACCAGCAGGCCGTCCGGTTTGGCCCGGGTCGAGCCGAGCTTCGCCACGAACTTGCTCGGCGCCACCCCGACCGAACAGGTGAGCTCCTGCTCCCGCGCCACCCGCTCGCGGACCAGCCGGGCGATCACGGCCGGTGGGCCGAACAGCCGCCGGGCACCGGCCACGTCGAGGAACGCCTCGTCCAGGGAGAGCGGCTCGACCAGCGGGGTGACCTCCCGGAAGATCTGCATGACAGCTCTGGAGGCGGCCGTGTACGCGGGCAAGTCGGGCGGCAGGAACACCGCCTGCGGGCAGAGCGCCCGGGCCCGCATGATCGGCATGGCGCTGCGTACGCCGTATCGCCGAGCCTCGTAGCTCGCCGAACTGACCACCCCGCGCGGCCCGGCCCCGCCGACCACGACCGGCCGCCCGCGCAGCTCCGGTCGGCGGCGCACCTCCACCGAGGCGAAGAACGCGTCCATGTCGACGTGCAGCATCGAGCAGCCGGAATCGTCGGCGTCCGACCCGAAGCGCGGATCGCCGCCCCGGGGCAACGACTGGCTGCGGCCCATGCCGGAGAGGCTAGCGGCCAGGTCCGACGAAACCGCCGGGTCAGCCCCGCACCACCAGCAGCGGGATCGTCATCTCCGCCGCGGTGTCCGCCCCGTGGTACGCGACCAGCCGGCTCGCCATCGGCGGCTCCGACCGGGTGGCCAGCACGGCGTAGGTGGTGTTGCAGACCACCACCACGTCCCCGATCCGGCTCAGATGCGCCTCGGGCACCGGACCGAACCAGCCGGCAGCCACGAACTGCTCGCGCGTGCGCACGCGCGCCGCGCCGCCGAGCACCGCGGACCAGGTGGCCAGCACGTCGTCCCGGGCACCCGGCGCCACGTGCAGGTAACGGACGCGGGGTTCACCGGCGACCACGGCCACCCCGTCCCGCAGGCGCGGGTCGGTGTCCAGGTCGAACCGGTGCGCGGCGGGCACGTCGAGCTGCCCGTGGTCGGCGGTGACCAGCAGCGCGGCGTCCGGCGGCAGGCCGTCCACGAGGTGGGCCAGCAGCTGGTCCACCTCGGCGGCGGCGGCCCGCCAGGGCATCGAGTCGACGCCACTGAGATGGCCGTGCCGGTCCAGGTCGGGATGGTAGCCGGAGACCAGGGTGGGCCCGGCGCCGGCGGCCAGGGCGGCGAGCATCTCCCGGCCCAGCGCGTCGACGCCGGCTGCCCCCCGGTAGTCGCCGCCACGATTGGCCGCCAGGGTCAACCCGCTGCCGCCGAACTCGGGCCGGCTCACCACCGTCACGTGGACGCCGGCGGCCCGCGCCCGCTCCAACTGGGTGGGGACCGGCTGCCAGCGCAGCGGCTCCGGCTCGCCGGCCCAGTCGATGTGGTTGAGCACCCGGTCGGTCCCGGGTACCCGCAGGGTGAACCCGAGCACGCCGTGCACGCCGGGCGCGGCGCCGGTGCCCAGGGTCACCAGGCTGGTCGGGGTCGTGGAGGGGAAACCGGAGGTAAGCGGCCGGCCCACGGTCGCGGCAAGGCCGGCCAGGGTCGGCGCGTACGGTGCGGCGGTCGGTATCTGGTACCAACCGAGGCCGTCGACGAGCAGCACCGCGATCCGACGCACGCCGGCCAGCGCCCCGGTGAGACCGAGCACGTCGGTGGCACCGGGCACCCCGAGCACGGCGAGCGCCGCGGGCAGGACGTCGGCGAGGCTCGCCGCGCCGTACCGGGGGGCGACGGTCTCCAGCGGCCTGACGCCGGTCATGCCGGGCGACGGGCGAACAGATGCAGCTGGGCGGCGAGGTCCCGCCAGGGCGCGCGGGCGGCGAGCGCCCGCTCCAGCTCCAGCAGGGCGGCCGGCTGGCCGTCGGCGACCGTCGCGGGCAGCAGGTCGGCGAGGACGCGGACGCCGTGGATCTCCTCCACCGTCAGCCCGGCGGCGGCGAGCAGCGCGGCGGCGTTCCCGGTGTCGTAACGCCGGCGCAGGGTGTCCCGCGCCCCGGCGGTGCCGCCGAGGTCGGCGGCCAGCGCGGCGGCCACGTCCAGGTGCCCGTTCATCGCCCGGCCGAGGACCGCGGCGGCCCGCCCGGCCACCAACACGCTCGCGGCCCCGCCTGGGCGCAGGGCACCGGCCAGCGCGGTGACCACCGGGACCGGGTCGTCGACCACCTCGAGGACGGCGTGGCAGAGCACCAAGTCCACGCTGGCCGGCTCGACCAGCCCGGTGAGCGCGTCACCGTCACCCTGGACGGCCCGTACCTGGTCGGCGACTCCCGCCTCGGCGGCCCGGCGGGTCAGTGCGGCGAGCGCGTCGGGATTGGCGTCGACCACGGTGACCCGGTGCCCGGCCCGGGCCAGCGGCACGGCGAAGCCGCCGGTGCCGCCACCCACGTCGAGCACGGCGAGTTCGGTGTCACCGCGGCGGTCCAGCTCGGCGGCCAGCACCGACCAGATCACGGCGGTCCGGGGGGTCAGCGGCGGCCCGGCGAGGCGGCCTCGGGTCTGCTCCACCCGGACGAGCCTAGTCATTCGGTCCAGCTCCGCCAGGGACGCCGCCCGGTGGCCCTCAGGCCTCACCGCCGGCGGTGCCCTCCTCATCGTTGCGGGAGCGCACCGAGTTCGCCACGGGCCCGTCGGTGACCTCGTACTCGCGGACCTCGGTGTGGTGCGTGGGCACCCATCCGGCGCCCAGCCGGGTCCGCCGGGTGTTTGCCACTCCACCGTGGTACGTGTGATTCCCCGTCATCGGCTCGTTCCCCTCATGACACGCGGGCCACCCTGCCCACGACACGTGGGCCACCCTGCCCACGCGGGCATGGAGTCTCCCGCCATCCGGGACGGAAATCCGTAACGCAGATCACGTCCGGTCAACGGAAGTCACGCGACGCGGGGCTGACCGGCGGGTCGATCACGTCCAACCGATCGGCCGTGAGGTTGATCACCCCCTCGTGACGCTGCAACCGCCCGCGGACCACCAGCGCGACGCTGGTCCTGGCCACCCGCCGGTAACGCTGCCACAGCCCGGGCGAGCAGGTGACGTTGAGCATCCCGGTCTCGTCCTCCAGGTTGAGGAAGGTGACGCCACCCGCCGTCGCCGGACGCTGCCGGTGGGTGACGATCCCGCCGACCCGGATCCGCCGACCCGGCTCCACCCGACCGAGCCGGGCGATCGGCACCGCGCCCAGCGCGTCGAGCTGGTCCCGGACAAACCTGGCCGGGTGGCTCTCCGGCGACAGCCCGGTCGCCCACACGTCCGCAACGAGGCGGTCGACCGCCTCCATCCCAGGCAGGGTCGGCGCGGTCGCGCCGGTCACCGTGGCGGGCAGGCGACCCGGCCGGTCCTGGGCCGCAGCCCCGGCCGCCCAGAGCGCCTGCCGCCGGGTCAGGCCGAAGCACGCGAAGGCGTCCGCGGTGGCGAGCGCCTCCAGCTGCGCGGCGGTGAGACCCACCCGGCGGGCCAGATCCGGCATGTCCCGGTACGGCCCGTGTGCCACGCGTTCGGCCTCGATCCGTTCGGCCACCTCCGCGCCGAGGGTACGCACGCCGGACAGCCCAAGGCGGACGGCCGGCCCGCCCAGCCCCCAGGCGTGTGGCGGCTCCCCCGCCACGCTGCCCCACCGGGTGTCCGGGGTGGACTCCAGGACGGCCTTGGCGCCGCTGGCGTTGATATCCGGCCGGCGCACCTCCACCCCGTGCCGGCGGGCGTCGTCGACCAGGGTCTGCGGCGAGTAGAAACCCATCGGCTGGGCACCCAGCAGCGCGGCCAGGAACGGGCCCGGGTGGTAGCGCTTGAGCCAGGAGCTGGCGTACACCAGGTAGGCGAAACTCATCGCGTGGCTCTCCGGGAAGCCGTAGCTGGCGAACGCGGTGAGCTTGCGGTAGACGTCGTCGGCCAGCTCACCGGTGATGCCCCGCTCGGCCATCCCGGCGTAGAGCCGGTCGGCGATCCGTGCCATCCGCTCCACCGAGCGCTTGGCGCCCATCGCCCGGCGCAGTTGGTCGGCCTCGGCCGCGTCGAAGCCGGCCAGGTCCATGGCGAGCTGCATCAGCTGCTCCTGGAACAACGGTACGCCGAGGGTCTTCTCCAGCGCGTTGCGCATCAGCGGGTGCGGGAAGGTGACCGGCTCCTGGCCGTTCTTGCGCCGGATGTACGGGTGCACCGAGCCACCCTGGATCGGGCCGGGGCGGATCAGCGCCACCTCCACCACCAGGTCGTAGAACTCACGGGGCTTGAGCCGGGGCAGGGTGGCCATCTGGGCGCGGCTCTCCACCTGGAACACCCCGACCGAGTCGGCCCGGCAGAGCATGTCGTAGACCTCGGGGTCGTTCAGGGTCATGTCGCCCAGATCGAGCCTGGACCCGATCATGTCGTAGCCGTAGCGCAGCGCCGAGAGCATGCCGAGGCCGAGCAGGTCGAACTTGACCAGCCCGACCGAGGCGCAGTCGTCCTTGTCCCACTGAAGCACGCTGCGGCCGGGCATCCGGGCCCACTCCACCGGGCAGACCTCGATCACCGGCCGGTCGCAGATCACCATGCCGCCGGAGTGGATCCCCAGGTGCCTCGGGAACGTCTGGAGTTCGTTCGCGTACGCGACCACCTGCTCGGGGATGTCCGCCACGTCGACCGCGGCCACCGACCCCCAACGGTCGATCTGCTTGCTCCAGGCGTCCTGCTGGCCGGGCGAGAAGCCGAACGCCTTCGCCACGTCCCGCACCGCCGACCGGGGTCGATACGAGATGACGTTGGCGACCTGGGCGGTGTGCTCCCGGCCGTACCGGGCGTAGACGTGCTGGATGACCTCCTCCCGGCGGTCGGACTCGATGTCCACGTCGATGTCCGGCGGCCCGTCGCGTTCCGGTGCGAGGAAGCGTTCGAAGAGCAGCCGGTGCCGCACGGCGTCCACATTGGTGATCCGCAGCGCGTAGCAGACCGCCGAGTTGGCTGCCGAGCCCCGGCCCTGGCAGTAGATGTCCCGCTCCCGGCAGAACGTGACGATGTCGTAGACCACCAGGAAGTAGCCGGGGAAACCCAGCTCCTCGATCATGTTCAGCTCGTGTTCCAGTTGCGCGTACGCCTCGGGGTGCGCCTCCGGCGGGCCGTACCGTTCCCCCGCGCCCTGCCCGGTCAGGTGGCGCAGCCAGCTCATCTCGGTGTGCCCCGGCGGCACCGGGTACGCCGGCAGCTCCGGCGCCACGAGCTGCAGATCGAAGGCGAGCTCCGCGCCGAACTCGGCGGCTCGGGCCACGGCCCCCGGGTACCCGGCGAACCGAGCCGCCATCTCGGCGCCGCTGCGCAGATGGGCGGTGCCGGCGGCGGGCAGCCAGCCGTCGATCTCGTCCAGGCTGCGCCGGGCCCGGACCGCGGCGAGCGTCGTGGCCAGCCGGCGCCGGCCGGGGGTGGCATAGTGCACGTTGTTGGTGGCCACCGTCGGTAGCCCGGCGGCGGCGGCCAGCTCGGCGAGGGCGTCGTTGCGGTCGGCGTCGACCGGGTGCCCGTGGTCGGTCAGCTCCACCGCCACCGTCTCGGCGCCGAAGAGCGCGGTCAGCCGGTCCAACTCCCGGGCCGCCGCGTCGACACCCCCGGTGAGCAGGGCTGCCGGCACGTGGCCCTTGCGGCATCCGGTGAGCACCAGTACGTGGTCACGCAGCTCGGCGGCGACCTCCGCCAGCTCCCCGTAGACCGGGCGCCCCTTCTCACCGCCGCGCAGCTGGGCGCGGGAGATGGTGGCGGCCAGCCGCGCGTACCCCTCGTGGCCGTGCGCGAGCAGCAGCAGGTGCCGCCCGAGCGGATCCGGTTCGCCGCTCTGCGGGCCGGGCAGGTCGAGGGAGAGTTCCGCGCCGAAGACCGTCGGCAGGTGCAGGGCGCGGGCCGCCTCGGCGAAGCGCACCACGCCGTGGAAGCCGTCGTGGTCGGTCACCGCGAGAGCGGTGAGCCCGAGCCGGGCGGCCTCCTCGGCCAGTTCCTCCGGATGGCTGGCGCCGTCGAGGAAGCTGAAGTTGGTGTGCGTGTGCAGCTCCGCGTACGGCACCGCACCGTACGGGCGACTCAACGCGGGCGGCTCGTAGTGCTGGCGCTTGCGGGTCCACACCGGGGCGTCCCCGCCGTCGGCATCCACCGTTAGGGGGTCCACCACGTGCAGATGCCGCCCCCGCCGGCCGCTCCCGCCCCGGCCTCCCCGACCGGAGCCGGACAGCGGGGCGCCGGACCCCTGGCCCTCACCCCGACCGGAGAGCACGCGCTCCAGCTCGGACCAGGGAAGATCCGGGTTGTGGAAGCTCATCCGACGCCTCCCGGGCCGGTCGGGCCGGTCGGACAACTCTGGAGAAGAAGAACTGTCAGTGAGCGATATGACTGCCAGCCATAGATATGCCGGACCGTCATATCGCTCACCGAAGCATTCGCTTCCCTCGGCCGTGACGGCCCGTAGCCGCCGTCCCCGACGGGTCGCGGACCGACCGGATGGACGGTGGACGGGGCGGTGGACGGGGCGGTGGCTAGCCGGACGACGCGATCGTCAGTCATAGATCGCCTCCACCAACCACCGGCCGCCCTCGACCGCCAGCAGCAGGGCGGCGCCGTCGGCGAGGCACGCCTGGAACCGGGCCCGCCGCCGGGCCTCCGCCGGCGCCCACCAGCGCTCGTCGACCGGCCATGGGCCGGTCCACCCGATGATCTCCGCCGATTGGCCGGCCCCGACGGCGAGCCGTGCCGGTGCCGCGCTCACCGCCAGGCGGGCACTGACCACGACCAGCTCGCCGGTCGCGTCGCGCACGGTAGCGGCAAGCGGTTCGGGGAACACCACCGCCGGGGCCGGCGGCGGAAGCCGGCCCGGCCACGGCGGATCCCCCACCCGGCCCCCCGGCCGGGCGGGGACGCGCTCGTCGCCCCACGGCACCAGACGCACCTGGTCGGGCAGGGAACGCCCGCCGCCGAGCACCGCCGTCACCACCGCCTCGGGGCCGAGGATTCCCTGGACCCGACTCAACGCCCGGTGGGCCCGCTCCCGCTCCTCACCGGCCTCCCCCCACAGACCCGGTTGCAGAGCACCCTGGGCGATCACCCCGTCGGGGACCAGCCGCAGTCGGGTGATGCCGGCGGTCGGCCGGGCCGGGCGGGCGCCCGCCCGGCCCGGCCGACCGCCGGAGAGCCAGCCGTCGAGCTGCCACCGCACCCGGTCGGCGATCGCGGCGGCGGTGAGCAGACCGTCGTGCCGCCAGACCCGGTGCAGCTCCTGGCCGTGCGCGGTCACCGCCTCGATGCCGAGCCGGGTGCAGGCCAGTCCGTGCGCGGCGAGGCGGTCGTGCAGCCGCTCGGCCAGCGCGCGGGCAACAAAGGCCGCCGCGTCGACCCGGTCCAGGGGGTCGTCCTGATCGGCGGTGACGGCAAGGTCGGCCGGAGGCTGCCGGACCGCGAGCGGCCGGTGATCCCGCCCCGCCGCCAGCCGGTGGGCCAGCGCACCGTCGAAGCCGAACCGGGCCAGCACGTCGCCGGCGGGCAGCGCGGCGAAGCCGCCGAGGGTACGCACGCCGAGCCGGCGCAGCAGGTCGGCCAGCGCGGGACGACCGAGTGCCTCGACCGGCAGGTCGACGAGGAACCGCGGCGTCCCGCCCGGCGGCACGACCCGACCGGAGCGGGCGGCCAGCCCTGCGGCGAAGACCCCGTCGGCGACGCCGACCTGGCTCTCCACCACGCAGGCCTGGGCGACGTGTTCGACGATCCGCTCCGCCGCCGCCTCCTCGCCACCGAGGAAGCGGCTGGGCCCACGAGCCGCCACCGCGCACGCCCCCGGGCGGACCACCTCGACGCCGGCCACCAGCTCCTCGACCGCGGCCACCACCGGTTCGAACGCCCGGGCGTCCCGCACGGGGTCATGGTCGACGACGGTGAGCCGAGGGCACCTGCCCTGCGCCTCCCGCTTACGCAGCCCCCGGCGCACCCCCTCGGCGCGGGCCTGCTCCGAACACGCGACCACCCGGTTGGCGTGCAGCACCGCGACCAGGCCGGTGGCCGGTACCCCGTCGACGATCTCGGCGGCGATCACCGGCCAGTCCGGGCACCAGAGCACCAGCGTCCGGACCGGTACGGCGGTCATGCCGGCCCGACCAGGGTGAGCGCTCGTGGAGACGGCTCGGCGGCGGAGGTCGGCGGCACCGCACGGAGCCGACCGGCGGCCGACCGACCGGTGACCGAGGCGACCGAGGGGCCGAGGGCCGGACGCGGGATGACCCGGGTCAGCGCGTCACCGGGCAGCCAGACCGTCGCCTCTCGGGGGCGCGCGGCAGCGCCCCGGCCCCGTGCCGAGACGGTGAGCTCCCGACGCCGCAGTCGGCCCCTCCCGGCGCCGAGTCCCTCCCAGACCCCCCGGATCACCTCGAGGGTCACGTCGGCACCGTCCCATCGCCCGTACGGGACGAGGACGCTGCCTCGCTGCCGGGCCCGGGCGGCCAGCCGGATGGCGGCCGAGGCGGATACCGCGGCCGGCACCGCGGCGACCACGACGTCCACCCCGTCGATCAGCGCGGCGACCACGGTGGCCCACTCCGGCCCCGGATGCGGCACCAGGGCGAGCCGATCCAGGGCGACGCCGAGCTCGGCGGCGGCACCCGCCCCGAAGGTCGGCACCCCGACCACGGCGCACCACGAGCCGGCTCGGGACGCCTCGGCGAGCAGCGCCAACACCAGGGAGGTGGCGCCGCCATGTCGGGGCTGGCCGGCGGCGACCGCGACCGTGCTGCCGCGGCGTAACCCCCGGTTGGGCAGCAGGCCGGTCAGCTCGGGGGCCACCGGCAGCACCCGGTGGCCACCCGCCGGATCCGATGCGCTCGCCGGGCGCACCAGGCCCGCCAGTGCGGCGGAACCGACCACCATGCGGCCCGCCATCGGACCTACCCCCTGTCGTGCTGCTGTGCGCTGTGCTGCTGTCAACCGAACCGGAGATCAGGCCGCGAGGTCGTCGAGTGCCGGTTGGTGGACCACGCCGAGCGCGGTCTCCACCACCGTCACGAACTCCTCCGCGGCGCGCAGCAGGTCGTCGGCCTCCCGGGCGGTGACGACCCGCGGGATACCGGCCTCGGCGGCGGCACGCTTGCTGGCGCCGAGGGCGAAGAACCGGGCCCACTCGTCGAGCTCGGGGGCGACACCGGAGAGCAGGACCCAGACGCTGGTGACCCGGTTCCGCCGGGCCGGTGCGGGACGGGCGCGCGCGGCGAGCAGGGCCGCGGCGGCGCGCAGGGCGGCCACGTGGGCCGCCGCGTAGCGGAGCCCGTCCGGACCGGTCCGGACGGCCTCGGCCAGCCCCTGGCGGGCGACCGCGAGAAGCTGGGCGGGAGTGCGGTGCGGCAGCGCATGCGCCGGCACCGTCGGTGCCTGAGCCGGGTTGGTCGGCATGGTCTGTCTCCTCCACATGGCCGAGGCGCACGCCCGCGACGGAAACCGATCCGCCGGCGGGACCGCCGGGACGAGTGGTGCGGAGGAAGACGCACCGGTGTGGGGCCGGCCGGGTGTGGACGCTTCCCCACACCACGCCCGGCCGGCCGGACCGGCGGGTTCGCCGCCCGCCGCCGGGGGTCGAGGGCGACGGGCGACGCTCCTGCCTGACGGGATCCGGACTCGCGACTGCCCGGAACCCTGGCGCGACCCGCGGAGCCGCACCCGCCCGGACCAGCGCCGCGAAACACCGCTCCGGACTGCTGGAACGAGTGTACGAGACAATCGAACACTCGTTCTAACTACTGCCGACAGTACACCCTCCTCCCGACGAAAACGCAACGTGTGACGCGCCGGAGGTACGTCCGACGCCGGTACCGGGCCACCGCACGGCGTGGCCGGCTGAACCTGCGGTGAGCGAACCGGGAAGAATGGCGGCATGCAGCCTCACCCGAACATTCAGGCGGTGCGGGAAGCGCTCGAGCGTGCGGGCGTGCGTGACGGCTCCGACGCGCCCAGCGCCGTCCGCCTGCTGCCCGACGCGGTGCACACCGCCGCGGCCGCCGCCCAGGCGCTCGGCGTCGAGGTCGGCCAGATCGCCAACTCGCTGGTCTTCGAGGCCGACGGCGCGCCCCTGCTGGTGCTGACCTCCGGGGCGCACCGGGTGGACACCGCCGGCCTCGCCGCGTCGATCGGCGTCACCCGGCTGCGCCGGGCCACCCCGGAGTTCGTCCGCGCGCACACCGGACAGGTGATCGGCGGGGTCGCCCCGATCGGCCACCCGCGGTCGCTACGCACCCTGGTGGACACCGCCCTGGAGAAGTACGACGAGATCTGGGCCGCCGGGGGCGTACCCCGGGCGGTCTTCCCCACCACCTATCCCGAACTGCTGCGGGTCACCGGCGGCGCTCCGGCCGAGGTCGCGTGAGCGAGCTCGGCGAGCCGGCCGACCGACTCGGCCCGGCACCCCCCGCCACCGCTGGACACAGCGGGGTGGGCATGCTCCAGACCGGCCGCGGGGAGCCCGTCCCCGAGCTGGTCACCCTGCACGTGTGGCGCATCGCTCCGGGCAGGCTGCCCGGGGCGCTGGTCCGGATGGCGCGCGACCCGCGCCGGCTGCGCGCGCTGCCCGGCGTCAGTTTCGCCAAGCTGCTCGGCACCGGCACCGGCACCGGCTTCGGGCCGGGCGACACGGACCTGACCCGATGGGCGGCGCTGACGGTGTGGGACTCCCCCGCCGCAGCCATCAGCTTCGACAGCTCCCCGGTGGGACGGGCCTGGACGCGCATCGCCCATACCGCCGTCCGGGTCGACCTGCACCCGCTCACCAGTCGCGGCGAGTGGTCCGGCCGTCGGCCGTTCGGTGACCCGCCCGGCGGGCAGGCCCGCGGACCGGTACTCGCGCTGACCCGGGCCCGGCTGCGCCCGACTCGTGCGGTCACCTTCTGGCGGGCGGTCCCTCCGGTGGCCGCCGCGTTGCCCGCCGCGCCCGGCCTGCTCGCCCGGTTCGGCGTCGGCGAGGCTCCGCTGGGCTGGCAGGGCACGGTCAGTGTGTGGCGCGATCCGGTGGACCTGGTCGCGTTCGCGTACCGTCACCCGGAGCACCGCGCCGCGATCATCCGGACGCCCGCCGAGGGGTGGTATGCGGAGGAACTCTTCGCGCGGTTCGAGGTACGCGACGTGGTCGGTGACCGGACGGTGCTGGGATGGGTCGCCGACGGCGACGCGGGTACGGCGAAGGGTGCGGAATGAGACTGGTGCGGTGGACACCGGACGATCTCGTCCGACGGCTGGACGACGTGATGGCCGTCTACGGCGAGGCGATGGGGTACCGCACCGACCTGCTGGAGGCCCGCCGCGGCTACGTCGCCACCCACGTCCGCCGGCCCGGCTTCCGCGCCATCGCCAGCCTCACCACCGAGGGACACCTGGCCGGCTTCGGCTACGGCTACCTCGGCACGGCGGGCCAGTGGTGGCACGACCAGGTGTGGCGGGCGCTGGACCCGGTGGCCCGGCGGCGCTGGCTGAGCACCTGCTTCGAGGTGGTCGAGCTGCACGTCCGGCCGCCCGCGCAGGGGCACGGCCTCGGCGCGGGCCAGCTGCGTGCGCTGCTCACCATGGCCGAGGGGACAACCACCCTGCTGTCCACGCCGGAGGCCGACGAGCAGCGGTCCCGCGCCTGGCGGCTGTATCGCCGCTTCGGCTTCGTCGACATCCTGCGCAACTTCCACTTCCCGGGCGACGAACGCCCGTTCGGGGTGCTCGGCCGGGATCTGCCACTGCCCGCCTCCAACTCCTCCGGGCCGCCCGCGGCGTGACCCGTCCCGTCCTCTCCGCACCGCCGGCCCGCGTGACCCGCCCGGCCTGGGCGTTGCTGGCCGTGCTGGTGCTGGCGCAGATCTGCTACCCGCTGACCGCCGGGGAGACCCGGGCCCGGCTCACCATCGCCACGGTGTTGCTCGGCTGCCTACTCTCGGTCAGCCACGCGTTGCTCAGCCGCGGCCCGCGGACGGCGGTGGCGTTGGTGGTGGTGGCCACCGGCGGCGGCCTCGCCATCGAGGCGCTCGGTGTGGCCACCGGCTTCCCGTTCGGCAGCTACGACTACTCCGGCCAGCTCGGCCCGAAACTGGTCGGGGTGCCGCTGGTCATCCCGCTCGCCTGGACCTGGATGGCCTGGCCGGCCTGGCTGGCGGCGGTCCGGCTCACCGGTGGGGCCGGCGGCGGGCCGACCCGCACGGCCGGCGGCGCCTCCCGGGTCGGGGCGGCGGCCCGGCGGATCGCGTTGGCGGCGCTCGGGCTGGCCACCTGGGACCTTTTCCTCGACCCGCAGATGGTCGCCGAGGGCCACTGGGTCTGGCGGGACGCCACCCCCGCGCTGCCCGGCCTGGCCGGCATCCCGGCCAGCAACTACCTGGGCTGGCTGCTCTTCGCGGTGCTGATGATGAGCGCCCTACGTCCACTGGCCGGGTCGGCCGTCGTCGCCACCGACGGCCGCGACGACCCGATGCTCGCGCTCTACCTGTGGACGTACGCATCCAGTGTGCTGGCCCACGCCGTCTTCCTCGATCTGCCCGCCTCTGCGCTGTGGGGCGCTGCCGGCATGGCGGTGACCGCCGTGCCGCTGGCGGTGACGCTGCTGCGCGACCGACGTCGGCCGGGCCCGGCCGTCCGGCGCCCCCGACCCCGCGTCGACGCGCAAGCATGACCGGACGGCACCCGTGAGCGCCGCCCTGCTGGCGCTGTTGCTCGGCGTTGCGGCGCTGACCGCGCACACCCTGGTCAACACCGGCCGTTGGCTGCGCCGCCCCACCGGGGCGCCAGTGCCGGTGACCGAGACGGTGGCGGTGCTGCTGCCGCTGCGCGACGAGGCGGCCCGCGTCGGCCCGTGCCTGCGTGCGCTGCTGGCTCAACGGGGCGTGCCGGAGCTGCGGATCGTGGTACTCGACGACGGGTCGACGGACGGAACCGCCGGCGTGGTCCGCGCGATAGCCGGGGGCGACCCGCGGGTCACCCTGCTCGACGGGGTCGCTCCACCGCCCGGCTGGCTGGGCAAACCGCACGCCTGCTGGCAACTCGCCAGCCGCGCCGACCAGGCCGCCACCGTGCTGGCGTTCGTCGACGCCGACGTTGTCCTCACCCCGGACGCGGTGGCGGCGGCGGTCGGCGAGCTACGCGCCGCCCGGGTGACGCTGCTGTCGCCGTACCCCCGGATCCTGGTGTCGACGGCAGCCGACCGGCTGGTCCAACCGCTGCTCCAGTGGCTGTGGCTGACGTTCCTGCCGCTGCGCGCGATGGAACGCTCCGCACGGCCGTCCCTGGCGGCGGCCGGCGGGCAGTTTCTGGTGGTGGAGCGGACCGGCTACACAGAAGCGGGTGGGCACGCGGCGGTGGCCGACCGAGTCCTGGAGGACGTCGAGCTGGCCCGCGCGGTCAAACGGGCCGGCGGCCGGATCGCGCTCGCCGACGGTTCGCGGTTGGCCGCCTGCCAGATGTACGACGACTGGCCGCAGCTGCGCGACGGCTACACCAAGTCGCTCTGGGCCACGTTCGGGCACCCCACGGTCGCCGGTGCGGTGGTGGCCCTGCTTCTCCTGCTCTACACCGCTCCCCCGCTGGTCGCCGTGCTCGCACTGGCCGCCGGCGCGCCGGGGGTGGCCGCCGGCGCGGCCGCGACGTACGTGCTGGGGGTCGCCGGTCGGGTGGTCACCGCGCGGGCGACCGGCGGGCGGTGGTGGCCCGACGCGCTGGCACACCCCGTGTCGGTCGCGATCCTCGGCTGGCTGACCCTGCGGTCGTACCATCTGCGGAAGCGGCGACGCCTCACCTGGCGCGGCCGCCCGGTCGTCTAGGGAGGAGCGGCATGGCGCGGATCGTGGTCGTCGGCGCCGGAGTGGGTGGCCTCGCCGCCGCCGCCCGGCTGGCCACCACCGGACACGAGGTCACTGTCTTCGAGCAGGGTGGCACGGTGGGCGGCAAGCTCGGCCGGTACGTGCACGACACCCCCGCCGGCCCGTTCCACTTCGACACCGGGCCCAGCCTGCTGACCCTGCCCCAGGTCTTCCACGACCTGTTCGAGGCCACCGGCGCGAAGCTCGACGAGTACCTCGACCTGGTCCCGCTGGACCCGATCGTGCGGCACGTCTTCCCCGGCGGGGGGCCGACGCTGGACTCCTGCCCCGACCCGGTCGAGTTCTCCGCCCGGATCGGCGCGGCCTTCGGCGACCGGGCCTCGGCGGACTGGCGGCGCCTGTGGCGGCACGCCGAGCGGGTCTGGACGGCCTCGGAACGGGACGTCCTGCGACGCCGCGTCGACTCGCCCCGGGACCTGGCCGCGCTGGCCTGGCGACTGGGTGACCTGGCCGCGATCGGGCCGGGCCGCACCCTGCGCGGGCTGGGCCGCCGGCACCTGACCGATCCCCGGTTGCGGATGCTGCTCGACCGGTACGCGACCTACACCGGCGCCGACCCCCGGCGGGCGCCGGCCGCGCTGGTCGCCGTGCCGTACGCCGAGCTGGCCTTCGGCGGCTGGTATCTGCGCGGCGGGCTGGGCACCGTGGCCGACGCGCTGCTGACCCGCTGCCTGGACCTCGGCGTGGTGGTACGGACCGGTGCTCGGGTCACCCGGGTCGACGCGGCGGGCGGGCGGGTGCACGGGGTACGCCTCGCCGGGGTGACCGCCCCGGTCCCCACCGACGTGGTGGTGGCCAACGTCGACGCGCTCACCGTCTACCGGGACCTGCTTCCCTCGCCACGTCGGCTGGCCGGGCTGGCCGACCGCAGCCTCGCCGGCTTCGTGCTGCTGCTCGGGGTACGCGGCGATTCCGGGCTGGCTCACCACACGGTCTTCTTCCCCGGTGACCACGACGCCGAGTTCGACGCGGTGTTCGGGGCGCCGGGGCGGGGCGTCCGGGCCCGCCCCGCCCCGGACCCGACGGTCTTCGTCACCGTCGCGGCCGACGAGACGACCCGCCCGGCCGGGCACGAGGCATGGTTCGTGCTGGTCAACGCCGCCCGGCACGGCACCGCCGCCGGCGCGGTGGACTGGCGGCGGCCCGACCTCGCCGAGGCGTACGCGGACCGTGTCCTCGACGTGCTCGCCGAGCGGGGCGCGGACGTACGGGACCGGCTGGTGTTCCGGGAGGTCCGCACTCCGGCGGACCTGGCCGCCGCGACGGGCGCGCCGGGCGGGACGATCTACGGCACCGCCGGTGGCCTGCTGCGCCCGCCCAACCGGGGACCAGCCCGGGGGCTGTGGCTGGTCGGCGGCTCCAGCCACCCCGGCGGCGGCCTGCCGATGGTCGCCCTCTCCGCGCAGATCGTCGCCGACTCCATCGGCCCCGCCTGGTGAGGCGGGGCCCCGCAGCAACGCCTGCGGTGGAAGGGCCCGTGTCGACACCACGCCCCGCACACCTTGCGGGGGTGACCGGACGAGGCCTCAGCCGGCGTCGATCAGGGTACGGCGGACGGCGGCGAGCAGCTGCCCCAGGCCGAAGCCGGCCAGCAACGTCCAGACAGCGGTCGCCATGGTGATGGTGCCGGCGGCCAGGTCCGGCTCGATCAACCCGGTCAGCCCGGCCAACAGCAGCCCGACCAGGGCCACCGAGACCCGGATCGGGCGCTCCCCCACGGTCACCGCACCGATCCCCCGCATCCCCGCGGCGACCGCCCGCGCCCGGACGTACTCGTGCAGCCAGGAGAGCCCACCGGCGGCGGCCACCAGCGCGCCGGGCGCGCCGATCAGCCAGAACGCGACCAGCCAGGCCGCTTCGCCGAGCCGGTCGGCCACCGAGTCGTAGACGTACCCGAGCCGGGTGGTGCGGTTGGTCACCACCGCCACCGCCCCGTCGACGCTGTCCGCCACCGAGGCGAGCAGCACGAACAGCGCGCCGAGGAAGGGGCCGTCCTGGGGCCGTACGGCGAGCAGCGGCACGCAGAAGCAGAGCAGCGCTCCGGCCACGGTGACCGCGGTCGGGGTGACCCGCAGCCGACCCAGCACGTAGCCCGCGTGGTAGGCGAACCGCAGCCAGGCGCGGACGACCGGGGCCGCCGCGCGCGGGTCGAAACCACCGTGCAGGCGCGCCCAGGCCGTCGCGTAGTCGTCCCAGTTCAGCTGTGTGCCCACCACGGATCAACCGTCGCACCGGTCGCGAGGTGTCGCGCCCGACCGGTCACATCCGGGCACCGACTCGCAGGTTCTGCCAGATCTCCCGGGTGGCCGTGGACCGGTTGAAGGTGATGAAGTGGATCCCCGGCACGCCCTCGTCGAGCAGCCGCCGGCACATCTCGCTGGCCTGCTCGACGCCGAGCCGGCGGACCGCCTCCGGGTCGTCGGCGACCCGCTCGAAGCGCGCGGCCAGGGCCGGCGGGAAGGGGGCGCCGGACAGCTGCACCGACCGCTCGATGGTGCCGATCCGGGTCACCGGCATCACGCCGGGCAGGACCGGGGTGTCGCAGCCCGCTGCGGCCACCCGGTCCCGTAGCCGCAGGTACTCCTCCGCGTCGAAGAACATCTGGGTGATCGCGAACTCGGCGCCGGCTCGGCACTTGCGGACGAAGTGCGCCGTGTCGGTGGCGATGTCGGGCGAGCGGGGGTGCTTGTAGGGGAAGGCGGCGACACCGACGCTGAAGTCGCCGGACTCGCGGACCAGCCGGACCAGGTCCGCCGCGTAGTGCACGCCCTCTGGGTGCGGGATCCACTCGCCGGTCGGGTCGCCCGGCGGGTCGCCACGCACCGCGAGCACGTTGCGCACACCCGCCGCGGCCAGCCGCCCGATCACGTGGCGCAACTCGGCGACCGAGTGGTTGACCGCGGTCAGGTGCGCCATCGGCAGCAGCGTGGTCTCGGTGGCGATCCGCTCGGTGACCGCGACCGTCGTGTCCCGGGTCGACCCGCCGGCGCCGTAGGTGATCGAGACGAACGACGGGCGCAGCGACTCCAGCTCCCGGATGGCCTGCCAGAGCTGCCGCTCGCCCTCCGCCGTCTTCGGCGGCATGAACTCGAAGGAGAACGTCGGCCGGTGATCGCGGATCAGCGCCCCGATCGCCGGCTGGGGATTGGGGAGGACCGAGGGGAGACCGAGCGCCACGTCCCGACTCTAGCGGTGGATGCCAGCCGGACCCATGCCCTTCCCACGCCCCGGACAGGTCACGGGCACCCCGCCCGGCGGCCGGAAAGCGTCGTACCGCGGCGGTAGAACGGGTCCGCGCGGGTCGGGCCGGCCGGAGACGCCGGCCCAGCCGGGGGGCACGCGCGGGGGTCAGGCCGATCGGCGGCGCAGCGGTTCTGCCGGCGTCGCCGCCACACCGACCGCCGGAGAGGCCCGATGCCATCCACGTTGTCAGAATCCACCCAGCTCGGACCGTTGCTCGCCCGGCTCCGCCGGGCCCAGGGCTGGAGCCAGACGCGGCTGGCCACGGCCCTCTGCGCCGCCTCGGGCGTGCCCACCCTCAGCCGGCACGAGGTGTCCCGCTGGGAGCGGCAACGTCGCGTTCCCGGCGGCTTCTGGCTCGGCTGGCTCGCCGTCGTCCTCTCGGTGCCGGTGGAGGTGCTGGTCCGCGCCGCGGCCCGCACCCGCGGCCCCGGCGCCTCGCCGGACGGCCGCGTCCGCACCCGACCGGGCGGGACGCGGCGGCCTCCGGCCGGCCCGGCGCGCCGAGCCCCCGGTGGATACGCCACGGGTGGCGGACCGGCTAGCGTCGGGGGGTGACCCACGCTGCTCCCGTTTCCCCGGTCGACCGAGCCGGGCTGCGTCAGCGCGTCGACAAGGCGCTGACCGAGTTCCTGACCGCCCAGCGCACCTGGATGACCGGTGTCGACGACGCCCTGGTCCCGGTCGCCGAGGCGATTGAGGCATTCGTCCTCGGCGGCGGCAAGCGGCTGCGACCGGCGTTCGCGTACTGGGGGTTCCGGGGTGCCGGCGGGGTGGACACCGACCAGGTCGTCACCTCCCTGGCCGCGCTGGAGTTCGTCCAGGCCAGCGCCCTGATCCACGACGACCTGATGGACCGCTCCGACACCCGGCGGGGCGAGCCGGCCGTGCACCGTCGGTTCGCGGCCCGGCACCGGACGTCTGGCTGGGGCGGGGACGCGGACTCCTTCGGCGACGCCGCGGCGATCCTGCTGGGCGACCTCTGCCTGGTCTGGTCCGACGAGCTGCTGCACTCCGCCGGGCTGGATCCGCGCACGGTGGCCCGGGCTCGGCCGGTCTTCGACGAGATGCGCACCGAGGTCACCGTCGGTCAGTACCTCGACGTGCTGACCCAGGCCACCGGGGACACCTCGCTGGAGCGGGCGGGTAAGGTCGCCCGCTACAAGTCGGCGAAGTACACGGTCGAGCGTCCGCTGCTGCTCGGCGCCGCCCTGGCCGACGCGTCGGCGGACGTCCGGGCGGCCTACTCGGCGTACGGGCTGCCGCTGGGCGAGGCGTTCCAGCTCCGCGACGACGTGCTGGGCGTCTTCGGCGACCCGGCGCAGACCGGCAAGCCGGCCGGCGACGACCTGCGCGAGGGGAAACGCACCTATCTGCTGGCGGCGGCCTTGGAGGCGGCGAACGACACCGACCGGGCGGTGCTGCTCGGCGGTCTCGGGGATCCGGCGCTCGACGAGGCGGGGGTGGCGCGGCTGCGGGAGCTGATCTGGGCCAGCGGGGCGCTGGCCCGCACCGAGCAGCGGATCGGCGTGCTCACCGACGCCGCACTGGCCGCGTTGGCCACGGTCGACCTGGACACCGAGGCCCATCAGGCCCTGGTTGATTTGGCCATCGCCGCCACCCGCCGCCCCGCCTGACCCACCTGTGTCTGCTGCCCACCTGTCTGCTGCCCGCCTGTTCCCCGCTCGTGCCGGATTCCCCGTTCGCGCCGGACCCGCCGACAACCACGGCGCAGAAGGCAGAGTGGGGCCGGAAGCGCTCGATCGCCGGGGCACGGAGGAACGGGTCAGAAACCCAGGGCCTGGGCGCGGCGCTTGATCTCGCGGGCCTGGTCGCCGGCGAGGGCGGCGGCCGCGGTGCCACCGGGCAGCGAGTCGTCGGGCAGGTAGAGCCAGCGCAGCGACTCCTCGTCGTCGTAGCCGGCGTCGGCGAGGAGGTTGAGCACCCCCGGCAGGTGTTTGAGGGTGCCTTGGTCGCCCACCAGGTCCGCGGGCACCCGGCGGATGCCGTCGCGGCGCACCGCGATCAGCTCCCGCTCCCGGATCATCTGGTGGACCTTGCTGATCGGTAGGTCGAGGTGCTCGGCGACCTCCGGCAGGGTCAGCCAGCCGGCCGGTTCGGCGGCGTGGTCGTCGGCGGGTGCGGAGTCGGTCACCCGACTACCCTGCCACGTCGCCCCGGCCTCCCGCGACGGGACCCCACGGTGATCCGGGTCCACTACGAACAGCGTCGCCGACGTGCCACGACGCGTGTGTCGACGTTGCCGGACGCGGGCCGTCGAACCGGCATGTAGCATCCTGTTCAAACTTCGCCCCCCGGACACATAGACTGCCTGCCGATGGACACACAGGTCGCCGACACGTTGCTGGGCTCGCTGATCGACAAGCGCTACCGCATCCGCGGTCGCGTGGCCCGGGGCGGCATGGCGACCGTGTACACAGCCACCGACGAGCGTCTCGAACGCACCGTGGCGGTCAAGATCATCCACCCGATCCAGGGTCCGGAGGCCCGGGCCGGGCAGCGGGCTTCGTCGCGCGGTTCACCGATGAGGCGAAGACGATCGCCCGACTCACCCATCCCAACGTCGTCGCGGTCTACGACCAGGGCACCCACGCCGGCCGGCCATACCTGGTGATGGAGTACGTGCGGGGTCGCACGCTGCGCGACGTGCTCGCCGAGCGGCGCCGGCTCAACCCCGACGAGGCGCTCGCGATCGCCGAGCAGATGCTCGCCGCGGTCGCCGCGGCGCACCGGGCGGGGCTGGTCCACCGCGATGTCAAGCCCGAGAACGTGCTGGTCGCCGAAGCCCCGACCGGCGGGGTGGCCAACCTGGTCGACAGCGTGGTGAAGGTCGCCGACTTCGGGCTGGCCCAGGCGGTCGCGGCGAGTGCCGACGACGAACGGAGCGGCCAGCTCATGGCCACCGTCGCCTACGTCGCACCGGAGTTGGTCACCGACGGCCACGCCGACCCGCGTACGGACGTCTACTCGGCCGGCATCGTGCTGTTCGAGATGCTGACCGGCCGGGTGCCATACGACGGGGATCGGCCGGTCGAGGTGGCCTGGCAGCACGTGGACCGGGACGTGCCCGCACCGTCGACCCTGGTGCCGGGGCTGCCGAAGGCGCTCGACGACCTGGTCGCGCGGGCCACCCGGCGGGAGCCGGGCGCACGGCCGGCCGACGCCGGCGCACTGCTGGCGGAGGTGCAGGTGGCCCGGGAGAACCTGGGCAACCCGAACACCCGGACGGCGGTGCTGCGGCGGGTGACCGACGAACCGCCGGCGGCCCAGCCCACCATGATGGTGGCGGCTGTCGCGCCGGCGGCACGGCCGTCCTGGGCGCGGCTCCCCGAGGACCGCCCCCAGCCGGGCCGGCGGCGCGCGGCACGCGAGGAGACCGACGTCTGGTCCCGGCCGGGCACCCTGTGGACGCAGGTGACGGGTGACCGCCGGGGCCGGTTGGCGGTCGCCGCGGTCGTCGTGGTGTTCGGCCTGCTGGCCGCGGTGGGCGGCTGGTGGGTGGGCATCGGCCGGTACACGGTGGCCCCGCAGCTGGTGAGCCTCAGCAAGGCCGAGGCGGAGGCACAGGCGACGCGGGCCGGCCTCACCCTGCGGTACGCCGACCCCCGCCACGACGAGCAGGTACCGAAGGACGCCGTCCTGGGCCAGGAGCCGGTGTCCACCACCCGGATCAAGAAGGGGGGCACGATAACGCTCACCCTCTCCCTGGGCCCGGAGCGGTTCCCGGTGCCGGACGTGGTCGGCAAGGAATTCGAGCTGGCCGAGACCGACCTGACCGACGCGAAGCTCGAGGTGGTCAAGGGTCCCGCCCGCTACGACGACAGCCTGCCGGCGGGCGTGGTGGTGGCCACCGATCCGACGGTGGGGGCCGAGGTCAAACCGGGCGACAAGGTCACCGTCGTCCTGAGCAAGGGCAAGGCCCCGATCTCGGTTCCGAACCTGGTCGGCAAGCACCTCGACGAGGCTCGGGGAATCCTGGACCGGCTCGGGCTGAAGCTCGTCGAACCACCCACGGTGAAGGAGTCCGACAAACCCAGGGACGAGGTCATCGGGCAGAGCCCGGCGGACGGCGTCGGCGTCGAGAAGGGAGCCGAGGTGCGGTTGGAGATCAGCCAGGGTCCGCCGCAGGTGGTCGTCCCGCGCGTGATCGACCTGCCGTGCCCGCAGGCGCAGCAGCTCCTGCAGAGCCAGGGCTTCCCGGTGTCGGTGCAGTTCAACCCGAACGGCACCGTCCGGTTCCAGAGCCCGGGCGAGAACTCGCAGGTGCCTCCGGGCACCGAGGTCACCCTCGGATGCCTGTGACGACCCCGGCGCCACGCCGGCCGGTCGGCGCGCACACGCCGACCTCGGGCGGGCTGGCGAAGGCGGCCCTGCCGTACGTCGACGCGACGGCCTCGGAAGTCGTCCAGATCTACGTGTCCAACTCGCGCGGCTGGGCGCTGCCGGCCGGTGACCCGGCCCAGGACGAGCTGTTCCGGGTCGGCTGCGCCGAGCGTGGCCTCCCGGTCTTCGTCCACGCGTCGCTGCTGGTCAACCTCGGCTCCCCCACCGCCGCGACGGTTGAGCGGTCGGCTCTGACGTTGGCGCACGCGCTGCGGCGAGGCTCGGCGGTCGGCGCGCGGGGGGTGGTATTCCACGCCGGCAGCGCGGTGGACGCCGGGCGCGCCGACGCGGCGCTGCGGCAGGTCCGCGAGACGCTGCTGCCGCTGCTGGACACCACGGCCGAGGCGGGCGGACCGATGCTGCTGGTCGAACCGAGCGCGGGCGGCGGGCGGTCGCTCGCCGCCCGGGTGGAGCAGCTCGGCCCCTACCTTGACCTGGTGGACGGGCACCCGTGGCTCGGCGTCTGCTTCGACACCTGCCACGCCTGGGCGGCCGGGCACGACCTGGCCGCCGAGGGCGGCATGACGGCGACGCTGGACACGTTGCTGGCCACCGTTGGAGCGGGCCGGCTGCGCCTGGTGCACGCGAACGACTCGAAGGACCTCTGCGGCTCCACCCGCGACCGGCACGAGAACATCGGCAAGGGCACCATCGGTGAGCCGGCGTTCGCCGAGCTGATGCGCCACCCGGCCACCGCGGGAGTGCCGGTGGTGGTGGAGACGCCAACCGAGAGGCACCTGGGCCACGCTGCCGACGTGGCCGCCCTCAAGCGCCTGCGCGCCTGACCCTCGGCCGGGTCAGCCGCGCAGGACGCGGGCGAGCACGTCGACGGCGTGCGCGACGGCGGTGTCGTCGACGTCCAGGTGGGTGACCAGCCGGGCGGTGCGGGGGCCGAGCACCGAGACCAGCACCCCCTCCGCCCGCGCGGCGGCGGCGAGGGCGTGCGCGTCCAGCGACGCCTTCGTCAGGTCCAGCGGGACCAGGTTGGTGCGCACGTCGGTGGCCAGCACCCCGAACGGGGCGACCGCCTCGGCGAGCCGGGCCGCCTTCGCGTGGTCGTCGGCGAGCCGCTCGACGTGGTGCGCGAGGGCATACCGGCCGGCTGCGGCGAGGACTCCCGCCTGCCGCATCCCGCCACCCATCCGCTTGCGGAGGAAGCGGGCCCGCTCGATCCGGTCCGCGCCACCCACCACCAGCGAGCCGACCGGCGCGCCGAGACCCTTGGACAGACACACCGACAGGGTGTCGAAGAGTCCGCCGTAGGTGGCCAGCGGCACCCCGTCGGCGATGTGGGCGTGCCAGATGCGGGCGCCGTCGCAGTGCAGCGCGACCTGCCCGGCGTCAGCGACCCGCCGCAGCTCGCGGAGGGTGTCGAGGGGGATCACCGCGCCGCCGCCCCGGTTGTGGGTCTGCTCCAGGGCGATGGCGCGGGTGGGTACCGCCCAGTAGCCGTCGGGTCGGATCATGCCGGCGACCGCGTCGGGGTCGATGTCCGCGCCGACCGCCGGCCAGGTCCGCGAGGAGATGCCGCCGTACGCGGCGGCGGCGCCGATCTCGTACGTCACGACGTGCGCGTCGGCGTCGCAGAGCAGCTCGTTGCCGGGCGGCACCAGCAGTTGCAGGGCGATCTGGTTTGCCATCGACCCGGTCGGGCAGAACAGCGCCGCCTCGTGCCCGAACAGCGCGGCGACCTCGGCCTCCAGCGCGTTGACCGTCGGGTCCTCGCCGTACACGTCGTCGCCGACGTCGGCGGTCGCCATCGCCTCGCGCATGCCGACGGTCGGCCGGGTGACGGTGTCCGAACGGAGGTCGACGATCATGTCTTCACGCGCGACCGCGGGGCCCGTCGGCCCACTCGTGGCGCTTGTGGGAGTGTCAGCCACGCAGCATCTCCGCAACTAGGAAGGCCAGTTCCAGCGACTGCTGGGTGTTCAGCCGTGGGTCGCAGGCGGTCTCGTACCGGTCGGGCAGGTCGAGGTCCTCGATGCCCTGGGCTCCACCGAGACACTCGGTGACATCCTCGCCGGTCAGCTCGACGTGCAGGCCGCCGGGGTGGGTGTCCAGGTTCCGGTGCACCTCGAAGTAGCCGAGCACCTCGTCGACGATGCGGTCGAAGTGCCGGGTCTTGTAGCCGTTGGATGACTCGTGGGTGTTGCCGTGCATCGGGTCGCACTGCCACACCACCTTCGCCCCGGCCGCGGTGACCTTGGCGACGATCGGCGGCAGCGTCTCCCGGACCCGGTGGTTGCCCATCCGGCTGATCAGGGTGAGCCGGCCCGGGATGTTGTCCGGATTGAGCTTCTCGCACAGCTCGATCGCCTCGTCCGGCGTGGTGGTCGGGCCGAGCTTGACGCCGATCGGGTTGGCGATGCGGGAGACGAAGTCGACGTGGGCGCCGTCGAGCTGCCGGGTGCGCTCGCCGACCCACAGGAAGTGCCCGGCCAGGCCGTACGCCCGGTTGTCGGAGACCCGGGTCAGCGCCCGGTCGTACTCCAGGGCGAGCGCCTCGTGGGAGCAGTAGAGGGTGACGCTGCGCAGCGCCTCGTCGTTGGTCATCCCGCAGGCCCGGATGAAGGCCAACGCCCGGTCGATCTCGCGGGCGATCGCCTCGTACCGCTCACCGGCCGGCGAGTTGCGCACGAAGCCCTTGTTCCAGTCGTGCACCGCGTGCAGGTCGGCCAGGCCGCCGGCCAGGTACGCCCGGAGCATGTTCATCGCGGCGGCGGAGTTCGCGTACGCCCGGATCATGCGCTGCGGGTCTGCGACCCGCGCCTCCGGCGTGGCCTCCAACGAGTTGATCATATCGCCGCGGTAGGCCGGCAGGCCGCGCGCGTCGGTCGGGAGCGACCGGGGCTTGGTGTACTGCCCCGCGACCCGGGCGACCTTGACCACCGGCAGCGAGGCACCGTAGGTCAGCACGATCGCCATCTGCAGCAGCGTGCGGGCGTTGGCCAGCAGGTGGCTCTCGGTGTTGTCGGCGAAGGTCTCCGCGCAGTCGCCGCCCTGGAGCAGGAAGGCCTTGCCCTCGCAGACGAGCGCGAGCTTCTGCCGCAGTTGGTCGACCTCGTAGGGCGCCACGACCGACGGCACGTTCTCCAGCACCTTGCAGACCTCGGCGACCGGCGCCGGATCCGGCCAGGGCGGCGTCTGCGCGCGGGGTAGGTCCCGCCAGAGGTCCAGGCCGAGGGCCGTGTCCTCGGCGGAGTCGACGGTCGGCCGGCTGGTCTGCAGCACGGGGCTGCCGACGGCGGGATGGCTCAGCTGATGCCACTCTTGGCGCATGACAGAAAGCGTACGGCGACCGGCCAAGCGGCCTGCCGGCGAGGGGGATCGTTCCGGTTGGTGAGAGCTCCCGCACCGGCCTCGGTCAGGGGGTGGTGGCGGGGCCGGGCGTGTTCCCGCCGGGCAACTCGCCCGCGATGCACCAGTCAGCCCCGTCCCGGGTGACCGTGAACACCAGCGGACGGGTGATCTTGCGGGTACCGGTGGTCACCGACATCGACGTGCTCACCTCGAGGCCCCGCGATCCGGGGCGGACGTCGGTGATCTTCGCCTCCGGCACCTCGAAGTGGTCGGCGAAGTCCCCGTTCGGTCCGGTGGCGGCGCCGTCGAACGTCTTGTGCATCGCCGCGCAGAGCTGGCTGCGCCCGGCGGCCACGTCCTTGGCCGTCACCGCGTCGAGGTATGCCTGCACCCGCTCCCGGGCCTTGGCCGACGCCTCCTCGGCGGACGCCTGTTCGGGGCGCTCCGCCGGTTGGTCGCTGCCGAACCCGCAGCCGAGCAGGACCGATGGCAGGGCCGCGACGAGGGCACCGACCGCCAGCCTCCGGCACGTACGCATGTCGTCTCCGAACGTCCACGGACAACGAACCCCCGTCGAGTGGCGAGTCTGTCACATCGGCCCCGCACCAGCCCGTAATGACAGACCCTCTTCGGACGCTTGGATGGTCGTCGACGCACTACCGCGGGCGTTGATGGGGTCCTTCCGCACACCCGGCGGGGAGGGACCGGTGTGTGGTCCCTCCCCGCCGGGTGGGTGGTGCGTCGGGCCGCGGGCTAGCCGAGACCGCCCTTGATGGCGCCGATCAGCTCACCGTTGGTGGTGTCGCCGGAGAGTTCCCAGAAGAACGCGCCACCGAGACCCTGGTCCTTCGCGTACGTCATCTTGCCGCCGATGGTGGACGGGGTGTCGTAGCTCCACCAGTTGCTGCCGCACTTGGCGTACGCCGTGCCGCCGACGGTGCCGGTGGCCGGGCAGGTGTCCTTCAGGACCTTGTAGTCCTCGATGCCCTGCTCGTAGGTGCCCGGGGCCGGTCCGGTGGCGGTGCCGCCCGGCCCGTCCTGGGTCACCCCGGTCCAGCCCCGGCCGTAGAAACCGATGCCGAGCAGCAGCTTGTCAGCCGGGATGCCCTTGCTCTTGAGTTTCTGGATCGCCGCGTCGGACCAGAAGCCCTGCTGCGGGATGCCGGGGTACGACTCGAGCGCGGAGTGCGGGGCGGTCGGCCCCTGCGCGTTGAAGGCACCGAAGTAGTCGTAGGTCATCGGCATGATCCAGTTAAGGTTCGCCGCGGCGCCGGCGTAGTCGGTGGCGTCGATCTTGCCGCCGTTGCTGCCGTCGGCGGTGATCGCGGCGGTGACCAGCGCCGACGACCCGAACCTCGTCCGCAGCGCGCTCACCACGTCCTTGAACGCGTTCGGGCCGCTGGAGTCGCAGGTGAGACCGCAGGCGTTCGGGTACTCCCAGTCGATGTCGATGCCGTCGAAGACGTCCGCCCAGCGCGGGTCCTCGACCAGGTTGTAGCAGCTCTCCGCGAACGCGGTCGGGTCCTGCGCCGCCTGGGTGAACCCGCCGGACCAGGTCCAACCGCCGAAGGACCAGATCACCTTCAGGTGCGGGTACATCTCCTTGAGCTTGCGCAGCTGGTTGAAGCTGCCTCGCAGTGGCTGGTCCCAGGTGTCGGCGACGCCGTCCACGCTGTCCGCCGCGGTGTACGCCTTCTCGTAGTCGGCGTAGCTGTCACCGATCGTGCAGCGCCCGCCGGTGGTGTTGCCGAACGCGTACAGAATGTGGGTCAACTTCTCCGCAGAGCCGCTGGTGTGGATGTTCTTCACGTGATAGTTGCGTTGATAGACACCCCACTGCGCGAAGTAGCCGACGACCTTACGGTCGCCGCTGGGCGGTGTCGTCGTCGGAGGCGGCGCGGTGGTGGGCGGCGCGGTGGTCGGTGGCGCGGTGGTCGGTGGCGCCGTGGTCGGTGGCGCCGTGGTCGGTGGCGCCGTGGTGGGCAGGGGGCCGCCGCCGCAGGCCGCCCCGTTGATGGTGCAGTTCAGTGGCGCCTTGTACGGACCGACGCCGACGTAGCCCCAGTTGAAGCTGGCACCCGGGGCAAGCGGGCCGGCCCAGCTCTTCTTAACCGCAACGTAATGGTCGCCGGTACGGGTGACATCGGCGTCCCAGAAGGAGCTGATGCTGGCACCCGCGGGCAGGTCGAACTCGATGCGCCAGGTGCTCACCGACGCGTCCGAGCCGTTGGTGACCGTCACCCGCGCCTCGTGGCCGGTCCCCCAGTCCTGCGTCTTCGTGAATGTGGCGGTGACACTGCCCGCCCCGAACGCCGAGGCCATCGGGACGGTCGCGGCCGTCAACGCGACCACGGCGCCGACCCAGAGGGCTCGGCGGAGCGATCTCTTCATGTGGCGCCTCTCCAAACAGTTAGGAAACTTTCCAAATGATTGCTGAGACGCTACTCACAATGTCGCCAGTTCGTCAAGATACGGATGTAAGGATTTCGTGAGGCGTGAAGCCGGGCCGTACCGCACCACGACCACCGCCGACAGGTCCGGCGACCCTGCGCGCGGCCACCGCCCGGAGTACGGCCCGCGCGGGCCGGTTCACCCCCGCGTAGCCTTCGCCCATGACCGTCTTCGACACCGCGATCGACGCCCTCACCGGCGGCCCCGCCGACCTCGCCCGTTACCGCGGGCGCGCCCTGCTGGTGGTCAACGTCGCGTCCCGCTGCGGCCTCACCCCGCAGTACGCCAACCTCCAGGCGCTGCACGACGAGTACGCCGACCGCGGCCTGGTGGTGCTCGGTGTGCCGTGCAACCAGTTCGCCGACCAGGAGCCCGGCAGCGCCGCGGAGATCAACGACTTCTGCCAGGTGAACTACGGCGTGACCTTCCCGCTCACCGAGAAGGTCGACGTGAACGGCCCCGACCGGCACCCGCTCTACGCCGAGCTGGTGTCCACCCCGGACGCCGAGGGGCACACCGGCGACGTCCGGTGGAACTTCGAGAAGTTCCTCGTCGCGCCGGACGGCACGGTGGCGGCCCGGTTCGCCCCAGAGGTCACCCCCGACTCCCCGGAGCTGCGCTCCGCGGTCGAAAAGGTGCTGCCCACCCAAAGCCAGCACCAGGTAGACGATTGATTACGTTCGATCACGTGCGGTAGTCGCCCGTCAGCCGGCCACCTCGCCGGGCAGGTGGATCCGCCGGTCCCCGGGACGTACCGCATGGACCAGGGCGCGGGAGACGGAAGCGACCGCCCGGACGTGGAACTCGAGGGTGCCGTCGGGGCGCGGGGCGTTGGGCCCAAGCCGCCGCCAGCTCCGGCGACCACGACGCGCGGCGAGCGACAGCGGCGACCAGCGCGGCCTCGATGGTGCGCTGGTGCGGCAGCAGCCCGTAACAGCGACAGGCCCGGCCGATCACGGCCAGCAGCGCCGCCCGTCCCGCCGGATCGTCACCGCCGCTGGCCAGCCCCCGAGCACGGCCAGGAACACCGCCGCCTCCCGCTCCGGCAGCAGCCCCTGGCAGCGAACCTCGACACAGCACCAGAAGTCGTCGGCCGCCGCGCGGGCGTACCGCATGGTGACGGACCACGACGCGGTGAGTGTCGGGAAGTCGTCCACCGCCGCCGTCGACAGTCTCCGTCGAGATCGCGAAACTGGAGTGGCACCCGGACGGGCGGAGACGGCACAGACACGATCGGGAACCCACCGGAGCCCAACACCCGCCCCGGGCCATACGTCCAGGTTCGCGGTGCTCTACCGCCAGCTACATGACCACCAACACATGACCCGATATCCACACAGGGAATGCGAGCGGCTTCGATATGCACGTGACGTATGCCGACCACTCGTGCAGCGCGTTGAATGGATGAACTCCGCACAGGACACCACGGACGGAGACGCCCGATCATGGCGAGGACGCCGGGAAGCAACGCCCTGTCTGCCAGGGTGAGTTGAGGCCAGCGGTTCATAGCAAGTCCGCCGGACCGGAAGGTGTCAACCTTTTTGGGGCGGTCGGTTCAGGGGTTCGTTGACTGAGTCGTGGTGTCCTCGGGCTTGTTGATCCACGCGGTGGTGGGCAGGGCGGGTGGTTGCGGGATGCCGCGGACGAATCGTTCGGGGTTGCGGGTGTAGGCGGCGGTCAGGACGTCGGCGCGGACATCGCGGACCTGCCGGGCGTGGCCGTGGTGGACGTCGTGTGGGGTGTGCCAGCCGATGCCGGAGTGCCGGTGGATGGTGTTGTACCAGGTGAAGAAGGCGCGGCAGTGAGCTCGGGCGTCCTGGACGCTGCCGAAGCGGTCGGGGAAGTCGGGCCGGTACTTCAGGGTCTTGAACTGGGCCTCGGAGAACGGGTTGTCGTTGCTGCACCTGGGCCGGGAGTGGGACTTGGTCACGCCGAGGTCGGCCATCATCTGCGCGACCGTCTTGGACGCCATTGAGGTGCCGCGGTCGGCGTGGATGGTCAACTGCTCACGCGCGACGCCCTGCTTGGTGATCGCGTCGGACAGCAGCCGTTCGGCCAGGGCGGCGTCCTCGCGCTCGGCGAGCAGCCACGCGACGGTGTAACGGCTGTAGATGTCGATCACGCTGTAGAGGTGGTAGAAGTCCCGCTTGGCCGGGCCGCGCAGCTTGGTGATGTCCCACGACCACACGCGATTGGGGGCGTCGGCGATCAGTTCGGGCTTGACCTTCGGCGGGTGCACCGCGTGACGGCGGCGCTCCCTGACTTCGCCGTGGGCACGCAGGATCCGGTACATGCTCGACACCGACGCCACGTACACGCCCTCGTCGAGGAGGGTGTGGTAGACGGCCGCGGGGGCCATGTCGGCGAAGTCCGGGCTGTTGAGCAACGCCCGGACGCTGTCACGCTCGGCCGCGCTCAGGGCACGTGGCTGCGGCCTGGGTTCACGCCCCGGCCGCGGTGGCGCAGGCGTCTGGCGGTGCCGGCGGTAATGGTTGGCCTGCGGCCGGCCGGTGGCTCGGCACGCCGTCCGGATGCCGATCAGCGGCGTCAGTTCGGTGATCGCAGCGTCGATCATGGTGTCGGCTCGCTCCCGCTGTGCTGGCTGTCGGTCGCGAGTTGCCCCAACAGCGCGGAGAGTTTTCCCTGCACCTCGATCACCTTGCGGGCCTTGTCCAACTCGGCGCGCAGCCGCTCGTTGTCTGCCCGCAACCGGGCTGCCTCCAGCACCGCCGGATCGGTCTTCGGCCGCCCGGCCGGCTTGGCCAGGGCCTCGCGGGCGCCGGCGGGACTGTACAAATAACGGCTGATCGACCGATCAAGGGAGAGACGCCAGATGACGACCGAGACCACCGTGGGACAGCCGGCCGTGGAGCCGGTGGGTGCGGTCACGGATGAGCAGTTGATCGCGATGCTGGTCGATCGGGCTCGTGGTGACGGGTTGAAGCTGACCGGCGAGGGTGGGCTGCTGCAGCAGCTGACGAAGCGGGTCCTCGAGTCGGCGTTGGATGGGGAGATCACCGACCACGTCGGCTACGACAAGCACGACCCGGCGGGTCGGGGTAGCGGGAACACCCGTAACGGCAGCCGGACCAAGACGGTGCTCACCGACGTCGGGCCGGTCGAGGTGCGGGTCCCACGCGACGCCGCCGGGACGTTCGAGCCGCAGATCGTGCGTAAGCGGCAGCGGCGTCTGACCGGCGTCGACGACATGGTCCTGTCGCTGTCGGCCAAGGGCCTGACCCACGGCGAGATCGCCGCGCACCTGGCTGAGGTCTACGGCGCTGAGGTGTCGAAGCAGACCATCTCCACGATCACCGACAAGGTCATGGACGGCATGGCCGAGTGGCAGAACCGGCCCCTGGACCGGGTCTACCCGGTCGTGTTCATCGACGCCATCAACGTCAAGATCAGGGACGGTCAGGTCGCGAACCGGCCGATCTACCTCGCGATGGCGGTCACCGTCGACGGCCACCGCGACATCCTCGGTATCTGGGCCGGTGACGGCGGCGAGGGCGCCAAGTACTGGCTGCACGTGCTCACCGAGTTGAAGAACCGCGGCGTGGCCGACGTGCTGATGCTGGTCTGTGACGGGCTCAAGGGACTGCCGGAGACGGTGGAGACGGTGTGGCCGCGCACGATCGTGCAGACGTGTGTGGTGCACCTGCTGCGCAACTCGTTCCGCTACGCCGCCCGGCAGGACTGGGACAAGATCGCCAAAGCGCTGCGGCCGGTCTACACCGCGGCGACCGAGGACGCCGCCACCGAGCGGTTCCTCGAGTTCGCCGAGGCGTGGGGCCGTAAGTATCCGGCGATCGTGAAGCTGTGGGAGAACGCGTGGGCGGAGTTCGTGCCGTTCCTCGCCTTCGACGTGGAGATCCGCAAGGTCATCTGCTCCACGAACGCGATCGAGTCCGTCAACGCCCGTATCCGCAGGGCCGTGCGAGCTCGTGGCCACTTCCCGAACGAGCAGGCCGCACTCAAGTGCGTCTACATGGCCTTGATGAGCCTCGACCCGACCGGAGCCGGCCGCCGACGCTGGACCATGCGCTGGAAAGCACCACTGAACGCCTTCCAGATCGCCTTCGAAGGCCGGCTCACCCCGGCCAACAACTGACCACCTCAACAACCAAGATCAGCCGTTAACTTGACACTCCCGCGCCGGCGTCACGCTGATGCTTCCACGCCGCGAGCAGCGACGTGTACAGGCCTTCCCGACGAAGCAGGGCGCCCTTGCCGGCCTTATCGAGGGTCTCGTACTCGGCCAGGATCCGCGCCTTGTACGCGGCGGTGTATGTCCTTGTTCGGGGCTTTGCTGGTACCTCGGGGTCGGGCACCGGGTGATGCGATGTCACGGGGGTGGATCTCCTTGCACGCCCTCACGGGTCAGAGTTTCAGCAGGTCAACCTGCCTTCCCCAAGGATGACACAGAGGGGACAGGGCGAGTTCAGGATCGAGAAGCGTTGGATGCTGCTGTTGACGTCGTGACGGCCCAGGATGGGGTCATGAGTGGCAAGAAGGGTCCGCGTTCAGGCGGGCCGCGGGCACGTCGGTCGTTCACGCCGGGGCAGAAGTTGGAGTTGCTGGCCGGGTATGAGCAGGCCGTCGCGGCTGGTGAGGGTGGTGCGTTCCTGCGGCGTGAGGGTTTGTACTCGTCGTTGATGTCGGAGTGGCGCCGGGCCCGTGATGCCGGGCTGTTGCAGGGCAAGCCGGCGGGTGAGACGGTCGGGAGGCCGTCGGTGGAGCAGGCCGAGATCGCCCGGTTGCGGCGTGAGCTGGAGCTGGCGCAGGCGAAGCTGGCGCGGACCGAGACGGCGTTGACGATCATGGGAAAAGCGCGAGAGCTCTTGGAGGACATCTCCAGGAGCGAGCCGGACGGTCCGGACGTGTTCGGGCTCGGCAGGCGCTGATGGCCGCCTATCACGAGCTGACCAGTGCGAGGATCACGACGCGGGACGCGAAGCGGTTGACCGGGATCGCCCGGTCCAGCGCGGACCGGGACCGGCGGCGGCCGACACGGGCGGCGCCGGTGCGGCGGACACCGGCGAACGCGCTCACCCCGGCCGAACGTGAGCAGGTCCTGCGCCTGGTGAACAGTGCGGAGTTCGTCGACGCGGCCCCGGCCCAGATCTACGCGGCGCTGCTGGACCAGGGCGTGTACGTCGGTTCGATCGCCACTATGTATCGGGTTCTGCGCGAGCACGCACAGGCGCGCGAGCGGCGCAGGCTGGCCCGGCACCCGGCCCGCCGGCGTCCCGAGCTGGTCGCTGACGCCCCGCGGCAGGTCTACAGCTGGGACATCACGAAGTTGGCCGGACCTGCGAAGGGCGTCTACTACGACGCCTACGTGATGATCGACATCTACTCCCGGTACATCGTCGGTGCCCGTGTGCACGCCCGCGAGTCCGGCCCCCTCGCGGAGTCGATGATGCGCGAGGTGTTCGGTGTCCATGGCGTCCCGCACGTCGTGCACGCCGACCGCGGCACGTCGATGACGTCGAAATCGGTGGCTGACCTGCTCGAAGACCTCGACGTGACCCGCTCGCACTCCCGGCCGAAGGTGTCCAACGACAACCCGTACAGCGAGGCCTGGTTCAAGACGTTGAAGTACGCGCCGGTCTTCCCGGACCGATTCGCGTCCCTCGCCCAGGCGCGAGCGTTCATGAACGACTTCGTGACCTGGTACAACCACGCCCACCGGCACTCCGGGATCGGCCTACACACCCCCGCCGACGTCCACCACGACCGTCACCACACCGTCCGCGCCAACCGCGAGGACACCCTCGCCGCAGCCCGCACGGCGCACCCGGAACGGTTCGGCACCACCCGGCCCCTGCCCAAAATCCTCGACCTGCCCGGACAGGTCTGGATCAACAAGCCCGAGCCACAACGACAAGCCGCTTAACTCCCGTTGGCCTCAATCCCTTGACACGTTCCGACGCAAGCTGCCCCGCTGCGGCGGGAGGCTCGCCCGAGACAACACCACCGGGCGCTGCGGGCCATGCCGAGCCGCCGAACGAGATCGGATCACCTCACCGCCTGCCCTGCCAGCTTCCTTCTGGGACCACGGGCCTGTCCAGCAAGCGTTGACCAAACGCAATTTGGGGCTGACTATTCGGGCTTACCGATGTCACCCGTACCACGGTCGGCACCCACTGCCGCAGGAGATCGTGGCCCGTTGGCTCGGCATCTCGCAGGCTCAGCTCAGCCGAGTCGAGAACGGTCCCGCGATCGTCCACCTTGACCGCCTCACCCACTGGGCACAGCTTCTACAGATCCCTGCCCACCTGCTGTGGTTCGCCCTGCCCGCGGTCTACGAGGACGGCTATGCCACCGACAGCGCCGGTGCGATCAGGCCAGGCATCGCATCGACGACAAGTCTCAGATCGACGGACAGTCGGTATGTCGTCAATGCCGGCGCGGGTTCGCCTGCTACCCGGGGCCGCCGACAACCGGCATCGCGGGACGCCCACCTGCACTTCGTGCGGTCGCTACGGCTGGCTGACCGCCGAGTCGGCGGTGGCCACCTGTACGCCAGTGTTGCGACATACCTTGCTGACCGGATCGGCGAACCGGTAGTTGGTGGGAGCAGCGGGCAAGAAGGATCGGCGCTTGCCGCTGCCGCGTCGCTCAACGAGATGGCAGGGTGGATGGCGCATGATTCTGGTGCCGCAGGACGCGCTCGCCAGCACCTCGGCGAGGCCCTCGCCTTGGCCCACCGGAGCAGCAACCAACACCTCGTCGCGCAGGTGTACGCAGGCCTGAGTCATCTCGCCAGCCATCGCGGCGACGCAGGCAAGGCGCTGTCCCATGCCCGGAGCGGGTTGAGACATCTTCGGCAGGCTCCATCGCATGGTCGGCTCCAATCCCGGCTCCTGGCAATGCAGGCACGTGGTTTCGCCCTCGCCGGCCAACCGCTCGAGGCCACGCGGGCGCTCTCCGATGCGGAGGCGGCGCTGCACGAGCCGATCGCTGCGGCCTCTGAGTGGCTAAGCCCCTTCGACACCGCATCACTTGCCGTCGAGACCGGCCGCTGCCTTCTTCACATCGGTGATCTCTTCGAAGCCCAGCGCCGACTCCAATGCGCGCTGGCTGTCCGCCGAGGCGATCGGGTCAGAAGTCGAGCTTTCGCCCACCTCATGCTGGTCACGGTGCTACTTGGCAAGGGCCAGATCGACGAGGCGTGCGCAGTAACCCACCGCACCCTTGACGAGATCGCGAGTCTCGGCTCAGGCATCATCGTCGACCAACTGCAACACGCTTCGGTACTCTTCACATCTCACGCCAAGGCATGCACCGAGGTCCCGCGGCTTCTCCCTCTGTGTCATCCTTGGGGAAGGCAGGTTGACCTGCTGAAACTCTGACCCGTGAGGGCGTGCAAGGAGATCCACCCCCGTGACATCGCATCACCCGGTGCCCGACCCCGAGGTACCAGCAAAGCCCCGAACAAGGACATACACCGCCGCGTACAAGGCGCGGATCCTGGCCGAGTACGAGACCCTCGATAAGGCCGGCAAGGGCGCCCTGCTTCGTCGGGAAGGCCTGTACACGTCGCTGCTCGCGGCGTGGAAGCATCAGCGTGACGCCGGCGCCCGCGAGGCCCTGGCCAAGCCGGCCGGGCGGCCGAAGACCGATCCGGCGGTGCTGGAGGCAGCCCGGTTGCGGGCAGACAACGAGCGGCTGCGCGCCGAGTTGGACAAGGCCCGCAAGGTGATCGAGGTGCAGGGAAAACTCTCCGCGCTGTTGGGGCAACTCGCGACCGACAGCCAGCACAGCGGGAGCGAGCCGACACCATGATCGACGCTGCGATCACCGAACTGACGCCGCTGATCGGCATCCGGACGGCGTGCCGAGCCACCGGCCGGCCGCAGGCCAACCATTACCGCCGGCACCGCCAGACGCCTGCGCCACCGCGGCCGGGGCGTGAACCCAGGCCGCAGCCACGTGCCCTGAGCGCGGCCGAGCGTGACAGCGTCCGGGCGTTGCTCAACAGCCCGGACTTCGCCGACATGGCCCCCGCGGCCGTCTACCACACCCTCCTCGACGAGGGCGTGTACGTGGCGTCGGTGTCGAGCATGTACCGGATCCTGCGTGCCCACGGCGAAGTCAGGGAGCGCCGCCGTCACGCGGTGCACCCGCCGAAGGTCAAGCCCGAACTGATCGCCGACGCCCCCAATCGCGTGTGGTCGTGGGACATCACCAAGCTGCGCGGCCCGGCCAAGCGGGACTTCTACCACCTCTACAGCGTGATCGACATCTACAGCCGTTACACCGTCGCGTGGCTGCTCGCCGAGCGCGAGGACGCCGCCCTGGCCGAACGGCTGCTGTCCGACGCGATCACCAAGCAGGGCGTCGCGCGTGAGCAGTTGACCATCCACGCCGACCGCGGCACCTCAATGGCGTCCAAGACGGTCGCGCAGATGATGGCCGACCTCGGCGTGACCAAGTCCCACTCCCGGCCCAGGTGCAGCAACGACAACCCGTTCTCCGAGGCCCAGTTCAAGACCCTGAAGTACCGGCCCGACTTCCCCGACCGCTTCGGCAGCGTCCAGGACGCCCGAGCTCACTGCCGCGCCTTCTTCACCTGGTACAACACCATCCACCGGCACTCCGGCATCGGCTGGCACACCCCACACGACGTCCACCACGGCCACGCCCGGCAGGTCCGCGATGTCCGCGCCGACGTCCTGACCGCCGCCTACACCCGCAACCCCGAACGATTCGTCCGCGGCATCCCGCAACCACCCGCCCTGCCCACCACCGCGTGGATCAACAAGCCCGAGGACACCACGACTCAGTCAACGAACCCCTGAACCGACCGCCCCAAAAAGGTTGACACCTTCCGTCTCGACCGCCTGCACGACACGATCCGCGAGCAATCATGGATCCGTACGGTGGGTGCGCTACGGGTAGGAGCAGTCGGTGCCAGACAACTCGATGGCGGATGACCGCCCGCTCTACGAGCGGGATCCCGATGCGTGGCAGGCGTACCTCGCAGAAGGCAACGCAAAGCAGGCACGCAAGCGAGTCGGCGCAGATGCCCTGATCAGAAACGAGCAAGGCCATGTGTTGCTCGTCAACCCCCGGTATAAGCCGGATTGGGACCTACCTGGCGGCATGGCCGAGGCGAACGAGCCGCCTCATCAGGCCGCGGAGCGCGAGATCCGCGAGGAACTCGGTCTCGAGCTGAAGGTCAACAAGCTTCTGGTGGTCGATTGGGTGCCCCCGCACGGCCCTGGGCCTGACCCTGTTTGACGGACATCCCAGCTCAGAGGGGCTGTGTGCTCCTCGGGAGGATGTTCATCATGGAAGGCATGGGCAAGAAACCACGCCGGCCGCGCAGAGCGTTCACGCCGGAGTTCAAGGCGGAGATCGTCGAGGTGTGCCGGCGGGGTGACCGATCGGTGGCGCAGGTCGTGAGGGACTTCGACCTGACCGAGACCGCGGTCCGTGAGTGGGTCAGGCAGGCCGACATCGACGCCGGCACCCGCAGCGACGGGTTGACCAGCGACGAGCGCGACGAGCTGGCGCGGCTGCGGCGGGAGAACCGCCGGCTCCGCGAGGACGTCGACATCCTGAAACGGGCCACGGCTTTCTTCGTGAGGGAGACCCGGTGAACGTGTACCCGTTCATCGAGGCGGAGAAGGCGCGGCCCGACGGGAACGTGAAGCGTTCCTGTGAGCTGCTGGAGGTCTCCCGGTCCGCCTACTACCAGCACCGTGCCGGGCCGTCGCGGCGGGAACGCGACGACGCAGACCTCGCCGCCCGCATCGCGCAGATCCACGCCGACTCGGCCGGCACCTACGGCGCACCCCGGGTCCGCGCCGAACTCGCCGCCCAGGGGCGGCGGCACTCCGGCAAGCGGGTCGCCCGGCTGATGCGGGGCGCCGGGTTGTGCGGCCGCACGCCGAAGCGGTGGCGCACCACGACCGTGCCCGACCCGGGGGCGGCGTTGTCGGCGGACCTGATCCGCCGGGACTTCGACGTCGCCGCCGGCCGGGTCGACACCCGCTGGTGCGGCGACATCACCTACATCCACACGTGGGAGGGCTGGCTGTACCTCGCCACCGTCATCGACATCGCCTCACGCCGGGTTGTGGGCTGGGCGACCGCCGACCACCTACGGACCGATCTGCCCGCTCAGGCGTTGTCCAACGCGATCGCCGTCCGACGCCCGACCGGGCCGGTGATCTTCCACAGCGACCGGGGTTGCCAGTACACGAGTGCGCAGTACGCCCGGCTGGCCGACCGCAACGGGGTGCGGTTGTCGGTCGGTGGGCGGGGTCAGTGCTGGGACAACGCCGTCGCGGAGTCGTTCTTCGCCACGATCAAGACCGAACTGCTCGACCGGAGGGCGTGGCCGACCCGGGCCGCCGCCCGTGCGGCGATCTTCGAGTGGATCGAGGGGTGGTACAACACCCGCCGCCGCCATTCCACCCTGGACTACATGAGCCCGGCCGAGTATGAGGCGACGGCCTATTCCCGCAGGCCAACGAGCAAGGTAGCGTGAGATCAACTTACCGACCCTGTCCGTCAAACCGGGTCAACCCCAGCCCATGGGACGACAGCCTCATGTTCATCTTCGACGTCGGCGCCCTTACCCCGCAGCAGACGAGAGCCCTTCGTCTCAGAGATGATGAGTTGCTGGCCTACAAGTTCTGCCGTCGTGAGGAAGCACAAGCCCTCCTCCGACCGTACGTCTGGAGTCGGCTCGCGCAGGCAATAACCGCTGCGGTGGATGGAGTTCCCGGATATTTGGTGCATGGGCTTCTGTCCCGTGTGTGAGCAGATCTTCAACGCACAGTGGGAACGGCGCTCGTGGTGTTCGGGATTTGCTCGGGTGTGGCTTGATCCCGTCCGGCTGTGCCGCGGGCGGCCCCGTGTGGGGCCGCCCGCGGTGGGGTGGTGCTGGTGGTGGGTTGGTCAGCCGAAGCAGCCGGGGACGGGGTTGCCACCGTTGGCGCAGTTGGTGGGCACGTTGTCGACGATGATGACCTTACCGGTGCTGGTGACGGTGCCGTTGTTCTCGACGCCGCCGGCGGGGTCCGTGGCGGTGTTGTTGGTGATCTTGACGTCGGTGAGCGCGACGACACCGGTGGCGGCTTCGATGTGGATGCCGCCGCCCGTGCTGTCGGCACCGAGGGCCTGGTTGCCGCTGATCACCGTGCGCCGGAACGCCGCCGTGTCGCCGATGACGTAGAAGACGTAGACGCCTCCGCCGTCTCCGTCGGCTGCGGTGTTGTTGAGGATCTTGCTCTCTGTGATGTTCGCCCCATCGTCGTCGAGGAACATGCCGCCGCCATCGTCGGCGGCGAGGTTACCGGCGATGGTGCTCTTGAACACGAATATCGAGTCCTCATTCTTGAAGATGCCGCCGCCGTCGAATCCCGCGGTGTTGTGGGTGACGGCGCTGCGGTCGATCTTTAGTGCACCCTCGAAGCTGTAGATTCCGCCACCATCGGAGCCGGCGTGGTTGTGGCTGATCCGGCTCTTGCTGACCGTGACGGTGTCCAAGTCGCCGTAGATGGCGCCGCCGTCGAGGTCGGAGGTGTTGGAGATGAGTTTCGACGTGGTGACGGTGAGCTCGCCGACTCCGGTGAAGATGGCGCCACCCAGGGAGGCGGAGTTGTTCTTCAGGGTGCTGGAGCGGATGGTGACGATGCCACCGTCGTTGAAGACCGCCCCGCCGTCGTCCGAACCGACGTCGTCGACGGTGTTGTTGTCCAGGGTGGTGTGGTCGAGGTCGAGTTTCCCACCGACGTTGACGTAGACGGCGCCACCGTCATCGTCCTCGGCGGTCTTGCCGCGGGTGAGGGTGAGGTGCTTCAGCCGCAGGATACCGCCGGAGTCGATCTCGAAGAAGCGGAACTGGTCGGCGTTGGCGGCGCGGGCGATGGTGGACCCGTTCCCCTTGATCGTGATCGGCTGAACGATCACGGGTAGTCCGTTGCCGTCCTGGTTGGCGGTGAGGGTGTAGGTGCACTTACGGGCCAGGTCCAGGGTGCCGCCACCCGCACTGTTGGCGGTGGTGATCGCCGCGATCAACGCGTTCGGATCACACGGCACCGACACACCCTTACCCCCGTGGTCCCCATCCCGGTGATCGCCATCCGCGCCCCGCTTACCGGCCGAATCCAGCTTGCCCTTCCCACCGGGCTTGCCCTTCCCACCGGGCATACCCTTCCCGTCGGGCTTGCCGTCCTCGAGGGGCTCGGCGTCGACCGCGGACGCACCGGCCCCGGCAGGCGCTGAGACGACCGACGCGACGGGCACCATCCGAACCCCCCGGCACCGTCCTGCGCACTTCCGCCGGCAGCCTTGGCGGCCTCCTTCACGGCGCCGGCCGCATTCCCCCCGGCAGCACCAGCCGCCTTCGCGCCCGCCGCCTTCTCGGCCTGCCGCTTCGCCCGCTCGGCCGCCTTCTCGGCGTTCCGCTTCGCCCGCTCCGCCTCCTTCTCCGCCTCCTTCTCGGCATCCCGCTTCGCCCGCTCCGCCGCCTTCTCGGCATCCCGCTTCGCCCGCTCCGCCTCCTTCTCCGCCTCCTTCTCGGCATCCCGCTTCGCCCGCTCCGCCGCCTTCTCGGCGTCCCGCTTCGCCTCCTTCTCCGCCTCCTTCTCGGCATCCCGCTTCGCCCGCTCCGCCGCCTTCTCGGCGTCCCGCTTCGCCTCCTTCTCGGCGTCCCGCTTCGCCCGCTCAGCCGCCTTCTCCGCCTTCTCCGCGGCCTTCTCGGCGTTCCGCTTCGCCCGCTCCGCCTCCTTCTCCGCCTTCTCCGCGGCCTTCTCGGCTTTGATCGCCTTGGCGTCCTTGGCGTCCTTGGCGGTCTTGGCGTCCTTGGCGTCCTTGGCGGTCTTGGCGTCCTTGGCGGTCTTGGCGTCCTTGGCGGTCTTGGCGTCCTTGGCGGTCTTGCTGGTCTTGGCGGTCTTGCTGGTCTTGGATGTCCTGGCCTGCGTGGTCGCGCCTACGGCCCCCCCAGCCGAAGCGAACCCGGCAGGACCCTCGTCCGCCATGACAGGGGCCTCATCCACGTCATCCGGGTTCCCGGCACGCGCGGCCCAGTAATCACCATCCCCGTCACCAGGGTCAGCGGCCCCATCGCCGCCAGGGCTCCCCTGACCAGCCGTCGCCAAACCCGCGACACCCAGGTCCTTCGCCACGGTGCCACCGGGAACCGCCGACACCGGTGGACCCGCACCAGCCCCACCACTGGCACCGACAGCCGTCGACGCGCCGACCAACGCGGCCACCCCCGCCGCGGCCAGCACCGCCTGCTTCCAGTACCGACGTGACACCGGCGAGCGCACCAAACCCGACACCCGCTCACGATCCGACTCGAGCATTCCACCTACCCCTTCATGCGCGATGACGCCCCCACCTCAGCGACGGTGAAAGCGGATTAACCTCACGCTAGACGGACATGAGGAACATATAGCGCTATTTCGGAAGATACCTCGCACGGATAATGAATGCCGGATAATCCTCATGCCCCGAACGTCAAAGCCGACAGGTGGAGCCAAGACACTCGAGGCCAGACACCGCCAACCCCGGCAGTCAAGATCAATCCGACCGGACGGAGGAGCCGCGACCCAAGCGGCCCACCAACGGCCACCCATCGACGACCCATCGACGACCGCCGACCCACGCCGCCCCGGCGGACTGCGACCCGGCAACTTCGTGCCGAGCGGCGCAACGACAGGCAGTGCCACGCCGGCCTCGAACCACGGGGACTATTGCCCGCTCTTGCACAACGAGAGTGGCGTGACGGCGTACGTCGACACCACGACCGACCTCAGTCCGCCTGGGCGGCGAGCTCACGAGCGCGGTCGCGGGCCGCCTCCAGCGCGGCCAACAGCGCCGCCCGCACACCGTGGTGCTCCAGCTCGCGGATGGCGGAAATGGTGGTGCCGGCCGGCGAGGTGACCGCCTCGCGGAGCTTGACCGGGTGCTCGCCGGAGTCGCGCAGCATCACCGCGGAGCCGATGGCGGTCTGCACGATCAGCTCGTGCGCCACCTGCCGGGGCAGGCCGAGCAAAATCCCCGCGTCGATCATGGCCTCGACCAGCAGATAGAAGTACGCCGGGCCGGAGCCGGACAGCGCGGTCACCGCGTCCTGCTGCGACTCCGGCACCCGGATGGTGGTGCCGAGCGGGGAGAACATCTCCTCGGCCAGCGCCAGGTGCGCTCCGGTGGCGTGTGCCCCGGCGGAGATCGCGGTCATCGCCTCGTCGACCAGCGCCGGGGTGTTGGTCATCACCCGCACCACCGGGGTACCCTCCGGCAACCGGCGACTGAAGAAGGCGGTCGGCAGACCGGCGCAGAGCGAGATGACCAGCTTGTCGGCGGGCACCTTGGGCCCGATCTCCGCCAGCAGCGCGTCGGCGTCCTGCGGCTTGACCGCGACCGCCAGCACCTCGGCCTCGCCCACTGCGGTCAGGTTGTCGACCACCCGGACGCCGTAGCGGGCCGCGAGTTCCTCCGCCCGGACCGGTCGGCGGGCGGTGGCCAGGAGGCGGTCCACCGGCCAGCCCGAACGCAGCAGACCGGAGAGCATCAGCTCGCCGATCTTGCCCGCCCCGATGACCGCGACCGTGTGCACCGAACCCGCCATCGGGCGTACCCCCTCGCCGTGAGCCGGCGCGCGGCGGGGCCGGAGCACCCGCCGCGCGCCGTGGATGTCAGATCAGCTGCCGAAGAAGACCTCGGCCTCGGCGTACCGCTCCAGCGGCACGGTCTTCAGCTCGCGGGTCGCCTCGGCGAGCGGGACCCGGACGATGTCCGTGCCCTGCATGGCGACCATCCTGCCCCAGTCACCCTCGTGCGCCGCGTCGATCGCGTGCAGGCCCAGCCGGGTGGCGAGCACCCGGTCGAAGGCGGTCGGGGTGCCACCGCGCTGGATGTGGCCGAGCACGACCGTGCGGGCCTCCTTGCCGGTCCTGGCCTCCAACTGCTCGGCCAGCCACTGGCCGACGCCGCCGAGCCGGACGTGGCCGAACGCGTCCAGCTCCTGGTTGTGCAGGACCATCTGCCCCTCGAGCGGGTGGGCGCCCTCGGCGACCACGACAATCGGGGCGTACTGGTGCTGGAAGCGCTTCTCGACGTACCCGGCGACCTGCTCGACGTCGAACTGCCGCTCCGGGAGCAGGATCACGTTGGCGCCCCCGGCGAGACCGGCGTGCAGGGCGATCCAGCCGGCGTGCCGGCCCATCACCTCGACGACCAGGGTGCGGTGGTGGCTCTCGGCGGTGGTGTGCAGCCGGTCGATCGCCTCCATGGCGATGTTCACCGCGGTGTCGAAGCCGAAGGTGTAGTCGGTGGCACCGAGATCGTTGTCGATGGTCTTCGGCACGCCGACCACGTTGACGCCCAGCTCGTGCAGCTTGGTCGCCACGCCGAGGGTGTCCTCACCGCCGATCGCGATGAGCGCGTCCACGCCCTGGGCGGCGAGGTTCTCCTTGATCCGCTCGACCCCGTTTTCGATCTTGAACGGGTTGGTCCGTGACGAGCCGAGGATGGTGCCGCCTCGCGGCAGGATGCCGCGGACCTCGGCGATGCCCAGCGGGCGGGACAGCCCCTCCAGCGGGCCCTTCCAACCATCCCGGAAGCCCACGAACTCGTGGTTGTAGTTGGTGACGCCCTTGCGGACCACCGACCGGATCACCGCGTTGAGACCTGGGCAGTCGCCACCGCCGGTGAGCACGCCGATACGCATGTCTGCTCATCCTCCTGGAGCATTGGGTGAAGCCCGGTAAGCCCCAGGATATGTGTCAGATCAGACCATCGGCGCCGTTGCCGGCCCGGGGCGGGCCGTCCCTGCGCACTGTAGTCCGCGCGGGCGCGCCCCGACAGCGCGACCCGGCTACCGTCCAGTAGCCACCCGCGGGCTCTCGGCCCGACCGGCCAGCTCCCCAACCCGGATCAGCGCTGCCCCGAACCGGTCATCGCCCGCCAGCGCGCAAGGTTGTGCCGCGCGTCAACCAGGGCGTCGTGCCGCGCCGCGTCGGCGTCCGGCAGCGACGGACGACCCCGGTCGTCCCAGAGTTGACGCAGTTCCTTGGTGAACCGGGGGATCTCTCGGGGCAACGCCGGCATCGCCCCCCACAACTGGGCGAGGGCCACGTGGTCGTACGCGGCGTACCAGGCCCAGAGCTCCAACTGCTCGCCGGGCCGGTCGCGGACCGGCTCGAGGAAGAAGTCCAGCAGGTCGTCGCGGATCCGCTCCCGGGAGCGCCAGGCCCGGTCGGCGGGCGACGGCAGCTTGTCGAGCACGTTGCGGCGCACCCACGGCACGGCCCGGGCGTCGTCGAACTCGGTGGAGACGGCGTAGAACTCGCGTCCGTACTCGTCGACGACGCCGATCGACACCAGCTCGACGATGTGACCATCCTCGATGAATTCGCAGTCGTAGAAGTAGCGGTAGACCATCACCGCCATCCTGACGCACGCCGCCGCCACCGCGTCGGGCGGGTACCGGCAGCCCCGGCGATCACCATGTTCTCGCAGGTCAGAGTGATCGTGATGGGCGACTTCGAGCAGGCCTCGGACGTCACGGAGGTGAATTCAGGGGTGTACAGCAAGCGACCGGACCGTCATGATCTGATGTGTAGCGCTACCGGACGCCGAACGAGGTGTCAGTGCCCTCGGGCGGAGACCCGTACAGGTTCACCCGGTGAGCGAGTTGAGGTTTTCGACCGGGGAGGGATTGGCCGTGGAGGTGCGCCTGCCGGAGCCGGGTGACGCGCTCACGGGTGTCGAGATGTTCGCCGGGCTCGAGCCGGAGGTGCGGCAGCGGGTGATCGCCGCCGCCGTCCCGCGTACCTACCGTAAGGGTCAATTGCTCTTCGTGGAGAACGATCCCGGCGAGTCGCTGATCGTGCTGCGGCGGGGTGCGGTGGCCGTGTTCCGGACGGCACCGACCGGCGAGCGAGCCATCCTGACCGTGATGCGACCGCCGGACGTGCTGGGTGAGGTGTCACTGCTGGACGCCTCGACCCGCTCGACCTCCGCCGAGGCCATCGAGGACACGGCGGCGCTGGCGCTGAGCCGGGGCGCGTTCATGGACCTGGTCCATTCCAACCCGCGGATCCTGGACGCGGTGATGCGTTCTCTCGGCGGGCTGATCCGTCGGCTCACCGAGCAGAACGCCGACCACGTCTTCCTCGACCTGCCCGGCCGGGTGGCCAAGACGCTGGTGCGGCTGGCCGGCGAGAGCCAGGCCCCGATGATCACAATCGAGCTCAACCAGAGCCAGCTCGCCGAGATGGCCGGCGGCTCCCGACAGAGCGTCAACCAGGCGATCGGCTCCTTCGCCAGCCGGGGCTGGCTGCGCACCGAGGGCCGCCGCATCGTGGTCACCGACGTGGCGTCGCTGCGCCGCCGTGCCGGCATGAGCGATCGCTGACCACCGTCAGGCCGCGACCGCTTCCCGGGCGGCGGGGGTGGGCGGCGGAAGCTGCTTCTTGGCCTTCTGGGCGTACATGTCGATGTACTCCCGGCCGGACAGCTCCATCAGCTCGTACATGATCTCGTCGGTGACCGCACGCTCGACGAACCGGTCCCCAGCCATCCCCGTGTAGCGGGAGAAGCCCAGCGGCGAGCCGAAACGGATCCGGACCCGCTGGACCCTTGGAATGATCTTTCCCGGGGGCTGGATCTCGTCGAGGTTGAGCATCACCACCGGCACCACCGGGGCACCGCTCTCCAACGCGAGCCGGGCCACGCCGGTCTTACCCCGGTAGAGCCGCCCGTCCGGCGAGCGGGTGCCCTCCGGATAGATGCCGGCCACGCCGCCGGCCCGCAGGATCGTGAGCTGGGTGTCCAGCGCCGCCCGGGCCGCCCGACCACCCGAGCGGTCCACCGGGATGGTGCCGGTGCCGACGAAGAACATCTTCGTCAGCCAACCCTTGATCCCCCGGCCGGTGAAGTACTCCGCCTTGGCGACAAAGGTGACCTTCCTCGGCACGATCAGCGGCGTGAAGATCGAGTCGGAGAAGGAGAGATGGTTGCTGGCCAGGATCACCGGGCCGGCCGCCGGCACGTGGTGCAGACCCTCCACCTGCGGACGGAAGATCAGCCTCAACAGCGGCCCAAGGATGACGTACTTCAGCAGCCAGTACAGCACCGGCGTCCTTTCCGTGGGGTTCGCCGCGGCACCGCCCGTCGCCGGGAGCGCTGCCGTCTTCGACGAGCCTACGGAGCGGGAGCCCTCCGCCACAACGGACGACCGATCATCCTCCCGTCACCCACCCGGCGCCGCGGTCCGAGGCACCTGACACAACAGCCACCGTCCTCCCAACCACCCGGGAGGCCCGGTCCGCCGACGACGCCGCGCGGCCCCGCACCCGCGGCAGTTCTCCGGCCACGTCCCACCACACGAACGGGCGACCTATCTGACGAGTTCCTTTCGCATCTCCTCGAACGGGGCCGGCGAGACGCTCATGGTCCCTTCGAACGGGCCGTCCATTGCCTCGACGACGAACAGCAGTAGGGCGATGATGACCGCGATGGCGGCGGAGACGACCAGATGGGCCCTGCGCGTCTGGGCCGACAGGAACCAGGTAAGCGTGACGACGAACGCTGCGCCGACGAGGAGTACGGCCCACAAGAAGCCTGGCAGCTCAGTGGATGCGAAACTTCGTCGGAGCTGACGGTTCTCGTTGAACTTCTCGAGTTCCGCCAAGGCGATCCTACTCTGCGCCTTTTCCTCGTCGCTCTCCGGCTTGTGCACGTGCAGGACCCCGTTGATCCTAGCCGCCAAATCGTTGTCACCCCGCACGGCGGCGCGCTGCTGGTAGGCGGGCCATGCCTCATTTGTCATATAGTCGACATAGTCACGCATGAGGCCCTGCAATTCACTCCGCGTGGGCTCCGGATAGTCGGACACCGCCTGGGAGAGCGTGGCCAAGGAAGCCGCTTCGGCTGAAACCGCCTTACGGGCCTCAGCATACGTCTCATACGCGGAGGCGGCGGTGAGGGTGAGAAGGAGCCCGTAGAAGGTCACCACCGAACGCAGTGCAGTCGTCATGAGGTCATGTCGTTTGGGCTCGGACTCGAACACTCGTTGGATCGGAGAACGCACCAGCAGCACACCAAGCGCCGCCAGGCCAGTGAAGGCAAAGATCAGAAGCACACTCAAGAGCCAACCGGGTACCGCGTTACTCCAGCCAAGCATTTCCGCCTCCTCGACCCATCGCGTCACAGGCATTGACATCTGTCCGGATTATTCCGGCCTCCGGGCCGGAACGAGCCAGACCCGCGTGTGCGTGTTCCGACCGACCGATCGCGATCACGCCGCCGGGCACACCCCGTGGCTCCTTCGGGTGAACCGGCCGCGTCGCTACGGCAGGCGGCCAACCCTCGCCCTCCCGCCCCGGCCGCCGGGGCCCCGGGGTCCCTCCCGCGGCCGTGTGCCACCCGGGACCGCCGGCCTCCGGCGGCCTGCGCCGCGCCAACCGCTCCGCCGCACTCGACCCGTGGGTGCCGGTGGACGTGCGGCTGGATCGACTTTCCGCCGCTCATCCGGGCCTGCCGGTCGAACACCTGGCCGGCCGGGAGCACCAACCCACCAGAGAGTGTCCCCACAGGAGTGAGGTCTGCCAGCGTGTCCAGGTGTCCAGTTTCCGGAGACGTACCAGGTACAGGCCCGGCGACGCGCAGATCATCGTCGACGCGCTGTGGGGGCGGCTCGCCGCCAGGCTCCGGCGACGATGCGGGACGACAGCGACGGCACCATGACCATCTGGAAACGGACCTCCACCGGATCCGTGGCGCCGGCGGACCGTTGACGGGGACCCGGCCACCCGTCTGTTGGGGTAGATCTCTTCGTCACGTGGGTGCCGGCAGGCGACGCCAGGTTGACGACCGGACCGCTGACGAGGTCGTGGGAAGGCGATGGAGGTGCACGACCGCGAGAGAGCCGACGGCAAACGCCACCGACGGCCGCGACGCCATACCGGCGGCCGGTGATCCGCTCCCGTCCCGGGGCACTCGACCCGGCCGGCGGGTGGCCCGCCGCCGGGGTGGCGACCCGCGGAGCAGGTCGACGGGCAAACGACGCACTCCGTGCACAAAAGGACAAACAACCCTACCTACGAGCAGCGAGTCGACCGCGAGCGGGCAAGACGCGACACAACGCACTCCCGGAACGGGGTGCCGACGTGTCACGATTCATGGCACGGCGCGGGGAACGCCGAGGGGGCTCAGACGGCGCGTCACCAGCGCGCGATGAGGAGGTTGTCCGGTGTCAGCGGGTGGGTCCCGCCGGGGACGGCGGGACAACGGGCTCGACGCGACCGAGTACGCGGTCGCCGGTGACGTGGATCCCCGGGTCGGCGAACACCTACTCGACGTGCTGGCCGCCGGAGGCATCGCCGCCTACCTGCAACCCTCCGCCGATCTGAACCCGGTCACCCGCACCACCACCGTCCCGTCGCGACCGGTCGACCGGCTGTACGTCGACCGGTCGCACCTGACCACCGCCCGGGACTACTTGACCCAGCTCGCCGACGAGAGCGCCGACCGCGCCCGGGACAACGAGCCCGACGTCGACGCCGAGTGGGCCCGCATCGTCGCCGGTTTCCACGCGACCGCACCCGTCGGCGACAACCCGTGGCCCGCCGCCGAGGACGTGGACGACGCCCGGCCGGGCCGGGCCGGCACCGACCCCGGGCTGACCGTCACCGAGGTCCGGCCGCTGCCGTCCGCGGCCGACATCTCCGGGGTGACCGTCGGGCGGGGCCGGGACGATGAGCCTTCGCTGCTGGACGGGCTGGACACCTTCGGGGCGGACCTGCCCGACGAGGAGGACGACGAGCGGTACACCCCGCCCCCGCCCCCACCACTGCCCCGGATCTCCAAGTACGCCGCGGTCGGCACGCTCGCGATCGTGCTCGGCTTCGTGCTGTTCCTATTCCCCTCGGTGTTCCCGGCCGACCCGGGGATCGTCACCCTGCTCGGCTTCACCAGCATCCTGGCGGGCTTCGTCACGCTGATCTGGCGATTGCGCCCCGGCGACCGCGACGACCACGACCCGGACGACGGCGCCGTCGTCTGACCTGGTGACGCCGGCCGCCACGAGGCGCCTCGTCGGCCACTATCACTGAGGTCACGGCCCCGGACGACCACCCCCCGGCGGCGGGGTAACAGTGGTGTAACTTACGGTCAGTAGGAATACCGCTGTGGGTCATGTCCCCTCCGCTGACTGCCGGTGGTTCCTCCCGTCACCGGCGGTCGCCTCCCGGCAGATCGGAACGCCCGAGATGCGACAAAGTTCCCTGTTGGTGGTTGCCAACCGCCTCCCCATCGACGACAGTGTGGCGCCGGACGGTGCCTGCGAGTGGCGACGCAGCCCCGGCGGCCTGGTGAGCGCGCTGCACCCGCTGCTGCGGCACACACCCGCCACGTGGGTGGGCTGGGCCGGCGGCACCGGCCCGGCACCGGCCCTGCCCGACATCGACGGCGTACGCATGCACGCCGTACCCCTGAGCGCCGAGGACCTGCGCGATCACTACGAAGGCTTCGCCAACGCAACCCTGTGGCCGCTCTACCACGACGCGGTCGAGCAGCCGGAGTACCACCGCCGGTGGTGGGAGGCGTACCAGCGGGTCAACCGACGCTTCGCGGAGGCGACCGCCGAGGTGGCCGAGACCGACGCGGTGGTATGGGTGCAGGACTACCACCTCCAGCTCGTGCCCGGCCTGCTCCGGGCGCTGCGACCAGACCTGCGGATCGGCTTCTTCCTGCACGTCGCCTTCCCGCCACCGGAGCTGTTCATGCAACTCCCCCGTCGGGCCGAGTTGCTGCGCGGCATGCTCGGAGCCGATCTGGTCGGCTTCCAGCGGGCACAGGCCACGCACAACTTCGCCCAGCTCGCGGTGAAGGTACTCGGGCTGCCGGCCACCGACCGCCGGATCGCCGTCGACGACCGGATGGTGCGCATCGGCTCCTTTCCGGTCTCCATCGACACCGCCGAGATGGCCGCCCTGGCCACCCGGCCAGACGTCGCCGACCGGGCGAACCGGCTGCGCCGCGACCTCGGCAGCCCCGACCAGGTGATCCTCAGTGTCGACCGGATGGACTACACCAAGGGCATCGAGCAGCGGCTGAAGGCGTACAGCGAACTGATCGCCGACGGCCACGTCAAGATGCGGGACACGGTGCTGGTGCAGGTGGCGGTGCCAAGCCGGGAGCGGGTCGGGCAATACCAGATCCTCCGCGAACGCGTCGAACGCGAGGTCGGCCGGATCAACGGCGAGTTCGGCCGGGTCGGAGAACCGGCCATCCACTACCTGACCCAGCCATTCGACCGCGCCGAGTTGGCGGCACTGTACCGGGTGGCCGACGTGATGGCGGTGACCCCGCTGCGCGACGGCATGAACCTCGTGGCCAAGGAGTACGTCGCCGCCCGGGCCGACGACACCGGGGCGCTGCTGCTGAGCGAATTCGCCGGTGCCGCCGCCGAGCTGTCCCAGGCGTACCTGGTGAACCCGCACGACCTGGAAGGCCTCAAGCAGGGCCTGCTCGCGGCGCTGCGGGCCGGGCCCGACGACGTCCGCGACCGGATGCGAGCCATGCGAACGCACCTGCACCGGCACGACATCCGCGCCTGGGCCCGCTCCTACCTCTCCGCGCTCGACGCGGACGGCTCGCTGGTCAGCCGGTTCAACGCCACCGGCTGACGGACGCCACGGTCAGCTCCGGCCGGGCTCCTTCTCCAACCAGTCCAGGATCGCGTCGACCGGCTCCCGCCACCGGGCATCGAGCATCAAGTCGTGGCCCATGCCGGGGAAGAGCAGCGGCGCGCAGCCGAACCGCCGGGCAGCCCGGGTGAGCGCCGCCGCCGGCACCACCCGGTCGTCCGGGCTGCCGAGCACCAGCACCGGCGGATCGCCCACCGGCGGCTCGGGCTCCCGGCCCAGCAGCAGCTGCCACTGGGCACGCCGCCCGGCGCGACCGAGCCGGGCGGCGTACCGCCGGGCGTCCGCCTCGGGCAGCTCCGGGCTGAACAGTTGGGCGCGGCTCAGCCGCAACCGGCCGCCGGCCAGGACGGACAGCGTTCCGAACGGGTTACGGCGCACCGCGGTCGCCGCCGTGCCCCAGCCGCCAAGCACCGGCGCCACCAGCACGGCGGCCCGGGCCGGGTAGCGCGCCATGGCGTGCCCGACCACCAGGGCCCCGGCGCCGTGCCCCACCAGCACCGCCTGGCGCGGCAGGCCCGCCGCCACCTGAACGACGTCGTGGGCGTACGCCCGCAGCGTCGCCTCCGGCGCCGGGCCGCTGCCGCCGTGGCCGCGCAGGCTCACCGCGTACGCGGAGAAGCCGCGCGCGGCGGCGTGTCCCAGCCAGTGCTCGGCGAACGCCCACGCGCCGTGCCCGAAACCCGGCACCAAGAGCAGTGGCGGGCGGCCCTGTTCGACCTCCGGCGTGGCGCTGACAACCTCACGGCGGACCGGGCGGACGGGCCGGGCCCACTCCCATCCCCGCATGATCCGTAGCTGGGTCACCGCGCCTCCAATGCGTTCACGACTGCGGGGCTCCGCTCCGCTGCACTCCTCGCGCTCACCGAACTGACCCTCCGCTCGCGACTGCGGGGCTCCGCTCCGCTGCACTCCTCGCGCTCACCGAACTGACCCTCCGCTCGCGACTGCGGGGCTCCGCTCCGCTGCACTCCTCGCGCTCACCGAACTGACCCTCCGCTCGCGACTGCGGGGCTCCGCTCCGCTGCACTCCTCGCGCTCACCGAACTGACCCTCCGCTCGCGACTGCGGGGCTCCGCTCCGCTGCACTCCTCGCGCTCACCGAACTGACCCTCCGCTCGCGACTGCGGGGCTCCGCTCCGCTGCACTCCTCGCGCTCACCGGGGCTTCTCCAGGTCGTGCAGGGCGCGCTGGACCGCGCGTAGGTAGTCGGCGTGGCCGACCTCGAACCAGTGCCGGCTGCTGTCCTTGACCGGCCCGGAGTAGCGCTCCCCGGCCCGCGCGCCGACGGTGGTGGCGAAGGCCGCCACGCGATCGGGTCGGGTCACGCGCAGCCGCAGCAGCCGGGCGAACAGCACCATCTGCCAGTGCGACAGGGGGAAGACGCCGGAATCCGGCTGCACCAGGCCGGCCACCGCGAGCGTCGGGTGACCCGGCGGGAAGGCGTTGAGCCACAACGTCGGCCGGCCGGTCCCGGCGTCGTCGCCGAGGATCCTGGGGTCGAGGAACTCGAAGCGCGGCAGGTATCCGGTGGCGAAGACGACCAGTTCGGGCTCGATCTCCCGGCCGTCGGCCAGCTCCACCCCGTAAGGGTGGAAACGGGCGACGTCGGCCACCGGGGTGATCCGGCCGTGGCCCACCTGATCCACGAGCTGACTGTTGGCGATCGGATGGGTCTCGTACACCCGGTGGTCGGGCTCGGGCAGCCCGAAGCGGGTGAGGTCGCCGACGGTCAGCCGCATCGTCAGGTGGTGGAGCCACTGACGGACCCGCCGCGGCACCCGCAACGCCAGCAGCGTGTCGTCGACCTGGTCGGCGGGGCGGCCGAAGACGTACTTCGGCGCGTACCAGTAGCCGCGGCGGGTGGAGTGCCAGCAGCGGGACGCCTGCTGGGCGGCCTCGACCGCGATGTCACAGCCGGTGTTGCCCGCGCCGACCACCAGGACCCGCTTGCCGCGCAGCTGCGCCGGGTCCTGGTAGGACGAGGCGTGCATGACCTCGCCACGGAACTCGGCGAGACCCTCGTAGCTCGACAGCTTCGGGGACCAGTTGTGGCCGTTTGCGACCACGACGGCCGCATACCGGGAGGTGCGTTCCGGACCGTAGCCGCCGGTGCTGCGGGTGGTGACGTCCCAGCGGTCCCCCGCCACCGGATCGACCCGCGCCACCTCGGTGCCGAACCAGATGTGCCGGCGCAGGTCGAAGTGGTCGGCGTACCGCTCGAGGTAGCCGAGCAACTGGCTGTGGTGCGGGTAGTCGGGCCAGTCGTCCGGCATCGGGAAGTCGGGGAACTGGGTGAACGGCCGCGACGAGACCAGATGGGTGCTCGCGTACACCGGGCTGCGGTCGTGTCGCCAGTTCCAGGCACCGCCGACGCCGGTCTCCCGCTCGTAGCAGTCCACTCCGAACCCTTGCTCGGTGAGGTTCTTGATCGCGGTCAACCCGCTCGCGCCGGCGCCGATGACGCAGACCGTGTCACCCCGATCGGAGACCGGGCGGCCGTCGCGCGTCCGGGCGGGGGCGCCCGACTCCGGGTCGGACCGGCCATGGTCGGTGGAGATGGACACCGAGGGATCTCCTTTGTGCGGCACGGGCGCCGGGTCGCGCAGCATCCTGCCCGCATCGAGCGGTCCGTGTCCAGCCCCTGATCCAGCCACCCGATCAGCCCGAGGCGGGCAGCTTCAGGTCGACCAGCACCGGGAAGTGGTCGCTGGCACGGCGGGTCTGTGGGGTGTCCACCACGTCGTAGTCGACCACGGTGATCCGTGGGTCGACGAAGAGCGCGTCGATCCGGCGGCGGGGGCTGGCGCAGGAGAAGGTGAGCCGGTCCGCCCGGTCCATCGCCAGCGCCGCGTCGGCGCGGCCGGCCGCCACGGTCGCCCAGGCAGGCCCGTCCGGCCCCTCGTTGAGGTCGGCACCGATGATCACGGGTGCGGTTGCCGCGGCCAGCCCGCGGGCGAACAGCGCGGCCTGCACCGGCCGCTCGGCCGGATCCGTGGACAGATGCGACCCGGCGACCGTGAACCGAGCCCCGTCACCCACCACACAGTCCGCGTACGCCGCGCCGCGCAGGTGCCGGCCGGGGGTGAGCGGGAACCGCTGGCACCGCAAGGCGGTCACCCCGACGCGGAGGCTGGTCAGCAGCAGATTGCCCAGGGCGGGCAGCCCACCGGCCGCGACCACCAGCCCGAACGACTCGGCGAGCGCCGCCGACCTCTGCCGCCAACGGAACCGGCGCGGCCCCTCCTGCACGATCACCACGTCCGGTGCGGTGGCGCGGACCACCGCCGCCAGCGCCGCGGTGTCGTCCCGCTGGCTGTGGATGTTGTATGACATGACGCGCAGCGGTACGCCGGCGCCCGGTGCCGCCACGTCAGATCCGGCGGGCAAGGTCGGCGGCCCCGATGACGCCCGCGGTGTTACCCAGTTCGGCCGAACGGATCTCGGCCACCGGCAGCCGGCTACGCTGTGCGAGGGCTTCGGTGAAGGAGCGGCGGGTCGGGCCCATCAGCAGGTCGCCGGCGTCGATGACGCCGCCGCCGACGATCAGCACCTGCGGGTCGAGGATCTGCGCCAGGTCGGCGAGACTGGCGCCGAGCCAGCGGCCGACCTGGGCGAACGCCTCGGCGGAGACCGGGTCGCCGCCCTTCGCGGCGGCGGTCACCATCGGCCCGGTGATCGCCTCGGCCTCCCCGTCGGCCAGCTCCAGCAGGGCGCCGGCACGGTGCGGCTCCTGGCGGGCGGACGCCCGGGCGAAGCGGACCAGCGCGCTGCCGCTGGCGTACTGCTCGATGCAGCCCAACCGGCCGCAGCCACACCGGTGCCCGTCCGGCACGGTGAGCATGTGCCCCAGCTCGCCGGCGATGCCGTTCGCGCCACGGACCAGCTCGCCACCGAGGACGATGCCGCCCCCCACGCCGGTGCCGATGGTGAGCATCACCATCGAGTCGTCGGCGTCGCGCGCCGCGCCGTGCCGGAACTCGGCCCACGCGGCGACGTTGCCGTCGTTCTCGACGATCACCGGCAGGTTCACCGCCGCGCTGACGTAGTCACGCAGTGGCTCGTTGCGCCAGGCGAGGTTCGGCGCGAAGAGCACCGTGGAGCGGCCGGCGTTGATCCAGCCCGCCGCGCCGATGCCGACCGCCTCGATCGTCCGCCCGTTCGCCAGTTCGCCGACCACCTCGATGATGACGTCCCGGGTCTTGCCGACATCCTCGGCGGGAGTGTCCCGTCGGACCTGAACGAGGACCCTGCCGGCACCATCCACGACGCCCCCGGCCACCTTCGTGCCACCGACGTCGACTCCGATGGTCAGCGTCACCGCTGCCGCTCCCCTCTGCTGTGCTGCCCCGGCCCCACCGGTGGGTGTCGGGAGGTACTGGTCAGACCCCCCGGGCGTCCTCGCCCGCCTCGGCGGGCGCCCGGGAGGCGGGCACCCCAACACGGTCGGTCTTCGCCCGCGTGGTCTCCAGCGTGGCCGGCCCGGCGACGTCGGCGGGCGGTGCGACGGCCGGGACGACGGTCTCCCTCGCACGGGTGGCGGCGGACCAGACGTCCGCCTCGGGCGCTGGCGGAGAATCCTGCGCCTCGGGCACTGGCGGAGAACCCTGCCCGTTTCGGGTGGCCTCGCGCCACACGTGGTCCTCGGTCCGCTCGTCCCGGGTGGCGGACGCGGACGCGTCGGCCCGTTCGTGGGGCGGCTCGGCCGAGGCGAACGCTCGCAGCAGGCTGGCCACTCCGGCGGCCAGGTCGCCGGCGCCGGTGGCGAGCCGCTCGGCGAACTCCGGGCTCGGGTCCCGTAACGCGGCGATCGCGCGGCAGACCGGACAGATGCAACACTCGGCCGTACCGGTGGCCAAACCGCCCCCACCCGCCACGCTCGGGGCGGTGCTGTGACCGAGGACACTCGACACGATCCCACCGAGCGGGCCCCACGGCCCCGTCCCGTCACCGGCTGACCGCGCGGTGGCCAACAGGGTGGCGACCAGTCGTTCCGCCTCTTCCCGGGCCGAACCCGGATCCGTTGCCACCATGGTCGGCTCCTCTACCCGCGTGCCGCCAGCCGCGTCACTGCGCCGCACCGAGGGCTTCTACCCGGCGCTTGAGCTGCTTCAACGCGGCGTCCATGATCATTTTTTCGGCTTTGCGGCGGAACATCCCGAGCATTCCGACCGACAGCTCGACCTCCAGCGTGTAGGTCACCGTGGTCGTGCCATCGGCGTTACCCACGAGATCGTACGAGCCGCGCTGGGACCGCTGCATCTTCGACGGCGCCACCAGGTGCCACTCGATGCGGGTTAGGCCCGCCGCGTACTCGTAGGCCAGCACATACTCGTCGACCAGCACGCTCGCGTCGATGGTGAACCGCACCTGGCTGGCGTAGCCGTTGTCGAACTCCTCGACCTCCACCCGCTGCACCGCGTCCGTCCACTCGGGGTAACGGGGAAAGTCGCAGATGACCGCAGCCACCCGCTCCGGTGGCGCACCGATGATGATCGACTGGGTGGAGGAGTCCGCCATGGGGGGAGGTTACCGGCCCGCGACCGAACCTGCCCGTGCCACCCTCCCGGCTGGCCGGGTAGGTTTCGACAGAGCCGACCCGAGGTGGCGGCCGGCCCGGCCCGCGAGAGCACGAGGAGAGTGCAGGTGCGCGAGTTCTCCGTCCCGCCGATCGTCACCGTCGGCGACTCGGCCAACCTCACCGACCCGGTCTGGGACAACGCCGAGGTCGCCCCGGACGCTGTGCAGTTCGTCCGCCCTGGCCCCGACGGCGCCCGAACCGAGGTGACCTGCCGACAGTTCCGTGACGAGGTGGTGGCGGTGGCCCGAGGCCTGGTCGCTGCCGGCGTGCAGCCAGGAGCCCGGGTCGCCCTGATGAGCCGGACGCGCTACGAGTGGACGCTGTTCGATTACGCCATCTGGACCGCCGGCGCCGTCACCGTGCCGATCTACGAGACGTCCAGCGCTGAGCAGGCCGCCTGGATCCTCTCCGACTCGGGCGCCACCGCCGCGCTGGTGGAGACCGACGCGCACGCCGCGCTGGTCGCCGGGGTCCGGGACCGGGCGCCCGAGCTGGAGAACGTGTGGCAGATCGACCTCGGCGCGGTGAACGAGCTGGTCGCGGCGGGCGCCGCGGTCGACCCGGCGGAGATCGAGCGGCGCCGCGCGGCGGCGCGCTCAACCGACCTCGCCACCATCATCTACACCAGCGGCACCACCGGTCGACCGAAGGGGTGCGTGCTCACCCACCGCAACATGTACGCCGACGTCACCAACGCGGTACCGGTCCTGCCGAACCTGTTCGGCGAGGGTGCCTCCACCCTGCTGTTCCTGCCGCTGGCGCACGCCTTCGCCCGGCTCATCCAGGTCGGTGTGGTGCAGGCCCGCGCCCCCATGGCGCACTGCGCGGACACGAAGAACCTGGTCACCGAACTCCAGGAGTTCCGCCCCACGTTCGTGCTGTCCGTGCCGCGGGTCTTCGAGAAGGTCTACAACTCCGCCAAGCAGAAGGCCGAGGCCGACGGCAAGGGCAGGATCTTCGCCCGCGCCGAGGCGGTCGCCATCGCGTACAGCGAGGCCCTGGAGACCTCGGACGGCCCGGGCCTGCTGCTACGCGCACAGCACGCGCTCTTCGACAAGCTCGTCTACCGCAAACTCCGCGCGGCGCTCGGCGGCCGGTGCCACAGCGCCATCTCCGGCGGCGCGCCGCTCGGCGCCCGGCTGGGGCACTTCTTCCGTGGCGTCGGCGTGGCCATCTGCGAGGGCTACGGGCTGACCGAGACGTCTCCCGCGGCCGCCGCCAACCTGCCCGGCGCCACCCGGGTCGGCACCGTCGGCCGGCCGCTACCCGGCGTCACCATCCGGATCGACGACGACGGGGAGGTCCTCATCGCCGGCGACATCGTCTTCTCCGGCTACTGGCGCAACGAGACCGCCACCGCGGAGGCGCTGGCCGACGGCTGGTTCCACACCGGCGACCTGGGACAGCTGGACAACGACGGCTACCTGAGCATCACCGGCCGCAAGAAGGAGATCATCGTTACCGCCGGCGGTAAGAACGTCGCCCCGGCGGTGCTGGAGGACCAGGTCCGGGCACACCCGTTGGTCAGCCAGTGCGTCGTGGTCGGTGACCGGCAGCCGTTCATCGCCGCGCTGGTCACCGTCGACGAGGAGGCGCTGCCGGGGTGGCTTGGGTCGGCCGACATGCCGACGGACACCCCGGTCGAGCGGCTACGCGAGCACGACGCGCTACGAGCCGAGATCCAGGGCGCGATCGACGTCGCCAACCAGGCGGTCTCCAAGGCCGAGGCGATCAAGGTCTTCGTGATCCTGCCCCGGGACTTCACCGAGGCGACCGGGGAACTGACCCCGTCGCTCAAGGTCAAGCGGCAGGTCGTACACAAGACGTACGCTGCGGAGATCGCCGAGATCTACCGCGGCTGACTACGATCCGTCACGTGCCCGCCTCCACACCTGCCCTGTCGCACCCGCACCCCCTCGCCACCGCGGCGCGGGTGGTCATGCTGGCGCTGGTCGCGGTCCTGACCCTGTTCGCGACACGCGACATCACGCAGCTGTGGTGGATCGCGCTGCTGGCGGTGGCGGGCCTGCCGGCGTCGCTGACGCCGACGCACCGCCTGCTCGGGCCGCTCAGCCGGGTGGCTGAGGTGGTCGTGCTCGGGTTGGCCGCGAGCCAGGTCGGCGCGGTGGCCATGCTCGGCGGCAAGATCGGCGGGCTGGGCGCCTCCGCGGTGCTGCCGTACCTGGCGGTGCCGGTCACCGTCACCGCGCTGCGTCGGCGGTTCCGTGAGGGCGGCGGGTTGCTCGCGATCACCGCGGTCACCCTGCTCGTGGCGGGCGCGCTGACCGAGGTCGACGGCGAGCGGCAGCTCACCCAGATCGGCTACCTCGCCGTCTGCGCTCAGTGGCTGATCCTCGCCGCCCTCGGTCTCTACGCGGCGGGCACGCTGCACCGGATGATGCTGGCGCGCGGCGACGGCACGCCCCAACCGTACGCCGAGGCGACCCGGCTGCTCACCCAGCTCCGCACGGTGGCCCGGCAACTGCCGGGTGCCACCCTCGACCCGGGCGGCATCTCGGAGCACCTGCTGGAGGAGCTGCGCGCGGTGGCTCGCGCGGACCGGGCGGCGGTGCTGTCGGCCAGTGCCGGCGGCCGGCTGGTGGTGCTGGTCCAGTCGTGCGTCGACCGGATGGACTGGGAGACGACGCTGGACGCGGATTCGGCCATCGCCGACGCGTGGGCCAGCCAACAGCCGCAGACCGCGGCCCGCTCCCAGACCCGCTCGCAGCCCGACGGCGACGTGTCGGCGCTGATCGTCCCGCTGGTCGCCGGGGTGCGCACGGTGGGGCTGGTGGTGCTGGAGGCGGACGCCGCGCAGGCGTACCCGCCCGACGTCGTGTCCCGGGTGACGGGGCTGACCAGCCCGGCGGCGCTGCGGTTGGAGGCGGCGCTGCTCTTCGACGAGGTACGGTCGTTGGCCACCAACGAGGAGCGGCAGCGGCTGGCCCGGGAGATCCACGACGGGGTGGCCCAGGAGCTGGTGATGGTCGGCTACGGCATCGACAATGCCCTGGCCACGGTGCACGACGACGCCGAGGAGACCGCCGAGAGCCTGCGCACGCTACGCCAGGAGGTGACCCGGGTGATCACCGAGCTGCGGCTGAGCCTGTTCGAGCTGCGCAGCGAGGTGGACCGGCACGGCGGCCTGGCCGCCGCGATCGCCGAGTACGCCCGCACCGTCGGTGCCTCCGGCGGGCTGCGGGTGCACCTGTCGCTGGACGAGTCGACCGCGCGGTTGCCCGCCGCCACGGAGGCCGAGCTGCTGCGCATCGCGCAGGAGGCGGTGACCAACGCGCGCAAGCACGCCGGCGCTTCGAACCTCTGGGTCACCTGTGCGGTGGACCCCCCGTACGCCCAGATCGAAGTGTCGGATGACGGTCACGGGATGGGTGAGCAGCGCTCAGACGGGCACTACGGTCTTGCGATCATGGCGGAGAGGGCGGAACGTATCCGGGGCCGGTTGGAGATCAGGCCGCGACAGCCGAGCGGTACGACCGTGGCGGTGGTACTGGGTTCGTCGCCTCGGCGCGATAACCTGCATGGCAGCGCAGCAGCAGAAGGGGAGTAACCCGAGGATGACCATCAGCCCGACACCGGCCGCCCGCACCAAGGTCCTCCTTGTCGACGACCACGACCTGATCCGTAAGGGTCTCCGGCACGCCTTCGAGCGCGACCGACAGTTCGAGGTCGTCGGCGAGGCCGCGACGGCGGCCGAGGGCGTCCGCCAGGCCGGCGCGCTCCAGCCGGATGTGGTGATCATGGATCTGCGGCTGCCCGACGGCAGCGGCCTGGAGGCCACCCGGGCGCTGCGGAAAGCCAGCGCCACCATGGGCATCGTCGTGCTGACCATGTACGCCGGGGACGACCAGCTCTTCGGCGCGCTGGAGGCGGGTGCGAGCGCCTTCGTGCCGAAGACCGCCCCGGCCGACGAGGTGGTCGCGGCGGCCCGGCACGCCGCCTCCTCCCCCAGCGCCTTCACCGCCGCCGACCTCGCCGAGGCGATGAAGCGCCGGCTGGCGCCCTCCGGCCCGCAGCTCTCCCCTCGCGAGGGTCAGGTGCTGCGGCTACTCGCCGACGGCATGAGCGTCGCCGGCATCGCCAAGCAGCTCTTCGTCAGCGAGTCCACCGCCAAGACCCACATCTCCAAGCTCTACGAGAAGCTGGGCGCCGCCAACCGCGCCCAGGCGCTGATGACGGCGCTGCGGCTCGGCCTACTCGAGGCGCCGGACGCGCCGAAGTTCTGACCCTGCCGCGGCGACGCACCGCTGCCGGGCCCACGCCCGTCCACCCGACGGGCGTGGGCCGCTTCATCGAGTCTCGTATTCTTCATCGAGTCTCGTATTCGACCCCGCACGGCCGCACACGCTATGGTCTCCCCCGGCGGAGGGGCGGTCCGCGGGCGGCGCGGCCCGCGCTCGGTGAAGAGGTGAGGCATGGGACGGCCGAACTGGGCACCCGACGACATCGACATCGAACGTCCCAGCGTGGCCCGCATGTACGACTACTACCTCGGCGGCTCCCACAACTTCGCGGTGGACCGCGCGGCGGCGCAGGCCATGGTGACGGCGGTGCCCGAGGCGCCGCTGATGGCCCAGGCAAACCGAGCGTTTCTGCGGCGGGCCGTGCAGTTTCTGGTCGACGCCGGCGTCCGGCAGTTCCTCGACATCGGCTCAGGCATCCCCACGGTGGGCAACGTGCACGAGATCGCCCAGCGCCACGCCCCCGACTCCCGGGTGGTGTATGTCGACATCGACCCGGTGGCCGTTGCGCACAGTCAGGAAATTCTCGCCGGCAACGACCGGACGACGGTGGTGCAGGAGGATCTGCGCCACCCCGAGCGCATCCTCGGCCATCCCGAGGTACGGCGGCTGCTCGACCTCGACCGGCCGGTCGCCGTGCTCGTCGTCGCGGTTCTGCACTTCGTCGCCGCCGACGACCGGCCGGGCGAGCTGCTGCGGACGCTGCGCGACGCCGTCGCCCCCGGAAGCTGGCTGGTGTTGTCGCAGGCCAGCGCCGACGGACGCGACGACGACGAGCGGGCCGAGGCGGAGGCCATCTACCGACGCACCGACAACCCGCTGTGGCTGCGCAGCCGCGCCGAGTTGACCGCCCTCTTCGACGGCTTCGAGTTGGTGGAGCCAGGTGTCGTCTGGGTGCCGCAATGGCGCCCGGAGTTCTCGGAGAACACCGAGGACGCCGAGCAGTCGGGGTTCATCGGCGGCGTGGGACGGTCCGGTGGCTGAGCCGCCCGGAGCGGCGCCCGGCCTCAGCGGTCGCACCGGGGCCGGCAGGGCAGCTCGGACCGCGACGGACCTCCGGACACCACCCCGGCCGGAGCCGGATGCCGACGCCGCATCCCGATCCGGCGCGCTGACCTTCGCCCACGCTTGGGCGAAAGCGGTCACCGGGACGAGCTACCTGCCGATGGCGCAGGCCCAGCTCGAGGGGTTGCTGTGCCGCCTCACCGGGGAACTGGCGGCGGCGCTGCGCGCCGAGCCCTTCGACCTGCGCGCCGGTCAGCGGGTGGGTGCGGAGCTGGTGGCCGCGCACATCGCATCCGCCGAAGGGCTCGGGCGCACCGTCGAGGTCATCCAGCTGCGGCTGGTGCGCGACCTGGGGCTGGTCACCGAGGACGCGGAGGATCGGATGGCCCGGCTTCTCGCCGCGGTGACCACCGGGTACGCGCGAGCGTTGCGTGACCGCACCCTGGACGAACAGGAGTCGATCCGGCGGGCCGCGTTGACCGCGCGGGTGCAGGCGGAGCGGGCGCTGCGGGCCAGCGAGGCCCGCTTCCGGCACCAGGCCACCCACGACCCCCTCACCGACCTGCCGAACCGGACACTGTTCACCGAGCGGCTCGCCACGGCCGTCAACGCCCCCGGCCGAGGCGTCGACCGTGTCGGGCTCTGCTTCCTCGATTTGGACCGGTTCAAGCGGGTCAACGACTCGCACGGGCACCAGGTCGGCGACGTTGTGCTCACCACTGTGGCCGAGCGCCTGCGGACAGCCCTCGACAGCCACCTGGTCGCCCGTCTCGGCGGTGACGCGTTCGTCGTCCTGGTCGAGGGCACCGGCGGCACCCGGGACGTGATCGCGGTCGCCGAGGCGGCCCTGGCTGCCGTGCGTGAACCGGCCGTGGTGGCGGAGCAGGAAGTGGCCGTCACGGCGAGCATCGGGATCGTGGAGCGGCCGGTCGCCGACACCTCTCCGGGGGAGTTGATGCGGGCGGCCGACTGCACCATGCACTGGGCCAAGGCGGCCGGTGGTGGGCGCTGGGAGCTGTACGACGCCGACCGCCACCACCGACAACTGGACCGGCAGGCGCTGTCGGCGGCGATCCCGGTCGCGCTGGACCGGGGCGAGTTCTACCTCGACTACCAACCGCTGACCTCGCTGCGCGACGGCCGTGTGCTCGGGGCGGAGGCGCTGGTGCGCTGGCGGCACCCGGAGCTGGGCGTGCTGCGCCCCGACCGCTTCATCGACCTGGCCGAGGAGACGGGCCTGATCGTGCCGCTCGGCTACTGGGTGCTCGCCGAAGCGTGCCGGGCGGCGGGAAGCTGGCCGGCGACCGGCGGGGCACCGTTCGTGAGCGTCAACCTGGCCGTCCGGCAGGTGCACCGCCCCGGGCTGGTCCAGGAGGTCCGCGCCCTGCTGCGGCGCACCGGGCTGCCGCCGGAGCGTCTCCAGCTGGAAATCACCGAGAGCACCATGATGAGCACCGCCGAGGAACCCGTCCGGGCGCTGCGGGCCCTCGCGGACCTCGGCGTCCGGATCGCGATCGACGACTTCGGCACCGGCTACAGCAACCTGGCGTACCTGCGGGCCCTGCCGGTGACCGAGCTGAAGGTGGCCGGGGAGTTCGTGGCCGGTCTGCGTACCCGCCAGGCCCAGGCCGACGAACGGATCCTCGCCAGCCTGGTGTCGCTGGCGCACGCGCTGGATCTGACCGTCACCGCCGAGGGCGTGGAGACGGCCGGGCAGGCCGAGCGGCTACGCGCGATCGGCTGCGACGCCGGGCAGGGCTGGCACTTCGGCCGCCCCGAACCCGCCGACCGGATCCGGGCCCGACTTCGCTGACCGCCGCCCGTCGGGTCAACCCGCGAGGAGGGCGGCCATCCGCCGGGCCTGGTGCTCCCAGCGCCACTCCCGCTCGACCCAGGCGCGGCCCGCCGCGCCGAACTGCCGGGCCAGGTCCCGGTCGGCGAGCAGCGTCGCCACCCGGTCGGCGAGCTGGGCCACGTCCCGCCCGCGGACCACGAAGCCCGTCTCCCCGTCCCGGACCGCGTCGGGCGCGCCGCCCGAGTCACCGGCGACCACGGGCAGACCGGTCGCCGAGGCCTCCAGGTAGACGATGCCGAGCCCTTCCACGTCCAGGCCACGGTTGCGGGTGCGACAGGGCATCGCGTACACGTCACCGGCCGCGTAGTGGGCGGGCAGCTCGACCGCCGGCACCGTGCCGGTGAACACCACATCCCGTTCGACCCCGGCCTGCCGGGCCAGCTTCTCCAACGCCGCTCGGTACGGGCCGCCGCCCACGACGAGCAGCGCGGCGTCCGGGACGCGGCGGCGGATCTCCGGCAAGGCCCGGATCAGCATGTCCTGCCCCTTGCGCGGCACCAGCCGGGACACACAGACCACCACCGGGCGGTCGGCCACGCCGAGCCGCGCGCGCACCGGCTCCCCGTCGACCGACGGATGGTAGGCGTCCACGTCGACCCCGGGCGCGAGGCGGCGTAACTCGGTGACCCCGTGCAACGCCCGCTCCAGCCGGATCCGGGTGTACTCCCCCAGGTAGGTCGTCACGTCGACGCCCCGCCCGATGCGGCGCAACGCCGTCCGGGCTCCGGGCAGCGCAGCCCAGCCGACCTCGTGGCCGTGGGTCTGCGCCACGACCCGCCGGATTCCGGCCCGCCGACGTAGTCCCGCGGCGAGCAGCCCGAGCGGGGCCGCGGCGCCGAACCACACGGTGTCGCAGTCGTACGACCGGGCCAGCCGCGCCGCCCGCCGGGCCACCGGCGGGGTGGGCAGGAGCACCCGGGTCCGTTCGCGCACCACCTCGAAGGGCTGGTCGGCGTCGAACGTCTCGGCGCCCCGCCAGTTGGAGGCGTAGACCACCACCGAGCCCGGGGGCTGGCGGACGGCGAGGTTGTGCACGAAGGACTGGATGCCACCGGGACGGGGCGGGAAGTCGTTCGTGACCAGCAACGTCCTGCTCATGCCGGCCCCACCATGCCCAACGGTGACAGGTCGCTTGCTCGCTGACGCTCGCTCATGGGCCGGTCTTTCTGGCGTAGGCGCGGGCGGCGGCGATCCGCTCCACGGTCGACGGGTGGGAGGCGGAGTACAGGTACTCCAGGCGGGGTGGATCGGGGTCGGCGAGGTTGATGCCGGCGAGCCGGCGCTGCATCGCCTCGAAGGCGACCGGGTCGCCGGTGAGCGCGAGCGAATGGGCGTCGGCGCGGGCCTCGACCCGCCGCGACATCAGCGCCTGCGCCGGCGTCCAGACCAGCCCGGCCACCGTCACCAGCGCCATCAGCAGCGGGAACGCGCGGGGCTGGGCAACCGAGTCGACGCCGGCCAATCGCAGCAGCGGGCCGGAGGAGCCGAGCAGGTAGAGCGCCACGACCGCCGCCGCCGCGCCCAGCGCGCCGGTGAACGTGCCGACCGCCACGTCCCGGTCCTTCGCGTGGCCCAGCTCGTGTGCCACCACCGCGGTCACCTCGGCCGGGGTGGCTTCCCGGAGCAGGGTGTCGTACACGACGATCCGCCGGGTCGGCCCGATTCCGGAGACGTACGCGTTGACCGCCCGGGTGCGGCGGGACGCGTCGGCCACCAGCACGTCGCGGACCGGCACCCCGTCGCGGGCCGCCAGCTCTGTCAGCTGGGTACGCAGCGGACCCGGCTCCATCGGGGTGAACCGGTTGAACACGGGCTCCACCAGCACCGGCAGCGCGAACGACAGCAGCACCACCAGGCCGGCCGCGCCGGCCGCGCCCAACGCCCACCACCAGCGCGGTGCCAGCCGGATCACGGTGTAGAAGCCGAGCAGCGCCACCGCCCCGATGACGGCGCTGACGGCGTACGACTTGAGCAGGTCGACCGTCCAACCGCCCCAGCCGTTGGTGGCCAGCCCGTAGCGGGTCAGCACGACGTGCCGCCACGCGGCGAACGGCAGGGTGACCAGATCGGCGACGAGCACCACGGCGAGCCCGCCGAGCACCGCCTGCGCGGCCCAGTGCCCGCCGAAGGGGCGCCCGGCCAGCTCGACCAGGCGGCTGCCCAGCGGGGTGAGGCCGAGGGCGAGCGCCACCAGCAACCCGACGCCGAGGACGGCCCAACCGGCGGGCCGAAGCGCGGCGCGGAACTCGCGGCCCCGCGCCACCTGATCGACCGGCAGGTCCCGCAGGGCGGCGAGCTGGTCGGCGCGGGGGGCCGGCGGACGCTGCCACGGGATCAGCAGGGCTGCGGCGACCGCCAGCGCGACGACCAGCCCGGCCAGTGTCAGCGCCGCCCAACCGCGTGGGCTCACCGGGCCGCCTCCCGGCCCGGGGCGCCGGCCACCGCGACGGGCCCGCCGGCACCGCACCGCTCTCGCGTCATAGGCGTTCCTCCCGTCGTGAGCGCCCATCGTAGTGGTCCGCCCGAGGCGGCGCCGGGGTGCCCACGAGGTGTGGCCACACCTTGACCCGTCTTGCGGGGGCGTCGTCGTCGCGGTGTCCACCCATCCTGAGCCACACTGAGCCAATCTGCCTTTCCTTTGTGCCACTATGGCTCTATCATGGCACCATGAACCTCAACCCGTATGTCGAACTGCTCCGGCGGGAACTGGCCGTCGCCGCGGCGGCCGGGGGGACGAGGCGCGGGCGCTCGCCGAGCGCCTCACCGCTCCCCTCGAATCGGCGATCCGGCTCACCCTGCTGGAGGCACTGTCCGCAGCCAGCGCAGAGATCACCCGCGACCTCGCCCCCGGCTCGGTCCACCTGCGCCTCACCGGGCGGGACCCGGACTTCGTGGTGACGTCTCCACCGATCGAGCAGCCACCGGCAGCCGACCAGATGACAGACGCCCCCACGCCCCCGATCGACGAGACCACCACGCCCGGCGACAAGGGCGCGACATCCCGGATCAACCTCCGCCTGCCCGAGGACCTCAAGTCCCGGGTCGAGGAGGCCGCCGCCCGCGAGCGGCTCTCGGTCAACTCCTGGCTCGTCCGGGCCGCCGCCGCCGCGCTCGGGCCCGGCGCCACCAGCACCCGCGCCGCCAGCACCGGCCAACGCTTCACCGGCTGGGTGCACTGACCCCCGACCGCAGCCACCCCATCCCTGGACCAGAATCGACCCGAAGGATCAGAAATGCCGACCTTTGCCACCTCCCACCCGATATCCGTCACGGTCAGTCTCGGTTTCGTCGTCGGCAACGTACGGATCAGAGCCAGCGATCGCACCGATACCGTCATCGACGTACGACCGATCGACGAATCCAGCAAAGCCGACCTGAAGGTCGCCGAACAAACCCGCGTCGAGTACGCGGACGGTGCGCTGACCGTCGCGGCAACAAAGCAACTCAGCTCTGTGTTCGGCCGGACCGGCGGGATCGACGTCACGATCGAACTGCCGTCCGGCTCCCAGGTGCGGGGCAATACCGGCATGGGCGAACTCGACTGCGACGGCCGGCTCGGCGAGTGCCAGTTCAAGACCGGCTTCGGACAGATCCGGCTCGACCGATCCGGCGTGGTGAGACTGAGTAGCGGCAGCGGGGACGTCCTGGTGACGCATGCCGACGGCGATGTCGAGGTCACCACCGGCAGCGGCGCCATTCGCATCGACCGGGTCGACGGACCAGCGAAGCTCAAGAACTCCAACGGCGACAGCTGGATCGGTACGGTCACCGGCGAGCTACGCGTCAACGCGGCGAACGGCAACATCACCGTCGACCGGGCACATGCCGGCGTCTCCGCGAAGACCGCCAACGGCGGCGTGCGGATCGGCGAGGTCACCCGGGGCGCGGCAACCCTGCAATCCGCGGCCGGCTCCCTCGAGGTCGGCATCAGCGCGGGCACCGCCGCCTGGCTCGACCTCGACACCAAGGCCGGACACGTGCGCAACGACCTTGCCACCGGCCCCGCACCGCAGAACACCGACGAGACCGTCGCAGTCCGGGCCCGCACCTGGGTCGGCGACATCGTCGTTCGCCGGGCCTGACGGGCACACCGCAGAAGAGGAGACAACCATGTCCACGCCCCAACCGGCGATCCGGACCACCGGGCTGCGCAAGTCGTACGGCGAGAAGGTCGTACTCGACGGCATCGACCTGACCGTGCCAGCAGGAACGGTCTTCGCTCTGCTCGGCCCCAACGGCGCCGGCAAGACCACCACCGTGCAGATCCTCTCCACCCTGATCAGCGCCGATGCCGGCGAGATCCGGGTCGCCGGCCACGACCCGGCCCGCGAGCCCGACGCGGTCCGCGCGGCGATCGGCGTGACCGGGCAGTTCTCCGCGGTGGACGGACTGCTGACCGGCGAGGAGAACCTGCTCCTCATGGCCGACCTGCACCACCTGCCACGGCGGGAGGGTCGGCGACGCGCCCAGGGGCTGCTCCGGCTGTTCGACCTGACGGAGGCGGCCGGCAAGCCCGCCACCGCCTACTCCGGCGGGATGCGTCGCCGGCTGGACCTCGCGATGGGCCTGGTTGGTCAGCCCCGGGTGGTCTTCCTCGACGAGCCCACCACCGGCCTCGACCCGCGCAGCCGGCACGCCATGTGGCAGATCGTCCGGGACCTCGTCGCCGACGGCGTGACCATCTTCCTGACCACGCAGTACCTTGAGGAGGCGGATCAGCTCGCCGACCGGATCGCGGTGCTCGACCACGGCCGGCTGGTGGCCGACGGCACCCCGGCCGAGCTCAAGCGTCTCGTCCCCGGCGGACACGTGATCCTGCGTTTCGGCGACGAGGTGGCCTACCGGTCGGCCGTCACTGCCCTCCCGGACGCCACCCGGGACGACGGACAACTCACCCTGCACGTGCCCAGCGACGGCAGCGTCCGGTCGCTACGGTCGCTGCTGGAGCGGCTCGACAGCCTGGCGATCACCGTCGACTCGTTCTCCGTGCACACCCCTGACCTGGACGACGTCTTCCTGGCCCTCACCGGCCAGCCCGAGACGGCGGGGAGCCTGCGCCGATGACCACCATCTCGTACGCCGTCCGTGACTCGACCACCATGTTGCGGCGCAACCTGCGCCGAGTGGTTCGCTATCCGTCCATGACGGTGCTGATCGTCGGCCTGCCCGTGCTGTTCCTGCTGCTCTTCGTCTACGTCTTCGGCGGCACGCTGGGCGCCGGCCTGAGCGGTAGCCCGGGTGGACGCGCCGACTACGTCGATTACGTCACGCCGGGGATCCTGCTGATGACCGTCGGTGTAGCCGCCACCGGCACGGCGGTGTCGGTGGCGATGGACATGACGGAAGGCATCATCGGCCGGTTCCGCACCATGGCCATCGCCCGCGTCTCGGTGCTGACCGGGCACGTCATCGGGGCCATGGTCCAGACCATGCTCAGCGTCGCCGTGGTGCTCGGTGTCGCACTGCTCGTCGGCTTCCGCCCCCGGCGGATCCAGCCGGCTGGTTCGGGGCGGTCGGAGTGTTGGCGATGACCACGTTCGCGCTCGCCTGGCTGTCGGTGGCGTTCGGCCTGGTGTCGCGCAGCGTCGAGACGGCGAGCAACCTGCCCACGCCGCTGACCTTCCTGCCCTGCGTCAGCAGCGGGTTCGTGCCGACGGACTCGATGCCGGCCGGGCTCCGCCAGTTCGCCGAACACCAGCCCTTCACCCCGATCATCGACACCCTGCGCGGCCTGCTCGCCGGCGCCCCGGTGGGCACGGACGCCATGGTCGCCGCCGCCTGGTGTGCCGGTATCGCCCTGGTCGGCTACCTGTGGGCGAAGCGTCTCTACAACCGGGACCCGTCCCGTTGAGCGGACATCCCGCCGCACCGGGCCGGCTACCCGCCGCGACCTGACGGGTGGCCGGCCCGGATCCGCCACCACGCCGGGGGCCGATGCCGGCCGTGTGTCGGTGCCGGCCGGTCGCCAGCCGGCCGTCGGCCGGTCACGCACGGGCCAGGCGGCGCAGCAGCGCGTCGGCCCCGAGCGGGTACGCGCCGTGCCGACGGACACCGTCGGCCACCTCGCGGTCCGAGGAGACCACCACCACCGGGCGGCCCGGCGGCTCGGCCCGAACCAGGCGTCGGATCAGCTCGTCGGCGGTCTCCCCCTTGCGGGAGAAGAGCACCCGGACGCCCCGCGGGTTCGGTGGCAGGCCGTGCATCCGCTCGGCGCCGTCGAAGACCACCGTCACCTCGTCACCGGTCTGCGCGGCGATCCCGCCCAGCCCGGTGATGAGCCGCTTGCGCTGCTGTTCCAGCGACATCTCGCCGAAACCGCGTTTGGTGACGTTGTAGCCGTCCACCAGAAGGTGCGCCCGGGGCAGGGCGAGCAGCTGGTCCAGCCGGGCCGGGTCGTCGGTGTCCCGGGCTCGGGCCGCCGCGCCGGCCGCGGTGGTGCCGGACTGGTCGGCGAAGGCGCCGGCGACGAAGTCGGCCGGCAGCCGATCCACCGGGTCGAGCGCCAGCTCCCGTCGCAGCCCGACGGCGGCCTGCCCGATCGTCTCCAGCAGCAACCACAGCCGGGCGTCGTCGACCGCCCGGGCCTCCTTGGTACTGGCCCGGGCGACCCCCGCCGCCGCCTCGGCCTCGGCCAGCCGGGCCCGGGCCCGACGCCGCTCGGCCTCGGCGTCCGCCGCCGCTCGGGCAGCCCGGCCGCGCTCGGTGGCGAGCAGCTCGGACGCTTTCCGTTCCCGGGCCTGCGTCTCGCGCAGCGACCGCGCGAGCTGCCGCGCCTCCTCGCGGAGCTGCCCGAGCTCGTCCCGGACCCGGGCCAGCTCGTCCCGGAGCTTGTCCGCCTCGACCCGAGCGACCGCGCGGTCGTGCTCGGCACGGGTGGCGCGCTGTTCGGCTTCCCGGACCAGCTCCGCCACGACCGCACTGTCCGCCTCGGCGCGGACCGCCGCGCCGCTGGCCTCGATCAGCTCCCGCCAGCCGCGGGGGCGGGCCAGGTACGCCAACGCGGCCACCTCGACCGGGTCGGCGACGGCCGGCGCGGTGCCCTCGACCACCGCCGCGCCGAGGTCGCCGGCGTCGGCCAGGACCCGGGCGGTGACCCGCTGACGGAACAGCGGATCGCCGGTCAGCTGCGCCGCGATCGCCGGCGCGCCCAGGCGTGCGCGGCGGTTGGGCGCGAACTTGGCCACCCGCCGCAGTGGGACCGGCACCTCGTCGGCGGGCAGGCCAGGCAGCACCGCGGCGGCGAGCGTCACGATCCGCTGGCGGACCGGCTCGGGCAGCACGGGCTCCGGCTCCGGCCCGCCCTCCTCGGCGGGATCCTCCGGCCGGCCATCCGCCTGATGGCCCGGCGGACCGGTGGTCCGGACCGGTGCGCCGGCCGCGACGGGGTCGTCGAGGGTGCCCCCCGTACCCTCGACACCCGCGTCGGGCACGGCGGCGACCGAATCTTCCCCGGGAATTGGTCGTCGTGCGGCTCGGCGAGGGGCATGTGTCAAGTCTCCCACCGCGACCGGTCCCGCCGCCCAGCGAGTGTGCCGATCTCTCCGCACGGCCGGGTTCCGCGCCGCCAAGGGACGCCTGGGAGCTTCCGGGAGTGGCTCGTGGTGCCGGCGGGGCGAGGAGTGTCGGACCAGGCCGCTAGCGTGCCGCCGATGGCCCGACAGGAGTATGTCCAGGAGTCGCTGGCCGGTCTCGATCCGACCGTCGGCGGCGTCGACCCGGAGCTGCCGCTTCACGCGACCACGTTCGTGGTGGTCGACCTGGAGACCACCGGCGGCGCGCCGGGCGGGGGCGGCATCACCGAGATCGGTGCGGTGAAGGTCCGCGGCGGCGAACAGCTGGGGGTGCTCGCCACCCTGGTCAACCCGGGCACGCCGATCCCACCCTTCATCACCGTGCTCACCGGCATCACGCAGGCGATGCTGCTGCCCGCCCCACCGATCGAGCAGGTCCTACCGAGCTTCCTGGAGTTCCTCTCGACCGACGCGGTCTTGGTCGCCCACAACGCTCCGTACGACGTCGGGTTCCTCAAGGCCGCCTGCGCCGCGCACGGCTACCGCTGGCCCGGCCCCCGGGTGCTGGACACCGCCGCACTGGCCCGGCGGGTGCTGACCCGTGACGACGTGCCCAACCGCAAGCTCGGCACCCTCGCGGCGTACTTTCGCACGGCCACCCAGCCGACGCACCGGGCCCTGGACGACGCGAAGGCCACCGTCGACGTGCTGCACGGTCTGATCGCCCGGCTCGGCGGCCACAACGTCCACTGCGTCGGCGAGGCGATCGAGTTCGCCCGCGCGGTCAGCCCGACCCAGCGCCGCAAGCGGCACCTCGCCCACGGGTTGCCGAAGTCCCCTGGCGTCTACATCTTCCGCGGCGCCGACGACCGGCCACTCTACGTCGGCACGTCGGTCGACGTCGCCACCCGGGTACGCAGCTACTTCACCGCGGCGGAGAAGCGGGCTCGCATCTCGGAGATGCTCGCCGCCGCCGAGCGGGTTCAGGCGGTGGAGTGCGCCCACTCACTGGAGGCCGAGGTACGGGAGCTGCGGTTGATCGCTGCGCACGCCCCGCCGTACAACCGGCGGTCGACGTTCCCGGAGCGGGCGGTGTGGCTGAAGCTCACCGACGAGCCGTACCCGCGATTGTCGGTCGTCCGTGCCCTGGCCCCCGGTGACGAGGCTTACCTCGGGCCGTTCACCTCCCGTCGGGCCGCGGAGCTGGCCGCCGCCGGCTTCCACGACGCCGTGCCGCTGCGGCAGTGCACGCACCGGCTCTCGCGGCGCACGGCTACGCCGGCTTGCGCGCTGGCCGAGCTGGGGCGCTGCCCGGCACCCTGCGAGCACCGGATCACGCCGCAGGAGTACGCGGCGCGCGCGGTCACGCCGTTCCGCACCGCCGTCGCCAGCGACCCGCAGGTGGTGGTGGACGCCCTGCTCACCCGGATCGAGGGGCTCGCCCACGCCCAGCGGTACGAGGAGGCAGCCGTGGTGCGGTCCCGGCTGGCCGCGGTGCTCCGCGCCGCGGCGCGTATGCAGCGGCTCGCCGCGCTCACCGGCATCGCCGAGCTGGCCGCGGCCCGCCCGGCCGCGCGTGGGGGCTGGGAGCTGGCGCTGGTCCGGTACGGGCGGCTCGCCGGCGCCGGTGTGTCGCCGCCCGGCGTCCACCCACGACCGACCATCGTCGCGATCCGGACCACCGCGGAGACCGTGCTGCCGGGCGACGGGCCGGTCCCCCGCGCCTCCGCCGAGGAGACCGAACGCATCCTGTCCTGGTTGGAGCGTCCGGAGACCCGACTGGTCGAGATCTCCTCCGGCTGGGCCTCCCCGGTGGCCGGTGCGGGCCGCTTCCGGGACCTGCTGACCAAGGCGGAGAGCGCGGCGTCGCGTCAAACTCTCGACCGAAAGCTCATGACCAAGTGACCGATCGGACGACGCCGACTCGCTTACTCTGTTAGGGAAGTGCAGTCCTGCCCGTTTCATCGGCCTGCTTCCGGTTGCCGGGTCACGGCGGCCGTGGAGCCGGGGTGAGGAGGTGTCCCACGTGGACGTCGACGCCGGACACGGCGCCGCCCTGGGAGGCGCGCTTCCGACCCAGCCGGGTGACCTGCCGCTGACCCGTCGCCTGCGCTCGCTGCTGTCCTGGCCCGTCGCCGAGGCCGAGCCGGTCAGCCGTCTGGTCCGAACGCACCGGAACATCCACTCCGGTACCGATCCGTCGGTGCTACGCCGGGCGTACTCGATCGCCGAGACCATGCACCGCGGGCAGTTCCGCAAGAGCGGCGAGCCGTACATCACCCACCCCCTCGCGGTCGCCCAGATCTGCGCCGACCTCGGTATGGACACGGTGACCCTGGTCGCGGCGCTGCTGCACGACACCGTCGAGGACACCCGCTACACCCTCCAGGCGCTCGCCGACGACTTCGGGCGGGAGGTCGCCCACCTGGTCGACGGCGTGACGAAGTTCGACAAGGCGTTCTACGGCCAGGCGGCCGAGGCGGAGACGATCCGCAAGATGATCATCGCAGCCGGCAAGGACGTCCGAGTGCTGATCATCAAGCTGGCCGACCGCCTGCACAACATGCGGACCCTCGGCGTCCGCTCGGCCGCGTCCCGCGAGCGGATCGCCCGCAAGACGCAGGAGGTGCTGGTCCCGCTCTGCGACCGGCTGGGGATCCAGACCCTCAAGCGTGAACTCGACGACGTGGTGCTGCTGCACCTGGAGCCGGAGGAACACGCCCGCATCGACCGGCACGTGCACGAACGGGCGGGCTGGGACGCGTACCTCGGAGAGGTCGTGGCGCGGGCACGGACGGCGCTGCGCCGCAGCCGGGTGGACGCCGAGGTGACTCCCCGTCCACGCCACCTGTACTCGATCTGGAAGGACACCGTCTCGGGCGGCCACACCGTGCCGTACGACCTGCCCCGCATCGCGGTCGTCGTGGACGGTTCCGCCACCGACTGCTACGCGGCCCTGGGCGCGATCCACGGCGTCTGGCGCCCGGTGCCCGGCCGGTTCAAGGACTACATCGCGTCCCCGAAGAACAACCTCTACCGATCTCTGCACACCAGCGTCTGTGGCCCGAGGGACCACACGATCGAGGTGCTGATCCGCACCGCGGAGATGCACCGGTCGGCCGAGTACGGCGTCGCCACGAGCTACCGCTTCCCCCGTGCCGGCGCCGCCGTCCACGCGGAACAGCTGGACTGGCTACGGCGCGTCCTGGACTGGGAGCAGGAGACCGCCGACCCGGCCCAGTTCCTGGAATCGCTGCGCTGCGACCTCGCCGAGGCGCAGATCCAGGTCTTCGCCGACGGGCGGCAGGTGGTGCTACCCGCCGGCGCCACCCCGGTCGACCTGGCGTACGAACTCGACACCGAGTGCGGCGACCACTGTCTGGCCGCCCGGATCAACGGCCGGCTCGCCCCGCTGTCCTCCTGCCTGGCGGAGGGCGACGTGGTAGAGATCTTCACCGAGACGGACGCGGCCAACGGATTCGATGCCGAAGCCGCCCCGCCCGGCCCACGCCGGGAGTGGCTCGGCTTCGTCAAGTCACCACAAGCACAGATGCAGATCAATCGATGGTTTGCCGACCACACCGAGCCGGGCATCTCGATCAGCGACAAGGTCCGGCTCGGTCGCGCCACCATCGGCCTTGCCCTGCGCAGGCACAACCGCGGGCTCGCCAGCGACCTGCCCCTGCTGCGGCTCTCCGAGGAACTGGGCTACCCCGACCTGGAGACGATGCTGGTGGCGGTCTTCGACCGGGTCATCGAACCGGACGCGGTGGTCCAGCAGCTCATCGACCTCGTCGACCACCGGCAGTGAGCGGGTACGCCCCGGGCCGTCCGATGCCTCGTCAGGAGCATTAGCCTGGTCCCATGATCCCCCGCTCGCGCTTCACCGTACGCGCCGTCGCGTACCAGGTCTTCTACCGGCTGCCACTGCCGGTGCGACGCCGCCTGGTCCGGCTGGCCGTGCCGAAGTACATCGTCGGCGCGGTGACCCTGGTGCGTGACGCCGAGGCCGACGGGGCCGGCCGGTTGCTGCTGCTGCGCCAGCCACCGGGCAACGGATGGACGTTGCCGGCGGGCCTGCTGCAGAAGCGGGAGGCGCCGGCGACAGGCGCGGCCCGTGAACTGTACGAGGAGTCCGGCATCCAGCTGTCGCCCCGCGACCTGCGCCCGGCCGTGCCGAACGCGATCATCCACGCCAAGGGCTGGGTCGACGTCGTGTTCACCGCCGAGGTGCCGGCGTCGACCACCGCGCTGAGGGTGGACGGGGCGGAGGTCTTCGAGGCCGCCTGGCACCCGCTGGACGCCCTGCCCCGGCTGACCTGGCCGACGGCGCGCCTGCTCGCCTACTACCACATCGGGCCGCTGGCCGGGCAGTTCCCGCCGCCGGTGCCCGACGTGCGGCCATGACCGCGGTGGGTTGGCCACCACTCTGCGCGGTGGTCCTCGCCGCGGGCGAGGGCACCCGGCTGCGCCCGCTGACCGAGCGGCGGCCCAAGGCGCTCTGCCCGGTCGGGAACGTGCCGCTGCTCGACCTGGTGCTCGACCGGCTGGCCGGGCTCGGCCTGACCGGCCCCCGGCGGGTGGCGGTCAACGCCAGCTACCTCGCCGGGCAGGTAATCCGCCACGTCGGCGCCCGAGCCCAGCTGTCGGTGGAGCCGGACGGCCCGCTCGGCACCGCCGGTGGGGTGGCGAACCTGCGGGGCTGGATCGACGGGCGGGGCGTCCTGGTGGGCAACGCCGATGCGTACCTCGCCGACCCGGCCCGCCGGCCCGGGCCGGACATCGCCGCGCTGCTGGACGGCTGGGATGGCGAGACCGTACGCCTGCTCGGTCAGCCCGCCCCGGATTCGTCGGCGCCGGGCACATTCGCCGGTCACGCGTTCACCGGGTTCTCGCTGCTGCCGTGGCGGCGCGTCCGGGAACTACCGGTCGAGTTCGGCGACCTGGTCCGGTCGGTGTGGCGGCCCGCCGAGGCGGACGGGGAACTGACCGTGGTCCGCTACGCCGGCATGTTCTACGACACCGGCACCCCCGCCGACTACCTCGCCGCCAACCTGCACGCCGTGGGCGGCGGCACGCTGGTCGACCGCACCGCCGTCGTGACCGGCAGGTGCCGGGAGGCGGTCGTGGGCGCGGGCGCGGTGGTGCACGGCGACGTCACCCGCGCCGTGGTCTGGCCCGGCGGCACGGTACACCCGGGCGAACTGCTCCGGGACGCGGTCCGCGCGGGCGCCGACCTCACCGTCGGCATCGGCCAGCCGCCCCGGGCGGAAGCATCTAGCATGAGCGACGACGCCGACGAACGGAGAACCATCCAGTGATCACCGCGATCGTGCTGATCGACTGCGCCACCGACTCGATCCCCGAGGTGGCCGAGGCCCTGGCCGCGCTGCCCGGCGTCAGCGAGGTCTACTCGGTCGCCGGGCACGTCGACCTGATCGCCATGGTCCGGGTGCGCGACTTCGAACAGATCGCCCCGGTCATCGCCGGGAGCATCTCCAAGGTGCCGGGCGTGCTGAACACCGAGTCACACATCGCGTTCCGCGCGCACTCCCAGCACGACCTGGAGGCGACCTTCGCGATCGGCCTCGCGAACGCGGACTGACCACCGCGCCCCGGGGCTGAGCGCGGGCACGCGACGGCCGGCCCACCCTGACCTGGACCGGCCGTCGTGCTACCTGCCGCTCGGCGTCAGCTCACGCCTGGAGCCGGCTGCTGGGTGGTGCCGCCCGGAGCCGGCTGCTGGGTGGTGCCGCCCGGAGCTGGCTGCTCGGTGGTGCCGCTGGGAGCCGGGACGGTCGCACCCGGGCTCGCCGTGCCGGTGCCGGTCGCCTGCGGGACCGGGATGCCCAGCTCGTTGGCCAGCTGCACCAGCTCGTCGTAGTGCGTCTGCAGGATCGGCAGCGCGGTCTGCGCCAACTGGATCACCGTCTGGTCGGAGCCCTGCGAGATTTCCGTCTGGGTGGCCTGGATGGCCTGGACGTGGCCGCTCAGCTCACTGGTCACCCAGAGCCGGTCGAACTCCGCGCCGCTGGCGTTGTTGAGCTGATCGATCACGTCCTGCTGGTCCGTGGTGGGCGCGCTCGGCAGCTCGACACCGAGCTGCGTGGCGACCTCCTGGACCGACTGGTCCAGCTGGGTGTGGTCCGTCACGAACATCTGACCCAGGTTCTTGACCTGTTGGTTCTGGCCCTTCTGCTGGGCCAGCTCACCGGTGGTGATCTCGAAAAGGTTCACCTGGTGGATCGCCTGCAGGTACTGGCTGTCCTGCTGTGACGGCTGCACCGCGGCCTGGGCGGCCGCGGCGGGCGCGATGCCGACCAGCACCAGCGCGGCCAGCAGGCCCAGGCGTCTGATTCCCAACATGCTTCCCCCCCCTTGAGACGTTGGACCGCACGGATACCCGGCTGGCCGGGGTTATTCCTGCGGTTTCGCCCGCGGGCGGCAGGCCGTGGCGCCCGCCGGACGAATCCGGCGGGCGCCACGTGACGGTGCTGGGGTGGGTCAGGTGCTGGGTGGGGTCAGCGACGCTCGCCGCTGCCGATCTCCTCCCGCTCGCTGCGGGGCTCGACCGGCGGGTGCCCCGGCGAGACCGGCGCCTCGGCGGGCCTCTCGATCGGGTAGAAGAAGCCCCGGATGGCCGGGCCGAGGGCGCCGAGCCGGTTCATCTTCTTCGGGACGACCCAGCCGACGTACTCCAGCGCGCCGTGCTCGTCGTGCTCGGCCGCGCTGAGCGGCTGGTGGACCTCGACGAACCGACCGTCGGGCAGCCGCCGGATGATGCCGGTCTCGACACCGTGGGTGAGCACCTCCCGGTCGTGTTGCTGGAGACCCAGGCAGATCCGGTAGGTCAGGTAGTACGCGAGCGGCGGGACGATCAGCAGTCCGATCCGGCCGGCCCAGGTCATCGCGTTCAGGCTGATGTAGAACTTGTCGGCGATGACGTCGTTCGCGCCGGAAAGGGTGAGCACCAGATAGAACGAGACGGCCATGGCGCCCAGTGCGGTGCGGAACGGGACGTCCCGGGGACGCTGGAGCAGGTTGTGGCTCTTGTGGTCCTTGAAGTGCCGCGCCTCGATGAACGGGTAGAACACCGCCATCGCCACCAGGATGCCGGGAAGGACGACCGTCGGCCAGAACAGCGGCGGAATCACGTATCCGTCGCCGATCGGGATGTCGATCTGCCAGGCCGGCATCAGTCGGGTGGATCCGTCCAGGAACATGACGTACCAGTCCGGCTGGCTGGCGGCCGAGACCACCCACGACTCGTACGGACCGAACAGCCAGATCGGGTTGATCTGGAACAGACCGGCCATCAGTGCGATCACGCCGAAGACGACCATGAAGAAGCCGCCCTGTTTGATCGCGTACCGGGGGAACATCCGCTCGCCGACCACGTTGTCGTTGGTCCGGCCGGGGCCGGGCCACTGGGTGTGCTTCTGCTTGAAGACCAAGCCCAGGTGGGCACTGATCAGCGCGACCAGCAGACCCGGGATGAGCAGCACGTGGGCGATGTAGAAACGGCTGACGATGATCGTCCCCGGGAACTCCCCGTCGAAGATCGACGAGGTGACCCAGGAGCCGACCACCGGGATCGACAGCATGATCGCCGAGGCGATCCGCAGGCCGGTGCCGGACAGGCCGTCGTCCGGCAGCGAGTACCCGGTGAAGCCGGCGAGGAAGCCGACCCAGAACAGCAGCGAGCCAATGATCCAGTTGGTCTCCCGGGGCTTGCGGAACGCGCCGGTGAAGAAGATCCGCATCATGTGCACGACGATGGCGGCCATGAACAGCAGGGCCGACCAGTGGTGCATCTGCCGGATGACCAGACCACCGCGGACGTCGAAGGAGATGTCCAGGCTGGAGGCGTACGCGGCCGACATCGGCGCGCCCCGCAACGGGGCGTAGCTGCCGTTGTAGATGACCTCGGTCATCGCCGGCTCGAAGAAGAAGGTCAGGAAGACCCCGGTCAGCAGCAGGATGACGAACGAGAAGAGCGCGATCTCGCCCAGCAGGAAGGACCAGTGGTCCGGGAAGACCTTGTTCAGCAGCCGCCGCAGCGGGGTGGCCACCTGGAAGCGGTCGTCCACCCCCCGGGCGACGTTGCCCGGGACGGCTGCCATGTCAAACTTTCGCCGCTTCACGGCCGCTCCCAGAAGTCGGGCCCGACCGTCTCGGTGTAGTCGGACTTCGCCACGAAGTAGCCCTCGGCGTCGACCTCGATCGGCAGCTGGGGCAGCCGCCGGCTGGCCGGGCCGAAGATGGGCTTAGCGTTGTCGATGATGTGGAACTGCGACTGGTGGCACGGGCAGAGCAGCCGGTTGGTCTGCTGCTCGTACAGGCTCGCGGGGCATCCGGCGTGCGTGCAGATCTTGGAGTAGGCCGCGTAGTTGCCCCACATGTAGTCGCCGTGGCCCACGCGCTCGTTGTTGCGGCGCGACTCCTGCGCGTCCGAGTCACGCAGATGGATCAGCAGCGTGGGCGAGTCGGCGTGCAGGTTGCTCACCCCGTGCTCGATGCCGGGGAACACGGTGATCTGGCCACCGGCACTGATGTCCGCCGGGCGGATCGGGCGGCCGTCCTCACGGACCAGCCGCACCTTGGCGCCGTCCGCCTGCGGGGCGAAGCCCGTCCTGAACATCTGGTTCTTCTTGTGTGGATTCGAGATCAGCCCACCCACGATCGGGGCGGCGGCCACCGCGCCGACCGGCGCGAGACCGGCCAGCAGCGAGATACCCAGCAGCGGCCGACGCTTCACGCCCAACTCGTCGGCCATGTAGAGCATCGTCTGGCCGGTGAGGGTACGGTCCTCCGCGCTGACCGCGCCCTCGTGCCGATCCTGGACCGAGACCTCCTTCGGCAGCAGCTTCTTGCCCCAGGTGAGGATGCCGATGCCGATACCGAGCAGGGCGATGCCCAGGGTCACGCCGAGCAGCGGCGTGTAGAACTTGTCGCCACCGCGGCCAGGAGCGTACTCCCACGGCCACCAGATGTAGATCGCCAGGAACGCGGTCGCGGCCAGACCGGTCAGGAGGAACAACGAGGCGACCGTACGGGTCAGCCGACGCTCGGCCTTGCTGCCCGGCACGACCTGCGGCTCGTAGTGGAGGATCTCGATGTCGTCCCGGCGGGCGCCCTCGCGGACGATGTCGAAGCGGCTCAGCCTGGGGTCGTTCACGTCGAGCGGGTCCCGGCCCGGCTGGGCCTGGTGCTCGGTGTGGGTGGTCATGCCGTCACCTCGCTACGGTCGGTGTCGACACGCGACACCAGCGCATTGTTCTTCACGGGAAGCCCGGTCACGACTTGCCCGCAATCCACAGGCTGGCGAAGACCAGCGCGACGATGCCCACCAGGAAGATCGCCAGGCCCTCGGTCGAGGGGCCGTAGCGGCCGAGGTTGAAGAAGCCGCCCGGGTCCCGGTCGGTCTTGAGGGTCTGGATGTAGGCGATGATGTCCGCCTTCTGTTCCGGCGTGATCTGGTTGTCACCGAAGACCGGCATGTTCTGCGGGCCGCTCAACATCGCCGCGTAGATCTGCCGGTCGGTGGCCGGCATCAGGCTCGGCGCGTACTTGCCCGAGGAGAGGGCACCGCCACCGCCACCGAAGGCGTGGCACTGCGAGCAGTTGATCCGGAACAGTTCGCCACCGACGGCGATGTTCCCGCCCTCGTGGAGGTTGTCTCCCTCCGGCACGACCGGGCCACCGCCGAGTTCCTGGATGTACTGGCCGAGCTGGCGGATCTCCTCGTCGGTGAAGACCTTCGGCTTGCGCGGCGCCTGGGCCTCCTGCCGGGCCATGGGCATCCGGCCGGTGGCGACCTGGAACTCGACGGATGCGGCGCCGACGCCGATCAGGCTCGGCCCACGCCCCTCGATACCCTGCGCGTTGCGACCGTGACAGGTCACACAGCTCACGTCGAACAGCGCCTTGCCCTCTGCGGCGGCGCCGGACAGCGGCGGGTTGTCCTGCGCCTGCACGCCGGGGGCGAAGACCGTGTAGGCGCCGCCGGCCAGCATCAGCGCGGCCAGCAGCCGGACCGCGGCACCCAGCCGGCGGCGGCCCCTGCTGCGCGCCGCGGGCCGCCCGCGCAGCCGCGCGAGCAGACCGCGTCGGCGGTCGTTGTCAGAAGTCATGACCTGTGTCCTTAACCGGTTGGACCTTGCCTGGGAGGGACGGAGCAGCGACGCGGTTCGTGACGCGCCAAGATCACTGGAGCCAGTAGATCATGGCGTAGAGACCGATCCACACCACGTCGACGAAGTGCCAGTAGTACGACACGACGATCGCCGAGGTGGCCTGCGCCGGCGTGAACCGGCCCATGGTGGTGCGGATCATGAAGATGATGAACGCGATCAGACCGCCGGTCACGTGCAGACCGTGGAATCCGGTGGTCAGGTAGAACATCGACCCGTACCCGTCTTCATTGATCTTGACGCCCGCGTGTACCAGCTCGCGGTACTCGTTGACCTGACCGAGCACGAAGATCAGGCCCATCACGAAGGTGATCGTGAACCAGCGCCGCAGCGCGAACACGTCGCCCTTCTCCGCCGCGAACACGCCGAGCTGGCAGGTCACCGACGAGAGCACCAGGATCACCGTGAACGTCGTCGCGTACGGGATGTTCAGGTGCGGGGTGTGCTCCGCCCACTGCTCCGGCGCGGCGGCGCGGATGGAGAAGTACATCGCGAACAACGCCGCGAAGAACATGAGTTCGCTGGAGAGCCAGACGATCGTCCCGACACTGACCATGTTGGGTCGGGTCAGGGAATGGATCCGGCTCTTGTCAATGGCTGGGGCCGCAGTCACGCGGTCATTATTGCCGCTAACCGGGGCCGGCGATCAGCGGGGGGCCAAACCAGAGGTTCAAGCAGCCCGATCGGGGGGGTCCGGTTCGCCTGACCTAGGCTGAAAAGCGTGCTGCACGTCGATCCGATCTCCACCGCGACCTCGGTCGCCGCACCGGCGGTGGCCGCGGCCACCCCACCTCCGTTCACCGTCACCTCGGTGTTCACCGAAATCCGGTTGAACAGCTGGCTGGCCGTGGGCCTGGTGCTCGCGGCCGGGCTCTACCTCTACGGGGTGCACCGGCTTCGGATGCGCGGCGACCGGTGGCCGGTCGCCCGCACGGTGTTCTTCCTCGGGCCCGGCCTCGGCGGCATCGCGGCGGTCACGGTCAGCGGACTGGAGGCGTACGACACCGCCCTGCTGTCGGTGCACATGGTCCAGCACATGGTGCTGTCCATGATCTCGCCGATCTTCCTGGCCCTGGGCGCGCCGGTGACGTTGGCGCTGCGAACCCTGCCGCCGCGTCCCCGTAGGCGGCTGCTGGCAATCGTGCACAGCCGGATCGCCCGGATCTACAGCTTCCCGCTGGTCGCCTTCACGATCTTCGTGGTCAACCCGTTCGTGCTCTACTTCACGGACCTGTACCGCTACACGCTCGAACACACCTGGGCGCACGAGCTGGTGCACGCGCACTTCATCATGACGGGCTGTGTGTTCTTCTGGCCGCTGCTCGGCCTGGACCCGTTGCCGGGACGCTGGCCGTACCCCGGCCGGGCACTGCTGATGTTGCTCTCGGTGCCGTTCCACACCGTGCTCGGGCTCACCGTGATGCAGTCGACCACGCTTTTCGGCGGTGACTGGTACCCCTCGCTCGGCCTGACCTGGACCGACCCCTGGGAGGACCAGGTCGTCGCCGGCGGCATCCTGTGGGCCGGTGGCGAGTTCGTCAGCGTCACCATGCTGGCCGTGCTGGTGGTGCAGTGGATGCGCCAGGCCGAACGGGAGGCCCGCCGGATCGACCGAGACCTGGATCGCCAGGAGGCCCGCCAGCGCGCCGCGGAACGCACGACCTGATCCGCTCCGGTGGATACCGCCCCGGGCGGGGGGTCGCGCTCCTCACCCCGACCGGTACGATCAGCGAGCAGCTAAGAGGTGGGAGCCCGTTCAACCATGAGCGATCGTCAGTGCACCGTTCTGCTCTACAGCGACGACCCGCAGGTCCGGGACCGGATGCGGCTGGCTGTCGGCACCCGGCCCGCGCCCGGCCTACAGGTCGAGTTCGTCGAGGCATCGGCCTACGCCGAATGCGTCCGCCTCGTTGACGACTACGAGATCGACCTGATGCTTCTCGACGGCGAGGCGACTCCAGGCGGCGGCATCGGCATCGCCCGGCAGATCAAGGACGACCGGGACGACGCTCCCCCGACCTGCGTGGTGATCGCCCGGGCCGCCGACCGATGGCTCGCGGCGTACGCCGAGGTCGACGCCACCCTGGTGCATCCACTCGACCCGGTGACCACCGGGACCACGGTGGCCGAGTTGCTGCGGACGCACGCCCCAGCCTGACGTCCCACTCCGGCACCACCTCGGCGCCGGACCCCCCGGCGCCGTTCCCCACCCACCTGGACCGCTCGGGAGGCCCACCATGGGCGATCGGACCTGGCCGCACCTGCTCTCCGCGCTGCTGCGCGGCGACGAGCTCTCCACCGCCGACACCGCCTGGGCCATGGGCGAGATCATGTCCGGCTCGGCCGGCCCGGGACAGATCGCGGGGTTCGCGGTGGCGCTGCGCGCCAAGGGCGAGACCCCCGCCGAGGTGTCCGGCCTGGTGGAGGCGATGCTCGGGCACGCGGTCCCGGTCCAGCTCCCCGACGAACTGCGCGACACCGCGCTGGACGTGGTCGGCACCGGCGGTGACCTCGCCCATACCGTCAACATCTCCACGATGGCCTCGCTGGTGGTGGCGGGCGCCGGCGTCCGGGTGGTCAAGCACGGCAACCGTGCCGCGTCCTCCTCCTGCGGCACGGCCGACGTGCTGGAGTACCTCGGCCTGCCCCTCGACCTCGGCCCCGAGGCGGTGGCGACGTGCGTGGCCGAGGCGGGCATCGGTTTCTGCTTCGCCGCCCGGTTCCACCCCGGCATGCGGCACGCCGGTCCGGTCCGCCGCGAGCTCGGCGTGCCGACCGCCTTCAACTTCCTCGGCCCGCTCACCAACCCGGCACGACCGCGGGCAGCCGCGGTCGGCTGCTTCGACGCACGCATGGCGCCGGTGATGGCCGACGTCTTCGCCGCACGCGGCGACTCGGTCCTCGTCATCCGCGGCGAGGACGGGTTGGACGAGTTCACCACCGCCGCACCGACCCGGGTCTGGGCGGCGCAGGGCGGCACGGTCCGACAGGCCCTGCTGGACTCCGCCGACCTCGGGATACCCCGGGCCACCCTGGCCGACCTGCGGGGCGGTGACGCCGCGTACAACGGCGGGGTGGTGCGCCGCCTGCTGGCCGGCGAGACCGGCCCGATACGCGACGCGGTGCTGGTCAACGCGGCCGCCGCGCTGGCGACGCAGGGTCCACTCGACGGGGACCTGACCGGGGCGCTGCGTGGCGGCCTGGCCCGCGCCGCGGAGTCCATCGACTCCGGCGCCGCCGCCCGTACGCTCGACCGCTGGATCGAGGTCGCCCGCTCCCTCTGACGGCCCGCTCAGGTCTCCCCGCGACAGTGCTGCCACCGCGCTCCTGCAGGCGCATCGCGGGCAGGCCGATACCACGGTGCGGGTCCGCTCCCCCCGGGGGGAGCGGACCCGCACCGTGGTATCGGTGTCGGCTCAGTGCTCGGCGGTGCGGCGAGTGCCGGTGTAGTACTCGAAGAGCAGGCCGCAGGCGGCGAAGACGACCGCCACCAGGCCGACGCCCAACAGCCAGAGCTGCCAGAACACCAGGCCCAGGCCGGCGATCGAGGCCGAGAGCGCCAGACCGAAGGGCCAGTAGCTGCCCGGGCTGAAGAAGCCGACCTCGCCCGCGCCGTCGGCGATCTCCCCATCCGGCCGGTCCTCCGGCCGCAGGTCGATCCGGCGGGACACGAACCAGAAGAATCCGCCACACATCAGGCAGAGCAGGAAGCTCAGTAACAGGCCGATCGTGCCGACCCACTCGACATGGCCACCGGAGTCGGCGATGGTCCAGCCCGCGTACAGGAACATGGCGAAGAGCAGGAACCCGGCGATGACGAGGAAGATGCGCCACTCGGTCTTCATAGCTGTCCCCTCAGCTGTCCGCGCCGACGGACGCGTTGTCCGGGTTGAAGTTGGCCTCGGTCCGGCGCGTGTTGAACGGCTCGGTGGTCTCCGCGTACGGCTGTTCGCCGATGGCGGTCAGCGCCTCCTGCGTGGACCGGCCGGCCTGCTTGGCGGCGAGGAACTGGTCGTACCGCTCCGGCGAGACGACCCGCAACTCGAAGTTCATGAAGGCGTGGTAGCTGCCGCACAGCTCGGCACAGCGGCCCACGTACGCGCCCTCGCTCTCCAGCCGGGAGACCTCGAAGACGTTACGGATCTTGCCCGGGAAGACGTCCCGCTTGAACAGCATCTCCGGCACCCAGAAGGAGTGGATGACGTCGCGGCTGGTCTCCTCGAAGCGGATGGACCGATCGGTCGGCAGCACGAGGATCGGGATGACCTCGCTGGTACCGAGGACCGAGGCGACCGTGTTGGCCTCCACGCCCTGCCCATCGCGGTAGTTGAACTGCCAGTTCCACTTGAAGGCGACCACCTCGACGGTGACGTCGGGGTTGTTCGTCGTCTTCACCACGTCCGTCTGCACGACCGCCGTGTAGTAGAAGAGCACGGAGACGATCAGGATCGGCGCGATGGTGTAGAGGAACTCCATCGGCATGTTGTAGCGGGTCTGCACCGGCAGCTCGTTGCCCCGCTTCCGGTACCGCACCACGCACCAGAAGATCAGGCCCCACACGAACACACCGACCGCGAGCGCCGCGATGCACGAGGCGATCCACAGGTCGTACATCCGGTTGGCCTCAGGTGTGATGCCGCCCTGCGGCCAGCCGAAGCCGCCGAACGCGGCACCGACGTCGCACCCCGTGAGCAGGACCAGCAGCGCCACTCCGCCGAGACCGAGCCCGGCAAGCCGACCGGCACCCCGCACCCGGCGCCCACCGGCTCCCGGGGATGCGCTGCGCCGTACGGCCGACGGCCGTACCTCCGAACTCCTTGCGACCACCTGGTCCTGCCTCCCTAGCGCGCCGCGGTGTGTGTCTTCTCGGTTGGTCTCCGCCAAGCGGAGCGACAGCACCGGCGGCAAAGGCGTCACCGACGGTCGCAGATTACTCGACCATGACGAGCTGGACCGTGTTGGGGTCACTGTCCGCCCCCGATCGGGGAGGTCGCGAGCCCGGCGACGCGATAGCGTGGCCTTCCGTGAGCGCGAGGAGCGAGCCGGGGTCGCGAGCCCCGCAGCCGCAAACAACAGGTAGCGCCGTGAGCGCGAGGAGCGAGCCGGGGTCGCGAGCCCCGCAGCCGCGAACAACGGTGTCGCCGTGAGCGCGTCCCCGGTCTACCTGGACGCGGCGACCGCCGCGCCACTGCACCCGGTCGCCCGGCAGGCGCTGCTGGCCGCGCTCGACGACGGTTGGGCCGATCCTGCCCGGTTGTACACCCAGGCGCGCCGCGCGCGCCTGCTCCTCGACGCCGCTCGGGAGGCGACCGCGGCCACGCTCGGTGTCCGGCCGGATGAGCTCTCCTTCACCCCCAGCGGTACGACCGCCGTGCACGCCGCCGTGCTCGGCGGCCTCACCGGCCGACGCCGCGTCGGGGCCGGCCTGGTGCACTCCGTCATCGAGCACTCGGCGGTGCTGCACGCGGCCGAGAAGCACGCGGCCGGTGGTGGTACGACGACGCCGGTGCCGGTGGACCGGCTCGGCCGGATCGACCTCGACGCCTGGTCGGAGGCGGTCCACGCGCCCGGGGTGGCGCTCGCCGTGCTGATCGCGGCGAGCCACGAGGTCGGCACGGTGCAACCGGTGGCCGAGGCCGCCGCCGCCTGTGCCGACGCCGGGGTTCCGCTCGCCGTCGACGCAGCTCAGGTGGTGGGCCGTGCACCGGTGCCCGCGGGCTGGTCGGTGCTCACCGCTAGCGCCCACAAGTGGGGCGGGCCGCCCGGCGTCGGGCTGCTGGTCGTCCGCAAGGGCACCCGCTGGGTGTCGCCCTGGCCGGCGGACGACCGCGAGTCCGGGCGCACCCCGGGGGCGGTGAACCTGCCGGGGGTCGTGGCGGCGGCGGCGAGCCTCCGTGCGGCGGCGACCGACGCGGCGGCGGAGGCGGCCCGGCTCGCGCCGCTGGTCGACCGGATCCGGGCGCGGGTGGCGGCCGAGGTGCCGGACGTGGAGGTGGTGGGTGATCCCGAACGCCGGCTTCCCCACCTGGTGACGTTCTCCTGCCTGTACGTTGACGGCGAGGCGTTGTTGCACGCGCTGGACCGGCGGGGCTTCGCCGTCTCGTCCGGATCCTCCTGCACGTCGTCGACGCTGCGCCCGTCCCATGTGCTGGAGGCGATGGGGGTGCTGTCGCACGGCAACGTGCGGATCTCGCTGCACCGGGAGACGACCGAGGCGGATGTGGAGCGGTTCCTCGCTGAGCTGCCGGGGATCGTGGCGGGGCTACGCGCCGACGCGGGAGTCGTGGGGCTGTGACGATGCCGGAACAGGTGCTCGACTGCCGCGGGCAACGCTGCCCGCTGCCGGTGATCACGGTGGCGCGGCGGCTGCCCGAACTCCCGGTCGGCACGGTGGTCCGGGTGCTCGCGGACGATCCGGCGGCGGCGGTCGACATTCCGGCCTGGTGCCGGATGCGGGGCCAGGAGTTCGTCGGCAGCATCCCGGGCCCGGACGGCCCCGCCTACGACGTCCGCCGCCGACACTGACCCCGCGCTACCGCGATCTTGCAGTTTCTGCCCCGGTATCCGCGAGACAAGCCGCAGAGTGCCGTCACGTCGGCAGGACCGGCCGCCCCGCGGCCACCCCGGCGGGGAAGCCGACCAGGCCCTGCCGGGTCAGCGCCCGCTCGAACGGATCGCCCGGCAGCCCGGGCGCCCGAAGAGCCGCGCCCGCCCGGACCGCCCGGTCCTCGTCGCCACCGCGGGTCGCCCCGCGAACGCGACCAGCACGCGGCTCATGGCAGCAGGTGCGCTCTGACGTCCTCAGCGGCCGCGTCGCCGTACGACTCGGCGAGGCGCTTGACGAACAGGTCCCGGCCGACCTGGTACTCCTGCGTACCGATGGTCTCCAGCACCAGCGTGGCCAGCAGTGACCCAACCTGGGCGGCCCGCTCCAGCCCGAGGCCCCAGGAGCGGGCGGTGAAGAAGCCGGCCCGGAAGCCGTCGCCGACACCGGTGGGGTCGACCGCGCGAGCCTCCCGGGCGATCGGCACGTGGATCGGGTCGATGTCGTGGCCGACGATTTCCACACCGTGCTTGCCGAGCGTGGTGACCCGCACCTTCACCATGTCGAGCAACTGCCCGTCGCTGAGGCCGGCCTTGCTCTGCAGCAGCGACTTCTCGTAGTCGTTGGTCATCAGGTACTCGGCGCCGTCGATCAGCGCGACGACGTCCTCGCCGGGCATCCGGGCGAGCTGCTGGGAGGGGTCGGCCGCGAAGGCGTACCCCCGTTCCCGGCACTCGGCGGAGTGCCGCAGCATCGCCTCGGGGTCGTTGGCGCCGACCAGCACCAGGTCGAGCCCGTTCAGCCGGCGGACGACCGGCTCCAACTCGATGTTGCGCGCCTCGCTCATCGCGCCGGCGTAGAAGGACGCGATCTGGCACATCTCGGTGTCCGTGGTGCAGACGAACCGGGCGGTGTGCGCGACCTCGCTGACATGCACCGAGTCGCAGTCCACGCCGTGCCGCTCCAACCAGGAGCGATAGTCGGCGAAGTCGGCGCCAACCGCGCCGACCAGGACCGGGCGCAGACCGAGCTGCCCCATGCCGAAGGCGATGTTGGCGGCCACCCCGCCACGACGCAGCACGAGGTCGTCCACCAGGAAGGAGAGCGACACCTTGTGTAGCTGGTCGGCGATGAACTGGTCGGCGAACCGGCCGGGGAAGCTCATCAGATGGTCGGTGGCGATCGAGCCGGTTACGGCGATCTTCATGGCAACCCCTCGGGGGTCGGGAGCGGGGCGCGGTCAGCCTACCGCTCCGGCCACCGCGCAGCGACCGGTCGGTCGGACAGCCGCCACCTCTCGCACAACCGGCGGACACGCGCCGGCGGGGCCGCCCCCTCCGTCGTGGAGGCGGCGGCCCCGCCGGCGGGAAGGCTCAGCTGAACGAGTCGCCGCAGGCGCAGGAGTTGCCCGCGTTCGGGTTGTCGATCGTGAAGCCCTGGGCGTCGATCCGGTCGGCGAAGTCGATGGTGGCGCCGGCCAGGTAGGGGCCGCTCATCCGGTCGACGACGACCTCGACGCCGTCGAAGTCGGTGACGATGTCGCCGTCGAGCGACCGCTCGTCGAAGAAGAGCTGGTACCGCAGGCCGGAACAGCCGCCCGGCTGCACCGCGACGCGGAGCCGCAGGTCGTCACGGCCCTCCTGCTCGATCAGAGCCTTGACCTTCTGCGCCGCGACGTCGGTGAGGATGACGGTCGTGGGGGCCTTGGCCTCGGTCGACTCGGTCTGCGCTGGCGTGGTCACGTGGAAATCTCCCTGCGCGGTATCGGTCCGGACGCACTGACCAACGCGCCGCGTCGCTCAGTATTCCCGGTGTGGTCCAGCTCCGATCGTACGCCGCCCGCGCCGCCACGGCCCGCGTGGCGTGACCGTCGCCGCAGGTTGTGCCATCGCCCGGGCCGCACACATCCGGGTACGGGCCCCGCCCGGACCAGCCGGGCGTGCGGCCCACGGGCGTCAGCGACTCCACTGCCGGGCCAGCCGGGCACCCAACGCCCGCAGCCCCTCGACCGGCCGCCCCAGCGCCGCCTCGACCCCGCCGCGTTCCTCCCCGCCGAAGTACTCCACCAGGCTGTACGCCTCGGTGACGCCGGCCACGGCGGCCTCCCGGCGGCCGGTACTCACCCGTCCCGCAAGCAGCACGCAGGGTACCCCCCGGTCGCGGGCGGCGCCGGCCACCCCGGTGACGACCTTGCCGCGCAGCGACTGGTGGTCGAACGATCCCTCACCGGTGATCACCAGGTCGACGGTGTCCAGCGCGGCGTCCAGCCGGACGGCGCGGGAGACCAGGCCGATACCGGACTCGCACCGGCCGCCGAGGGCCAGCACGGCCGCGCCCAGGCCGCCCGCCGCCCCGCCGCCGGGCAGCGCGCCCAGCCCGGTCGGGCAACCGGGCAGGTCCCGTTCCAGGACCCCGGCGAAGCGCTCCAGCGCGGCGTCCAGCAGCAGCACGTCAACCCGGTCGGCGCCCTTCTGCGGCCCGAAGACGTTACTGGCCCCGTGCAGCCCGAGCAGTGGGTTGTCCACGTCGGTGGCGGCCACCAAACGGACGTCACGCAGCCGGGGTGCGCCGTCCAGCGCGGTGACGGCGGCCAGCGCCGCGCCCCCGTACGGCAGGGCCCGACCGGCCTCGTCCAGTGGCGTGACGCCGAGCGCGGTGAGCATGCCGGCACCCGCGTCGTTGGTGGCCGAGCCGCCGAGCCCGATCACCACCTGGCGCGCGCCCTGCTCCACGGCGGCGGCGACCAGCAGCCCCAGCCCGTACGAGGTGGTGCTCTTCGGGTCGCGCTCGGCGAGGGTGAGCAGATGCAGACCGCACGCCTGGGCGCTCTCCAGGTAGCCGGAGCCGTCCGCAGTGATCAGGATCTCAGCGGTCACCGGCCGACCGTACGGGTCGACGGTCGGCACCGGCACCCGACGGGCGTCCAGCGCGTCGGCGAGCACGTCCAGGAACCCGGGCCCGCCGTCGGCGAGCGGCCGCACGAGCAGGTCGTCACCGCCGGCCACCTCCCGCCAGCCGTCCGCCACGGCGGCGGCCACGTCCGGGGCGGACAGGCTGCCGCCGAACTTGTCGGGGCAGAGCAGCACGCGCATGTCGTGCAGTGTGGCAGCACACACCAGCGGAGGCGGCGGCGCGCCCGCGCTGTGGAACCATGGGGTGCGTGACGTCGACCTGGGTTGAACCTTCCAACACCGCCACCGCGCTGCTCCTGCTCGGCCGGGGCAGCGACCCCGCCACCGAGCGGGGCGTGGAGTGTCCGGGTGACCTGCCGGCACCGAGCGACCCGGACCTGGTGGCCCGGGCGGCGGCGGCGAAGGCGAAGCTGGGCAGCAAGGTGTTCGTGCTGGGCCACCACTACCAGCGCGACGAGGTGATCCGGTTCGCCGACGTGACGGGCGACTCGTTCAAGCTGGCCCGGGAGGCCGCGGCGCGGCCGGCGGCGGAGTACATCGTCTTCTGCGGCGTGCACTTCATGGCCGAGAGCGCCGACATCCTCACCTCGGACGCGCAGCGGGTGATCCTGCCCGACCTGGCCGCCGGTTGCTCGATGGCGGACATGGCGGTGCTGTCGCAGGTCGAAACGGCCTGGGACACGCTCACCGAGCTGGGCATCGCGGAGCAGACCGTCCCGGTGACGTACATGAACTCCTCGGCGGACATCAAGGGTTTCGTCGGGCGCACCGGCGGCGTGGTCTGCACCTCGTCGAACGCGAAGCGAGCCCTCGAATGGGCGTACCAGCAGGGTGAGAAGGTGCTCTTCCTGCCCGACCAGCACCTGGGCCGGAACACCGCCGTGCTGGAGATGGGTTTCTCACTGGACGACTGCGTCACCTACGACCCGCACAAGCCGGGCGGCGGGCTCAACCCGGACCAGCTGCGCGACGCGAAGATGATCCTGTGGCGGGGACACTGTTCGGTGCACGGCCGGTTCACCCTCGACAGCGTCGACGACGTCCGGGAGCGGGTGCCGGACGTCAACGTACTGGTGCACCCGGAGTGCCGGCACGAGGTGGTGAGGGCCGCCGACTTCGTCGGGTCGACCGAGTACATCATCCGGACGATCGAGGCCGCTCCGGCCGGTTCGGCGTGGGCGGTCGGAACCGAGCTGAACCTGGTCCGCCGGCTCGCGCTGGCGAACCCGGACAAGCAGATCATGTTCCTGGACAAAGCGGTCTGCTACTGCTCGACGATGAACCGGATCGACCTGCCCCACCTGGTGTGGGCGCTGGAGGAACTGGTCGCCGGCCGGGTGGTCAACCAGATCACGGTCGACCCGGGCACCGCGCACCACGCGCGGGTGGCGCTGGACCAGATGCTTGCCCTCCCCGGAGCGGACGCCCCGCCGCCGAACGCGAGCTGAGCACTGTCCGTAACTCCCTTGGTACGGAAAAGTGCCAGATCACCGATAGATTCCCCTGCGGGTGATGTGACCGATCCAATCTCGTCACAGAGGGCTATGCTGCCGGGGCAACGACGCACGGGGACACCCGTTGCGGCCGCCGCCGCAGCGGGTCGCGGGGCATCCGCCCCATCAACGACACACGGCACCACCCGACGCGCTGGAGGTTGCGTTGACCGACGACGTCCTGGTCGTACACGGAGGCACTCCGCTGGAAGGGCGGATCCGCGTGCGCGGCGCGAAGAACCTGGTCTCCAAGGCGATGGTCGCCGCCCTGCTCGGCGACAGCCCGAGCCGGCTGTACGACGTGCCGAAGATCCGGGACGTCGAGGTGGTCCGCGGGCTGCTCGGCCTGCACGGGGTCAAGGTCACCGACGGCGACGAGGACGGCGGGTTGGTCTTCGACCCCGCCAACGTGGAGAGCGCCAGCACCGACCAGATCAACGTGCACGCCGGCTCCAGTCGGATCCCGATCCTGCTCTGCGGGCCACTGCTGCACCGGCTGGGGCACGCGTTCATCCCGGACCTGGGTGGCTGCCACATCGGCCCCCGCCCGATCGACTTCCACCTGCAGGCGCTGCGGGAGTTCGGCGCCACCGTCGACAAGCGGCCGGAGGGTCTGCACCTGTCGGCGCCGAACGGTCTGCACGGCACCAAGTTCGCCCTGCCGTACCCGAGCGTCGGTGCCACCGAGCAGGTGCTTCTCACCGCCGTGCTCGCCGAAGGGGTCACCGAGCTGCGCAACGCGGCGGTCGAGCCGGAGATCATCGACCTGATCTGCGTGCTGCAGAAGATGGGCGCGATCATCAAGGTGCACACCGACCGGGTGATCGAGATCCAGGGCGTGCCGAAGCTGCACGGGTATTCGCACCGGCCCATCCCCGACCGGATCGAGGCGGCGAGCTGGGCGGCGGCCGCCCTGGCGACCCGCGGCCACGTCGAGGTGCTCGGCGCCCAGCAGGCCGACATGATGACCTTCCTCAACATCTTCCGCTCGGTCGGCGGCGAGTACGAGGTCACCGACGTGCGGCCGCCACGGCTGGGCGACCCCGGGCAGGAGGGCGGCATCCGGTTCTGGCACCCGGGCGGCGAGCTGAAGTCGGTCGCGCTGGAGACCGACGTGCACCCCGGCTTCATGACCGACTGGCAGCAGCCACTCGTGGTGGCGCTGACCCAGGCGCGGGGCCTGTCGATCGTCCACGAGACGGTGTACGAGCAGCGGCTCGGCTACACCGAGGCACTCAACTCGATGGGTGCCAACATCCAGGTCTACCGGGACTGCCTCGGCGGCACCCCCTGTCGCTTCGGCCGGCGCAACTTCAAGCACTCGGCGGTCATCGCCGGGCCCAGCAAACTACACGCCGCCGACCTGGTCATCCCCGACCTGCGGGCCGGGTTCAGCCACCTGATCGCCGCGCTCGCCGCCGAGGGCACCTCCCGGGTGTACGGCGTCGACCTGATCGATCGCGGCTACGAGGACTTCGAGGCCAAGCTCGCCGACCTCGGCGCGCACGTCGAGCGCCCGTAACGAGCGCCGGTAAGCAGCCTCACCCGCGCCCGGGGCACCCACGATGTGCACCGGGCGCCATGATGTGGCTACCCTTGCCGCGTGCTGTCGCTGTTTCGCCGTAAGTCCACCGACCTCGTCGAGGAGTCCGCCAACCCGGCGGCGCCCGAGGAGGAGATCGCCGCCCGCTCCCGGAGCTACACGCCCGGCAAGGGACGCGAGACGCCGAAACGCCCCGGCGGCGGCCGGCGGCCCCCGGCGGCGACCAAGCCGCTGACCAAGGAGGAGCAGCGGGAGCGGCGGCGCCAGCTGCGCGCCGATGCGGCGACGGAGTTCCGGCGCGAGGGCGGCCCCCGCGACCGGGGGCCGGAGCGGCTGCTCGCCCGCAACGTGGTCGACTCCCGGCGTACGGTCGGGACATGGTTCTTCGGCGGCGCGCTGGTCGTGCTGATCGGCTCGAACCAGGCGATGCCCCCGGTGATCCAGCTGGCATCCAACATCGTCTGGGCCGCGCTCGCGTTCGGCGTGATCGTCGACTCGATCCTGATCTCGCGGAAGATCAGGAAGCTGGTCCGGGAACGCTTCCCGGACACCGGTCAGCGGATGGGGTCGCTCTACCTTTACGCGATCATGCGCTCGATCACCTTCCGCCGGATGCGGGCTCCCCAGCCGCGCGTCAACATCGGCGACCCGGTCTGACCCTCGACGGGCGGTCCCTCGCCGCGCCCGGGCGGGACCGCCCGTCGTGGCCTCCCTGGTCGGCCGGACCGCCGACGGTTCCCGCTCCGACGCGCCGGCGTCGAACACCGCCGCGGTCCCGGTGACGGCGGGCTCCCAGGCCTGACGCCGCCCGGCTCGCGTCCCGGAGCAGGGCGTCCAGAGATTCCTGACGCCTCGGGCGTGTGCGGCCAGGGACGTCGCGTTGACCAGGAAGCGGCACCCGACACAGAGCGCCACGGCGGCGAGCACGGACACCGCGGGGCGCGGCACGGTGGTCCACCGCGGGGCCAGCCGCACGTCGAGGCGGAGCACGCTGGTGACCAGCGCAGCGACCAAAGCCTGTCGGTCGGTGGCGTAACGTCGGCAGCCCGATCCGGTTATAGCCTTAAATGTCCGGAACCATGGGATAACGTTTGGGGCCCGGGGCGGTGCCACAGTGGCGGTGACCGAGCCCACGCCGCTACCCTCCTTCCGCAGCTACGCCCTACCGGAACGGGGTACATTGCCTGCCGGCGGGGCACCGAGCGTGACAATGTGCAACGAGGTGACAATCGCCGTGAGCGAGCGGACGCGAGCCGGCCACCGGGGCGCGGCCGTGAGCGAGCGGACGCGAGCCGGCCACCGGGGCGCGGCCGTGAGCGAGCGGACGCGAGCCGGCCGGTCCGGCATGCCCGTCCGGGCGGGGCAGCTCCCCGCCGTCGCGCGCACCGGCGACGGGTCGTACGGATGAGTCGCGGCTACGTCGACCGGTGGCACGACCCCGCCGAGCCGTCCTGGGTGGTCGAGCCGACCACCGAGTGGCACCCCCAGTTCCCCGGCCAGCGCTACCCCGGTGACATCGGCATCGGGCACTCCCCGCCACCCGCTCCGCGTGGCCGGGCCGCCGCGGTCGGGCGAGCGGAGGTGCCGCCGCTCGCACCCACGCGTCCCGACGGGACGTACCTCGGCCGCTCCTGGGACGACGAACCGGATGGCCGGCGCGGTTACCACGACGACCGGCGCTCCGCCGGCGAGGTGTACCGTCGCCCGCCCGGCGACCCGATCCGGGCGGACGATCAGCCGTGGGGCCACCGGCCGGAACCGCGCAACGGCCGGTCCGGCGGTGAGCCCGGGCGGAGCGACGGCCCCCGACCCGACCGCTCGGGCCGGGGCCGCTACGAGGCCCCTGGCCGCCACGACGACCGGCGCCCCCGGCACGAGCCGGGCCGACCCGTCTCCCCCGCCGGCCAGGTGGAACCCGGCTGGCTGGCGGAACCCGAGGAGGATCATTCCAGGAGGCACGCGCACCCCGACGCCGGACGCTGGGCCGGCCCACAGCCGCGCCGGCCGCGCTACCCGCGGCGGCGTTCGGGGACCGAGGACGAGAGCCAGCCCGCCGCGGAGTTCCCGGACCGCCGCGACGGCGAGCTGCGCGAGCGGGGCGTGGACGATCTCCGTGACCGCGACGTCGATGCTGCCCGCGACCGTGGGGGGGACCGTTCCTGGGACCGTGCCTCGGGGCCACGCCGATCGGCCCGCCGACGGCGGGCCGCCGTTGCCGACGGGCCGTGGGGCCACCCCGACGACGGGCCGCGGTACCACCACGCCGATCGCCGGCCGCACCCCGACCGGGCACCCGGAGGGCAGCCGCTCCGGGACGGAGGTCGCCCGGAGCCGGACGATTCGCGAGGCGGACGCGAGGCGACGGCGCACGCGGGAACTTATCCGCAGCGCCGCCCCGCAGAGCCGGGCCGCCCAACCGGTCGCCGGGATCCGGACCTCCACCGCGCAGGCGAGCCCGGCCGGGACGGTCCGGCGGACCGGCACCGTGCCGAGCGGCGACCCGACCGCGGGCTGCCCTGGCCGCCGACCGGCCCGCTCCGCCCCGGCCTCGACCGCGACGCCCCCGGGCACGGCGAACCCCGCCCGGAGCACCAGCCGCACCCCGCGCCCGTGGACCGGCCGCGCCACGAGGGTCGGCCAGCCCGGTTCGACGAGGTACGGCCCGCCAACGGACACCGCCCCGCCGGCGCACCGGCGTCCTTCCCGCCGTACCCAGCGCCTGAGCGGTCGGTGTCCGACCCGCCCGACCGCTCCGTGTTCCCCGGTCCCGGCGCACCCGCCCCACCGCCCCCGACTCACCCCGTTCCGGAGGTTCCCGGTCGGCCCATGTCCCCCGGCGCGCAGGTCCCGCCGTCGGCGCGGCCGGTGCCGCCGGCGCCGGTAGCGGCACGCCACGACCGCCGGGCCGACCGTCCCGTCTCGCCGGCGGCTGACCCCGGCGGGCGCGACCAGCGGCTGTCGGACCTTCCGTTCCCGCCCACCAACGGGCCGGAACGACCGCCGGTGTCCCCCACACCGCGCCACGATCTCACGACGCCCGCCGCGCCGGTGTCGCCGGCGCGTCCCGGTTCCCCCGAGGACACGCCGGCAGCCGACCGGCTCACCACGCCCGACACCGCCCCGCGCACGGAACCGGCGATCGCGCCCTGGAACCCACGCCGGTACGTCCCACCACCGCCCGCGGACCAGCCCAGCGTCACGCCACCCACGCAGACATCGACCCAGGTCGACCCGGGCGCCTGGTTCGGGGCGACGGCACGGCCCGCCGACCCGGCTCCGACCCCGCCTGCCGGGGCCACCGCATCCGAGCCGGATCCCGGGCCGGGCACAGTGGAGCCGCCGCCTCCCGGCACCGGCCCGGCCGAGCCGTCCACACCGGCTGACAGCGACCGTGCCGCCGACGAGCCGCCACCGGTCCGACCCGGCGCACCGGATCCGGCGCCGGCGGCCGAACGCCTGCCCGCCCCGACGTTCGCCGTCGAGCCCGCACCCGCTCCGCAGCTGGCGGACCCGGTCCCCGCGCCGACAACTCCACCGCACCGGGCCGCGAGCGAGGCACCGACGGCCTCCCCGCCGGCGGCGCCGACGGCCACCCGCCCAGTAGGCGCCCCGACCGCCGAACCGGAGCCGCCCCCGATCCGGCCGGTCTCCGCGCCGCCTGACCGGGATGACGTCCGGCCGGGCACACCGGTCTCGGCGCCACCGGCCGCACCCGTCCCGACACCGGTCTCCCCAGCCGAGTCCGCTGCGGCGGCACCCACGGACCCGGCACCGGCCGCCCCGACGGTTCGACCGGTCTCCGCGCCCCCGGAGCAGTCGGGGCCGACGGCCACCGAGGCCCACGCGCCGGTCACGCCGGTCTCCGCGCCCCCGGAGCAGTCGGGCACCCGCTCGGCGACGCCGACCACGCCCCCGATCACGACGACCGACGACGTGACCGCTCCGGGCACCGAGCCGACACCGCCCCCTGCCACGGGCGACGTCGAGGTGACACGACCCGGACAGGAACCGGCTGCCGACGGAGCCGACGGCCTTCCCGATCCGGCGACCACCGCCGGCCCCGACGTACCGCGCGGGGAGCAGGGCGATCCCGAACAGGTCCTCGCGAGCTACCGCTGGGAGCTGGACCCGGTGACGCTGCGGGAGAGCGTCGCCGATCCCGCGCGGTTCCGCACGATCCGGCACCGTCTCACCGAGAAGCTCGGCAAAGCCGTCGACAACAAGTCGCGGGCCCGCCTGCTCAGCCTTCGGGCGGTGGTCTCGCGGATCGTCGGCGACCTGGACGACGCGCTCGCCGACGGTCGCCTCGCGCTGACCTACGCGGAGGCGACCGCAGAGTTGCGGCGGACCGCCCTGGCCCAGGCCCGGCTGGCGCACGTGCTGCGCTGGCGGGGTGAGTACGCCGAGGCCGACCGGCTCTTCGCCGAGGCGAACTCACCGGAGCTGCCCGACCGGCTGCGGGCGGCGCTGCACGAGCACGCCGGCCGGTGCTGCTTCGACCAGGGCCGGCTGATGGAGGCGTGCGTCGAGTTCGAGCGTGCGCTGAACCTGCGCGGGGCCGCCGACCCCGATCTGCTGACCCGAGTCCGGACGAGCCTGGACGCGGTCGCCGAACGGGCCGCGGCGGCCGGCTTCGGGCCGTACCCGCGCAGCCGGACGGAGCTGCTGGAGCCAGACCGCCCGCCGGTGCCCGCGCGCGACGGCGAACGCTGGGGTTTCGCCGACCCCGGCGGCGACCTGGTGATCGCGGCGGAGTACGCGCAGGCGCAACCTTTCCATGAGGGCGTGGCCTGGGTACGCCGACCGACGACGGACCGGTGGTCCCTTATCGACCTCGCCGGCGCCACCGTGCTGGAACCGTCCTGGCCGGCCGTCCGCCCGTTCTCCGACGGGCTGGCGTGGGTGTCGCACGGCGAGCCCGGCGGCTGGCAGGCGGTCGACCAGAACGGCGGGGTGGCCGTGTCACCTGGCTTCGCCGAGACACGCCCGTTCCGGCGCGGTGTCGCCGCGGTTCGCCGTGAGGGCTGGGGCGCGGTCGACCGCACCGGACGGCTGGTGGTGCCGACTCGCTACCACGGGTTCGCCACCACGCTGGCCAACGGCCGGCACATCGACGGCTTCACCGACGAGGGACTGGCCGTCATGGACGTGGCGGGCCGGTACGGCGTGGTGGACCGGACCGGGCGGATGGTCGTACCACCGGTCCATCCAGCGCTGGCCATCCACCCCGTCGCGTTCTTGGTCGCCGTGAGCACCGGTCGCTGGGGCGCGCTGGACCGGCGGGGCGAACCGCTGATCGACCCGGTGCACCGCGACCGCGACGACGTACTCGCCGAGATCGACCGACTGCTCACCGACACCATGCCCGTACTCTGACCGGGACCGCGGCCCGGCGGTCGCCCGGGCGGCCGTCTCCGTTCCCGGTCCGCCCCGGCCGGGAAGCCACCGCGCCCCGACCGGACGGGGAGCGCGGGCTAGGGTCGGGGAATGGAATTCCGACACCTGGGCCGCTCCGGCCTGATGGTCAGCGAGATCGCGTACGGCAACTGGATCACCCACGGGTCGCAGGTCGAGGAGGAGGCGGCGTTCGCCTGCGTCCAGGCGGCCCTGGACGCCGGCATCACCACCTTCGACACCGCCGACGTGTACGCCGGCACCCGCGCCGAGGACGTCCTCGGCCGAGCGTTGCGGAACGTGCGGCGCGAGGGTATCGAGCTGTTCACCAAGGTGTACTGGGCGACCGGACCGGGTCGTAACGACCGTAGCCTGTCCCGCAAGCACATCATGGAGGCGATCAACGGCTCGCTGCGCCGGCTGCGCACCGACTACGTCGACCTCTACCAGGCCCACCGATACGACTACAGCACGCCGCTGGAGGAGACGATGGAGGCGTTCGCCGACGTCGTCCACTCCGGCAAGGCGCTCTACATCGGCGTCTCGGAGTGGAAGGCGTCGCAGCTACGCGAGGCGCACAAGCTCGCCCGCGAGCTACGGATCCCGCTGATCTCCAACCAGCCGCAGTACTCGATGCTCTGGCGGGTCATCGAGAGCGAGGTGGTGCCGACCAGCGAGGAACTGGGCATCGGGCAGATCGTCTGGTCCCCGATGGCGCAGGGCGTGCTGTCCGGCAAGTACCAGCCGGGCCAGCCGCCGCCGGCCGGGTCCCGCGCCACGGACGAGAAGTCCGGCGCGGGCTTCATCGCGAAGTGGCTGACCGACGACGTGCTGACCCGGGTGCAGCGGCTCAGGCCCCTCGCCGATCAGGCCGGGCTCAGCATGGCCCAGCTCGCCCTGGCGTGGGTGTTGCAGAACCCGAACGTCTCCTCGGCGATCATCGGCGCGTCCCGCCCCGAGCAGGTGCACGACAACGTCAGGGCGGCCGGCGTGAAGCTCGACGCCGCCCTGCTCAAGGAGATCGACAAGATCGTCGAGCCGGTCACCGAGCGCGACCCGGCCCGTACGGAGTCCCCGACGCAGCGTCCGTGACCGTCCCGTGGTGGCCGGCGCGGGACGCGCCGGCCACCACAGCCGGGCACCGTACGCAGCGCGCCGGGCCGGGCGGGCCGACGTCAGCCCCGCCAGAAGCGGATCAGGTCCAGCCCGAGGGCGTACAGCCCCGGCGGCAGGCCGAGCACGTCGCCGGTGGCGAAGACCACGCCGAAGAACCAACCGCCGATGGCCGGATTCCACAGCAGAGCGAAGAGCAGGAGGAAGCCGTACGGCGCGAAGAGGTCGTACATCCGCCGGTACGGGGGGCTCAGCCACGGCTGGATCATGTTGCCGCCGTCCAGGCCGGGCACCGGGAGCAGGTTGAGCAGGCTCGCGGTGAGCTGGAGAAAGGCGAGCAGCGCCACGGCGGCCCAGAACTCGACCGGTCCCCCGCCGGGTACACCGAGGCGGAGCGCGGCCACCAACACCAGCGTGAACACCACGTTGGTGGCCGGCCCGGCGAGACTGACCAGGGTGTGCCGCAGCCGCCCGGGAATGGCGTGCCGGTCCACCCAGACCGCGCCGCCGGGCAAACCGATGCCGCCGAGCAGCACCACCAGTACCGGCAGCGCGACGGACAGCAGCGGGTGGCTGTACTTCAACGGGTTGAGCGTCAGGTAACCCTGGTGGGCGACACCGCGGTCGCCGGCCCGGAACGCGACGAGGGCGTGCGCGTACTCGTGCAGGCAGAGCGAGACCAACCAGCCCGAGACGACGAAGAGGAACACGTCGAACCGGACGTTGCCGAACCCGCGCCAGGTCAGCACCCCACTGGTGACGAAGAGCCCCACCAGCCCGAGGAAGACCGGGCTGGGCTGAAACGCCGCCCGGGGCACGCCGAGCAGCAGCGGCTCACCTCCCGAGCGGTCGCCGGCCATCACTGCGCCGGGGGCAGCAGGCTCATCCGGTACTCCACGCGGTCGTCCTCGTTGAGCACGACCGAGGCAACGCCGGACGCCGCGAGATCCCGCCAGGTCTGGCCGATCCAGGATTCGGCGTCCGCCTGGCTGCCGAACGACTCCCCCGGCCCCGGCGCCGGCTCGCCGTTCGCGCCCTCGTACCGCCAGCTCCACGCCATGTGCGCGTCTCCCCTCGCCGCTGATCTCCCGCCAGCGTAGTCGGCCCACCGGAGAACGACCGCGCCTCGGGTGTGCGCTTGATCGATCCGCTGCCACCGGCGGTACCGTGATCCGGTGTTGACCTGAGGTGTGCTCAGCGACCCGGTACCGGTCGACCGAGCGGGTGGCGGCCGGCGGCATGGGCATGGTCTGGGTCAGCCGCCAGGCGCAGACGCGGGCCGGGGGGCGCCGGGACGCCGGGGCGCCTTAAGGTACGGGCATGTCCGTTGACGGGTGGAACACGGTCCTGGTGCTCGGCGGTATCCGGTCCGGCAAATCCGAGTTCGCCGAGTCCCTGGTAGCCGACACGCCCACGGTCCGTTACCTGGCCACCGCCGCCGACAACACCGACGACGAGGAGTGGGCGGCCCGGTTGACCGCGCACCGGGACCGCCGCCCGGAGACCTGGACCACCGAGGAGACGGCGACCGACCCACGCCGGCTGGCGGAGGCGATCGCCGCCGCGCAACCGTACGAGACGCTGCTCGTCGACGACCTGGGTGGCTGGGTGACGGTTCTGCTCGACCCGGCCCACCAGCCGGCCGACGACACCGCCACCATCGCGGAGTTGGCTGCGGCGGTGCGTTCCTGCGCGGCCCGGCTGGTGCTGGTCAGTCCCGAGGTCGGGCTCACCCTGGTACCGACCACCGCCCTCGGCCGGGCCTTCACCGACGCGCTCGGGGCGGCGAACCGCGCGGTCGCCGACGCCTGCGACGCGGTCGTCCTGGTGGTCGCCGGCCAACCGGCCTGGCTCAAGCCCGCCGCGCCGCCGGCCGTCGTCGCGACGACGGGGGTCGCCGCGGATGGCCTCCCCGGTGCCGACGGAGCAGCCGGAGCCCCGGTCGGGGTGACCGACGTGCCGCCGGCCCCCGCGCCGCGGATGGCCTCCCCGGTGCCGACGGAGCAGCCGGAGCCGCTGCCCGCGGTGCTGACGCCGGCCGTCTCGCCCCCGGCGACCGTCCCACCCCCGTCGGACGACCCGGCGGGCGACGGCGGCACCCCGTGGTCGACGCCGACGATGGCGCTACCGATGGTCACCACCGGCCTGGTGATCCAGCCCGGCATGGAACTGCCCATGCCCGACGAGCACGCGGGCCCGCAGGCCGTGGACCGGCTCGCCATCCTGGACGTTCCCGGCGCCGGGTTCGGCGCACTCGACCGGGTGGTCGCGTTCGCCGCCGCCACCCAGGGCACCCCGACGCCCGCGCCCTGGGATTCGGTGCGCGTGCTGCTGGTGTACGGCGACCATGCGGGCGGTGCCGCCGCCGGCACGACACCTGGCGAATCCGCCCACCGTGCCCGCCAGGCCCGCGCCGGCCAAGGTCCGCTGGCCCGGCTCGCCGCCGAGGCCGGTGCCAGCCTCCAGGTGATCGACGCGCCGCCGGCCGGCCCGATCGAGGCCGAGCCGGCGCTGCCCCTGGACCAGGTGGAGTCGGCGCTGCGACAGGGCTGGCGGCTCGCCGAGCAGGCTGCCGACGCCGGCGTCCGGCTGCTGGTGCTGGGCGCGTGCGGCGCCGGCTCCGAGACGGCCGCCGCGGCGGTGCTGGCCGCCACGGCCGGCGCCGAGCCGCCCACCGTGCTCGGCCGGGTCGTCACCGACTCGGGTGAGTACGACGACCCCGCCTGGATGGTCCGCTGCGCGGCCGTCCGGGACGCGCTGCACCGCAGCCGCCGCTCGCCGCGCGGGGCAACGGACATCCTGGCCGAGCTCGGCGGCGGCGACATCGCCGTGGCGACGGGCGTGCTGCTCGGCGCGACCGCGCGGCGGCTGCCGGTCCTGCTGGACGGGCCGGTCGGCGTGGCCGCCGGCCTGGTCAGCCGGGACCTGGCCGGGCAGGCCCGGCACTGGTGTCTGCTGGCCGACCACGGCGGGCACCCGGCGGTGCGGCTGGCCGCCGACGTGCTCGGCCTGACCCCGCTGCTCGACCTCCGGCTGGACCTCGGGGAGGGCGCGAACGCGCTGGTGGCGTTGCCGCTGCTGCGTTCGGTGCTGGGGCTGGCCGGCGCGTTGCCGGCACGCCCGTCGCGGGGCGGCGCGGCGGAGGCCGCCGAGCCGGAGACGGGCGAACCGGAGACGGGCGAACCGGAGACGGGCGAGCCGGACTTCCGCGAGCCGGAGCCGGCCGGTCCGGGGCCGACCACCACCGAGCCGGAGTCCGCGTCCCTGGACCCGTCCGGCTGGCGTGCCGGCTGAGTCACGGCTCGCCGCCGGGACCCGGCTGGCGGTGACCACGTTCACCACGCTGCCGGTACGCCCCGGCCGGATCGACCGGGCGGTGGCGGCCACCGCGATGGCGCTCGCCCCGGCCGTCGGGGCGTTGCTCGGGGCCGTTCTCGCCGGGGTGTTGCTGCTCGCGGGCGCGCTCGCGCCGCCGCTGGTGGCGGCAGGGGTGACGGTCGCCGCGGGCGCGCTACTCACCCGGGGCTGCACCTCGACGGGCTGGCCGACACCGTGGACGCGCTCGGGTCGTACCGGCGGGGGTCCGCCGCGCTGGAGGTCATGAGGAAGCCGGACGTCGGCCCGTTCGGGGTGGTCGCGCTGGTGGTCGTGCTCCTGGTGCAGGCGGCGGTGCTCGCGGAGCTGGTCGGACGGTCGGCGCCGGCCGTGCTCGCGGCGGTGGTGACCGCGACCGCCGCGGGTCGGCTCGGGGTCGCGGTGGCCTGCCGGCGTGGGGTGCCGGCGGCCCGACCGGAGGGCTTGGGCGCGCTGGTCGCCGGAAGCGTCGGGCCGCTCGCGCTGGCCGCCGGGGCGGCCGTCGTCGCGCTGGTGGCGGTCGCCGCCGTGCCGGGCCGCCCGTGGCAGGGGCCGCTCGCCGTGGCCGCCGCCCTCGCCGTCGTGGTGGGGCTGCTGCGGCACCTGGTACGCCGCCTCGGCGGCGTCACCGGTGACGTGCTCGGCGCGACCGTGGAGGTGGTCACCACACTGGTCTACCTCGGACTCATCTTGTCCGGCTGAGTTCCGCCCGACCCGGCGGGTAGCGTTCGGATCGACAGCACCGACGCGGCCACCCCCGGGGGACGACATGCTCATCACGGACGACTTCCTGCCCGTACCGGTCCCGGAGTCGCTGAGCGCGACCTACCTGGTGCCGATGGCCGGGCTGCCGGCCGTGGGCACGAAGACCGCGGTGCGGCGGCTCACCGGAAGGCTGGCCGCGCCGGTGCACGCGCTGGCCGGGCAGATGCTGGACAGCCCGCTGATGAGCGTGGACACCCGGCCGATCGGCGAGTTCCCCGAGCTGCCCCCCGACCTGCTGACCGCGTTCGGCGCGACCCAGGCGCAGCTGGCCCGGCTCGCGGCGGCGACCCACCTGGTGGTGGTGCAGGCCGAGTACCGGCCGGGGTGGCCGCCGGCGCACGAGTGGGCGGCGCGGGCGGTGGCCGCCGCGGTGGCCGACACTGTCGGCGGGGACGTGGTCGACGTCTTCGGCCTCCAGTTCCTGGATCCAGCTACCGCGCTGCGCTCGCTGCCGGACCAGCAGGGGCGGATCCGGTTGGTCGACTGGGTGCTGGTGCCCTATTCCTCGGACGCCGACGGGCTGTGGTTCACCACGAAGGGGCTGCGCCGCTTCGGCCTGCTGGAACTCCAGACGCAGGCGGTTCCCGACCAGCTGACCCGGGCGTGGGGCGCGGTGATGACCGGTACGGCGAGACGGCTGCTGCGCACCTGGACCGACGGCCTGGCCGGCGAGGAGGTGCCCGCGTTCGTCCAGCTGCCGGTGCTGGCCACGGTCACCGGCCACGACATCGCGGTGGCGTACGGCAACCCGGAACAGCACGGGGCGACGGCACCGGTGCTGCTGCGGCTGGAGCTGGACCCGGCGACCGACCCGGAGGCCGACTCGTTCCTCAGCCTGCGCCCGCCGGCCGGGCACCCGGGGTCCGCCGGCCGCTACTTCGCCGCCGCCTGCGCCACCCTCTTCAACGGCATCCAACCGGACGTGCGGTACGCCCGCCCCGGCGACGCGATGAGCCGGGCGGTCGCCACCGCCCGTTCCTCGCTGGGTGACATCCGGACCCGGTTCCTCGCCGGACAGCTCCCGCCGGAGACGCAGCTCGTGGTCAAGTACGGGCTGCCCGGCGACGACGGTCCGGAGTACGTGTGGGCGGGGGTGACCTCCTGGGACGCCGCCGAGCGGATCGAGGGGGCGAGCGCCAGCGACGCGAACACCGATCCCACCGTTCGGATCGGCTCCCGGGTGGTGGTGGAGGCGACCGACGTGGTCGACTGGGCGGTTCTCGACGGAACCGGCGTCATCGAGGGCGGCTGGACCCAGGCCGTCCTGGACGCCGGCGAACGCCCCGCCCCACCCCGCTGACGGACACCTCGCGGCTGGCCGCCAACCTCCCGTCGGTCGTCTCCCATCGGTCGTCTCGCGTCGGATCGACTCACCGTCGGTGTGCGGCGCGGTCCCGACGCGGCCGGCTGGACCGATCTCCGGACCGCTCGACAGGGTCCATGATCGACGTTGGTCAGCGGACCGACGGCCGGACGAAGGGGGGCGGGTCAGGCGCATGGGGGTGCGGCGACCGCGGATGTCGACCTCCACCTCGGCGCCGTCGGCGAGGGCTGGCGCGGTGTCGATCAGGGCCAGGGCGATGCCCTGTTTGCGGGTCGGGCTGAAGGTGCCGCTGGTGATGGTGCCGACCAGGGCGTCGCCGGAGTACACCGCCATGCCGGGGCGCGGGATCGCGCGCTCGACCGCCGCCAGCCCGCGCAGCGTACGCCGAGGACCGGCGGCCTTCTCCGCGAGCAGCGCGTCCCGACCCCAGAAGGCAGGCTTGTCCCAGCCGACGGCCCAGCCCGAGCGGGCCTGCACCGGGGTGATGTCCAGCGACAGGTCCTGCCCGTGCAGTGGGTAACCCATCTCGGTGCGCAGCGTGTCCCGCGCGGCCAGGCCGCAGGCGCGCAACTCGTACGCCTCCCCCGCGGCGAAGAGCGCGTCCCACACGGCGACCGCGGACGCGGTCGGCACGACCAGTTCGTAGCCCAGCTCACCGGTGTATCCGGTGCGGCACACGGTCAACTCGGCACCGGCCACCGAGCCGCCCGAGAAGCTCATGTACCCGTGCTCCGTGGGCAGGCCCAGCGCGCCGAGCAGTTCCGGCGAGCGCGGGCCCTGCACCGCGAGGACCGCGTACGCCTCGTGCTCGTCGGTGACCGTGACCGACGACGGCGCCGCGGCGCGCAGCCGGCGCACCACCTCCGCGGTGTTCGCGGCGTTCGGGACCAGGAAGACGTGGTCGTCGCCGTGCAGGTAGGCGATGATGTCGTCGACCACACCGCCGGCGGCGTCGTCGCAGCAGAGCGTGTACTGCGCCCGGCCCGGTCCGATCCGGCCCAGGTCGTTGCTGAGACAGGCGTTGACGAAGTCCGCCGCGCCCGGCCCCGTCACCCGGGCCTTGCCCAGGTGGGACACGTCGAAGACACCGGCCGCGGTGCGGACCGCCGCGTGCTCCTTGAGCACCCCACCTCCGGCGTACTCCAGCGGCATCTCCCACCCGCCGAACGGGGCGAACTTGGCGCCGGCGGCGGTGTGCCGGTCGTGCAGCGGGGAACGTCGCAGCCGGGACTCGGCGGGGCTGGCGGTCACGTCGGTCATGGGTGGCAACTTACCGGGGACTGAACGGCTCGTTAGCATCGGCGGGACCCGCCGGAGCCGTCGGCGGGACAGCCCCGGTCTGCGGCGGGTACGGTCCGCCGGAGACCTTCACCGCCGGTACGCGACGACGCGGCCGGCCCGGCCCGCCCGGAGTAGCTTCAGTGACATCGCCCAGCACCACCCTCAGCCTGGTCGACACCGACCCCGCCGAACTCGCCGTCGACGCGATCGTCATCGGCGTGCACAGCCAGACCGGCGAGCCGGGGGCCACCGGTGGCCCCACTGGCACCCTGCTGCTGGCCACTGGCGCGGAGAGCATTGCCGCGGCTTTCGACGGAAAGCTGACCGAGACGCTGGCGCTGCTCGGCGCGACCGGCGGCCCTGGCGAGGTGATCAAACTCGCCACGCTCGGCACGGTCACCGCCCCCGTGGTCGCCGTGGTGGGCCTCGGGCCGGAGCCGACCGGCGCCGCCCCCGCCCCGGAGACGCTGCGCCGGGCGGCCGGCGCGGCCGTCCGGGCCCTGGCCGGCGCGGCCCGGGTCGCGCTGGCCCTGCCGTTGCCCGACGACGCCGACGCGCCGACCGCGCTGCGCGCGGTCGCCGAGGGTGCCCTGCTCGGCGGCTACCGGTTCGCCGGCTACAAGACCCGCCCGCAGCCCGCTCGCCGAGAGCCGGTGGCGGAGGTGCTGGTGGCGGTGCCGGACGCGGCCGACGCGGTCGCCACGGCCGAGGTGACCCGGGCGCAGGCGGTGGCCGACGCGGTGCGCCGCAGCCGGGACTGGGTGAACACCGCCCCGAACGATTTGCGTCCGCCGGCCTTCGCCGAGGCGGTGGGCGCCGCCGCGCGGGAGGCCGGCCTGACGGTCGAGGTGCTCGACGAGGCCGCGCTACGCGAGGGCGGATACGGCGGCATCATCGCCGTCGGGCAGGGCTCGGAGGCCCCGCCGCGGCTGGTGCGGATCAGTTACACCCCAGCCGGCGGTGGCACCGGCAAGCGGGTCGCGCTGGTCGGCAAGGGCATCACCTTCGACACCGGCGGCATCTCGATCAAGCCGGCGCAGGGCATGTGGGAGATGAAGTCCGACATGGCCGGCGCGGCCGCGGTGGGCGCCACGATGCTGGCGGTCGCCGCGCTCAAGCCGGCGGTGCCGGTGACCGCGTACCTGCCGATGGCGGAGAACATGCCCTCGGGCACGTCATACCGGCCGGGTGACGTGATCACCATGTTCGACGGCAAGCGGGTGGAGGTGCTCAACACCGACGCCGAGGGCCGGATGGTCCTCGCCGACGCGATCGCCCGCGCCTGCGCCGACGGCTGCGACTACCTGTTCGAGACCTCCACCCTGACCGGCGGCCAGGTGGTGGCGCTGGGCAAGAGGGTGTCCGGCGTGATGGGCACCGACGAGTTGTGCGAGCGGGTCCGGGTGGCCGGCGACGCGGTCGGCGAGCCGGCCTGGCCGATGCCGTTGCCGGAGGACGTACGCAAGGGCATGGACTCCGACGTCGCGGACATCTCCCAGGTCAACGCCGGCATGGACCGGGCCGGTCACATGCTCCAGGGCGGGGTGTTCCTGCGCGAGTTCGTCAGCGGGGACGTCGCCTGGGCGCACATCGACATCGCCGGCCCCAGCTACCACTCCGGCGAGCCGACCGGCTACTGGACCAAGGGTGGCACCGGCGTCCCCGTCCGCACCCTGCTCCACCTGATCGACGACGTCGCCAGCAACGGCTGACGCCAGGCCCCACCCGCACCCAAGGTCCGCCCTCAGCTGCGCCCCAAGATCAGCGCAGATGCGCGGAAGGAGTGGCCGTCCCACGCCGGGGTGGCCGCTCCTTTCCTTTCCGTGACAGTGGCCTTCGACACGAGCGGGTGGGTGGGTGGGTGGGTGGGGCACCGTCAAAACAGTTCGGGGCGGCGTTTGCGGCGTTCGTTGTAGTCGCGCATCCGCTGCGGGTAGCCCATCAGGCGGACGTCGTACACCGGGATACCCAGCCGGTACGCGAAGCGGCGGGCGCCGTCGGGGCCGTCGATCCGGCGGCGGGTCCACTCCCCGTCGTCGGCGATCAGCATGACCGTGGTCTCGGTGACGGTCGTCCGGGGTTCGATGAACGCCTCGACCCCCTTCCGGGTGCGGACAAAGTTCTCAAGATGCTCCAGATCGGCACGGTCGGCGGCGCGATCGAGGCTGACCGCGCGTACCTTCTTACGTCGTCGGAACAGTCCCACCAGCAGTCTCCCCCACCCGCGTCATCGAAGCCGGTGCCAAGCGTACGTGCCACCGACGTGTCGTTGGGCACCTCGTTACGCGGGCGGAGCCCGGTGGTGACAAGATGACCGAGGTGGGGTGTGTCCGCATTACCCCGCCGTGACCCCCGATGCAGTGACGCGACCTGGGAGTTGGACGTGAGCGAGCCGAACGACGCAACCTTCGACATCGTCATCCTCGGAGGTGGTAGCGGCGGCTACGCGGCGGCGCTGCGTGCCGCCCAGCTGGGTTTGACCGTCGCACTGGTCGAGAAAAGCAAGCTCGGCGGCACCTGCCTGCACAACGGCTGCATCCCGACCAAGGCGCTGCTGCACGCGGCCGAGATCGCCGACCAGACCCGCGAGTCGGAGCAGTTCGGCGTCAAGGCCGAGCTGGTCGGCATCGACATGCCGGCGGTCAACTCGTACAAGGACGGCGTGATCGCCCGCCTGTACAAGGGCCTGCAGGGGATGCTGAAGAGCAACAAGGCGATCACCGTCGTCGAGGGCCACGGCAGGCTGGTCGCCCCGAACACCGTCGAGGTGAACGGCAAACGCTACACCGGCCGCAACATCGTCCTGGCCTCCGGCTCGTACGCCAAGAGCCTGCCCGGCCTGGAGATCGACGGCGAGCGGGTCATCACCAGCGACCACGCGCTGGTCCTGGACCGCGTCCCGGCATCGGCGATCGTGCTGGGCGGCGGCGTGATCGGCGTCGAGTTCGCGAGCGTGTGGAAGTCCTTCGGGGTGGACGTCACGATCATCGAGGCGCTGCCCCGGCTGGTCGCCGCCGAGGACGAGGAGTCGTCGAAGGCGCTGGAGCGGGCCTTCCGCAAGCGGAAGATCAACTTTAGGGTCGGCAAACCGTTCGAGAAGGTCGAGAAGACCGACAACGGCGTCAAGGTCACCATCGCCGGCGGTGCGACCGTCGAGGCCGAGCTACTGCTGGTCGCCGTCGGCCGCGGCCCCAACACCGCCGACCTCGGATACGAGGAACAGGGCGTGCGGATGGACCGCGGCTACGTACTGACCGACGAGCGGCTGCGCACCAGCGTGCCCAACGTCTACGCGGTCGGCGACATCGTGCCCGGCCTGCAGCTCGCCCACCGCGGCTTCCAGCAGGGCATCTTCGTCGCCGAGGAGATCGCCGGACAGAACCCGGCCGTGATCGACGAGGCCGGCATCCCCCGGGTCACCTACTCGGACCCGGAGTTGGCGTCGGTCGGCCTGACCGAGGCGAAGGCCAAGGAGCGGTACGGCGCCGACAAGGTCAAGAGCTACAACTACAACCTGGGCGGCAACGGCAAGAGCCAGATCCTCAAGACCGCCGGCTTCGTCAAGCTGGTGCGCGTCGAGGACGGACCGGTCGTCGGCGTACACATGGTCGGCGCCCGGGTCGGTGAGCTGGTCGGCGAGGCCCAGCTCATCTACAACTGGGAGGCCTACCCGGCCGAGGTGGCGCAGCTCGTGCACGCCCACCCGACGCAGACCGAGGCCCTGGGCGAGGCGCACCTGGCCCTCGCCGGCAAGCCGCTACACGCGCACGCCTGAGACGAAAGCCAACACCGCGGCGTCCGGCGGCAGACGGGCGAGATCGCACCAGGGGAATAAGGAGTCGTAAGAGATGCCGGTATCGGTCACCATGCCCCGGCTCGGCGAGAGCGTCACCGAGGGCACCGTCACGCGCTGGCTCAAGCAGGAGGGCGACACCGTCGAGGCCGACGAGCCGCTGCTCGAGGTGTCGACCGACAAGGTCGACACCGAGATCCCGTCCCCGGCGGCCGGCGTGCTGACCCGAATCGTGGTCGGCGAGGACGAGACCGCCGAGGTCGGCAGCGAACTGGCGGTGATCGACGGCGCGGGTGGCGCGGCGGGCGGCGAGGCCGCCCCACAGCAGCAGGCCGCGCCGGTGCCCGAGCCGACGGCCGGCCCGGAGCCCGAGCGGGAGACGCCGGCCCAGGAGCAGCCGGCGGCCCCGGCAGCGTCGGGCGGGGGCACCCCGGTGACGATGCCCGCCCTCGGCGAGAGCGTCACGGAGGGCACGGTCACCCGCTGGCTCAAGCAGGTCGGCGAGAGCGTCGAGGTGGACGAGCCGCTACTGGAGGTCTCCACCGACAAGGTGGACACCGAGATCCCGTCGCCGGTAGCCGGCACCGTCCTGGAGATCTCCGTCGCCGAGGACGAGACGGCCGAGGTCGGCGCGACCCTGGCGGTCGTCGGCGCGGCTGGTGCCGCCCCGGCCGAGGCGAGGCCGCAGCCCGAGCCGCCGGCGGAGGCCAAGCCGGAGCCGGCCCCGACGGCCGAGCCGGAGCCCAGGGTCGAGGAGCCGACGCCAGGCACGTCGTACAACGAGCCGGCCGCCGAGGCCGAGGTCGCGCAGCAGCCGGCCAAGGCCGAGGCGGCGGCGCAGCCGACCGCCCCCGCGCAGGCACCGCAGCGCCCGACCGCCCCGGTGCAGGGCAGCGGCGGGGAGGCCGCCGGCTACGTGACCCCGCTGGTCCGTAAGCTGGCCGCCGAGCACGGCGTGGACCTCTCCTCACTCAACGGCACGGGTGTCGGCGGGCGGATCCGCAAGCAGGACGTGCTGGAGGCGGCGGAGAAGGCCAAGGCGGCCAAGGCCGCGCCGGCCCCCGCCGCGCAGCCGGCCCCCGCGGCCAAACCGACCGCGAGGCCGCAGCCGAGCGGTAAGCGGGGCAGCACGGAGAAGCTGACCCGGATCCGCGCGGCCATCGCCAACCGGATGCAGGAGTCGCTGCACGAGATGGCGCAGCTCACCACGGTGATCGAGGTGGACGTCACCAAGATCGCCAAGCTGCGGGCGCAGGCGAAGGACTCCTTCCAGCAGCGGCATGGGGTGAAGCTGTCCTTCCTGCCGTTCTTCGCCCTCGCCGCCGTCGAGGCGCTGCAGACGTATCCGATCGTCAACGCCCGGATGGACCTGGCGGCAGGGACGATCACCTATCCCGAAGCCGAGCACCTCGGCATCGCGGTGGACACCGAGCGCGGGCTCCTGGTGCCGGTCATCCACAACGCCGGCGACCTCAACCTCGGCGGCATCGCCAAGCGGGTCGCCGACCTCGCCGAGCGCACCCGGACCAACAAGATCAGCCCGGACGAGATCGCCGGTGCGACGTTCACGCTGACCAACACCGGCAGCCGGGGTGCCCTCTTCGACACCCCGATCGTCCCGTCGCCGCAGTCGGCGATGCTCGGCACGGGTGCCGTGGTCAAGCGTCCGGTCGTGGTCAACGACCCGGAGCTGGGCGAGGTCGTAGCCGTCCGGTCGATGGTCTACCTGGCTCTGTCATACGACCACCGGCTGATCGACGGCGCCGACGCGGCGCGTTTCCTGGTCGCGGTCAAGGAGCGGCTGGAGGCCGGCAGCTTCGAGGCCGAGCTGGGCCTGTAGCGCGAACGGCAAGCCCGGTGATGGGGCGCGCGGCGACCGCCGCGCGCCCCATCACCGTCAGTAAGGACTGCGGCCCCTCGGCGTCCGCCTCCGCTGGATGTCAGTGGTGATCTCGAAGGGCCGACCGGTGCGGGCGGACGCCATCGCCAGGGACGCGGGCGTCGGCATCGGCACCCTCTACCGGCACTTCCCCACCCGGGAGGCGCTGGTGGAGGCGACCTACCGCAACGAGTTGGCCAAGCTCTGCGACGCCGCCGAGGAACTGCTGGAGCGGCTACCGCCGGCCGAGGCGACCCGCGCCTGGATGGACCGGTTCATCGAGTATCTGTCCGCCAAGCGGGGCATGGCCGACGCGCTGCGGATGGTGATCGCCGCTGGCGCCAATCCGTACGCGCAGACCCGCGACCGCCTGGTCACCGCCATGACCCGGCTGCTGGTCGCCGGCGCGGCGGCCGGGACGGTCCGCGCCGACGTCGACCCCGCCGACGTGCTGGCCGGGCTGAGCGGCGTCTCGCTCGTCGCCGGCGACCCCGAGCACCGCGACCAGGCCCACCGGCTGCTGGACCTGCTGATGGACGGACTACGGCACCGCTCCGCCGGCTGAGCCGTCCGAACCCGGCCCGCCCCACCAGCTTCTGTCCGGAACCCGCCCCAATCGGGGTGTGATCCGCTCAACGCATCCGGATCGTCATCCGTATCCGAAGATATGAGCATGCGGATCCTCATGGCCGGCGCGTCCGGCTTCCTCGGCACCCGGCTGGCCGGCCTGCTCACTGCCGACGGGCACGAGGTCACCCGGCTGGTCCGCCGACCACCACGGGGGCCCGACGAGCGGCGGTGGAACCCGCCCGCCGCGCAGCTCGACCCGGCGGTGGTGGCGGCGGCGGACGCGGTGGTCAACCTGGCCGGCGCCGGCGTCGGGGACCGGCGGTGGACCGACGAGTACCGGCGGATCATCCGGACCAGCCGGGTGGACACCACCACCACGCTGGCCATCACCATCGCCGGGCTGCCCGCCGCAGACCGACCGGAGGTGCTGGTCAACTCGTCGGCAGTCGGGTGGTACGGCAACACCGGCGACCGCGTGGTCGAGGAGGACGCGCCGGCCGGGGAGGGCTTCCTCGCCGACGTGTGCCGGGTGTGGGAGGCCGCCACCCGGCCGGCGGAGGACGCCGGCGTACGGGTGGTGCGGCTGCGCACCGGCCTGCCGCTGCACCGCGACGGTGGGCTGCTCAAGCCACAGTTGCTGCCGTTCAAGCTCGGCGTCGCGGGCCGGTTGGGCAGCGGCCGGCAGTGGCTGCCGTGGATCTCGATGACCGACTGGCTGACCGCCGCCGCATTCACGCTCGCCCGGGCCGATCTCGCCGGCCCGGTCAACGCGGTGGGGCCAGCGCCGGTGACCAACGCCGAGTTCACCCGGGAGTTGGCCCGGCAGCTACACCGACCGGCGGTCGTCCCGATCCCGGCCCTGGCCCTGAAAGTGGCGCTCGGCGGCTTCGCCCAGGAGGCCCTGACCAGTGCCCGGGTGCTGCCCGGTGTGCTCACGCAGGCCGGCTTCACCTGGCGCCACCCGGACCTCGCCAGCGCCCTGCACGCCGCGCTGAACGGGTAGCGCAGGGTCGCCAGTGAAGCCGGCTGGTCAGCGGAGGCACCCGGAAAGTGCCCTTCCTATGGGTCTGATCGGCCTGCCCAGTTCCGATTGGTAACGTCCGCTGCGTGCCGACCTCCCCGTCCGTGGCGCCCGCGCCCGTTCCGCCGTCCCGGGTCGTCCGCGACCGCCGGGCCGACCTGGTCGTGGCGCTCATCGCGCTCGCCCTGGCAGGGTGGGTGACCAGCGGCCTGTGGTGGGACCCGAACGGCCGCGCCATCCTGGTCAACTCCAGCGACCAGGCGCTGTTCGAGTGGCTGCTGGCCTTCGGCGGGCACACCCTCACCAACGGTCAGAACCCGCTCTTCACCGACCTGCTCAACGTCCCGGACGGGGTCAACCTCGCGGTCAACACGTCGATCACCGTGTACGCGGCCGTCTTCGCGCCACTGACCTACCTGATCGGACCACCGGCGACCTTCCTGGTGATCCTCACCCTCAACCTCGCCGCCACCGCGCTGGCCTGGCACCTCCTGCTCAACCGCCAGTTCCGCCGCAGCCCGCTCGCCGCCGGCCTGGGCGGCCTGTTCATCGCGTTCTCCCCGGGCATGGTGTCGCACGCCAACGCCCACCTGAACTGGACCGCCGGCTGGCTGGTGCCGCTACTGATCTGGCGGTTGTTCGCGCTGCGCCGGCCCGAGCACACGATCCGCAACGGAGTGGTCCTCGGTGTCGTGGTCGCGGTGGCGTTCTCCATCGCCGCCGAGGGCCTCTTCTTCACCGCGCTCGCCCTCGGCCTCTTCGTCATCGTCTGGGCGGTGCACCCGTCCAACCGGGCCGAGGCCCGAGCGGTGCTGCCAGGCTTCCTCGGCGGGCTGGGGGTGACGGCCGTGGTCGCCGGCGCGCTGCTGGCGTACCCGCTCTGGCTGCACTTCGCCGGACCGCAGCGCTTCGACGGCACCGGCTTCGACCCCGTGATCCACTCCGAGGACATCGCCGCGTACGCCGCTTACCCGAGCCGTTCGCTCGCCGGCGCGGCCGGGCTGCGCACCAGCCTGGCCCCGAACCCGACCGAGGAGAACTCGTTCTTCGGAATCCCGCTGCTGTTGCTCGCCGTCGCCGCGTTCGTCCTGCTGTGGCGCCGGGCCCGATACCCGCACCGGGCCACCGTCTGGGCGCTCGGCGTGGTGGCGGTGGTCTTCACGGCGCTCTCGTTCGGGCCGGTGGCCAAGGTTGACGGCCACCGTACCGACCTGCCCATGCCCTTCGACCTACTGGCGCACCTTCCGGTGGTGAACGCCGCGCTGCCGGCCCGGCTGGCGCTGGTGGTGGCGCCGGTGATCGGCATACTGCTCGCGTACCTGGTCGACGCCCTACGGTCCGACCCACCGCGGTCCCGGCCAGCCCGGGCGACGTGGGTGGTGGCGTTCGCCGTCGCCCTGGTGCCGCTGCTACCGACCCCGCTGCTGACGATCAAACGGGAGCCGATCCCCCGCTTCTTCACCTCCGGCACGTGGCGGGAGTACGTGTCGCCCGGCGGGGTACTCACACCCGTGCCACTGGCCCTCGACGTCTACCCGGACGGGCAACGCTGGCAGGCGTACGCCCTCTCCCACCGGCAGGGTGAGTTCGCCATCCCGTCCGGATTCTTCCTCGGACCCGGAGGACCGGACGGGCGGGGCCGAATCGGCCCACCGCCCCGGCCGCTGAGCGCCCTGATGGACCAGGCGGCCCGGTACGGGACGGTGCCGATCGTCACCGAGGGCACCATGAAGGACGTCCAGGCTGACCTGCGGCACTGGCGGATCGAGGCGGTGGTGCTCCCCGACCAGGTGCACGGCGCGAAGTGGGCGGTCGATGTGGAGGCGGTCCGCCGCACCGGCACCGCACTGTTCGGCGAGCCGGAGCGCGTCGAGGACGTCTGGGTCTGGCGGATCCGGCAGGGCTGAACTGACCGCGCCCCGCGCCGAGGCATTGGCCACCGGAAGCGGTATTCCTGACAGGCATCTTTATGTCTGTCAGGAATACCGCTCGACCGGAACAGGTGCCTGGTCGGGGGCTCGGTGTCGCGGCGGATGTCGGGGGCTCGGTGTCGGGGGCTCGGTGTCGGGGCGGATGTCGGGCGCTCGGTGTCGCGGCGGATGTCGGGCGCTCGGTGTCGGGGCGGATGTCGGGGGCTCCGTGTCGCAGCGGACGCGGGCCGACTCGGTCGTGGTGAGCCGGCTCACGCACCGGGGTGACCGGCAGGTACGGGACTAGGCTAGATCCCGTGACCACGACAACCTCCGGCCTGACGGCCGTCCGCGCCGGTGTCCTCGACTACGAGGCCGCCTGGGAGGAGCAGCGACGGCTGCACGAGTCGGTGGTGGCAGGCGAGCGTGGCGACACCGTGCTCCTGCTGGAGCACCCGAGCGTCTACACGGCGGGCAAGCGCACAGAGCCGTGGGACCGACCGATGGACGGCACCCCGGTCATCGACGTCGATCGCGGAGGCAAGATCACCTGGCACGGTCCGGGACAGTTGGTCGGATACCCGATCCTGCGCCTGCCCGACCCGGTCGACGTGGTGGCGTACGTGCGGCGCACCGAGCAGATGCTGATCGACGTATGCGCCGGATTCGGGCTGACCGTCGGTCGGGTCGACGGGCGTAGCGGCGTGTGGGTTCCGGAGGACGACCGGGGTCCGGCCCGCAAGGTCGCCGCCATCGGCATCCGGGTCGCCCGCGGGGTCACCCTGCACGGTTTCTCCATCAACTGCGACTGCGACCTCGGGCACTTCGACCGAATCGTCCCCTGCGGCATCCGCGACGCCGGGGTCACCTCACTCACCGCGGAGTTGGGGCGCCCGGTGCCGGTGGCGGACGTCCTCGCCGTTGTGGAGCACCAGCTGCCCGCCCTGCTCGGCTGAGCCGGGCCACGCCGGTCGGCCAAGCCACGCCGGTCAGCCGCGCGCCACAACGCGTTCCAAGCCGATGGCCACACCGCGCGGCGGCACACCGGGTGACCAGTTCCAAGCCACGGAACAGCAGATCGGACCCGTTTGAGTAGGCCGGCCGCTCCGGATCCGGGTGGCTGCGGCAGAGGCGCTCGAGGGTGCGTTCCTCGCACCGCACACGTGCACCGGACCGACCGCCCGAGCGTGACGCGGGCACAGTCGTCCGGGTGTCCGGCGTCACGACCTTCCTGGCGTGACGGCGGTCGCCCGACGGGCATCGACCGTCGCCGACGGGCGTAGGCTCGGTTTGTGACGATCGAGCACTCCGCGCCGACGACCGGCCAGGCAACGCAGCCCGCGACGCCCTCCCCCGAGGGGCGGCGGCTCCTGCGGATCGAGGCGCGCAACGCCGAGACGCCGATCGAGCGCAAGCCGCCGTGGATCAAGGTCAAGGCCAAGATGGGCCCGGAATACACCCAGCTGCGCGGCCTCGTCTCGCGCGAAGGGCTGCACACCGTCTGCCAGGAGGCCGGCTGCCCCAACATCTACGAGTGCTGGGAGGACCGGGAGGCCACCTTCCTCATCGGCGGTGACCAGTGCACCAGGCGCTGCGACTTCTGCCAGATCGACACCGGCAAGCCGGCCGAGTTCGACGCCGACGAGCCGCGCCGGGTCGCCGAGTCGGTGCTGTCGATGGGGCTGCGCTACGCCACCATCACCGGTGTCGCCCGTGACGATTTGCCCGACGGTGGCGCCTGGCTCTACGCCGAGACCGTCCGGCAGATCCACGCCCTTCAGCCAGGCTGCGGCGTCGAGCTGCTGATCCCCGACTTCAACGCCGCCTCCGAGCAGCTCGCCGAGGTCTTCGGAGCGCGGCCGGAGGTGCTCGCGCACAACATAGAGACCGTGCCGCGGATCTTCAAGCGGATCCGGCCCGCGTTCCGCTACGAACGCTCCCTCGACGTGATCCGGCAGGCCCGCACCGCCGGCCTGGTCACCAAGAGCAACCTCATCCTGGGAATGGGTGAGGAGCGCGCCGAGATCATCCAGGCCCTGCGCGACCTCCACGAAGCGGGCTGCGAGCTGATCACCATCACGCAGTACCTGCGCCCCTCCCCCCGGCACCACCCGGTGACCCGCTGGGTCAAGCCGGAGGAGTTCGTCGAGCTTCGCGACGAGGCCGAGGAGATCGGCTTCGCCGGCGTGCTGAGCGGCCCACTGGTCCGCTCGTCGTACCGGGCCGGCCGGCTCTACCGTCAGGCCCTGGCGGCCCGCGGGGCCGCTCCGGTCGTCGCCGCCGGCTGACGACACCGACCGTGTCCGGCCGAGACGCGCGGGGCGGGGCGGGCCGGCACGCTGGCCCTGATCGGGGCCGGGCGAACGTGCCTAGCGGGCGGCCGGATCGGCGAGCAGACCCAGGCGGTGGGCCAGGGCAGCGGCCTCGACACGGTTGTGCACGTCCAACTTGGCGATGATGCGGGAGACGTGCACGCTCGCCGTCTTCGGCGAGATGAACAGCTGCTCGGCTATCCGGCTGTTGCTGTGCCCCTCCGCGACCAGTCGCAGCACCTCCCGCTCCCGCCCGGTGAGCAGGTCGGCGCCCGGGCGGCCCCGGGTCGCGCCGCGCAGCCCCACCCGGCGGGCCAGTGTCGCGGCCTGCTCGGCCAGCGGCGCCGCGCCGAGCAGGTCGGCGAGGGCGGCCGCCTCGGCGACGGCCGCCGCCACCTCGTCCCGCTCCGCCCCCGCAGCCGCAGCCTCGGCCAGCGCGAGGAGCGCCCGACCCAACGGGTACGGCCGCCCGTCGGCCCGCCACGCCGCCACGGCGGCCCGCCACCGAACGAGCTCGTCCGCGTCACCGCCGCCGTCGCGCAGGCTGGGCCCGACCGGTGGCGCTGCCGTACCCGCCGACGGACAGGCATCGGCTACGGCGGTCGGCAACGGCACCGACAGGGTCGCGGCGACCTGGGCCGCGTACGCGAGTTCGGCCGGAAACCGCGCCGGGACGGTGGCGGCGAGCACGGCGGTCCGGGTGGCCAACCCACCGTCCCCGAGGTGTCGGGCGAGGCGGGCGAGGGCGGCAAGGACGGGCCAGCCGTACCGGGGGTTGCCGGCGACGTCGACGTCGGCCAGCGCGGCCTCGGCAGCACGTCGCGCCTCGGGCCGGTCGTCAGTGGCGAGGGCGGCCTCCAACCACAGCTCGACCAGCGGCAGCCGCTGGTGCGGGTGCAGGTATGGCTTGCTGAGGAAGCTCAGCGACCGGCCGACCGTCTCGTCCGCCGCCGGGTGCCCCTGGGCCAGCCGCAGCCCGGCGCGCAGTTGCAGCCAGTGCGAGCCGGTGACGCCGGGCGGGTCGATCCGCGCGGCGTCGGCGAGCACGGCCGCCGCCTCCACCCAGCGCCCCAGGGCGAGCAGCGCCTCTGCCCGGTTCGACAGCAGGTACGCCCCGGTGGAGCGGCTGATCCCCACCCGGAGCGCCTCGGTCACCCCGTCCGCGGCGGCGCGGGCCGACTCCTCGTAGCGGCCCAGCTCGAACAGCACGTCGGAGATGCTCACCAGGGCACTGACCAGCGCCGGCGCCGCCCCGCTGGCCCGGGCCAGCGCCTCGGTGCGACGCAGCTCCCCCAGGCCCAGGTCCGGCGCTCCCTCGCTGCGGCGCAGTGCCGCGAGCGGCACCGGTAGCTGCGCCACGTCGACACCGGCGGACCGCGCCGCCGCCAGCACCTCGGCGGCGAGCCGGGTCCCCTCCGCCCAGTCCACGCGGGCCAGGTGGGTGGCGACGTCGGCGAGCAGGCGCAGCCGCTCCGGGCCGTCCGGCACGCCGGATGCCAGCCGGTACGCCTCCCGCAGTTCGGCGGCGCCGTCGCTCTTGCCGAGCATGGCCAGCATCCGGCCGCGCCGGTCGAGCAGCCGGGCGGCCCGCAGCGGCTCCGCCGCACGGTCGACCTCGGCCAGCGCGGCCCGAGTCAGGGTGAACGCCCGGTGGTAGTCCCCGGCGGTGGTGGCCGCCGGGACCGTCTCCTCCAGCAGCGCGAGATGGTCCATGCCGAGCCGCTCCGCCGCGTCCGGGACCAGCTCCCACAGCTCCAGCACCCGCTCCAGCAGCCGGCTCTGCTCGGCGTACGCGTACCGGTCGGCCGCGGCGCACGCGGCGGTCCGGGCGGCCACCAACGCGCGGGGGTGGTCGTGCGCGGCGTACCAGTGGTGGGCGATCTCGGCCGGCGCACGCCCGGCGGCCACCAGGTGCGGCTGCGCCTCGATCGCTGCGGCCCAGCGCGCGTGCAGCCGGGCGTGCTCTCCGGGTAGCAGCTCGTCGTGGACCGCCTCGCGGACCAGCGCGTGCCGGAACTCGTAGTCGCCCTCCGGGTCGGCCACCACAAGTTGGGCGGTGACGGCGGCGCGCAGCGCGTCCTCCAGCTCGGCGTCGGGCAGCCCGGCGACCTCGGCAAGCAGCTGGTGGGCGAACCGGGTGCCGCCGGCGGCGGCGATGCGCAGCACCCGCTGCGCCGGCTCGGGTAGCCGGTCCACCCGGGCAAGCAGCAGGTCGCGCAGCGTCTCCGGCAGGGCGGCGCAGCCGATCGGGTCACCGGCCGCGGCCAGCTCCTCGATGAACAGCGGGTTGCCCTGCGTACGGTCGTGGATGTCGTCGACCGCGCGGGCGGACGGCTCGACGCCGAGCAGCCCGGCCAGGACCGCGCCGGTGCCGTCCCGGTCCAGCCGGGACAGCTCGATCCGCTCCACACCACGGGCCCGGTCCAGCTCGGCCAGGAATGGCCGCAGCGGGTGTCCCCGGTGCAGCTCGTCGGACCGGTAGGTGCAGACCAACAGCAACCGGTCGGCGACGGCCGCCCGGACCAGGACGCCGATCAGGTCGCGGGTGGAGCGGTCGGCCCAGTGCAGGTCCTCGATGACCAGCACCAGCGGTTGAGCCGCGGCAAGCCGCCCGAACAGCCCGGCGACCAGGTCGAACAGGTAGCCGCGTGGAGCGTCGGAGACCGTGGGCGGCACGGTGCCGAGCGGTCCCCGGGCCAGCTCCGGCAGGAGTCGGGCGAACTCCGCCTCGTACCCGTCGAAGACGGCGGGTCCGTCGCGGCGCAGCACCGCCCGCAGCACCGCGGCGATCGGCGCGAACGGCAGGCCCGCCTCGCCGAGTTCGAGGCACTGCCCGACGAGCAGCCGGGCGCCGTCGACCCGGTCCCCGAACTCCTCCAGCAGCCGGGTCTTGCCGACCCCCGCCTCGCCGCCGACCAGGACGGTGGTCGGCTCTCCGGCCCCGGTCCGGGCCAGCGCGTCCCGCAGCGCGGCCAGTTCACGCTGGCGGCCGACGAGGACGGGGCGGGGTCGGACGGTCACGGCACCGAGCATGCCATGCCCGCCGCTGTCCCTGGTTCCGCCGGTCGGCGCGACCGTGCCGGGATGGTCCGAGGCCGCTACGGACACCCCGTCGGCGCTGCGGACGCCCGCTGCCCCAGCGGTGGGGTGCGCCCACACCCCCGTGGTGGGCGCACCCCCCGCCGCCGATCGGGACGGACGCCCCGGGTTGATCGGACCGCCGGCGTGGTCGGCGGGGGCGGTCACCGACGGGTGTCGCCGGGACGGCCGGCGTGCTGCCGCCGGCTCAGCCAGCCGCGGGCGGAGCGGTGCGGCAGGCTCCGGGCCAGCCGGTCGGCGGCGGCGGCGCCGCGTAGCTCGGCGGCGTGCGTACGGTGGACGGAGAGCAGGAATTCCGCGTCGTGGGCGAGCATCTCGGGCTCCTCGTGGTCGGCGTCAACTGCCGACACTGACTCTCCGCCGGAAGGTGGCCCCCGGGCGTGGGTGCGCCGCCTGATCTTTGCCTGCGGGGCCTCCTTACCTCCGCCCGCACCGGCCGGTACGGCGGCGTAAGGTACTCAGCCGCCCGCCGATCAACGGCGGGATACGCCGACCACTAGACTCAGCGGCATGGCAAAGCCCCAGGAGAAGGTGTCGTTCGGCCAGCGGCTGAAGCAGATCGGAATGGTCTTTCGGTTCACCGCCAAGCAGGACCGGTGGTTCGCACCCCTGGCTTTCGCCGCGGTGGTCATCCCGCTGGCGCTCACCGTGGTCGCGTTCTTCGCCTGGGGTTGGTTCTGGATCCCGCTGGGCATCCTGCTTGCCCTGCTCTGCCTGCTGATCGTGCTCAACCTCCGGTCCAACCGGGCGATGATGAACGCGGCCGAGGGCCAGCCGGGCGCGGCGGCGCAGATCATGGAGAACATGCGCGGCGACTGGCGGGTCACCCCGGCCGTCAGCTCGACCACCCAGATGGACATGGTGCACCTGGTCATCGGCCGGCCCGGCGTGATCCTGCTGGCGGAGGGCAACCCGCAGCGCGTGCGCGGCCTGCTCGGGCAGGAGAAGCGTCGGCTGGCCAAGGTGATCGGCTCTGCACCGCTCTACGACTACGTGATCGGCCAGGAGGAGGGCGAGCTGCCGATCCGCAAGCTGCGGATGACGCTGATGCGACTGCCGCGCGACCTCAACGGCCGGGATGTCAACGCGCTGGACAAGCGCCTCAAGGCGCTCAGCGCCCGGCCGCAGCTGCCGAAGGGTGCGATCCCGAAGAACATGCGTCCCCCGCGTGGGGCGTTCCGGCAGACCCGCGGCCGCTGACCACGGCGTTCCGGGAGCCGGCCCGCCAGCGCTGGCGGTTGTCGCCGGACTATGCGGGCAATGGGTTGGCGGATGCGTGGGCGATGACGGATCCGGCGACGCGGTCGTGCAGGCCACGGCGGGCCGGGTCCATGATCAAGGCAGGTATCACCAGGGCGAGCAGCACGCCGCGCAGTAGCGCGGCGACCACGCCGATCCGACCGCCGTCGGCCCAGGAGACACAGCGGATCCGCGTGATGAACATGCCGGGGGTCTGCGCGAACAGGCCAAGGAAGAATCCGTACTCGAGGATCAGGACCAGCACCGGCGCCCAGCCGTCCCGGGCCGGGTCGGCGAAGATGTTCGCGACCAGCAGGCAGAGCACCCAGTCGATCACCAAGGCGCCGAAGCGTCGACCCAGGCCGGGCGGGGTGAAGGCGGGGTCCGAGGCGGGCGGAACGGCGCGGTCGGCGGGGAGCGTCACAGCGGTCAAGGGTATCCAAAGACCCTGGAAGACACCGGGCGACCCGGCGGGGAGAAACGGACAAGCACCTCAGAACTCACTACAATGGCACAGCCGGTTGCGGCCCACCGGCCAACCGGCCCGGTTGCGCTGAGCGGATGACGCTCCGCGAGGGACGTAACACGGCAGAAACACTGAAGACATGGCCGGGCAACGGCCCGGCCATAGCGTCGCCAGAAGCCCAGCCACCCAGTGGACGTGCCAGGAGGACGAGTGTTCGCCAATCCCGAGGAACTCCTGCGTTACCTCAAGAACGAGGACGTGAAGTTCGTCGACGTACGATTCTGTGACCTGCCCGGCGTGATGCAGCACTTCAACCTGCCGGTCGAGTCGGTCGACGATGACCTCTTCACCGACGGCCTCGCTTTCGACGGGTCGTCCATCCGCGGTTTCCAGGCGATCCACGAGTCGGACATGCTCCTGCTCCCGGACGTCGCCACCGCCTTCGTCGACCCCTTCCGCGCGCAGAAGACGCTCGCGCTGAACTTCTTCATCCACGACCCGTTCACCCGGGAGCCCTACACCCGGGACCCGCGCAACGTGGCGAAGAAGGCCGAGGCTTACCTCGCCGCGAGCGGCATCGCCGACACCGCGTACTTCGGTCCGGAGGCCGAGTTCTACATCTTCGACTCGATCCGCCACGAAACCTCGGCGAACCGGGCGTTCTACTACATCGACTCGATCGAGGGCGCGTGGAACACCGGCCGCGAGGAGGAAGGCGGCAACCGCGGCTACAAGACCGCGTACAAGGGTGGCTACTTCCCGGTCCCGCCGGTCGACCACTACGCCGACCTGCGCGACAAGATCGTGCGCCGGCTGGTCGACACCGGCTTCACCGTGGAGCGCTCGCACCACGAGGTGGGCACCGCCGGCCAGGCTGAGATCAACTACCGGTTCTCCACCTTGCTGCACGCCGGTGACCAGCTTCAACTCTTCAAGTACATCGTGAAGAACGAGGCCTGGGCAAACGGCAAGACCGCCACCTTCATGCCGAAGCCGCTGTTCGGCGACAACGGCTCGGGCATGCACACCCACCAGAGCCTGTGGTTGAACGGCGAGCCGCTGTTCTACGACGAGACCGGCTACGCCGGCCTGTCCGAGACCGCACGCTGGTACATCGGCGGCCTGCTGCACCACGCCCCGTCGCTGCTGGCCTTCACCAACCCGACGGTCAACTCGTACCGCCGCCTGGTGCCGGGGTTCGAGGCGCCGGTCAACCTGGTCTACTCGCAGCGCAACCGCTCCGCCTGCACCCGGATCCCGGTGACCGGCAGCAACCCGCAGGCCAAGCGGGTCGAATTCCGCGTGCCGGACCCGTCGGCGAACGTCTACCTGGCCTTCTCGGCGATGCTGATGGCCGGCCTGGACGGCATCAAGAACAAGATCGAGCCGCCGACGCCGATCGACAAGGACCTGTACGACCTGCCGCCGGAGGAGTGGGGCGACGTCAAGCAGGTGCCGGGCTCGCTGCCGGCCGTGCTCGACTCGCTCGAGGCCGACCACGACTACCTGCTCGACGGTGGCGTGTTCACGCCGGACCTGATCTCGACGTGGATCGACTGGAAGCGGACCAACGAGGTCGACCCGGTGCGCCTGCGCCCGACCCCGCACGAGTTCGCGATGTACTTCGACTGCTGAGCAGCGGCGTCAGCAACTCCGGCCGGGCCGGCTCCGCGACACCGCGGGGCCGGCCCGGCCATGTGGGCCTCCTGCGGAGGACGCCGGTTACGGGATCACCGTCCGACCGGCTCACCCGGATCGAACCATCGAGGCCAGCCGGTTCCACCCCGGCGGGCGTGGCGGAGCCGGGCCCCACCCCGCACCGCGACCGCGACGACCAGCGCCGTCATCGCCACCGCGCCCGGCGCTTTCACCAGCCGGGCAAGGTTGGTGCCGTCCGGCAGGGTGAGGAAGGCCGCCACCGCGCAGGGCACCACGAACCAGCCGGTCCGCGCCGCCGCGACCGCGAGCACGGCCAACGGCCAGGTCGCGTACCAGGGGTGGAACACCGGAGCCAGGACGACCGTGGCGGCCAGCGCGAGCCCGGCGCCGAGCAGCGCCACCCGCGGACGGGCCGCGCCCATCCGTAGCACCCGCTGCCGGACATCGTTCAGGTCACGCAACGCCGACCAGGCCCGCCACCACAGCAGCGCCAGCAGCACCACCAGCACCGCCAGCGCCACCGCCCGGGTCACCGGGACCGCGGCGGGCTGCCGGCCGAGCAGTTCACCCAGATAGTCGAGGACCATGCCGACGGCCGTCGAAGGCGACGTCCACTGCTCCGAGTCGCCGCTGCGGGTCAGCCCGCGTACCCAGCCGAGGCCGAGACCCGAGGACACCGACGCGCCGGCGAGCGCGGCGAACACCCCGGCGGCCAGCCAGCCACCGTCGCGCAGCAGCGACCGTACGGTGTAGCGGCCGAGCACCGCCGCGAGGGCCGCGAACGGCACCACCACCAGGGCGGTGACCTTCACGCCCACCGCCAGGCCCAGTAACGCCCCGGCGACCAGCAGCGGGCGGGGCTTGCCGGGGAACCGGACGAGCACCAGCAGGCCGAGCAGCAGCAGCCCGAGCATCACGCCGTCGTTGTGGGCACCGGCCACCAGGTGCACGCCGACCAGCGGGCAGGCCAGCGCCAGCCAGGCCGCCCGGCGGGTCGGCACGCCCGCCGCCCGGGCCAGCCCGAGCAGGCACAACGCCGCGAGCAGCACCCCGGCGACCGCGACCAACCGCAGCACCACCACCGTGCCGACCAGCCCGCCGCCGAGCGTCACCGCCAGCCCCGCGAGCAGGACGAAGACCGGCCCGTACGGCGCGGGGGTGTCCCGCCAGATCGGGGCGACCGCGTCCACCCAGGGGCAGCCGGCCGCCGCCACCCCGGTCGCGTACGGGTCGACGCCGTGCGCGTACGCCCAGCCCTGGCAGGCGTACGAGTACACGTCGCGGCTGCCCATCGGCGGCGCCACCAGCAGCGGCGCAGCCCACAGCGCCGCCGTCCGGTACGCCCAGCCGGTCGACGGCGCCCCGGCGCGCAACGCCCACCAGGCACCGACCAGCAGGCCGGTACCGAGCAGCCAGAGCACGACAGTCAGCGGACCATCGTCCGAGTGCCACACCCGCGCGGCGGTGGACCCGGGCAGCGCCCCGCCCACATAGCCCGAGACGGCCAGCAGCGCGGCACCGACCAGACCGGCGTACCGCGCGGCGAGCGCCCGACCGGGCGCGGCCCGGTACCTGCCCGGCGGCACGCCGGTTTCCGTCACCGGCGCACCCCTCCCGACTCGTCGGTGACCGTTCGGCGGGCCGTCCGAGCCGACCGTAACAAGCGGATCGTCACCACGATGACCAGCAGGGTCATCAGGGGCGCCCCGGCGGTCTTGGTGTACCGGGGCAGGGTGGTGCCGTCCGGCAGCACCAGGAACGACGAGACCAGCGCGACCAGGGCGGCCCAGTCGGTCCGGCGGGCGGTCGCCGCGAGCACGGCCAACGGCCAGGTCCAAATACCACGGGTGGAAGATCGGGGCGAGCGCGACGGTGGCGGTGAGCGCCAGGCCGGCGTGCCACAGCGGCTCCCGGGTCCGCGCCCGCCACCACAGCCAGGGCAGCGTCAGCAGGAGCGCCGCCAGGCCGATCCACCGGGTGACCGGCAGCGCGTCGACGTGCCAGCCGAAGGGCAACACCAGGTACCCGAAGGTCTGCCCCACGGCGGTCGGCGGCGAGCTCCAGGCGACCAGCAGACCACCCTGCCGCAGCCCACCGATCCAGCCGAGGTCCAGTCCGGTGGCGAACGTGAGCCCGACGACGGTGGCGACGGCGCCGCCGACCACCCACCCACCCTCACGGACCAGGCGCCGCGTCGAGTACGCCCCGGTCAGCGCGGCCAGCGCCGCGAACGGCACCACGACCAGCGCGGTCACCTTGATCCCGGTGGCCAGGCCGAGCAGGACCCCACCGGCCAGCAGCGGGCCGGGGCGTCCTGGCCGGGACGCCACCACGGCCAACCCGGCGACGAGCAGCCCGACCATCAGGGCGTCGTTGTGCGCGCCGGAGACCAGGTGCACCCCGACCAGCGGGGAGCCGAGCGCCAGCCAGAGCGCCCGCTTCGGCGCCACCCCGCACCTGCGGGCGAGCACCGGTAGACAGGCCGCCGCGAGGCCGACCCCGGCCACCGCGAGTAGCCGGAACAGCACGATGCTGCGGACCAGCGAGTCGGCCGCCGCCACCACCGCACCGGAGACCAGGACGAACAGCGGCCCGTACGGCGCCGGGGTGTCCCGCCAGATCGGCGAGATCGTGTCCAGCCACGGGCAGGGCAGGACGGACACCCCCTGCTCGTACGGGCTGAACCCGGCCGCGTACGTGGCGCCCTGGCAGGCGTACGCGTAGACGTCCCGGCTGCCCAGCGGCGGGGCGACCAGCAGCGGGACCAGCCAGAGCCCGACGGTGACCAGCGCCCACCGCGCCGAGGGCACCCGGTCGCGCAGTGTCCACCACGCCCCGGCGAGCAGCCCCAGCCCGGCCACCCACAGCGCGATGAGCACGGGCCCGTTCGGGCCCTGCCAGATTCCGACGGGGGTGACCGAGTGCGGCGAGGAGGGCAGCGCGCCGCCGAGGACGGCGGCGACGGCGAGCATCGTCGAGCCGGCCAGGCCGGTCCAGCGCGCGAGATGGTGAGGCACGGAAACACATGTTGCCAGCACCGTGGCCGCGGTCCGAGGTAGGCACGCGGGGCAGCCGGTGGCAGCGCCTGGGGCCGGCCCTGACCTACATCTCCAGCACCCGCTCCATCGCCGCCCGGGAGCGCCGGCCGGTGCGCAGGTACTCGTCGAGGAACTCACCTGGGTCGTCGCGCCCGAGCAGCCGCACCACGCCGGCCAGTTCCACCCCGTGCCGGGGCAGCTGGTCGCCGGCCCGGCCCCGCACCAGCATCAGCGCGTTGCGGACCTGGGCGGCAAGGGTCCAGCCGGCCGACATCGCCTCGGCGTCCGCCGGATCGACCAGGCCCGCGTTCCGCGCGGCCGCCAGGGCGTCGAGCGTACGCGTGCCGCGCAGCTCCGGCAGCCGTCCGGCGTGCCGGAGCTGGAGCAACTGCACCGCCCATTCGACATCGGCCAGGCCGCCCCGGCCCAGCTTCGTGTGGGTGGCCGGGTCTGCGCCCCGTGGCAGCCGCTCGGTCTCCACCCGCGCCTTGATCCGGAGGATCTCGACGATCTGCTCGCGGGTCAGCCCGTCCGCCGGATACCGCACCGGGTCGATCATCGCCTCGAACTCGGCGCCCAGGTCGGCGTCGCCGCAGACGAACCGGCCGCGCAGCAACGCCTGTGCCTCCCACACCCGCGACCAGCGGGCGTAGTACCGGGCGTAGGCGGCGAGGCTGCGAACAAGTGGCCCCTGCCGGCCCTCGGGACGCAGGTCGGCGTCGACACCCAACGGCGGGTCGGGAGCGGGCATGCCGAGCAGCCGCCGCAGCTCCTCGGCGATCCCGTGGGCGGCGGTGCTGGCGGCGCTCTCGCCCGCCCCCGCCGGCAGGTCGTAGACGAACAGCACATCGGCGTCGGAGAGGTAGTTCGACTCGTACCCGCCGAGCCGACCCATGCCGATCACCGCGAACCGCAGGCCCGGCACCGACGGTTGGCCCGCGCGGGCGGTCCGCAGGGCGGCGGCCAGCGTGGCGTCGGTGACATCCGCCAGCGCGGTGCCGACGGCGGTGACGTCGGCGAGGCCGGACGGGGCACGTCCCTCGACGCGGGGCGGCGACGGGGCCAACGACCCGGCGCGGCTCAGCACATCGGCGCACGCCAGCCGGACCAGCTCCCGCCGCCGCAGCGCGCGGACGGCCCGGGTCGCCTCCACCGGGTCGTCGGCGTGCCGGGCCGCCGCCGCAGCGAAGCCCTCGCAGAGCACGCCCCGGGGTCGCGGGGTCAACTCGCTTTCCTCGGCGAGCAGGCGCAGCGCCTCCGGCTCGCGGGCGAGCAGGTCGGCCCCGTACCGGGAGGACGAGAGCACCCGGGCCAGCCGGCGGGCGACCGGCCCCGAGTCGCGCAGCAACCGCAGATACCAGGGGGTGCTGCCGAGCTTCTCGGAGACCTGGCGGTAGTTGAGCAGCCCGCGATCCGGCTCGGGAGCGTCGGCGAACTCGCTGAGCAGCACCGGCAGCAGGGTGCGCTGGATCGCGGCGGTGCGGCTCACCCCGCCGGTCAGGGCCTGGAGGTGCCGCAACGCCCCGGCCGGGTCGGCGAACCCGAGGATCTCCAGCCGGTTGCGGGCGGCCGCCGGGGTGAGCCGCAGCCCGTCGGCGGGCACCCGGGCGACCGATTCGAGGAGCGGCCGGTACAGCAGCTTGGCGTGCAGCCGGCGGACCTCGGCGACGTGGGTGACCCACTCGGCGCGGAACTCCTCGACGGCGCTCCGTCCCGGGGTCGCCGCGTAGCCGAGCGCGGCGGCCAGCCAGCGCAGCGCGGCCGGGTCGGTTGGCACGGTGTGGGTCCGGCGCAGTCCCTGGAGCTGGAGCCGGTGCTCGACGGACCGGAGGAAGCGGTACCCGCGCAGGAGCGCCTCCCCGTCGGCCCGCCCCACGTAGCCACCGGCGACCAGCGCGCGCAACGCCGGGATCGTGCCCGCCGCCCGCAGCGCCTCGTCGCCGCGGCCGTGCACCAGTTGCAGCAGCTGCACCGCGAACTCGATGTCGCGCAGCCCGCCGGGGCCGCGTTTGATCTCGCGGTCCAGCTCCCTCGGCGGGATGTGATCGATGATCTTGCGGCGCATCGCCCGGACGTCCTCGACCGCCTCCGGCCGCTCGGCGGCCCGCCAGAGCAGTGGGGCGAGTTGGTCGACCCACTCGCGGCCCAGCGCCAGGTCCCCGGCCGCCGGCCGGGCCTTGAGCAGTGCCTGGAACTCCCAGGTGCGGGCCCAGCGCCGGTAGTAGGCCAGGTGACTGGCGAGCGTCCGGACCAGCGGCCCCCGGTTGCCCTCCGGCCGCAGCGCGGCGTCGACCGGCCAGGCGACCAGCCCGCAGACGTGGATCAGCCGGGTGGCGACCGTGGTGGCCGCGGGCAGGTCGTCGTCCTCGGCCGCTACGAAGATCACGTCGACGTCGGAGACGTAGTTCAGCTCGTCGCCGCCGCACTTGCCCAGCGCCACCACGGCGAGCCGCGGCCGGGGGGTGCCCGCCGGCAGCTCCCCCAGCGCGATCTCGAACGCCGCGGCGAGCGTCGCGTCGGCCAGCGTGGAGAGCGTGGCCATCGTCTGCTCCAGCCCGCGAGCGCCGGTCAGGTCGGCCGCCGCGATCCGCAGCAGCGCCAGACGGTACGCCGTCCGCAGCACCACGATCGGCTGGCCGTCGCCGGTCAGCTCGAGCCGCCCGTCGGCGGGCGGCGCCAGCCCGTCCGCCGCGGTCCGCAGGGCCGCCCACTGGTCGGGGTTGGCGACCAGATGGTCGCCGAGCGCCGAGGAGGCACCGAGCACCGCGACCAGGCGCCGGCGCAGCCCCGGATCGTCGTGCAGCGCGGCGAGCAGGGCTGAACCGCTGCCGATCCCGGGTGGGGTGACGCCGTGCGGCGCGGCCGGACCGATCCGGCCGCCGGTCGTCCCGGTCGTCCCGGTCGTCGCGCCACGCGCCGCCGGCACGCCGCCGGCGCCCGGCCGCACCGCGCCGTTGCCGCCGGCGGTCGCGCGGCGCTCGGCTTCGACCAGCCGATGCAGCTGCCGTAGCGCCAGGTCCGGTTCGGCGGCGCGGGACAGCGCCGTCAGCAGCTCCGCAGCCGCCTCGTCGGCTGGCTCCTGGGTGTCCGGCCGCCACAGGCCCAGGCCCTCGGGGCCGAGCAGGTCGGCGGCGCGGGAACCACCGTCACCGGTGCCGAAACCGTACCGGGCGAGCCGTTTCGCGGCCCTGGTCGGCCGACTCATCACTGCCCGAGCAGGGGCAGACTGCGGCGGGCACCCTCGTCCAGCTCACCGAGGGCCAGCGCGGCGAACCGCGCCGCGAAGGGCTGCCAGACCTCCTCGACGTCGACCATCACCGCGTCGCACGCGGCCACCACCACCTCCGGGTCGTAGCCCAGTTCGGCGAGGAGCGCGGAGTCGGTGGCCCAGTCGGCGATCATCGCCGTGTCACACTCGATGTGAAACTGCACGCCCCACGCCCGGTCGCCGAGGCGGAACGCCTGGTGGGGGTAGCGGGTGGAGGCGGCCAGCAGGGTCGCGCCGGCGGGCAGCTCGGTGATCTCGTCGGAGTGCCAGTGGAACACGTCCGGAATCAGCGGAACGTACCGGAAGAGCGGGTCCGCCTCGGCGGCGTCGCGTCGACCCACCACCCCGGGGCCGATCTCCGGGCCGGACGGACTGCGCTCGACGGTCCCGGCGTGCGCGGTGGCGAGCAGTTGCGCGCCGAGGCAGACGGCCAGGGTGGGCACCCGGTGTCGGACGGCCTTGCGCAGCAGCGCCTCCACCCGGGGGAACCAGGGTGCCCCCGGCGAGCCGTCCGGCAGCGGGTGGGCCTGCTGCTCGCCACCGAGCACCACCAGCGCCGACCACCCCTGAAGGTCCGCCGGCAGCTCGTCACCGGCGTGCGGCCGGACCACCCACAGCTCCAGGCCAGCCTCGGCGAGCCACTCCCCCAACCGGCGTGCATCGTCGGTCGGGTCATTCTCGATCACCAACGCGGTTGCCACATCGTCGAGGCTATCCGGTACGCCCGCCCGGCAGCTGGATAGGCTCGGGCACTGTGATCACGGAGGAGATCGTCCGCCCGCCGGTGCTGTGTCCCGGCGACACGGTCATGCTGGTCTCGCCGTCCGGGCCCACCCGGCCCGAGCGGGTGGCCCGGGGCGTCGACCTGCTCACCAATTGGGGCCTTCGGCCGGTTCCCGCTCCGCACGTGTACGCCCGGCAGGGCTACCTGGCCGGCTCCGACGAGCTACGCGCGGCGGATCTGAACGCCGCGTTCGCCGACCCGCGGGTGCGCGGGATCATCTGCACCCGGGGCGGCTACGGCGCCCAGCGGATGGTGGACGCCGTCGACATGGCCGCCGTCCGCCGAGACCCGAAGGTGGTGGCCGGGTTCTCCGACATCACCGCCCTGCAGTTCGCGCTGTGGCGGGGCGCCCGGCTGGCCGGGGTGCACGGACCCGGGGCGGCCTGGCGGGACGAGCGGACCACGCTGGATTCGGCGGAGTCGCTGCACGCCGCGCTGATGACCACCGGGCCGGTGACCGTGGCCGCCCGTGCCGGCGAGGAGACCTTCGGCGTCCGGGTGCCGGGCCGGGCCACCGGTCGGCTGCTCGGCGGCAACCTCTGCCTGATCGTGGCGTCGCTCGGCACCCTGGACATGCCGGATCTGACGGGCGCGGTGCTGCTCGTCGAGGAGGTGCAGGAACCGCCGTACAAGGTCGACCGGATGCTCACCCAGCTGCGGCGGGCCGGTGCGCTGGACGGGGTGGCGGGAGTGGCGGTCGGGCAGTTCACCGGCTGCGCCGACGGGTGGGCGGTGGACGTCGCCGACGTCCTCGCCGACCGCCTCGGCGACCTGGGCGTCCCGGTTCTCGGGGGTTTGCCGGTCGGTCACGGAGTCGGCCAGCTCACCGTCCCGGTCGGCCCGGACGCGGTCCTCGACGCCGATGCCGGCACCCTCACGGTCGCTCCCGCCGTCCGTGAACGCTGACCTCCAGCGCGCCGGGATGGGCGGTCTGCCCCATCGCCAGCCCGGATTGCCAGCTGGCTGACAGGATCGCCACGGGTTGCCCCCAGCTTCCAAGGTCACCGTCGATCAGGTCATCGCACCACCGACGAGTTGGAGGACGACATGTCCCGCACGATTCGCAAGAAGCACCTGCTGGCCGGGCTGGCCGCCGCCGGCGTACTCAGCGTCGGGATCGCGGCGCCGACCATGGCGCTGGCCGCCGACAACGCCTCGCCGTCGCCGAGCGCCAGTGCCGACGAGGGCACCGACCGACAGCAACAGCGGGAGGACCGGCGGGAGGACCGGCAGCAGCAGCGGGAAGACCGGCAGGCGAAGTTCGCCGAGGCGCTCGCGGAGGAGCTGGGCGTCGACACCGACAAGGTGACCGCAGCGCTGGCGAAGCTACGGGAGGAGCGCAAGGCCGACCGGCCGGAGCGGCCGGAGCGGCCGAACGCCGCCGACCGGCAGGCCGCGCTGGAGGAGCGGCTGGACCAGGCGGTCGAGGACGGCAAGCTCACCCAGGAGCAGGCCGACGCGATCACCGCGGCGGTCGAGGCTGGCGTCTTCCCCGCTGGCGGCCGGGGCGGCCACGGCGGTCCGGGCGGCTCCGGCGGTAAGTGACCGGTCGTCCGCCCGGCGGATTCGGCGTCCGGTGACCCGGCGCCGCCCGTCCCGCGTCCTCGTCGGGGTGAGCGGCCCGGGTCACTCGGAACCATCCGGCTGCGCCGCGCTCCGGCCGCGGGTCTGGCCGGCCCGGCCACCCGGCACCAGGCCACCGGCGGGCGTTGCCGAGGAAGTCCAACGGCTCGACGGCGCGCCGCGAGCCGACGCCCACGAGCCGCCGTTCAGGGTGAGAGCTAGTCGTTCAGAGCGAGAGATAGTGCTGCCGCTCGTACGCGGTGACCTCGCGACGGTACTGCTCCCACTCGGCGCGCTTGTTCCGCAGGAAGAAGTCGAAGACGTGCTCGCCCAGCACTTCGGCGACCAACTCCGAGCCGGCCATCACGTCGATCGCCTCGGACAGGTTCTCGGGCAGCGGTTCGTACCCCATCGCACGCCGCTCGGCGCTGGTCAGCGACCAGACGTCGTCCTCGGCACCCGGCGGTAGCTCGTACCCCTCCTCGATGCCCTTCATCCCGGCGCCGAGCAGCACCGCGAAGGCCAGGTACGGGTTGGTCGCCGAGTCGGGCGACCGGACCTCCACCCGGGCCGAGTTCGGCTTGCCGTACGCCGGGACCCGGACCAGCGCGGACCGGTTCAGGTGACCCCAGCAGACGTAGGCGGGGCTCTCGGTGACCCGGTCCGGCAGCGCCTGCGGGAAGAGTCGCTTGTACGAGTTGACCCACTGGTTGGTGACCGCGGTGTACTCGCGGGCGTGCGTCAACAGGCCGGCGATGAACGCGCGGGCCACTTTGGACAGCTTCATCGGGTCGCCGGCGTCGTGGAACGCGTTGCGCTCCCCCTCGAACAACGACAGGTGGGTGTGCATGCCGCTGCCCGGCTGGTCGGTGAACGGCTTCGGCATGAAGGTCGCCTGCACCCCGGTGGAGAGTGCCACCTCCTTGACCACGTGCCGGAAAGTCATGATGTTGTCGGCGGTGGTCAGCGCGTCCGCGTAGCGCAGATCGATCTCCTGCTGGCCGGGGGCCACCTCGTGGTGGCTGAACTCCACCGAGATGCCGATCCGCTCCAGCGCCAGCACCGCCTGGCGGCGGAAGTCCCGGGCGACCGCGTGCGTGGTGTGCTCGAAGTACCCGCCGGTGTCGACCGGGACGGGCACCGAGCCGTCCATCGGGCCGTCCTCCAGCAGGAAGAACTCGATCTCCGGGTGGGTGTAGAAGGTGAAGCCCTCCTCCGCCGCCCTGGACAGCGCCCGGCGCAGCACGTGCCGCGGATCCGCCCAGGACGGGCCGCCGTCGGGGAGCAGGATGTCGCAGAACATCCGGGCGCTCTCACCGCTGACCCCACCCTCGAACGGAAAGACCTGGAAGGTGGTCGGGTCGGGCATCGCTACCATGTCGGACTCGACGACCCGGGCGAAGCCCTCGATCGCCGAGCCGTCGAACCCGATGCCCTCCTCGAAGGCCGCCTCCAGCTCGGCGGGCGCCACCGACACGCTCTTGAGGGTGCCGAGCACGTCGGTGAACCACAGCCGGACAAACCGGATGTCCCGCTCTTCCAGCGTACGGAGGACGAACTCCTGCTGACGGTCCACTTCCACCCCTCGCGACCCGGTTGTCCGCAATCGGCCGGGGGAGCCCCGGCCTGACCGATCAGTCTGCACCGGCCTCGTTACACCGACGTTACGCCACCGGGCTGGCGCACGTCGTGCCCAGCTCCGCGCCCGGCCGAACGTCGTCGAGGGTGGCCGCCGTCTCCCGCCGGCCGCCGTATCCGGCGCGGGCGGCTGGGGCAAGATGAAGGCATGCCCACCCTGCGTCTCGCCCTCTGCCAGGTCAACCCGACCGCCGGAGACCTCACCGGCAACGCCGCCATCATCCGCTCCTGGACCCGGTGCGCCGCCGACGCCGGCGCCCAACTGGTCGCGTTCCCGGAAATGACGCTCACCGGCTACCCGGTCGAGGACCTGGTCTTCCGACCGTCGTTCGTGGCGGCATCGAGGGCGGCGCTGGCGCGACTCGCAGCCGACCTCGCCACGGACGGCCTGGGTGAGCTGCCGGTGCTGGTGGGTTACCTGGACGCGGACGGACCGCCCCGGGTCAGCGTCGACGCCAAGCCCGGTCACGGAGCGCGCAACGCCGCCGCCCTGCTCTCCGACGGCCGGATCGTCGCCACCTACTTCAAGCACCATTTGCCGAACTACGGGGTCTTCGACGAGGACCGCTACTTCGTCCCCGGCGACAAGCTGACCGTGGTGCGGATCGGCGGCGTGGACGTGGCGCTGACCATCTGCGAGGACCTGTGGCAGGCCGGCGGCCCGTTCACCGCTGCCCGCCAGGCCGGCGTCGGACTGGTACTCAATATCAACGGCTCGCCGTACGAGCTGAACAAGGACGACGTCCGGCTGCCGTTGGTCCGCCGCCGGGCCGCCGAGGCCGGGGCCCCGATCGCGTACGTCAACATGGTCGGTGGCCAGGACGAGTTGGTCTTCGAGGGCGACTCGATGATCGTCGCGGCGGACGGGACACTGCTGGCCCGGGCCCCGCAGTTCGTCGAGCACCTGCTGGTGCACGACGTCGACCTGCCCGAGGTGGCACCGCGCGCCCGCGACGACGAGGAACTGGCCGACGGCCTGCGGGTGGTCCGTTGCGCCGTCGGACCGGTGCCGGCCGCGCCGGCGGCCCCGACGGCGACGGGCGGGGTCGTCGAACCGGTGGCCGACGAGGCCGAGGTGTGGCAGGCACTGGTGCTGGGCCTGCGCGACTACGTCAACAAGAACCGGTTCCCCTCGGTGGTGCTCGCCCTCTCCGGCGGCATCGACTCGGCGGTCGTCGCGGCCCTCGCGGTCGACGCGCTCGGCGCCGACCGGGTGGTCGCGGTGTCGCTGCCGAGCCAGCACTCCTCGGAACACTCCCGGGAGGACGCGGCGGACCTGGCCAAGCGCACCGGGCTGGACTACCGGGTCGAGCTGATCCAGCCGATGGTGGACACGTTCCTGGCCAACCTGTCACTCTCCGGCGTCGCGGTGGAGAACCTTCAGGCCCGGGTCCGCGGCATCATCCTGATGGCTTTGTCGAACCAGGAGGGCCACCTGGTGCTGACCACCGGCAACAAGAGCGAACTCGCGGTCGGTTACTCCACCCTCTACGGCGACTCGGTGGGCGGCTTCAACCCGGTCAAGGACGTCTGGAAGACGCTGATCTGGCGGCTGGCCATCTGGCGCAACGCCGACGCCGCCCGCCGCGGGCAGACGGCGCCGATCCCGGAGAGTTCGATCAGCAAGCCCCCGTCGGCCGAGCTGAGCCCCGGGCAGCTCGACACCGACACGCTGCCCGAGTACAACGTGCTCGACCCGATCCTGATCGGGTACATCGACGGCGACGTCGGCCGCGACGGGCTCGTCGAATCCGGCCACGACCCGGTGATCGTCGACCGGGTGCTACGGATGGTGGATACCGCCGAGTACAAGCGCCGGCAGTCCGCTCCGGGCACGAAGATCTCCACGAAGGCGTTCGGACGGGACCGCCGGCTGCCGATCACCAACCGCTGGCGGGAGGGCGGCTGATGCGACGCGAGGCAGGCACGCGCGGGCCGAAGTGAAATCCTCCACTGACCTCTGCCGCCACCCGCCGTCCGGTGCGACGATCGCGGCGGAACCCGGGGACCGCGTACGCGGCCTCGAGGAAGGAGAGAACCATGGTGGAGTCCACCCCGGTCGAGGTGACCGCCCTGTACGGCGGTCCGGCGACGCGACGGGTCCGCACCCGTGATCTCATCGCCGCCAAGGAGCGCGGCGAGCGGTGGCCGATGCTCACCTCCTACGACCAGTACACAGCGTCGATCTTCGATCAGGCCGGGATTCCGGTGCTGCTGGTCGGTGACTCGGCCGCGAACAACGTCTTCGGTTACGAGACGACTCTGCCGGTGACCGCCGAGGAGTTGCTGCCGCTGGTCCGGGCGGTCGTCCGGACCACCCGTCAGGCGCTGATCGTGGGCGATCTGCCGTTCGGCTCGTACGAGGAGGGGCCGACGCAGGCCCTGCGCACCGCCGTCCGGTTCATGAAGGAGGGCGGCTGCCACGCGGTGAAGCTGGAAGGCGGTCGGCGCTGCGCCGAGCAGATCGCGGCGATCGTCGGGGCCGGTATCCCGGTGATGGCGCACATCGGGTTCACCCCACAGAGCGAGCACACCCTGGGCGGCTACCGGGTGCAGGGGCGCGGTGACGCTGCCGACGAGGTGCTCGCCGACGCCCGGGCGGTGGCCGAGGCGGGCGCCTTCGCGGTGGTGCTGGAGATGGTGCCCGGCGAGGTGGCCAAGCGGATCACCCACGAGCTGAGCATCCCGACGGTGGGCATCGGTGCCGGCCCGGACACGGACGCCCAGGTGCTGGTCTGGCAGGACATGGCCGGCCTGCGCACCGGAAAGGCGCCGCGCTTCGTGAAGCGGTACGCCGACCTGGCACGCACCCTGACCGACGCGACCCGCCGTTTCGCCGACGAGGTCCGCGGCGGTGGGTTCCCCGCCGCCGAGCACACCTTCTGAGTTCACCGGACGGCGGTCCGCCCGATGACGGGACCGCCGTCCACCTGGACCGCAGGATCACGGGTAGGGTTCCCGCTGGTGATCAGAGCGGCGGCGGCCCGGCAGGGCGCGGCAGACGACCGACGCGACGCCCGGCGGACCGGGGCGGGGCCAGCCGGGCGACGGCGCGCCGCTCAGAGATCGGTGACGCGGATGCCGGCGTGGGCCTTGTAGCGCTTGTTGATGGCGATCAGGTTCGCGGTGAGCGCCTCGACCTGATGGGCGTTACGGAGGCGACCGGCGTAGATGCCGCGCATCCCGGGGATCCGGGCGGCGAGAGCGCCGACGATGTCGACGAGTTCCCGGTCCTCGGTGCAGATCAGTACGTCCAGCTCGATCCGGTCGATCTCCGGGTCGGCCAACAACGGGGCGCTCACGTGGTTGAACGCGGCGCACACCCGCGAGTCGGGCAGCAGCGCCGCGGCCTGCTGGACAGCGCTGCCCTCCTCGACGGGCAGAGCGTACGGGCCCTGCCGGTCGAAGCCCAGCGGATTGACGCAGTCCACCACGATCTTGCCGGCGAGGGCCTCGGCGAGCGAGGCCACGGTGGCGGCGTGTCCATCCCACGGCACCGCGATGATGACCACGTCACTGCGCCGGGCGACCTCGTCGTTGCCGGCTCCGGAGACGCTGGCGCCGGCGGCGACTCCGGGCAGGCCGGCGATCTCCTCGGCGGATCGGGCGGCCCGCTCGGCAGCACGAGACCCGATCAGCACCGTATGACCGGCCCGGGCGAACCGGTAGGCAAGCCCCCGCCCCTGGTCGCCGGTGCCACCGACAACGCCGACGGTGAGCCCGGACACGTCGGGCAGGTTGCTCGCGTCGTATGCCATGGCAACATCCTCGCAAACAGGCCGGCGGGCCAGCAGTGGTGGGCGCTGTGACATTTCCACTACCGACTCGCGGGCGGCACCACCCGGGACCACACCGCTCACGACGCCACGATGGCGACGGGCACCTCGATCCAGGCTCAGGCAGCACGGCGATCCAGGCTGAGGCAGCACGGCGGGTCGTCCACGGCCACCGTGCCGCCCGGCGGGTGACGGGCCGGGACCGACCGTTCCGGGGGCGACATCCAGCACCGCCGCGTCCGGGGGGTGTGGCACAGCGGCGAGCGCGGCCGGCGGCCGGGCCGTCCGGTGGGGTCGGTCGGTGGGGTCGTGGTCAGCCGGCCGCCCTGCGAGCCACGGACCGGGTACCCCGAGTGGTGGTGGCCCGGGCGGCGGCGGGCCGGACCGTGGTCTTGCCGGCCGTCGCCTTCCGCGCCGGCGCCTTCTTCGCCACCGTGGCCGGCTGCTTGGCGGTGGCCTTCTTGGCCGGCTTCGCCGGAGCCTTCTTGACCGGAGCCTTCTTCGCCGGCGCCTTCTTCGCCGCGGCGGTCCGCGTGCTGACGGTGGGACGGGTCGGGGCAGTCTTCCTCGCCGGAGCCGTGTTGGCCGGGGTCTTCCTCGCCGGAGCCTGCTTGGCCCTGGCGGTCGTCGCGGTTTTCCTGGCCGTCGCGGTGGTCCGCTTCGCGGTCGAGGTCGCCTTGCGGGCCGCGGCTGCGGTCTTCGCGGGAGCCCTTCTCACCGCGGCGGCGGTCTTCGTCGCCGCCCGGCGGGCCGGCGTCCGCGGCGGACGTGGCTTGCCTCGCGGCTGCGCTCCTCGCCGCCGCGGTCGTCTTCCGTGCCGCGGCGGGGGCCTTCTTCGCGGCCGGGGCCTTCTTCGCCGCCGGAGCCTTCTTCGCCGCGGCGGTCCTCTTCGCCCCCGGAGCCTTCTTCGCGGCCGGAGCCTTCTTCGCCGCGGCGGTCCTCTTCGCCGCCGGAGCCTTCTTCGCCGCGGCGGTCCTCTTCGCCGCCGGAGCCTTCTTCGCCGCGGCGGTCCTCTTCGCCGCCGGGGCCTTCTTCGCCGCGGCGGTCCTCGCGGCGGTGGCCTTCTTCGCCGGGGCCCGGCCGGCGCCGCCGGCCGCCTTGGCGGTCGGCGCCTTCTTCGCGGTGGTCGAGGACGTACGCGCCGTCCGCGTCGCCCCCGCGGTGCGTTCCGTCGCGACGGTTCTCTTCGCGGCGGAACGACGGGCGGCCGGGCGGGTGGCCTGCCGTGCTTCGGCCATTTCGGTTCCCTCCTTGGGGACGTGCTCTCGCGTGCCTCCTCGCGGCGCACGAAGTACCTCGACGCGGGCCGTCCCGCGCCGCCTATCTGTTCTCCCCGGCCCAGCGGGCGTCCTCGGCTTCCCACGCTTCATTGCGCTCCTGCACCTGCTGCAGTGCGTTCTCCGCGTCGGCGGCTGAGGCGTAGGGCCCGAGAACGTGCTGGGCGGGACACACGTCGGCACCGGTCTCGGCCCTGTGGTGTCGGGTGCACCAGTAGTAGCGCCTCCCGATCCCGCTGTCGCTCATGGGATCACTGTGCACCGCGATCCGCCGGCTCGCCACCGGAACAGCGCAAATCGCCACAGATCTCCACAATAGACATCCAGCGGCAGGGGGTGCGTTTAGCGAAAGCCGCCGCCGACGGGCCGTCGGGTGCGGCAGTTGGCCGCCGACAGGACGGATCAGGCCGATCGGGCGGTACCGCGAGCTGACGTCGGTCGGCACAATCGGCGCTCATGATCGACACGACGGTCACCGGCGGGGCGTGCCCGCGGTGCGGCACCGCCACGGTCTCTCCGCTCCACACCGTGCCATGGTGCCCGGCCTGTGAGTGGAACCTCGAAGCGTACGACGCTGAGCGCATCGGCCCGCTCTTCGGCTGGCGGTGGCTGGACCGGCGAGTCCACGACATCGGGTACCGGATGACCCGTCGCCAGTTCGACCGACTGCTGGGGAGACCGCTGGGCGCCACCGGCGCCGGAGCGGCCACCATCGTCACCGCCGCCGCCTCAGGGCTACTGTTCCTCGGCGTGGTGGCCCTCGCTGTCACCGGGCTCTGGTTGCTCGTCGCCTTTCCCTTCCCGGGCCCGTCGCTTCTGGTGGCGGTGCCGCTGCTCGCCCTCGCCGTCGGGCTGCGGCCCCGCTTCGGTCGGCTCGACCCGCACGCTGACGTCCTACGCCGGGACCGGACACCAGAGCTGTTCGCCCTGGTCGACGAGGTGGCACAGGCGGTGGGGGCGCCGGCTCCCGACGTGGTTGCCGTCAACGACGAGCTGAACGCGTACGCGGCGACGGTGGGCTTCCGCCGCCGCCGGGTGCTGTGTCTCGGGCTGCCGTACTGGGGATCCCTCGCACCGCAGGAACGCGTCGCCCTGCTCGGGCACGAGTTCGGCCACTTCGTCAACGGCGACCCGCGGCGGATGCTGCTCACCCAACCGGCGTTCACCACCCTCGGCTCAGCGGCGGATCTGCTCCGCCCCGCGCCGTCGACCGCACCCGGTTTCATCGAGATGGTCGGAACGGCCCTCGGGTGGATCATCCAGTACCCGCTGTCCCGCCTGCTGTTCGCGCTGCATGCGGTGCTCGTGTGCGTCGCGCTGCGGGACATTCAACGGGCCGAATACCTGGCCGACGAGATGTCCGCGAAGGCAGCGGGGACGGCGGCCGCGACAGACCTGCTGGATGCCACACTGCGGGTCGAGTCGATGGCGCTCGCCGTGCGCCGGGAGGCCCGGGCGGGGCACGGGCCCCAGCGGTGGCAGGCGGCGGTCGCCGAGTCGTGGGCGGCCAACGCCGACCAGCTGCCGCGGTTACGCCAGTTGTCGGCGCGCGAGGAGGCCTCGCTGTTCTCCTCCCATCCGCCCACCGGTCTGCGCCAGCTGATGCTCGACGGCGCGAAGCGGCACGAACCGGCGGTGGTGCTCACCGAGGACCGGTCGGCCCGCATCGACACGGAGCTGGCCAGGGAGTACGAGGCCGTCCGCCGGACCTTGGCCTGGTGAGCCCGGCTGACGTCGGCGCCTGGACATCCGGTGCCCCGAGGCGCCACCTGGGCAGGTGGCCGCGAGCCCGGCGCGATCAGCCCACCACCCGCTCCACCGGGATCCACAGCTCGGCGTCGGCGGTCCCGCCGTCGACCGAGATCCGGGTACGAGAAATCTCCGGCCCCGGACGGCTGCGATACGGGTTGGACGGAAACCACTGGGTGAACACGTCCCGCCACAGGTACTGGACGGCCTGTGGGAACGGCCCGGAGGTGGCGAAGACCGCCCAGGTGCCGGCCGGCACGGCCACCCCGTCCAGGTCCTCCGGTGCGTCCGCGCCGGTCACCACGCCGTGCCAGTAGTCCAGCTCGGTGCCCTCCGCCCGGTCCGCGGCGACGTCGGCGCTGGCGTTGACGATGCCCCGTGGTTCCTGGTCGGACAGTGCCTCCAGCCGACCCGCCGTCGCCGGGTCGATGCTTCGGACGAACTCGACGATCGCCGGGTTCATCCCCTCGTGCACCAGCGGCACCCGGGCCCGGCGGCCCACCAGCTGGAAGCTGCCCTTCTCGACGATCCGGTACTCCATGCTGCTACTCCCTTCGACGGTGAGACGGAAGGACATCCGAGGCTGGGCGCGCAGCTTGGCCCCCGTACGCCGGGCCTCGCCCGGACCCACCCGGTGGACGGCCTGGAACGCCCGGGCGAACGCCTCCGCCGAGCCGTAACCGTGCCGGACCGCGATGTCGAGCAGCGTCCGCTCTCCCGCGACCACCTCCGCCGCCGCGACGGTCAGCCGCCGGCGCCGGACGTACTCGGACAGGCCGATCCCGGCGAGCGCGGAGAACAGCCGCCGCAGGTGGTACTCCGATGTCGCGACGATTCGCGCCAGCTCGGCCACGTCGACCGGTTGGTCGAGATGCCGCTCGATGTGGTCCATGACCTGGTTGAGCCGTTCCAGCACCCAGCTTCTCCTTCCCTCGCCCCACAGCACGCTAGGGCGGGCCCGGCAGCCCCGACCCGACAGACTGTGCCCGATCCGGTCGGGTGGTCCGTCACCCTGGCACGCTCCCGGTGGACTCGCTGCGGGCCGTACCCACGTCGACGCTGGTCGACGGCGGTATCAGGCTCCCCGACACCACCTGCCGGACGTTCCGGCTAGACGGTGCGCGCTGGGAGACGCCCGGCCCCGACAACGCCGACGCCCTGGGCGAGGGTCTCGTCCGGGCCGGGATCGTGGTCCGTGACCGGCTCGTCGCCGAGGTGCTGCGGGGCAACCGCCCGGCGGTCTCGGGGCGCACGGTCGAGCGCCGGTTCCGCGCTGCGACTGGACTGGCCCGAGGCGCGGTCCGGCGGATCGAGCGGGCCCGCGCGGCGGCGGAGTTGCTGGCTGCCGGCGGCCCGGCCGCCGACATCGTTGCCAAGCTCGACTACTTCGACGAGCCGCACCTGGCCCGAGCGCTGCGCTCCTATGTCGGACACACCGCCAGGCAGCGGCGCGAGGGCGCAGGCGGCGCGATCGGCCTCGACCTGGATCAGCGCTTGATGTCGTAGACCAGCTTCAGGATCCCGTTCGAGTAGCTGTCCGACTCCCGCAGCGTCAGCATCTGCTTGTCTCGGTCGGCGCGGCCGAACAGGCTCTTCCCGGCACCTAGCAGCACAGGGAAGACAAGCAGGTTGTACTGGTCGATCAGACCCGCGTCCGACAGCCGCCGGGCCAGCTCCGCGCTCCCGTGGATGAAGATCGCACCGCCCTCGCCCTTCTTGAGCGCGGCGACGTCCTGGGTCGAGCGCAGGATCGTCGTCGGTCCCCACCCGTTGACGAGGGTGTCGTCAGACAGCGTGGTCGACACCACATACTTGGGCAGCCTCTGGTAGCCGGCGTGGTCCTCCGAGCCGGGCCAGACCGGCGCGAACGCCTCGTAGCTGCGGCGGCCGAACATCAGCGCCGTCGTGTCGGTGAGCTCCTCGCCCTTCAGCGACCAGGCTTCCGGGACGAACTCGAGGTCCTTGACCACCCAACCGCCGCTGCGATGCTCCTCCCCCGGCCCACCGCCAGGCGAGTCGACGACGCCGTCGAGCGACATGAAACCGGTGTAGACCAGGTTACGCATTGTGCTGTCTCCTCAGGTTCGGGCAAGCCGCTGGATCCACGCTAGGTCACGGCCGCGGCGGCCGTCTTGGACGGGAACGACAGTGGACCCAGGACCCGTACCGGAGACGGCGTACTCCCCGCGGGCCAACCGGGCCTACCTAGGCCGCCGCGGGATCCGGGCGACGATCCCCGAACACCCGGACCAGATCCGCACTCCCGACCGCAGCCGCGGGATCCTGACCGACATGAACTACCACGCCGCTGCGGCGAGTCGCCGAGTTCCGCATGGTTTTCGATCTTGAGACCGAGACCGAGACCGAGACCGAACGCCCGAGCTGGCGGAGCACCGACGGACGCTGCTGAACGAAGAAGCCGGCGAAGCCGCCGAGGCATCGCGACCGTGGCGGAGGACCTGCGAACCGGCGATGACCCGGTCACCGCATACCAGGGCGGCAGCCAGGACCTGACCGACGGTCGAGATTCACGTCGTGGATGTGCCACCCGCCGCGCGGCGGAACCTCGTCGCGAGGCGGTCGAACGCCACCGCGAGCTCGTCTCCGTCGATCACCTCGATGTCGACGTCGAGCTGTGTCATCCACAGCGCTAGCCGGTCTGGGTCGTCGGACCCCAGCTCGACATGGCACGTGGACTCGTCGACCACCTCGATGTCGACCGGGATGGGGATCTTCGCGGCGACCTTGGCGGCGGGAGCACGCACGAGTACCCGGGCCCGGTACTTCCAGGCCGCCTTGCTGACGCGTCCGACGACGTACTCGACGACATTGTCCTCCGGGATCACGCGCGGCTGGAACCGCGCACCCGTCGGTGCGTACGGAACCATGCGGTCGACACGGAAGACCCGCCAGTCGGCACGGTCGAGATCCCACGCGAGCAGGTACCAGAGCGGCCCCCAGCTCACCAGCCGTTGCGGTTCGGTGTGGCGGACCCCTTCCCTGCCCCCGGGCTTCGTGTATCCGAACCGTAGCCGTTCGTGGCCGCGGATCGCGGCAGCGACCGCGCCGAGAACCGAAAGATCGAGCGGCGGTTCGGCCCCTGGAACGACGCTCGTCGCCTCGCGTACCGCCTCGACGCGCCGACGTAGGCGCGAGGGAAGCACTTGCTCCAGCTTCGCGAGCGCGGTGAGCGATGTCTCTTCGACGCCGAGCCTTTGGGTCGCGACCGCGCCCAGTCCGACCGCGACGGCGACGGCCTCGTCGTCATCGAGCAGCAGTGGGGGCATCGCCGTCCCGGCGGCCAGCCGGTACCCGCCCGCGACGCCGGGGCGCGCGTCCACGGGATAGCCGAGCGACCGCAGCTTGCCGATGTCGGCGCGCACGGTCCTCGTGCTCACATCGAGCCGGCCGGCGAGCTCGGCGCTCGTCCAGTCGCGCTTGAGCTGCAGCAACGACAGCAGTTCGAGCAGGCGGGCCGAGGTCTCCAACATGTTCTCCATTCTCCCGCAATCGCGGAAGCTAACCTGCCGCATTGCCTGGGATCGTCGGTGTCATGAACGAGAACAACGCACTCACACCGTTCCGCATCGACATCCCGCAGGCCGACATCGACGACCTGCGTAACCGGCTGGCGCACACGCGCTGGCCGATCCCCGTGCCGGGCCGAGACGATCGCACCGACTTCAGCCGCGGCATCCCGCTGGTGTACCTCAAGGAGCTCGCCGAGTACTGGCGCGACCGGTTCGACTGGCGCACGCAGGAGGAGAAGCTCAACGAGTACGAACAGTTCACGACGGTCGTCGACGGCCAGACGTTCCACGTCGTCCACGCGCGATCGACGAACCCGGAGGCCACCCCGCTGATCCTGAACCACGGCTGGCCGGGCTCGTTCGTCGAGTACCAGCGACTCGTCCCGCTGCTGACCGACGAGTTCCACGCGGTCATCCCGTCGCTGCCCGGCTTCGGGTTCTCCACCCCGCTGTCAGGGACCGGCTGGGAGCTGGCGCGGACGACGGAGGCCTACGCCGAGATCATGACGCGTCTCGGCTACGAGAGGTTCGCGGCCCACGGCACCGACATCGGTGCGGGCACCGCCGGCCGCCTCGCGGCGGTCTACCCGGAGCGCGTCATCGGCACGCATTTCGGCATCGACCCCCACCTGCTCGGGTTGGTCGGCGACAAGTTCCCCTACCCCGACGGTCTGTCCGATGACGAGATCGCCCAGATCGAGGCAGTGCGCACCGAGGATGCGGCCGACCGCGGGTATCTCGTGATGCAGAACCACCGTCCCGACACGATCGGCGCGGCGCTCACCGACTCGCCGGTCGGTCAGCTCGCGTGGATCGCCGAGAAGTTCAAGACCAGGACCAGCGGCGCCTACCGGACGCCGGACGAGTCGGTCGACCGCGACCAGCTCCTCACGAACATCAGCCTGTACTGGTTCACCCGCAGCGGCGCGTCGAGCGCGCAGTTCTACTACGAGTCCGAGCACTCCGGACTCGACTTGGTCATGGCCTCCGGCGTGCCGTCCGGATGGGCCGTGTTCGACACCCACCCGCTCGTGCGCCGCGCGATGGACCCGTGGAAGGCGATCGGCCACTGGAGCGAGTTCGCCGAGGGCGGTCACTTCCCCGCGATGGAGGAGACGGAGCTCCTCGCGGACGACATCCACACCTTCTTCCGCGGCCGTTCCTGACCCCGCGTCAGGGCCCTGGTCGACGACTCCATGACACGCGAGGAAATCACCGCGGCCTGCACCGCCCAGCCCACGCCGTACGGCCGAGAGGTCATCGTCGCCGCCCGGCAGACAGGCCGCCGGGTCGCCATCGTCTCGAACAACCCGACCGAGTCCGTCCACGCCTACCTGACCGCCCGCCGGCTGACCAGCTACGTACACCCGCTCGTCGGCCGGCCCGAGGCGGCGCCAGAGCGGATGAAGCCGGGCCCAGTGCTGGCACGCTGCGGGGCGGCAAGCCCGGCCCGGCCGTCTACGGCACCAGGGAGGTAAGCCGCCGACGGCCGCCGGGACACCACCCCAGCAACCAGAGGGACCAAGGACGACCATCGACGCCCGGACATTGAGCCAGCTCAGAGCCTTGATCGTGGCTCTGAGCTGGTGGGCGACGGACGAGTCGACCTGTACGCCGGATTTTGAACCTCATACATGCCTTGAGCAGGGGCTTTGGTCTCCGGATAGCCGCTCAGGGCGTCTGAACTCTCCGACTGGACGCTGGCGCCCCCTCGACGGGAGGGCAGGCCAGGACGGGTCGCCAGTCAGGCGCCGCACTCGCATCACAGCACTCTGATCACCGTTGGTGGCAGCCCCGACCAGCCTTTCAAGCTCGACGAACCGAACGTAGGCATCGCGCAACAGCTTCGCCTTGAAGGGTGGGTTGGGAAAGTCAGCGCTTGCTCCGAATGCTCCATCTGTGTACAGCTGCCACCAGCAGCTCTTACGAACACCCTCAGAGACGTAGGAGATCGCAGCCCGCCTGCAAGAGAATTCGGGCATGATGTCGTGGCATTGCCGGCAGAGGGGACCAAGTTCTCAGGTTCATTCGAGCCGCCGAGCGCCCGGTCATGCAGATGCGCTCTCGTCGATGGCGTCGAGAGCTTCCGTCCAGGTGGTCAACGGGTGACGGGGTGTCCGATCACCCACAGCCGCACCAAGCCCGACGTGATGCCACCCGCCAGCGACCGCACCAGCGACCACAGGACCGAACCCTTACCGGAACGGGTGGCCCCACCGGTCAACACATGGGTGGCGAGCAGGTGCAGCGGCCAGGTCCCCAGGTCCTCCCGCCGCGCCAACGGCAACGCCGTGAAGTCGGGGACGGCCGGGGTGTCGAACGGCGGCACCACCGGCCGCAGCGCGTCGGTGCGGACGAGGACCAGGTACACCAACGTGGGCCGGTCCCGGAACCGCAGCCGGCGCACCACCGCCACCAGGACGCCTCATCGCGCCACCGCCACACCGCCGACACCCGCACCAGCGGCACCACCAGGCCCGGCCAACCGTGCTCGACGTAGAGGACGACGGCAGCCACGACCAGGCCCACGGCGACCGGGTGACGCAGGCACCACCAGCAGAACCGGGCGGCCCAGCGCAGCACCAGGCCGAGCACCACCGCCCACATCGGCAGGTCGAAGGTGAAGCTACGCCAGATCTAGATGGCGTCGCCGCCATGGCCGCGAATTGGGAAGGCCGCGGCGCCATCAGCCCATCGGCAGTTTTGGTGGCGTTCTGCTGCGCCCGCCCTGGAGTTTGTACCGGGGCGGGCGCCGTCGTCAGTGGCTTCGCATCAGGCGGCTTTTTGCCTCTCGGAAGGCCGGGCTTCACGAATGCCGATCGGCAGGTCCGGGCGCAGCAGTATGGCGAGCCGGATCCGCTGCTCAGGTGTCAGTGGAGGCCAGTCGGCAACCAGACGGCGGGCGTATTCGCGCCCGGGAGACGCGAGGGACTCGGCAGTAGATACAAGACGCTTCTTAGGCGTCGTCATGGGCGGGGTCCTCCCTCGGGGTGGCGTCGAGGTAGATGCGGTGCCAGGTAGATGGGGGCCGGTCGGGGTAGTGCCGGCTGACCTGCTGGATATGCAGCACTTGGGCGATGGCGGGGAGTGCTGCGGCTGTTTCAGCGGGTGTGCCGTGCAGCCTGATTCGCATCGTGGGAGCCTTCCGGTCGTGGGCGGTTTTTCGGCGGTGGGTTCGCAGGGTGTTGCGGGAGGAACGCGTAGAACGGCCCGCTGAGAGCGACGTAGACGCAAGATCCCGGGTGGGTCGGGTAAAGGCGTCAATGTCTCTGTGTGGCTCTCAGCGGGCTGTTCTCTGCGGGTCGGTGGCGGTTGTTTGCGCTCGTTGTGGGAGGGGCTGAACCATCTCCGCATCTCCGCATCTCCGCAAACAGGGCTGTGAGCTGCGGAAACAGGTGCGGAGATTGACGGTCGGTGGTGGTGGCCATCTCCGCAAACTCTGGTGATCTCCGCATGATCGTGCGGAGATGCGGAGATGGGTTTGGTTCTATGGGTTGGATCTCCGCAGGGTGTTTGGGCTGGTGGGCCGGGTTTTGTGCGGAGATGCGGAGATGCGGAGATGGTTCAGCGGGTTCTATCTGTCGTCCTGCTTGACCCAGAACAGGCCCCGGTCGCCTCGTTCGGTTTTGCCGGCGCGCAGGACGTGATCGCCGCGCCACCGGCCTGCTTGTCCGGTGAGCATGCGGCCGAGTTGCAGTGCGTTGGGGAGGCGGCCGGCTTGGGTGGTGATGAACTGGCCGTTCCATGGGTCGTTGATGTCGCTGCCGAGGTGCAGGGGTTCGGCGTCGCGGCGTAGTTCGGCGGCGGTCATCTGCCGGTCGCCGTGGCGGTCGTGCCAGCAGGTGAGGAACGCGCGCCAGCGCGTTTCGTCTTCATCGATTTCCCGGACGTCGGCGGCGTTGGTGAGGAACCCGGCGATGTCGTGGTGGGCGAGGAACCCGCCGAGGTATTGCGCCCACGGGGTGAACTGCCGCATCGTCACCCCGGTCACGCGGGGTGCTCCTTGGCGGGTCCAGTCGAGTACGAGCACGAGCAGGTGCCACAGGACGGTGAGTTGGTTGGCGGGGGCGGTGATCCACTGGTCGAGGTGGGGGATGCCGAACCCGGATTGGTCGCGGAGTTCGGGGCGGGGCATGTCGGGGTCGAGGTGCACGCGCACGGTGCGGGAGGCCATGTCGCCTCCGACTTGGAGGTTGTTGCCGGTGGCCATCCACAGTCGGTCGTTGGTGGTGGCGATGTTGCGGGACGCGCCTAACTGGCGGTCGGACCAGGTGCCGGCGGTGACGAGTAGGGCGAGGGTGGGTGAGTCGATGACGGTTCCTTCGGCGAGGTTGTCCCAGATGACCACGCCGACCTGTTCGGCGAACACGGCGGTGATTGATTTGCGGAGTTCTTCTTCGGCGTAGGCCCAGGGCATGACGCGTTGGCCGTAGAGCATGCCGGGGCCGGCGGTGAGGATGGATTTGCCGGATGAGGGCATGGTGGCGTCGATGAGCGCGAACGGGGTCAGGGAGTGGGTGAAGTGCCGCAGGATCGGCGTGGCCAGCAGGGCGATGTAGTTGGCCCGGTCCGCGGCGCTGGCCCATGGGAAGTCGCGCAGGAACCGGCCGAGCAGGAACCGGCGGGCCTCCGCTACCTGCTCGCTGGTGGGCGCGTCCGGGACGGGTGGCAGCGCGACTTTTGAGGCGAGGTAGAAGCCGGTCGCGGGGTCGTAGCCGGGCTGTTGGAGCAGGGTGCCGTCTCGGCGGAGCACGGGAGCGCCGATCACGCCGCGTAGTACCGGCACGCCCGGCCATGTCTTTCCCGCCAGCACGGACGACAGCACCTCGCGCGAGGGGGTGGTTTCCTCGTCGTAGGGTTCCGGGTTGCCCTGGTCGTTCTTGCGGGTCCTGGTGCGGTACACCCGGGCGTACTCGGCGAGCAGCCCGGCCAGTCCCGCCGGAGTGATCACGCTGGCCGACACCGGCAGCGGGGAGTCCTCATCGGCGGCGGCGGCCAGCCCGCCGGAGACGGCTTCCATGTGCACTAGCGCCCCGGCGGAGACGTACGTGTCGGGCAGCAGGCCCTGCGCGAGTTCCTGCTTGAGGACGCGGATGGTTTCGGGGCCGGTGCCGATGTGCAGCTTTTTGATCACGCTGCCTCCTCTCGGTGGTGCGCCGGGTGTCGACCGGCCGCAGCTGCGAGCACGGCTGTTCGCCAGTGCAGGGCATAGGGCAGGCAGTTGGCGCAGTTGCGGTGCCGTGCGGCGCGTACGCATTCGGTGAGGGCGGGTCGGCGGAGTTTGCGGGCGTCGATGGACCAAGCGAGGGAGTCGGCGGAGGTGAGTAGGTGGCCGTACTCGGCCAGGCCGAGGGTTTTGAACCCGAAGCCGTGCAGCCGGCGCACGCCGCGCTGGTGCAGCCGGGTCAGGATCGGTGCGGCGGCGCGGGTTCCTTGTCGGCGGCACACGGAGCCGAGCCCGACCAGCGGCATCGTGGTCAGGTCGACGCGCAGCATCGTCCAGTACAGGTCGACGCAGCGTAGGTAGTCGTCGGCTTCCCACCCTTGCACGACGGGGATGATGGGCAGCTCGGGGGCGCGCTCGCGCAGCTGCGCGTAGTTCGCGACGGTGCGCCGCTGATGCTCGGCGACGGTGAGGTGGGTCCCGGCGAACCGCTGCCCGGCGGCGGTGCCGCCGTTGATGACGATCGGTTCGCACATCCAGTCCTGCGGGGCGGCCCACAACAGGCGGCCGATCTGGTCGCGGTAGCGGCGTAGCCGGTTGATGTAGTCGGTGGGGGTGACGGTCCACCGGCCGTACTGCTGGAGCTCGGTGAACCCGCCGGAGTCGCACGCCCACGCAGCCGCGGCGCGGGGCAGCGTCTTGTACACCCGTAGCCGCCGGTCGGACACGAACAACGGCACACCTGCCCGTGCCAGCCAGCCGGGCTGATGGGTGCCCAGCAGGAACAACGCCCCGCTCATGCGGCCCGCCCTGCGGCGTTCAGGTGGCGGGGCCGTCGCGCGCCGGCACGCAGGCCGGAGGCGATCGTGCGGGCCACCTCACGCGCCGACAGGCCGGTCGACAGGGCGGCCGGCTCCAACGCGGCGGACACGTCGTCCTCGGTGAGCACGCCTCCAGCGACCAGCTCACCGAGTACCGCCGCGCTGATGAACAGCACGTTGTTCCGCTCTCCTTCGGGGGCGGTGGTGAGGTGGTCGACTTGGCGGCGGATCGCGGCGGCGACATATCGGCCGTGCCGGTCCGGCGGCAGCGCCACCGCGGCGGGCCGGTAGGCGGGCCGTACGGCCGGAGTGAGCAGCGACGCGAGCCATCCGGGCAGCGGGCAGGGGTCGCAGTCCAGGGCGACGGTGTAGGGGCGGGCGTTGATGGTGGAGCCGGCGGCCACGACGTAACCGCCGTGTGACTTGGTGTCGACCTTCCAGCCGAGCCCGCCCCGCTCGCCTACGGTGTTGCCCAGGCGGGGGCCGGTGTCGGGGTGGCGGTAGAACAGGTGGCTTCCGCCCCGCCCAGTGCTCTGCGTGTACGTGGCATCAACGGTGCCGCCGTGGCGGGCGGCCAGGGCGGCGAGCACGTCCACGCCGTCCCGCATGCCGGCCCACTCGGCCGGCGGGGTGTCGTCGGGATGCTTGGGCACGTCTAGGTCGACCACCAGCAGCCCGGACGGCCCGCACGCGATGCCGACACCGTAGGGCCGGTGCGTCCACGCCCGCCGGATACGGGTCGGGTCGGTGGTGGCGCGGTCTTCCCACCCGACGTGCCGCTCGGCCGCCCGGCAGCGGGGGTCGGTGCGGTCGCAGCGGGCGGCGGTGCACCGGTTCGGGAATGCCGGTCGTTTCGCCTCGTCCTCGGCGGCGTGCGGGTGGTCGGGGCGTAGGGGGAACACGTGCCAGCCGCGCGCCGCACAGGTGAGCGCGGCGGCCAGCAACACGGAAGCCTCAGGCATGAGATTCCTTCCAGGCAGCGGCGAGCGATGGCCAGCGCCGGACGGGCGCTGGCCACCAGGTGGTGAGCGCGCGAAGCGCGCCGGTCAGGGGTTCGGGGCTATCCGCTGTGGTGCCGGTGGCGGTAGACGTTGTTGCAGGTGGTCGCCGGATTGGCGGTGTTGGACGCATCGTTCGGTCTTCTTCGCCCGGTCCTGTGGGGTAGCCACGATGGACACTCATAGCTATCGTTTGATTACTCAGGGATTCGGTGTATGGGGAGGCCGGGTGTCGAGCAACGATGACTTTTTTGCCACGAAGAAGGCGGCAGCGGTTTTCAAGCACGGCATTCTGTCCCGGTATCCCGTGGTGTTCGCCGCGAAAGCGGGCATGAACGTGCGCGACCATCGAGTGACGTTCCTGGACGGCTACGCTGGGCAAGGTCGCTACGGCGACGGTGAACCTGGTTCGCCGTTGCTGTTGGTCGAGTCAGCCCGCCAGGTCGAGAGTTTCCGGTCGGTACGCGGAATTTTCGTTGAGCGGAATGACGCGAATTTCGAGAACTTGTCCCAAGTGCTCAGCGAGGTTGAGTGCGTCAGGAAGCCGGTGCTGTTTCACCGTTCTTTGGATGACTGCCTGCCGGAGATTCTGGATTTGGTGAAAGAGGACGCGTTGTTCGCGTTCCTGGACCCGTTCGGGCCGGCGTTGGATTTCAACCTGATACGGTCCGGTCTGCTGAGCCGTCCCGAGCGACCGCCAACAGAGGTGTTGCTACATATCAGCGTGTCGACGGTGGCCCGCATGGGAGGGCAACTGCGTACCGCACGCGCAGACGGTAAGCCGTTGACGGGATCGCCGTTGGCCACGGCGCAACGCCTGAACCGGTTCCTCGGTGGCGACTGGTGGCAGGAGCATTTCGCTACCGTCTCCGACAAGCACGATGATTATCAGGCGACGCAGGCCGCGCTGACGGTCGCCGACAAGTACCGCGACATGATCGCCGCGGGGACAGGTTTCATGTCGATGAGCATGCCGGTACGGCCCCGACCGGATCTGCTACCCAAGTATGTGCTGGCGTTGTTCACCCGCCACGTCGAGGGGGTATGGTGCTTCGCTGACGCGTTAGGCAAGGCCGGTGCTGACTGGCGTCGCGCGTGCACGGCCGCGGCGTGGAACCGCGGCATCTCACCGGACCAGCCGACCCTGTTCGACTTGGAGATGCTGGCCCCGGGCGGCGATGTCACCGAGTCGGCCAACAATAGGGACTGGATCGCCACGATCGCCGCGAACATTCTGCATCTGGCAACGACCGTCGGCCCGTTCCGCATCGCGGACCGGGTAACCGACGTATACGGTGACACGCTCGGTTCGGCGTGGATTCCGCACGTGCGGTCCGCCGTGCAGGACCTGCACCGGCAGGGGCTCATCGCGAACGACGGAAAGGGCAAGCGCTTCCACTATGCCCTGATCCGTCGCTACTGACTCACACCGCTACCGCCACGAGGTCTCGCGCCGGCATCTGGTCCCAGGTGCGTCCGTCGAGGGTCCGCCCGCCGGCCTTCGGGGTACGGCCACCCCACTGCTTGAAGAAGAACGGCACACCACCCTCGACGCAGCGATCTCGCACAGTGCGTGCCCATGTCGGCGACATCGGCCGGGCGGACTGCCCGGACTCGCCTCCGACGATCACCCAATGCATCCCGGACAGGTCGATGCCCGGCAACGGGCCGAGCAGGGGCTCGGCCGAGACGAACCGCACCGCTGCGGGAACCTGACGCAGATAGTCCAGACGGGCAAGCTGGTCGGCGTCTTCCACGCTGACCCCCATCCACACGTTCGCCGGCCAGTCGAACAGGTGCGCGACCTTGGCCAGACGGGCAGCGCGTTTGGTCAGGATCTGGTAGGTGTGTTGCGGCGTCGCCGTCATCACGTCGAAGACCTGCTGGATGAACGAGGTTGGCACGCGGGCGTGGAACAGGTCCGACATCGAGTTCACGAACACCATCCGCGGCTGGTGCCACCGCAGCGGAAGTCTCACCGCGTCTGGGTGCACGGTCACCGCGAACCCGGGACCGGACGTACGGGGGTCACCGTCGTTTTGATACTTCGCCGAGCCCATCGCCTTCAAACGCTTGGCCAGCGTCAGGGCGTAGCAGTTGTCGCAACCAGCGGAGATACGGTCGCATCCGGTGGTGGGGTTCCACGTGGCCTCGGTCCACTCGATCGCACTGTGATCAGCCATGGCCATCCCCTTTCCTTTTATGATCGACATCCTGTCGCACATAGGTACGGCTCGAACAGAGAGCAAATCACATGCGTGTGACTCGCCGTCACCCTGTGTCCCGCAACGGGTAACGGCAGGTTTCGGGGCAACGACACGGCGCCAGCCGACACGCAGGCAGGCCGGCAGGCCATGACACGCCGGCAAACGATCAGAGGATTCACGCCGCGCCCCCGGCCAGCCGGTCGGGAAACGGCAGCATGGCCCCGCCGTCACCACTGGCCGTCCGGGTGGCCCGTCCGGCCTGCCGGGCGGGGGTGATGTTCAGGCGTAGGTAGAGCCGGGCGAGGCCGGCGTCGGCGCCGGTCAGCGGCCGACGCTGGCCGCGCTGCGCGATGTGGCCGGCGGCGGCCAGGGCGCGGGCGGCGGCGTCGAGTTCGGCCGGCGTGCCGATCAACCACACCTCCAAGCCGGACAACCGCGCGTCACGCAGCGACGGCCGGTCGCCGTAACCGCCGGTCATCAGACACCCTCGGGCGGGAAGCACGCCGGGCAGGCCAACGCGCCGAGGTGGTCGGCCCACCCGGCGGTGTACTCGGCCCACCCACGGCCGGCGTGCGGGTCGGCCGGGTCGGGGGCGGGGGCGGGTTGGCAGGCCGGGCCGATGACCCAGCGCCGGTCGGCGGTGAACACCAACCGCCCACCGGTCGGCGGGTTGCCCTCTGCGTCGATGCTGTGGTGCGCGGCCTTGTGCGCCAGCACGCCGGGGGCGAGGCGGATCGGGGCGCAGACGATGAGGGCAGCGCGCTGGCCGTTGGTGAAGCGGGCCGCCGTCGCGGTCGTGGCGGTGGTCATCGGTCTCCTTGTCGTGAAGGTCACGCAGGTGGTCGAGGGCGACGCGGCGGTGCTACCCGTGGTAGCGCCGGTCGGTGTCGTCGGCGGGCTCGCGTAGCGTGTCGGTGTAGGTGTTCGGGGTGAAGGGGCGTGCCGGGCGGGCGGCGGGCGCGGTGGGGGCGGTGTGGGTGGCGCGGCGGTAGGTGTTCATGACGGCGCGTCCCCACCGGATGCGGACGCCTCTGCCTCGGCAGGGGCGGCACGGGCGGGTGCGGCGGGTGTGGTGGTGGCCGCTGCCTTTGCATCGCAGGCACGGTGAGTAGGGGGTGCGGGAGCACTGTTCCCGGTAGATGAGCGCGCCAGCGGCGGCGGTCGTGAGGCCCCACCACGGGTGTCCGAGCCAGCCCGTGAGGCTACCGAGGGTGATCAATGTTAGTCCGGGTGTGGTGCGGGCGGTGAGCCAGAGCAGAGCGGCGAGCAGGGCGAACATTGCCCATAGCGGGTTGCGGGTGGGGGTGGTCACCAGGGCCTCCAGGGCGGTTTTTGGGTGTGCGGCACCTACCGGCCGCGAGGGTGCGAGTCGGCTGGTGGGGTTGCGGTTAGGGGGCGAGGGTGGGGCCTAGCGGACCCGCGAGGCCTCGCGGGTGATGCCGCGAGGCCTAGCGGCCCGTTCTTGATCGTTGGGGTGCCGGCCGGGCCGGTTTCGACTCGGCCGTCGGGTGTTACTGACCCTTCTTGTTGTCACGCTCGGTGATCGCGGTTTCGAGGTGGGCAAGGCGGATGCCCTTACGGGTCTTCTCGACCCCGGCGTCGACCGGGGCGTCGGCTGGGCGGAGCTGTCCGACGTCGACGGTGGGTGACTTCCACCCGGGCGCTTCGGCCTTCAGGGCGGCCGTCAGAGCGGCTTGGGACTTCCACCGGCCGGGGTGGCGGGTGTTGACGCGGGTGTAGATCACGTCGCCGTGCAGGGCGATGTCGTCGCCGATGAACACCGCCCGCACGTCGTCGAGCGCGCTGAACGCGGGGGCGGTTTCGGGCTGCTCGACGATGCCGGCCGCCGTGCCGATCAGTGTGCCGGCCTTGGTTCGCCCTGCGAGGGCGGTGGTGACGATCCGTTTGACGTCGGGGAGGACGAAGGTGGTGCGCACGCGGACGGGTTCGCCGCCTTCGGAGCCGATGTACCAGCAGGATCCCCGGTCGTCGGCGGCGCTGCCGGCGGCGCCGCGCCGGAACGCGGTGGCGTCGACGCCGCGCTTGTAGGCGCCGGTGCCGAGGATCATGTCGTTACCGGGCTGTCCGTTCTGGTGGAACGCGACCCGCACGATCGGCAGGGAACTGATCGAGGTTGGGATGGAGTCGGTGTCGGTGCGCTGCGAGGCGATCTCGACGTGGATGCCGCAGGCCCGGCCGATCTTCATCAGGTTCGTCAGCAGGGCGGCGATTTCTTTGCCGTATACCGGATCGGCGAGACCCTCGTGGATCTCATCGATGATGATCAGGATCCACGGCATGGTGTGTTTCTTCGACCGGGCGAGCCGGTCGGTGAGCGCGGCGGCGTTGTTGTCCAGCAGCTCGGAGCCGACTTTCTTCAGGTCGGTCAGGACCCGGCGGCGGCGGATGACCTCCCGCGTGGTGGCGTTGAGGAACTCGACCAGCATCCGGCCGGTCTCGGTCGGGTCGGCGTCCGCGCCGTAGGCGTAACAGACCGGTTCCAGTTCGGCGTAGTCGCCCATGCCCTTGAAATCGAAGATCGCGACCTGGGCGCCGTCCACGTCGGAGCAGCCCAGACACGCCAGCCCGATCAGGTAGGCGGTCTTCCCGGAGCCGGGGGTGCCGGTGGTGATGCCGTTCGCGCCGGGCAGCGGCCACCGCACCGGCCGGTTACGCGGGTCGTAGCCGATCGTGCATGGAGCGCCCACGTTGACCGGCTTGCCGAGGTAGGCGAACCGCTTCGGCTTGGTCTGCCCCGGGTCGATGTCCAACACCAGGATCTCCACATGCCCGGGGACGCCGGTGGGGGCCTGGGAGAGGTGCACCATCGCGGGCGGGCGTTTCAACCCACCGGCGATGACAATCGCTTTGGCCATCACCATCTGCGTGGTCACACCCGGGATCGGATGGGTTTCGGCGATCTTCCCGCCTGCGCTGTCATCGCGGAAGATCACATCGACCGGGGAGTGTCCGGCCTTCACCACCTCGCGGAACTGGCCGATGCCGGTGGCCAGCAGCGCCCCGGTCACGGTGTCGTTGGTGACCGGCGGATACGGCGACGGCTCCCGAAACTGCGGGAAGAACGGGGCGGTGCGGGCGCGGCCGTACCAGACCAGCCAGCACCCCAACCCCACCCACACCGCCACAGCGGCGCGGCCGGCGTTGCCCCGGATCACCTCACCCCGGCCGAGCCACAGCAGCACCCCGACCACTACGACCAGCCCGGCCAGTGGCAGGAGTGTGCGGGAGCGGACCACCTTCCGGCGGTCCTTGACCTCCCGGTGCCGCTCCGCGCGGGCCTTCAACCACGCGTCCACGTCGGCTTTGCCGTCCACGGCCCCGGCGGTCTGATCGGCCACCGTCAGGCCCTGCCGGTCATCAACGAACGCGAAGAAGTCCGTGACCGAGCGGGCCACGCCTCGGAACCACCAGCCGGACGCGCGCACCGACCACGCGCCGAGCACCACGAACGTGTTCCACACGTAGCGCCGCTTGTAGGTCCACAGCCGGCGGGCCTTGTGCCGCCACCCCACCGCCCACGCCCACTGCTTCAACTCCGGCGGCGCGTCGGTGACCTGCGCGGCCACGATGTCACCTTCCAACACTTCCCCCGCGTCCCCGGGCCGGCCGGTGGGCGCGGGCGGCGGGTTGTCCTGCACTGCGGGCGCAACGCCGGTCGAGTTGTCGCGCCGCTGCCGCGCGGCGTCGAGGTCGACCACCTCACCGAGGTCCTGCTCTGCGGCCTGCCAGTCGAAACGGTCCTCATTCGGGGACGTCATGATGGGGGCTCCTCCAACGGTCATGGAATCGGGTGGGGGCCGGCGGCACGGCACGGTTTGCGAGGCCAGGGCCGTGCCGCCGGGCGGGCGACGGGTCAGCGGGCGGTCAGTAGCCGTGTCGGCGGAGGGCGTCGTAGGCGGCGGCCTGGTCAGCCGGCGCGGCGGAACGGAACGCCCGCTCGAACGTGGTCTTGGCGTCGCGGAACTCGCGGCTGTCGATGTCACGATCAGCGGCGTCGGTCTCGGCCATGCCGAGCTTGAGCAGGGTGCGCACCGCATCCCGGTTGATCGGGGCGGGGGTGGGGGTGGGTTTCTTGCTGAACAGACCCATGACGGGTGCTCCCTTCCAACCGCCAGACGCTCTGGCAGCCACCACCCGGCACCGGGCAACCCGGTGCCGGACGGAGGCGGCCAGTTAGCGGCGGCGGCGCAACAGGCGGGTCAGGGGGCCTTCGGTGATCGTCTGGGTGGTGTACTCGTCGTATCCGCGCAGGTGACGCGGCAGGGTCGTCTCGACCACTTCCACCCGCCCGGAGCTGATCTGGTGGCTGTACTGGCGTTTCGTGCCGAACACGCGGGGTCCTCTCGTAGGGGGTGAGGGCAGGTGGGTTACCGGATGGTCAGGCCGCCCCGGATCTCGTCGGCCTGCCGGCCGACCGTGGCGCGGCCAGCACGGATGTTCTCGGTCCGGCCCGGTGTCGTGTCGCTGGTGTCCTTCGGGGTCTTGCTGCCGGTGTCACGGCGGCCGAAGACCTGCCCGGCCTGAACGGCGACGCGGTCGTTGCCGGATGCGCGGTTGGTGCGTCCCACGGTGGTTCTCCCTTGGTTGTGCCGTCAGCGGGTCTGGCGGCCACCGCACCCCACCGGACCGGCGACGATGATCCGGTGGGGGCGGAGGCGGTCAGGTCAGCGCCGCCACCACGGGACGTTCTTCTCCGCGTCGATGACCCGCCTGTTGGCGGCCAGGTACTCCGGCGTCACGTCCCGGCTTTTGCGACTGACCCGATCCAGCTCACGGCGGGCGTCACGGTGGCGTTGGATCGCGGCCTTCTTCTCGTCCTTGCTCTTGCCCATGTCGGGCGCTCCCTTCCGGCCGTCCAGACGGTCTGGCGGCCACCACCCGACACCAGCCCTCGGGGGTTGGTGCCGGACGGAGGCGGTCAGGTCAGCGGCGGGCGAGTCGGTCAGCCGCGGTACGGCCGGGACTGCCAGCGGGGAGTCGGGCCTCTCGGGTGGCGGTCACCGCGATGCTGGGGCAGTAGCCGCACCGGCCGGTGTTCGCGCAGGTGCAGGCAGGGGGGCGGGTATTCTTGGCCATTCGGATCGGACTCCTGTCCGTGAAGGGCCGGCGGCACAGCACTGGTTTCTGAGGCCGTTTGGGCTGTGCCGCCGGGCGGGGGGTTAGTTGGCCGGGCGGCGTACGCAGGTCGTCAGCGCTTCACAATCCGTGCGGTCGACCCCTTGGGGTACCCGCCCGTTTTCTCCACGCTGTTCTTGATTCGCTCGGCGTCTTTCAGGTCGCGCGCATCCGTGGCCCACGTGCACGTGCGGCCCGGGTGGTTCTCCGTCGCGACTACGTAGTACGGGTCCTTCTTCGCCATAGCTGGGGGTTCTCCTTCGTCTGGTCGCCGGGGTGGCGGCCTCCGCTGACCGCCCGGCCTGGTGCGGGTCCGGGCCGGGCGGCGTACGCAGGTCGTCAGCTCTGGCTGGCCTTGCGCTGCTGCGCGTTGGACGCCTTGCGCTGCTTGATGGCCTTGTCGCTCAACCACGACGGGTTGGCCTTCTGCGCCCGGCGGGACAGGTCGGTCATCTGCCGGTCGCTGATCGTGTTCGGGACGGTGGTCTTCTTGCCGAACATCGGTTCCTCCCGGTTCAGGCGGCGATCGGGGCGGGGGTGGCGGCGACCGGCGTCGCCGCAGCGTCCGGCGCGGATGGTGAACCGGTCACAGGGCGGGGCCGGTGGCGCTTGACGGTGCTCACGCTGACCTGCGCGAGCCGGGCGATGCGTTCGTGGTTGGCGGTCGGTTCGGTGGTGTGCGCGTCGATGACCCGCTCAGCGGCGGTCAGCGACCGGGCCGTGACCCGGGCCGGGTGAACCGGCTTACGAGCCGGGACGTGCGGGGTCGGGATGACCGGTTCAGCGTGGTCCCACGGGTCGGCCGGCATCTCGTCCGGCGTCGGGTCGACCGGCGGCGTGGTGACCTTCTGCGCCTGGTTGGCCTTCCGGGCGGCGGTGCGGGCGGCGCGTTCGGTGTGGTACCCGTCCCATGCTTTACGCGGGTCCCGCTCGTTGTGCTCGATCGACCAGCGGGCCGCCATCAGGGAACGGATCGGGAACATGCGCCGCCGTTTAGGGGAGAACTCCACCCCGGCGTCATCGATCAGGTCCGCGTCCTCAGCGAGGAGCTGCACGTGTTGGGCGCGGCGGGTGTGCAGTCCCCACAGCCACGGCGACAACAGCGACAGCAGCGCGAACGCCACCGCTGCGGCTGTGGGGGCGATGCCGTCGGCGAAGTGGGCGTAGTTGATGGCCGCGACCACCGCTGCGATCACCCACGCGGCGCGGCGCAGGCTGGCGGCGGTGGCGTGGGCCTTGAGCAGGAGGGCGTCGTGGGCGTGCCACTGCACGTAGACGGCGATGGACTCCAACGCTGCGGCGAACGCGATGGCGAACGCCACCCGAGAGGTCGTGTTCCAGTCGGCGGGGGCGATCTGGTTGTAGGCGTAGGCGGCCTGCGCGTACGCCGCGCCCCCGTTGATCAGCAGCAGCGGCAGCACCGGGCGCAGCTTCGCGGCGAACTCCGCCCGCGCCTTACGCTGCCGCTCCCGACGCTCGGCGCGCTCGACGCGGCGAGCGGCGTCGCGGCGGCGGCGCTCCTGCTCATCGGCGATAGCCTGGCGGCGGGCGTGCTCGGCGGCGGCCTCCTGCTGCTCCCGGTCGAGCTGCGCCATCAGCCGGGCGCGCTCCACCTCGGCAGCGGCGGACTCACGTTGGGCCGCCGCGCGGGCGGCCAGGATCGACGGGTCCTCCGGCGGGCGACGAAACATCGTCGGTGTCCTTCCTGGTCAGTCGGTGAGGATGTCGGCGAGCAGGGCACGGTGGGCGGCGAAAACCTTGCCGCGGTAGGCGTCGGCCAGGTGCCGCACGACGCAGCCGTAATCGACTGCGGGCACCCACACGGCGCGGCGGGCGTCGTCGGCGCCGGTGACGTCGGGCAGCGCTCCGACGTGGCTACCGAGGTCGATGCGGACGGGGACGGTGACCATCCACGCCTCATCGGAGGCGCGCGGGTCGGGCACGTAGCGGGCCGGCAGCGTCTTCGCCCACGGGGCGGTGTGGGTGGCGATCAGGCCGGTTTCCTCGGCCAGTTCCCGGAACGCCGCGTGGGTGGGGTTCTCGCCGGGGTCGACGTGCCCGCCGGGCAGCGCCCACCCGTGTCCGTCGCCGCGCTCGATCAGCAGCAGCCACCGCCACCCGTCCGGGTCGCACGCGGTGACGATCGCGTCGGCGGCCAGGGCCTCGCCCCAGTGGCCCAGCTCGTTACGCCCGTACCGGACGCCGGTCGGCGCGTACGGGTTGACCGGACGGCCGTCCACCAGGGGGAACGGGATCGCGGCGGCGGCCCGCCGTGCGGCCCAGTCGATGCGGGTCGGGTCCATCTCCGGGTCCGCCCACGATGCTCCGGCGGCGATGCCGGCCACCACGGACGGGTGGGTGAAGGTGCGGCCCGTCATCAGGCCACCGCCAGGGCGGTCAGTCGGTCGGCGGTGGCCGGATCGAGCGGCGCGGTGTCGGTGTACTCGCGGGCGTGGGCGTAGAACTCCCAGCCGTGCCAGGTCGGATAGGCGACCTGCGACCGGTACGGACGGCCGTCGCTGCTGGTGCCCTCGTGCTCGGCGGTCAACAGGTCCGGGTCGGTGAGTCCAGCCAGGTGCAGCCACGACGTCAGGTCGGCGATGCTGTCGAAGTCGACGGTCAGGGAGGTGCCATCCGAGTGGACGGCGATGCCGGTCGGGTTGGCCAGCAGGATCAGTTCGGCCAGGATCGCGCGGCGGTTCTTGCGGGTCATCGAACCAGCTCCATTCCGGAAGTGGGATGGTCAGCGGCGGGGGTGGCGCGGCGGATGGCGGTAGCCGTGCCGTCCGCGTGCTGCTCGACCAGCCGGCGGGCGACCAGCAGGGGCACGAGCATCGCCGGCGGGCCACCAGCCACGATCAACAGGACGTACCCGGCGGCGGTCACCGGGTACTCCCGGTCGACACGCACATGCCCGCCGCGCCGCTCTGGTCGGGGCGACACGGGTGTGTGGTGTGGTTGGAGTAGGCGGCCAGGGCGGCGAGCACGGCGCAGATCAGCACCGTCCGCTTCACCAGCCGGTCAACGAATACGCCCACAGCGGGCACCTCCCACGGTCATCGGTGTGGTCACCCGCGGGGTGGCGGTCATACGGCGGCCACCGCGGGCAGGAATTCCGTCGGCGTGGTGGCGGTCGGCTCGCAGCACCTCAGCCGCAGCCGGATGCCGCGCCAATCGCCGTGCACGTTGGTCAGTACCTTCGGCACGTCATCGCTGCGGTAGGGCTGGCTGCGCCGGTCCGTGTCCGACAGACACAGGAACCGCACCCAGCGGCGCAGGTCGGCGTGCGTGGCGAAGTCCAGCTCCAGACCCCACGCGTCGGACGCCTCGACCCTGGCCGGCAGCGGCAGACCGTCACAGGCCATCACCGCCGCGGCGGTGAACAGCACATCAGGCAGGCTCGGGGCCGTCACTGGCCACCCCCGGCGAGGGTGGCGGCGAACGTGCCGATCCCGGCCACGACCGACCGCACCATGTTGGCGGTGTCAGTCGGGTTGGTGACCGCGTAGAACACCACGAAAGCGGCCACCACCCAGCCAAGAAGCTTGCGCATCACTACCTCACAAGAAAGAAAAGAAGGGAACAAGGAGGTCAGGCCGCGTCACGACGCGGCACGGCATCACGCGACACGGCGCGGGCGGCCAGCAACGCGCAGGCCTCCCGCAACACCCGACGCCGCGCCCGGCGGACCTGCTGACGAGTCACCTCGGTCAGCCCATTGCGCAGCACCGCGATCTGCGCGTCCAGCAACAGCACCTCGGCGTCGATCAACGGCATCTCCCGCTCGATCTCCGCCAGGTCATCGACGCTCGGCCCGTCCGGGCCGGCGTCGGTCAGGTCGTAGCTGCTCACTTGCGGTTCCTCCCGGAACGACGGACACCCGACGCCGGACGGCGGCGGGCGGTGGACCGCTGCCGGCACAAGCGGCAGCGGTCCTCATCAGGAGCGAGGGGAGCGAGGGAGCCGCACCCGTTGCAGTCGCGCCACACGGCGTTGCTCTTGGTCGTAATCCGCACGGCGGCGGCGATGCTCACGGACATGACGGCTCACCTCTCCCCAGCTCGAATCAGGTCGGACGAACAGCCGGAGCGCCGCCAGGTCGGCGCGCTCCGGGTGGTAATCAGGGCGTGCCGTACTGGCACACCGGGCGACCCTCGGTTGGGCAAAGCGAGCGGACAGGTCTTGCGGCCGGACATGTCACGGCCGACACCCGCAGCCACCCCTAGGTCGCGTGCGTCGGGACCCAATCGGGGAGACGGATCTCCCTGCGCCCCGGACCTCTGTGCAGTTGTCAAGTGGAGCCATGCGCCACGGCGGTCCAGCAGATTCACGAGCGGCGCAGCCGAAGCCACCTCCGCCGGCTGTGGAGCCACCAGCCTGTAGCCTACGTGTTCTATGTGCCATAGAACACGTATACATGCGACCTGTCAAGCACTGCGCCGTGCTCTGTCTGGAAGGTCGCAACTCTCGTGCTTGGTGCTGAGAACCAGCTAAGCCGCTATCGACGCAGGTCAACAGGGAGATCAAGGGGGTTCATTGGAGCGGCCGGGGGGTTCACTGGGGGAGCACTTGCCTCGGCATGGCCTTGACCTTGCGCCTCAGTACACACTTGACTGCGGAGTGCGTTCGACCATCGGGGAGGTAGCGTGCCGAACGAGCTGCTTGCGCAGGCGCTCGGACGAGCTGGTTGGTCCAACAAGGGCTGCGCAGCCCGGCTCCGGGCCTTTGGTGAGGCCAAGGGAGTTGCGGTCCGCTGCACCCATGTCGATGTACGCCGTTGGTTAGACGGTGTACAGCCTCGTCCTCAGACCGCCGTTCTCATCGCCGAAGCACTCAGTGACGCGGTAGGGGCGCTGCTGACGCCTTCCGCGCTCGGCTTTGACTATCAGTCGCACGGCGGACTATCAATCGATGCACTGCGGTATGCCGACGCGCTGCCCGACACCTATCGCAGCCTGACCAGCACCGCTGAGCACGACATTGCCGGCTCTATTGAGCTACAGAAGGCGGCAGCCGTTTCAACCGCATGGACCGGTCCACTCATGGCGTGGCTTCTGTCTCGACCCGAGCCTGTGCCCACCAATTCAACGGGTCTGCGAGTAGGAACGGCAGAGGTGGCTGCCATTTGCTCGACCATCAAACTATTCATGAATCTTGACTTCCAGTTCGGTGGCGGACACGCCAGAACGGCTCTCGCCCAGTACTTCCGGCATGACGTGCTGCCACTACTCGACGGCGGCTATTCCGAGGAAGTTGGACGCAAGTTGTTCTCGGCAGCGGCAGAGGTGGCACAGCTTCTCGGCTGGACAGCCTACGATCTCGGGCAACACGGCCTGGCGCAGCGCTACCTAATTCAGGGTCTTCGCCTTGCTCAGGCAGGCGGTGACCGCGTTATGGGAGGCCGTTTGCTCTCCAACATGAGCCATCAAGCGAACTATCTAGGGCAATACCAGGAGGCGGCCCAACTTGCGCGGGCCGCCCAAGAGGGCACACGAGGTGCAGCGAGCGGCACTGTCTCAGCCATGTTCCTTGCAATGGAAGCACGAGCACGTGCCGGGGCTGGTGACGGCCGTAGCTGTGCAAGCGTCCTACGTGAGGCGGAGAACGTGTTCAACCGTCGTGCTGTCTGCGACGATCCGCCCTGGATCTACTACTTTGATGAAGCCGAGATGGCAGGCGAGGCTGCTCACTGCTTCCGAGATTTACGCTCGCCCGGACTGGCGCTGGAATTCGTGACGCAGGCTATAGAGCTAACCGATCCTGCCTACGTTCGCACTCATGCCTTCATCAGGCTCGTGAACGCGGCAAGCTGTCTACACATAGCAAGGCCAGACGTGGGGAAAGCGGCTGAAGTGGCGCTTGAGGCAATACAGCTCGCCGGGGCGCTCAAGTCGGAGCGCTATCTACGATACGTAAGGGATCTCCGGTCCGACTTCACGCCGCATGCCGGCAGCGCCGAGGCAAAGCGAGCGCTCGACGCCTTCGACGCGGTACTAGCGCCTCAGCGCTAAACTCCCTAAAAGGGCTGCCACCCCGATGTTATGGCTGACTGCCGTAAGCTGGTCAATCGTCTGTCGAATTCCTCAGCGTGTAGGTTGCTTTCGCCTACGTTCTGCATTAGCCAGGTCGTCATTTTGAACAGGTTGATATCCCGAAGCACCTGGAAGCCGTTCCATTCCCGTACGTCCGCCCCGTACGCCTCACAGAACGCCTCATAGTCGGCCGGGCTGTGCCAACCGACCTCGTGCTCTGTAGCCGTCACGGCCAGGTCTACCTCGGGCGGTCCGAAACAGAATGCCTCGAAGTCAATCAGGATTGCCTCCTTGTTGGGAGTGCAAATCAGATTCTTGACGTGGGCGTCTCCGTGAAGCGCGACGGAGGGGCTCGGAAACGAGAGTGCCGCGTACGCCGTTCTCAGGTCGCTTAAGCGAGAGCGGAGGAAATCGACGGCTTCCGGCGGCACGTCCGTGGCCTTATCCAGGCGGGCACCAACCCTGCCGAAAATGTCGAGTTTTGGAAGCGCGACAGCACCATCAATTTCGCAGTTGTGAACGGAGCGAAGCGCTGAGCCGAGGTCGCTGGTGGAAGCCTTCTCGCCGCTGTCGGCCACTTTGAGCCAAAACGTCACGGGATGGTCGTTTATCATAAGCGGTTGCTCTGCCGGATAGAGGCGAACGGCCGGCACGTCACAACGCTCTAGCCAGCGAGCGACACGAACCTCTTTCTCTGCATCCTTCAAGTGCTCCTTGCCGCGAGCAATTCGAACGACTAGAGAGGGATGCTCAACGCAGAAGATTGCGTTCTCTCCAAGCCTCATCAGTCTCACATTGACCGACGAAGCGCCGACGACGGAACAGGCTTCCTTAAGAACCAGTGTTGCTGCTGTTGAGCTGAACGGCTGGGATGCCTTCTTAGTCGCCAATTTGCCCATCCGAGGTGATGTCGCTCGATAGAACCACGCGAGGCTTTCCCGGTAGTCTCGCGATTAAGCCACTGGACTCTAGGATTTCTAGTGCGCGGCGCACTGTGCTACGCGCCGCACTATGGCGCTCGGCTATGGTCTTCTCCCCTGGAAGTTCAGCGCCGACCGGCAGATTGCCGCTACGAATTTCCTCTTGCAGGGAGCGCGCGATTTCTTCCGCTCGACTCCTTGTCTCGTCACCTCCCTGAGGTGAGGCGACGAAGCGGCCCCGACCGGGGATAGTGGCAGTAAAACCCCCTCTGTCGAGGATTAGAAGCGCTTGACGAGAGGTGCCACGCGCAACCCCGTATTGCGTGCTCAGCGACGCCTCGCTGTCCACTCGCATACCGGCCGCTAGTCGGCCGCTTTGGATGGCTTCTCGAATCTCCGCAGCAATCGACTCGGCGCGACTGGCGGCGCGTGGCTGTTCCTGATCCCCCGCCTTCACGAACCGGCCTCGGCCAGCAATCGATTCGATCAGCCCGTCAGCCTCCAACGCGGCCAGTGCCCGACGTGCGGTCACTCTGGATACAGACCAGCGCCTGCATACCTCCGACTCGGGCGGCAATGCCGCTCCGGGCGCTAGCTCCCCGGTGCGGATCGACTCCCGCAGCGTCTGAGCGATCTCGCGATAGCCGGCACCTGAGATGCCTCCGGTTTTCACAGGTCTCCTCGCCGTCGTCGTCTACAGCTCAGGCTAGGCCCCTGCCGGCATCGCGGCCACCGCCAGGGCGGAGACCGGAGTGGTCTCAGTTGCGGTCTCATTCGGGGCCGTACGCGGGGGTTCACCGGAGCATCGACAGTGTTCCGGCCGCAGCTCACGTACGGTGTCGACCCATCCTGTACTGGTGAGCGCAGACCTCGAAAGCGTGTGACTCCCGTGCCAGAAGATGCCCGACAGGACGTCAGGGGGCATCGGGGAGACGCCGGAGACTCGCGGTAGATGCCCGGGTCCCGGAGCAGACCATGAGCGTGCCAGATCAGGCGGCGGCGCCGTGCTGCAAACGGGGCTATCTCGCCGCAAAGTAGCCACACATGATCACTTCGGGATGATCTGTACCGTTCTCGGATCAAAGTACGACTGGCCGGACTTCCAGCCCTTCGGCCTGCCCCTGCCGGCCCGTTTGATTCTGATCGTCATCAACGCATCGACGATCGCACGGCGGCGGTCGAGATCCTTGACGTCCAGATACGCCCTGGCCGGGTTATCAGCGAGAAGAATCGCGACGAGCGCACCATCGGCACCAGACGCCACCGAGGCCGCATCCAGCTCCGCGATGCGCTCATCGAGTCGCCTCGCGTCGCGGCGTACCTCGTCCTCCGTCAACACACCTTCGGTGAGCAGGGTGGACAGGCTCCGGCGCCGCTTGCGTAGCGCGTGCAGCTCGTCATTCACCTTCCCCCCGTCCGCCTTCGAGCGGACGAGTAGGTCGGCGGCATCCTTTCTCGACAGCCGCTCGACCACCACGGCGTCGACGTACTCGTCGAGCTCGGCGGCGTTGCGCACGACGTGCCGGCCCTTGCGGCAGGTGTAGGAGGGTTTCAGTCTCGAGCCGCCGACCTGGGTACACAGCACCGGGGCGCCGCAGACATCACACAGCGCAATCCCGGACAGCAACCAGCGTCGAGCCGATGACCATTGGGTGCGGCGTCCGGGGTCTTCGAGGATCGCCACGCATGCCCGCCAACGGTCCTCATCGACGATTGCCGGCCACGATGCCGGGCCGATGACCTGACCCCGATGCTCCATCAGGCCGGCGTTGCGTGGGCGGATCAGCACTTTCCGTACGGTGTCCTGCCGCCATGGCTTCCCGGTCGACGTGACGAGGCCGCCGCGGTTCCACTCGGCGGCCAGTCCGCGCAGGCTGCCTCCGGCGATCACGGCATCAGTGCCGGTGTCGATCACTGCGGCTTCGGACTCGCGGACCGTCATGCCGTCATCTTCGTAGCCGTACGGCCGCCGGCCGCCCTTCCACAGGCCAGCGGCGGCGGCCTGGTCCTTCTGCCGCTGGACGCGTTCGGCGATGTCTTCGGCTTCCCCGGCGTCGTTCGCGGCAAGGATCCGGGCGATCCGGCGGCCGGCGGACGTGTTGAGGTCGAAGCTGGGCGATCGCATGTATTCGAAGGTGATGCCGTGCTGCTCGGCCAGCTCGATCAGGTCCTCGTTCTCTCGTGGCCGGCGGGTGATACGGCCGGATGTGTACGCGAGGATGACGTCGAAGCGACCGGCGCGAGCGTCGGCGAGCATGCGCCGGTAGTCGGGCCGTGGCTTGCGGGAGCGTGTGGAGGCGCCAAGGTCGTTGTCGCAATAGTCGGCGACCACAACCAGGTCGAGGCGGTCGGCGAGCGCGTCGAGGTCTTCGTCTTGGCGCTCCACGCCGAGGGCCAGGCCTTCACGGTCGCGTGAGATCCGCTTGTACTTCGCCGCGCGTTTCGACATGTGCTTAGTATGTCACAGCGGTACTTTCGCCAGGACGAACCGCTTCGGCCGGATCACCATCAGATCCCCGGCGGTCACCATCACTACCTCGCCACGAGGCCGGCGCGTCATCGTGCACCCCGCAGCGACACGAACCGGCCCGATGCATCCCGGACCGGGGGAAACGGAAGAACGAGCTGCCCGACGCAGCCGGCACACCGACCGTCGGCACCGGTGGCCGGGTCGAACCGGGACTGACACACCTCGCACCGAGGCGAAGCCGGGGCAGCCGAACGCCTACGCTTGGACACGTCACTACCTCTCTCGACAGAGCAGGGGAAAGAGACACCAAGGGGGCGGGGCTGCCGTCCGCCAAGACCAGACAGCCCCGCCCCCAACCTTCAGCGGTTATGCCGCCGCCTTCTTCGCCACGCCCGCCGGGCACGCATCCCGGTCGCCCGCAGCGAGTACGCCATCCGGTTGTTGTTGGTCACGTACGGCGTGACCGTCATCCCGTCGAACTCCACCGCCTCGAACGGGGCACCCGTCGGCGGCACCGGCTGGTAGTCAGCCGAGATCTTGACCATCGTCTCCCAGGACCGCTTGCCAAGCTCCGGGTCCAGGTCCATCACCCGCACCTGCCACACCCGCTGACCGGTCAACTTGTCCTTCGCCGGGCTACGCCGGCCGGTCTTCTCGTCGTAGTCCTCGACCTCACCCAGGGACTCGGGGACCAGGGCGCACCCCGCCGGGAAGACGTCCTCACAACGCACGGCGAATCTCGTACCGCCACGCAGAGCCATCGCTCAACCTCCAAGTTGTTGGCATGTCTGCCACGTGGGGACTCCCAGGTAGACGCCACTTGGCAGACAAGTCGACAGGCGTCAGGAAGCTCGATCTTTCCGCCCACGGTGCGGCGGCCAAGGTCTGGGTGATCTACCCCTGCTTGCCAGCCAGCAGAGGTAGGCCGTCAGAGGCCACTATCCTGGGTTGCGTCACGAATGTATGCCTTAAGAGCCTGGCTGAACTTTTGGCCATAAACGCTGGCGGAATCGATTCGGCCATCCCCTCCGACCTCTTCCTCCAAGTATGCGGAACGAGCGAATCCATCCGCGAGCGTTGCGGCGTATTCGGTGAAGTCCTGAAAAAAGGAAGCTGACGCCCGCAGCCCTACCGCTTCAGCTAGGGTCTGATACACCGGCTTCCAATAGTTCCTGTGCTGCCCATCTCGCCATCGTTCAACCCTGACCACTTCGGGAACGAATTCTGGCTTAGTCAGCATGGAATCGAGGATGCGCGCCGTCTTTACCATGCGCATCCTCCGGCGAATATTGGCCTCCGCGAACATATCGATGGCGTCTGACAGCTTCATCTCACCCGCAACGAGAAGGTCCGCATACCGGCTCTTCGAACTTGAGCGGGGTTCGCGGCTGGAGTCGGCCCGAGTGTGAAGGGCTCGCAGCTCATCGGTGATCATCTGGGTGTCTGAGTCGGATGGTCACAAGTGAAGAGCTGCGAGCATGGTCAACGATACGACCCGGCTGCTGGGGCTGGACGGTCTGGTGGTCGAACGGGTCGAGGTGGACGTCGAGGGCGTCCCGGTGGTGGACCTGTCCACTGGTTGTGAGCAGGCCCGATGCTGTCCGCAGTGCGGGCGGCGGGCGGTCCGGGTGAAGCAGTGGACCACGACTCGGCCGCGGGACCTGCCGGTCGGTGGCCGGCCGGTGCGGCTGCGCTGGCGCAAACGACGCTGGTACTGCCCGACCCGGGCCTGTCCGCGCAAGTCGTTCACCGAGCAGGTTGCCCAGGTCCCGGCCCGGTCCCGACTGACTCACCGGCTGCGTGCGGCGGCAGGGGCGGCGGTGGCCGACGCCGGACGCACGATCGTGCAGGCCGCCCGTGACATGGGCATCTCGTGGCCGGTCGTCGCCGACGCGTTCACCGCCCACGCGAGCAGGGTGCTGCCAGCCGAGCCCGAGCCGGTCACCGTACTCGGCATCGACGAGGTCCGCCGCGGCAAGCCACGCTGGACCTGGGACGAGGAGGCCAACTCCTGGACCACCACCGCGGATCGGTGGCACGTCGGCTTCTGTGACCTGTCGGACGGACAGGGGCTGCTCGCCCAGGTCGAAGGCCGCACCACCGCTGCGGTCACCGGCTGGCTCGCGGCTCGTCCGCAGGCCTGGCGTGACCAGATCCGGGCGGTGGCGATCGACATGTGCACGGTGTTCAAGGCCGCAATCCGGCAGGTCCTGCCGCACGCGCTGCTGGTCGTCGACCACTTCCACATCGTGCAGCTGGCCAACCGGGCCGTCGCCGAAGTCCGCCGCCGGAGCACCCTGACTCAGCGCGGGCGCCGCGGCCGCGGCACCGACCCCGAATGGCGGATGCGCAAACGGCTGACCCGCTCCGCCGCCCGCATGCCCGGCAAGCACGTCGACCGCCTCGTCGACACCCTCGACGCCCTACCCGCGGCGATCGGCGCCCCGATCCTCACCGCGTGGAACGCCAAAGAAGACCTACTCGACCTGCTCGCGACCGCCCACACCCAGCCCGACCGCGAACACGTCCACCGGCTGTTACACCGCTTCTACACCCGCTGCGCCGCCTCCGACCTGCCCGAACTGCACCGCCTCGCCACCACGATCGAGACCTGGTGGCCGCAGATCCTCGCGTTCCTGACCACCGGGATCACCAACGCCGGCTCCGAAGGAACCAACCGCGTGATCAAGACCGTCTCCCGCGACGCCTACGGCTTCCGAAACCCCAAGAACCAACGCCTCCGCACCCGCACCGCCACCACCCGCCGCCACCGCGGACACCTCAACCCCGCTAAATTTCGAAGAGCCGTCAACGGTCGCCGACTTCGGGCTCTGGCACGAAGTTGGTGAAAGCCGGGATCGGCTCGACCCCGGCCGCCGGGTGTGATCCACTATGGACGATCATGTTCATGGTGTGATGATCATAGCTTGGGAGGGTTGCTGCCCCATCTCGCGGCCCTGCGGATCCGGCACGTGCGTGCCGAGGGACGGTCGGTTTGGCTGGAAGCTGACGTTTCGGCTGCTGACGCAGGGTGCCCGGCCTGTGAGTCGAGGTCGGTGCGGGTGCACAGCCGCTACCAGCGTGTCCTGGCCGACCCGGCGATCGGTGGCCGGCCGACGCTGCTACGCGTACGTGTCCGCAGGTTCTTCTGCGACAACACCGTCTGTGAACGGCAGACCTTCGCCGAACAGGTGCCGGAGCTGACCACACCGTATGCTCGCCGCACTCCGCTGCTGCGCGGTGTCCTGGAGAAGATCGCCTTGGCGTTGGGTGGCCGGCCGGGCGCGCGGATGACCCGTCTGCTGGCCGTGGAGGTGTCCCGCACGACCATGTTGCGGCTGGCCCGGGCGCTGCCAGTGCCGGATCCCGGCACTATCGCGGTGGTCGGGGTCGACGATTTCGCGTTCCGTAAGGGCAACACCTACGGCACCGTCATCGTCGACATGCACACCGGTCGACCCGTCGACCTGCTGCCCGGACCGCCACGCCGACACGTTCGCCGACTGGCTGCGCGCACACCCGGGTGCTCAGGTGATTTGTCGTGATAGGGCCAGCGGCTATGCCGAGGGTGCCCGGCTCGGTGCGCCGGACGCGATCCAGGTCGCCGACCGTTTCCACCTGCTGCAGAACCTCACCCAGGCGGTCGACCGGGTCGTTCGTGCCCACCGTGCCTGCCTCAAGGACCGACCCGAGGCCGACGCCGTCGCGCAGCCGCGCCCGTCCACCGAGGGTGAGCCGGGCCGCCGGGCCGAGGTGACCCGGCAACGGCACGCCGAGATCCATGCCCTGCACACCACCGGCATCGGCACCACCGCGATCAGCCGCGCGTTGAACCTCGACGGCAAGACGATACGCCGCTACCTACGCGCGGCGACCGCGGACGAGCTGCTCACCGAGACCGTCCCACGACCCCGTGACCTCGACGAGCACACCGCCTACCTCGTCTCCCGGTGGGGAGCAGGGCTGCACCAACGCGGTCCGGCTGACCACCGAACTGCGCGAACGCGGCTACCGCGGCAGCGCCCGCACGGTGCGCCGACTGCTGCAGACCTGGCGCGACGGCACAATCAAACCGACCGCCGTGACCGCGGTCGCGCCGAAACCCAGGCAAGTGACCGGCTGGATCATCCGGCCCGCCGGCGATCGCACCGAAGATGAGCAGTGCGGCCTGACCCGGATCCTTGAGCGGTGTGACAGCCTGCGCACCGTCGACCGGCTGGTCAGCGACTTCGCCGGGATGCTGCGCCAACGTCAGGGCCAGCACCTGGACACCTGGATCGCCCAGGCCAAGGAAAGCGGCGTCGCGCAGCTGGCCGGCTTCGCCGCCGGCCTGTTCAAGGACTACGACGCCGTCCGCAACGGCCTCACCCTGCCCTACAGCAGCGGCGCAGTAGAGGGCAACGTTTGTCGATTGAAAGCGATCAAAAGGCAGATGTACGGCCGTGCGAACTTCGACCTCCTCCGGCTCCGCGTCGTCCTCGCCGAATAGCCACCGCAGATGAGGCGGAATCACGAACTTCGTGCCAGAGCCCGACTTCGTCGATACCTGGGTCACGCTGGAGGAAGGGCCGATGCTCCTGGCTCTCGTCGGCGTATGGCTGCTCACCTGCCTGCTGTTTGCCGGGCGGGGGCGCGGGACGGTGCCGGCAGGCAGCGCCGCTGGACGGCTACGGCGCATGCGCTACGGCCTGGCACGAGGTCTCAACTGGGTTGCCAAAGCGTACGGCCGGTGGGTCGGACCAGTCGCCGCGACCGTGGCGACCGTGGCCTCGTTCACCTTCCTCACCACCGTGCCGAGCGCTCTCGGCACCCAGCTGCGGCTACAGGCGGTGGCCAGGACCGACGACTACACGTTCGCCGCCGAGAAGATCGAAGCCGATCTCGCCGCCCAGGTAGTGTCTGAGCTGTATGGGCAGATCAAGGAGGAAATGCCGCCCGACTACCAGCAGGCCTTGACAATTCGGCTCCCGGCGCAGGTAGTGCGGACCCGGCAACAGGCGGACCGGCTCGTGGTGCCGCTGAAGGAGAGCGACCCGGCCGCAGCGCGGCGCTTGGCGAGAGAAGAAAGCCGCATCCAGCAGGTCCGGGACCTGCCCGACCGATCGGTCGTTGACGCTCCCCGCGGGAGCGACCCGGTCGACATCCCGACCGACCTGACCGCCGGACAGGCTGCCGCCGCCCGAGAACAGGCCGAGGCGAAGCCGCCGGACAACCATGCCGAGATCATCAACGACAGCGGCAAGGAGATCCTTCTGCAACTGGAGAAGGTCGCCTCCGAACCGGGTTGGAGCGGCCTGCAGGACCTCGTGGGCAGCCGGTTTCCGCTGGCAGCACCGATGATCGACGCTCTTGCCGACGCATGTGACAAGCAACTCCAAGAGGTGTTGCGCCGCAAGGTTCCGGCCCTCGTCCAGCAGCTCATGGACAAGACCACTGACATCAGATCGTCGATCGCCGCGGCCGCGAAGGACATCGTCGCGAGTGTCGACGTCCCGCGTGTGGTGGGCGACCACGTGACGGACGCGGCGCGCCTGGCGGCAGATCGGCAGGCCACACTGGCGTACCTGGATGGCCTGGAGGACCGCCTCAAACGCCGTGCCGACATCGTCGACGGCCTGATCCGGCCGACCGATGACGCGGAGTTCGGTCGCAATCTCAATCGTGTGCTCGGGTCATCGGACAAGCCTCTGCAAACAGGTGTTGTCGACGACCTGCGAAGGACGATGCTCAATCCTGGCAGTCCAAACCGGAATGCCACGATCGTCAAACACAACGCGGCCGTGGCGATCCACTCACTGGGCGTACGTGGCCTGCCGATGATCACCAAGGCTGACATCCGGGCGGCCCTTCCTCTCTGCGGATGCCCCCGCGGCTAGGTCGTCGTCGCGTCCGGTCTGGGGTAGCCCGGCGGCAGCCGCGATGGCCTGGACGGCCTCGTCCAGGGTGGTGGTCTCGGGTAGGACGAGTTCGCCGGGCCAGCCCAGGACGTCGTGAGCGGCGTACCAGCCGCTCATGTACTCGGCGGTGAACTCACTGGCCTGCCGGCGGGTGCGATGCCGGCGCAGGGTCTCGGTCAGGGACACGTCGAGGTAGCAGAACAGCGACCGCCCTCGGTGGCCCTCGCAGGGAGGTCAGCATGCTGCGGTAGCAGCTGCCGTGCATGATGCCGTCCAGCAGCACGTGATCGCCGTGGTCCAGCGCGAACCGGACGGTCTGCGCGATCAGCGAAGACGCGATGCCGCCGGACAGGTCCCGGGGGTGGGCCAGGGGTGGGCCCGGCGCCGGCCGTCAGACGTACCACTCGACCCACATCGCGTTCCCAGTTTCTCCCGTCGTTCCGGGGGTGATGCCGACCTCGCGCAGGCCCTCGCCGATCCCTCCAGAGGCCGGTCGGAGACCGACCGGTACGCCACCTGAGCGCGTCGAGGTGGACGGCACGGAGAGGGCTGGGGTGCGGCTCAGTCCGAGAACTCCGCCAGCGTTGTGAACAATGTTTACAGAGTGCATTTCGGCTGCCGCCCTTCTGCTAGCCTCGTCCGGTCGCACTTCGTGTAAACGCTCTCACGAGCTGCTGAGGTGCATGCGACGCATCTCCGGCTCGTGGATCCCATCGGCTTCGAAGGACAGAGGATGCGTCTCGCATACTCCATCAACGCCCGACATGTCCGACTCGATCGATTGCTGACCGGTCTCATAGCGAGCATCACAGCTGTCTCCCTGCTGCTCTGGAGCACCGACCCGCTTCCGGCGCAGGCCCGGTCGGCGGCTGGGGACCAGGTCGTCACCCACGACTTCGGGGACCCGCAACTGGCCGACCAGTTCCGCCAGGCATTCGCTGAGATCGACAAAGCGGGAATGCGGCTCGACGATGCGTTGCGGGACCGGACCAAGGGCCACCTGCACGATGTCATGCCCGACCTGAAGTTCGTCGACTTCGATCACGAGTGGAAGGTCGAGGGCACCGTCGCCACCATCACCATCAGGGCGCCCGAGGTCGAGGTGGACGCGACCTGGTGGCAGGGTGCGCTGATCACGGCGAGTGCCATCATGATCGGTTTCGCCGCGGGTATCGGCTGCACGAGATTGGGCGGGCCGCCCACCGCGTGTGCCGGTTTCGGCGGGTTCGTCGGGGAGTTCACGAACGGTGCGCTCACCCAGTTGGCCGATGGCAAGCTGGGCGACGCGGAGGAGTGGGGCGCCACCATGGCGAAGTCCGTCGCCGCGGGCTTGGCGACCTTTCTGGTCGCCTGGCTCACGACGGCGGGGGCGCTCGACCTCTTCCAGTCGGTCAGCCAGTCAATCGTCAGATTCACTCGAACTGTCGAGATCTTCTTCGGTGGTCCGGGAGTTGCCGACAGGTTGCAGGGGTACCTCGACGTGCTGGAGAGGTACCTTCCGCGATGGATGGACTCCGCCAGCACGGCCACCGGTGTCTGCCGTGATCCGGCCGGCGAGGGCCCGGCGGGCGAGTGGACGGCACTGGGCCAGGTCGTGCGCAGCGCGGATGGTACGCAGACCCGGTTCACGGATCTCGACGGCGACGGTGACGGCGATCGCGCTGTCAGTTCTGGTGGCCGGCTCTACACCTGGCTGAACGGCGGGTGCGGTTCGGACGGTGAGCGGGTGTGGTTCCCGCTGGGCGACACCGCGCCGGCCACCGCCGCCCAGTTGCCGAAGCCGGCGTTCTTCGGCGATCTCGACCGCGACGGCCGCGACGAGTTGGTCAACTTCCTGACCGCGGCCGAATCGCCGACCGGTGTCGCGGCCATGCGGGTCTGGCGCAACCTGTCCAGCGGCACCGAGGTCCGGTGGGCGAACGCGGTCATCGTCGCGAACGACCTGGGCTATGTCGGGAATCCGGTGTTCGCCGACCTCGACGGCGACACCGACGACGACCTGCTGATCGTGGACCGGAACAACTTCGTCACCGCCTGGGAGAACAAGGCGACCGGGCTTCCGAGTCCTGGCGACTGGGACAAGATCGAGGGATTCTCGCACCCGGCCGAGGGTCCGGTCGGGCAGCTCTTCTTCACCGACATCACCGGCGACGGCCGTGCCGACGTGGTGGTCGTCCAGTACATGACGGGCGACGTGGTTGCGTGGGAGAACCTCGGCCGCACCGGGGGCGCCGCGTCCTCGGAATCGGTCAAGGCGGTCGCGGCGGCCGGGGCGGCCGGCTGGGAATCGCTCGGCACCATTCGCTCCGGCGACGCGTTCAACGGCGCCATCGGTGCCTTCTCCGATCTCGACGTCGACCGGGTTTCGGACTTCCTGCTGTTCAACAGCACCAGCCGGGGTGTCGACGCCTGGCGGTTGCCCGGTGACACCAGTGTCGAGGACCTCGACTGGGACGAGTCGGGCGCCGAGGCGGGCGTGCCGAGCGAGCGGGTGGCGTACTTCAACTCCTGGTCGATCTACGCCAACAACTACTACCTGAAGACGCTGGACCAGAACGGTACCGCCAGCAGGCTGACCAAGCTCAACTACGCCTTCCAGAACATCGACCCGGTGAACCTGACCTGCATGGCGGCGAACAAGCCCGGTTCGAGCGACGAGAGCGACCCGGACGGTAACGACGGCGCGGGTGACGCCTGGGCCGACTACCAGAAGGGCTTCACCGCTGAGCAGAGCGTCGACGGTGTCGCCGACCAGTGGACCGATCCGCTGAAGGGCAACTTCAACCAGATCAAGAAGCTCAAGCAGAAGCACCCGAACCTGAAGGTCCTGGTCTCGATCGGCGGCTGGACGTATTCGAAGTTCTTCTCGGACGCGGCCGCGACCGACGCCTCCCGGAAGAAGTTCGTCAAGTCGTGTGTCGACATGTTCATCAAGGGTGACCTACCCAAGCTCGGTGACGATCCCGCCGGTGGTCCCGGCGCCGCCGCGGGCGTGTTCGACGGCATCGACATCGACTGGGAATTCCCGGCCAGTCCCGACGGCCACACCGGCAATCACCACGGTCCGCAGGACACGGCCAACTTCACCGCACTGCTGGCCGAGTTCCGCGCCCAGCTGGGGGCCGGCAAGCTACTCACCGCCGCGCTGCCGGCCGGCCCGAACAAGATCAGCAAGATCGAGGTGACGCAGATCGCGTCGTACCTGGATCTGGGCAACATCATGACCTACGACATGCACGGCGCCTGGGAGGGCAGCGGACCGACCAACTTCAACGACCCGCTGTACCGTTCCGCGCAGGACCCAGCCGACGGGACCGGCCTGACCGCGGACGACGCCATCACGACGTACCTCGGCAAGGGCTTCCCGGCCGGCAAGATCACCCTCGGCGTGCCCTTCTACGCCCGCGGGTGGACCGGGGTGCAGAACGGCGGCAAGAACGGGCTCTACCAGCCGGCCACCGGCGCTCCGCCGGCATACCCCTTGTCGCAGGCTCCGGGCGTCGCCTTCTACAAGGAGCTCAAGGCGGCGAACAAGCTGACCGACGAGACGATCTTCTGGGACAGCAGGACGAAGACCACCTGGATGTACGACGGCAGCACGTTCTTCAGCATCGAAACTCCGAAGTCGATGACCGCCAGGCGGCAGTACATCAAGAACAAGGGCCTGGCCGGTGTGATGATCTACTCCCTCGAGGGAGATGACGCGCAGACCAGTCTGCTCAAGGCGTCGACCGGCTTGAACTGAGCATGTCGCCTATTGAGCGTGGATCAACCGTGTTTCCGTAGGTAGTGCCGGGTCGGCAGGGTGGACGTCGATGGTCCGGGGCAGGTTGTCAATAAGCCCCAACGCCTTCCACACCCTGCCGACCGTGGGCTGAGGTTGCCCGGGGTGTGGACACCGGGCTATGCCGCGATCTGGTGCAGGGTAGTCGAGCCGAGGGTCCGTTCGTCGTCGGCGGGACTGAGGTAGCCGAGAGCCCGTACGCCCGGCGGCCCCGCCCGTGCGGCCAATCGGTCCGTATTCCGGAACGACCGGTGCTACAACGGTTCACGTGACATTCAGGGGCGAGGGGGCGCCGCCCGTCGGGCACACCGCCCGCGCGGGGCAGGAATTCGCCCGCCCGGATGGCCTCGGTGGATCGGGCCCACTGCTGGTTCTCTGGGACATCGACAGCACCCTGATCGACAACGGCGGGGTAAGCAAGGAGGCGTACGCGCTGACCTTCACCCGGCTGACCGGCCGGCCACTGCGTCACCCGGTAGTCACCGACGGAAAGGCCGACCCCGCGATCCTGCACTCGATGTTGCGGCAGCACGGCATCGAGGCCACACCCGAGCTGGTGGAGCAGGCGGTACGGATGATGTCCGTCGTGTTCGAGTCGCTCGCGTCGCGGATGCGTGAGCGTGGACACGCCGAGCCGGGGGCCCGCGCGGCCATCGCGGCGCTGGCCCGGCAGGGCGACGTCGTCCAGTCCGTGCTGGCTGGCAACACCTGGCACAACGCCCAGGTCAAGATCTCCGCCTTCGGCCTCACCGGTGACCTCGACTACGAGGTGGGCGCGTCCGGCTCGGACGCCGAGGTACGTGCCGACCTGGTACGGGTCGCGCGAACGAAAGCCACGGCGAAGTGCGGCACCACGTTTCCGCCGGCTTCCACGGTGCTGATCGGAAACACCCCGCGCGATATCGAGGCCGGCCGCTTTAGCGGCGCCTCCGTGGTGGGCGTGGCCTCGGGCGAGTACCGCGTGGAGTCGCTGGCCGCGACCGGAGCCGACCCGGTGCCGCCCGACCTCCGGGACGCCGACGCGCTGGTCGGCGCGGTGCTCGGGGCACGGCGCAGACGTCCGGGGAAGCCCACCGATGACATCCCCTGACCACAGTTGGGACGGCTCGGGCGAACTCGAGTACCCGCGGTCGGACTGGGACCAATATCGACAGCTGGACCGGCTCGTCGACCACTGGAAGCGGCCGGGCTGGGGCGGTGGCCGGCGCTCCTACCATTGGATCATCCGGTTCGACGACAGCCCCGAAGTCCAGCGGCTCGCCGCACGCTGCCAGGCCCGGCTGGGGCACCTCCGTACCCTGGATCTGGCCCCCGTCAGCAGCCTGCACATGACCCTGCAACGCGTGTCTTTCACCGATGAGATCACCAGCGCGCAGGCTCTCGCGGTGGCCGCCGCCGCCAACGACCGGAACGCGGGCCTGCCGCCGTTCGCCGCCATCGTCGGCCCACTCACCGGGTCGGCAGATTCGGTCCACTTCAGCGTCGGCCCACACCGGCCCTTTCAACTCCTCCGGCACGCCGCGGCCGCCGCGACCGCGGATGTGCGGGGCGTCGCGGCCGTGCCCGCCCAACCCACAAACTTCGACCCGCACATCAGCATCGCCTACAACCATCGGCCCACCGCCGCGAAACCGGTCATCGAGCAGGTGGCGACCGTGCGGTCGATCCCCCCGGTCACGGTCCGGATCGACGCGGTCAGCCTGGTCGAGCTGCGGCGCGATGGCCACACGTACGCCTGGCGGCAGATCGCGGCTGTGCCGCTGGCGGGCGAGGGGTAGCACACCGGAGCCGAGGATCCCGGTCACCTGACGTCGAGGCGGCAGCCGTTCGGGCGTCGGGTCAGGCTTCACCTGCTTCGCCACCGCATCCTCCTCGGCCAAACTCCATCAACTGTGCCGCGCTCCCGCCCAGGTAGCCGGACGGCCGAACCATGGACGGTGCCCGCCACGAACAGGGCCGCCCGCTCGGTGTCGCGGCCACTGTCCCGGAGGCCGATAGCACCAGCGTCAACGGTTGCGGCCGCCCGCCGCGTCGGCGCGGACGTCGATGCTCAGGGCGTCGACGGCCATCCGGGTCAAGTCGGGAAGCTGGTCCTCGGTGAGGGCGATGCCCTGCAGGTTGTCCAGTGCTGTCGCAAAGGCGTGCAGCCGACTGCCCCGCAGATCGGCGCCGTCGAGACGGCAGGCGTCCAGTTCTAGATGGCTCAGGTCGCACGATCGCAACGCCACTCCAGACAAGCGGCAGGATGACCAGGTGCCGTGCACCAGGGCGCAGTCGGTGAAGGCCACCGAACCGGCGGCGCTGACCCGGCTGAGGGTGGCGTAGTCGAACCGGCAGTTGTCGAACAGAACATCCTTCAGCCGGACGTCGATGAGTCGGGTTCCGGTGAAGCGGGAGCCGGTCACGGAGCACCGCTCGATGCTGACGCCGGTGAGGGCCGCTCCGGACAGGTCCGTCCGAGCGACCTCGCAGCCATAAAGGGCGCCGCCCTCCCAGGTGATCTCGCCGAGATCCGAGGCGGTGATCCGGCAGCCTCGGATGCCCTGGTCCTCGATCTGTCGACCCCGCCAGGAAACCTCCTCCACAAGGCCGTCGCGGAGGTCGTCGTCGGTCAGGTCGGTGACCGGGTCGAGTTCTTCCGGGTCGAGGTCGGGCAGGAGGATTGTCACGTCGCCCGCCGTGGTGGTCCGCATGTCTTTCCAACCTGTTCGGGCGCGGGGTGGGCACGCCACCCCGCGCGTCGAAGCGACCGCCGGTCGGGGGAGTGTCAAGTTAACGGCCCTGTCTCACTTTCGGTGGTGACGGAGGGTGGCGGGTGTCGTTGTTCCTATGTGGAGGATGTCAACAGACTTGTACAGACGGTGTTCTCGGGGCTGTCCCCGCTGGTCATCGAGGACGTGACCGACGAGGGTGAGCGGATCGTGGTGCGGGCCCGGACGCCGCGTGACACTGCGGTCTGCCCGAGGTGCGGGGCCTCGTCCGGACGGGTGCACGGCTATCACTGGCGGACGGTCGCCGACGTTCCGGTCGACGGGCGCCGGGTGGTGGTCCGTGTGCGGGTGCGGCGTCTGGTGTGCCCCACGCGCGGCTGCCGCCACACCTTCCGTGAACAGGTTCCCGGGGTGCTGGAGCGATACCAGCGCCGCACAGCCCGTTTGAACAGGCAGGTCAAAGCCGTCGTCAAGGAGTTAGCGGGCCGGGCAGGGTCGCGTCTGCTGGCGATACTCGCCATGGGCCTGTCCCGTCACACGGCCCTACGCGCCCTGCTGTGCATCCCGCTGCCCAATGAGCGGACGCCTCGGGTGATCGGCGTTGACGATTTCGCTCTACGCCGGCGGCACCGCTACGCCACCGTGGTGATCGACGCCGAGACCCATGAGCGGATCGACGTGCTACCCGACCGCACCGCCGACACCCTCGAAGCGTGGTTACGCGCACATCCCGGCGTCGAGGTCGTATGCCGCGACGGCTCGGCGACCTACGCCGAGGCCATTCGCCGCGCCCTGCCCGCCCTCTGTGTCATCCTTGGGGAAGGCAGGTTGACCTGCTGAAACTCTGACCCGTGAGGGCGTGCAAGGAGATCCACCCCCGTGACATCGCATCACCCGGTGCCCGACCCCGAGGTACCAGCAAAGCCCCGAACAAGGACATACACCGCCGCGTACAAGGCGCGGATCCTGGCCGAGTACGAGACCCTCGATAAGGCCGGCAAGGGCGCCCTGCTTCGTCGGGAAGGCCTGTACACGTCGCTGCTCGCGGCGTGGAAGCATCAGCGTGACGCCGGCGCCCGCGAGGCCCTGGCCAAGCCGGCCGGGCGGCCGAAGACCGATCCGGCGGTGCTGGAGGCAGCCCGGTTGCGGGCAGACAACGAGCGGCTGCGCGCCGAGTTGGACAAGGCCCGCAAGGTGATCGAGGTGCAGGGAAAACTCTCCGCGCTGTTGGGGCAACTCGCGACCGACAGCCAGCACAGCGGGAGCGAGCCGACACCATGATCGACGCTGCGATCACCGAACTGACGTCGCTGATCGGCATCCGGGCGGCGTGCCGAGCCACCGGCCGGCCGCAGGCCAACCATTACCGCCGGCACCGCCAGACGCCTGCGCCACCGCGGCCGGGGCGTGAACCCAGGCCGCAGCCACGTGCCCTGAGCGCGGCCGAGCGTGACAGCGTCCGGGCGTTGCTCAACAGCCCGGACTTCGCCGACATGGCCCCCGCGGCCGTCTACCACACCCTCCTCGACGAGGGCGTGTACGTGGCGTCGGTGTCGAGCATGTACCGGATCCTGCGTGCCCACGGCGAAGTCAGGGAGCGCCGCCGTCACGCGGTGCACCCGCCGAAGGTCAAGCCCGAACTGATCGCCGACGCCCCCAATCGCGTGTGGTCGTGGGACATCACCAAGCTGCGCGGCCCGGCCAAGCGGGACTTCTACCACCTCTACAGCGTGATCGACATCTACAGCCGTTACACCGTCGCGTGGCTGCTCGCCGAGCGCGAGGACGCCGCCCTGGCCGAACGGCTGCTGTCCGACGCGATCACCAAGCAGGGCGTCGCGCGTGAGCAGTTGACCATCCACGCCGACCGCGGCACCTCAATGGCGTCCAAGACGGTCGCGCAGATGATGGCCGACCTCGGCGTGACCAAGTCCCACTCCCGGCCCAGGTGCAGCAACGACAACCCGTTCTCCGAGGCCCAGTTCAAGACCCTGAAGTACCGGCCCGACTTCCCCGACCGCTTCGGCAGCGTCCAGGACGCCCGAGCTCACTGCCGCGCCTTCTTCACCTGGTACAACACCATCCACCGGCACTCCGGCATCGGCTGGCACACCCCACACGACGTCCACCACGGCCACGCCCGGCAGGTCCGCGATGTCCGCGCCGACGTCCTGACCGCCGCCTACACCCGCAACCCCGAACGATTCGTCCGCGGCATCCCGCAACCACCCGCCCTGCCCACCACCGCGTGGATCAACAAGCCCGAGGACACCACGACTCAGTCAACGAACCCCTGAACCGACCGCCCCAAAAAGGTTGACACCTTCCGCCGACGCGGTGCAGGTCGCAGACCGGTGGCACCTGTGGCACAACCTCTGTGAAGCCGCCCTCAGCGAGGTGAAGGCGCACAGTACCTGCTGGGCCCCCGTCCTGGACGCACCCATCTACGACGGCCCCCGCGCGCAGACGACCCAGCAACGCTGGCACCAGGTCCATGACCTGCTCGACCAAGGCGTGGGCCTGCTGGAGTGCGCCCGCCGTCTGCAGTTGACCCTGAACACCGTCAAGCGCTACGCGCGAGCCGACCGGCCCGAGCGGATGCTCCGCGTCCCCAAATACCGTGCCAGCCTCGTCGACCCCTACCGCCAACACCTACGCAAACGTCGAGCCGAGGACCCCAGCGTCGGCGTCAAGCACCTCTTCGACGAGATCAAGACCCTCGGCTTCACCGGCTGCCTCAACCTCCTGCACAAGTACATCAACCAAGGCCGCGCGGACGCCGACCACAGCCACATCTCCCCACGCCGCCTCGCCCGGATGATCCTCACCAGACCCGACAACCTCAAACCCGAGCGCCGAGATCTACTGGCACGGCTCACCGCAGCCTGCCCAGAGATGACCCAACTCGCCGCCGCTGTCGGACGCTTCGCCGAGCTCCTGACGCCTCAACCCGCAAACACCGACCGGCTCTCGCACTGGATCCTGCAGGTTCGCACGGTCGATCTACCTCATCTGCACGCCTTCACCCGAGGCCTGGAACGCGACCGCGACGCCGTGAACGCCGCGCTCACGCTCCCCTACAGCAACGGCCCCACCGAAGGCGTCAACACCAAGACCAAACGAATCGCACGTCAAATGCACGGACGAGCAGGCTTCACCCTGCTCCGCCACCGCATCCTCCTCGGATAACAGCACCCACCGTCACCACCGAAAGTGAGACAGGGCCGTTATTTGTACAGTCCCCAGCATGGATGACCCGATCGAGCTGCGACTCGACCTCGCCACCGCCGAGGACCTTCGCAATGCGCTGTACGACCTGGGCGAGCATCAGGCCGCCGGCAGGCCGATCCCCTACATGGACACCGAGACCAGCACACGGCTCGGCGCCCTCCTGCGAGACCTGGACATCCGGTTGGGCGGCACCGGCAGATTCGCCTAGCCGGCTTGCCAGCGAGCGGTACGGAAGCCGGCACATCAGCCGCCGTCGAGGTCGGGGCTTCCGCCTGCCGCGCCAGTCCAACCCCGGGACTGGCTTGCCACCGGATCACCGGGTCGCGGCACCAACTCCACCGCGAGGACGTGCCCGACCCCTCCCCACAGCCGCCGGCCCCACGCCGGAACCATCGAGCGCGGGCCCCCTCAGACGGCCTACATCGGCACAGCGAGCCCGACCCGAGGAGAAGTCGACTGAGCCGGCGCTCAGGGCGTCTCCAGGGCGTCAGGGCGTCGTCAGGGCGTCAAACGCCGGCCAACGTTGACCAAGAACGACCATCGGCGCCCGGACATAGAACCAGCTCAGAGCCTTGATCACGGCTCTGAGCTGGTGGGCGACGGACGAGTCGACCTGTACGCCGGATTCTGTCCCGGCGGGCACCCGGAGGTGTCCGCCATCGGCGGTCATCCATCTCGGCCTGCCGTCACCGACAGGCTCCAGCGGCCTACCCGCAGACATCGGGCGGGCCGCCCTCGATCGTCTGCGCGGATCGTCCCCTCACGGCGACGATCCTTTCTTGGCCTTGCTCCGGGTGGGGTTTACCGAGCCACCCCGGTCACCCGGGGTGCTGGTGGGCTCTTACCCCACCGTTTCACCCTTACCGTCCCCGATGGGGCCGGCGGTCTGTTTTCTGTGGCACTGTCCCGCGGGTCACCCCGGGTTGCCGTTAGCAACCACCCTGCCCTGTGGAGTCCGGACGTTCCTCGGCGGCGGGCCGCAGCCCGCCGACGCGACCGCCCGGTCGACTCGTCCGTCGCGTCCTCATCCTAACGACGCGAGGGCCGCCCCCGATTCCGGCCCAAGCGGGTGATCGACTTGATGCTGCCGGCATCGCTCCACCAATGCAACATCCGGCCGACGGCCCGCGATGGATCAGAACGCCCCGATCTCAACTCACGGTGATCGTCACGACGCGTCCGCAGCGTACGACGGGCGGTAGCCCACCGGGCGCCCGACTCGACGGCGGGCGGGCCGTACTAGCCTCAACGCCGTTCAGTTAGGGCGGTGGCTGGTTCGTCAAGGGTCGTTGGTGATGACGTTGATGCTGGTGGTGGCTTTGTAGGTGCGGCGGTCGACGTTGGGTCCTCGGGCTTGGCACTTGGAGTTCGAGCGTTTGATCATGCGGGCCTTGGTCCGGATGCGGCGCTCGGGCAGCAGGTTGGCCAGGACGCGTTCGCCGATGGCGCCGACGAGGTCGATGACGGTGTCGGCGATGACACCGGCGGCCTGGGTGATCTGGTCGCGGGCGGCGTGCAGGGCGGTGGTGAAGCTGGCCCGGTCTGGGTCGAGGCCGGGCCTGCTGTCGGTGGCGTCGACCATGGCGGTGCGCAGCACCTGGTAGACGATCAGCAGGGCGTGGATCTCTTGGTCGATGCCCTCGGGGGTACGGGCGCGCAGCACCCGGCCGCCGAGGATGGTGGACTTGAGTTCCAGGTAGGCGGTCTCGATCTCCCACCGCTGGTGGTAGAGGCCGACGAGGTCGGCGGCGGGGTAGCGACGTGGGTCGAGCAGGGTGGTGATGAGTCGGTAGTCGCCGGTGTGGCTGCCGGTCGTGGTGGTGATGCTGATCCGGGCCTCGATGACTCTTACCGGCTGGCCGCCGATGACCGACAGCCAGGATCCGTCTCGACAGCGGCGGGTCATCGGGAGTTTCCGGTTGGTCTTGCAGCGGATCAGCAGGTCCGCTCCGGTGGCGGTGAACGCGGTGATCAGGTCGGCGGCGGCGTAGTTGCGGTCGGCCAGCAGCAACATTCCGGCGCGCAGGCTGCGGGTCAGCCGGTGGGCTTGGGTGGTCTCGCCGGTGGTGCTCGGGTCGAACACGGCGTCGATGACCGAGCGGGTGCCGCACGTCAACAGGGCGCTCAGCCGCAGTGTGGGGTAGCCGGAGCCGCCGTTGTTGCACCGGTGTTTGACGTAGCGACGCAGGTTCGCCGGCGAGTCCGCGACGGCGATCATGGTGCCGTCGATGACGACCGGTAGCAGTCCCCGCCACCGCACCGCGGCGACAGCGCTGGTGGCCGCGGGGCCGCGTAGCAGGTCGAACAAGGCCCGCAGCGGTGCCGGGCCGAGTCGTTGCCGGGCCTGTCGCAACGCACTACCGCTCGGCGGCGACTGAACGACGTTGGTACTAGCCTGCGGAATCGTGGAACCCGCCGACGCTGCGCTGCTCATCGTCGCCGGTCTCGCCGCGGGCACGGTGAACGCGGTGGCCGGCGGCGGTTCACTCATCACCTTTCCGGCGATGATCGCGGCGGGCTTGCCACCGGTCCCGGCGAACGTGAGCAACTCGGTGGCGGTCTTCCCCGGGTATGTGGCAAGTGTGGTGGGCAGCCGGGTGGACCTGCCGCGCGGCCGCGTGCTGGCGGCGCTGGTACCGACCACGGTCCTCGGTACGGTCGCCGGGGCGGCGCTGCTGCTGGCCACCCCGGCGCGGACGTTCGAGTTGGTCGTGCCCTTCCTGGTAATCGGCGCCACGGCGGTGCTGGCCTTCCAGGATCCGCTGCGCCGGCTGGTCGGGCACCCGCGCGACCTGTCACCACACCGACGTGGCGCCGCGGTGCAGGCCATGGTCGCGGTCGGTGCGGTGTACGGTGGCTACTTCGGCGCGGCCCTCGGGGTGATGCTGGTCGCGGGACTGGCGCTGGTGCTGGACGCGACGCTGGCCCGGGTCAGCGCAATCAAGAATCTGCTCTCCGCGGTGGTGGGGCTCACCACGCTGGTGGTGTTCGCGCTGTTCGGGCCGGTGAACTGGGCGGCTGTCGGGCTGGTCGCACCGGCGACGCTGGTCGGGGGGTACGTCGGTGCCCGGTTGGTCCGCCGGCTGCCGTCAGTGGTACTCAAGGCGGTGATCGTCACGTTCGGTGCGGTCATCGGCCTGTACCTGCTCTGGCGCGCCGTGCGCTGACCGGCCGGCCCGCGCACGGTCACCGCGCGGCGCCCGCGAGTCCGCCCGTTCGGGGCTGGCCGGCAGGCAGGCGTGGAGCGCGTCCGGCACGGGGGTTGGAGGGGACCCTGGTACGACGCCCGGCCGCGACCAGGGCACCCTCCTCACCACCTCAGGCGACCGGTTCCGGGGCCGCGTCGGCACCGGTACGGTCGCCCGGCGTGACGCGCGGGTCGCCCTCGTCGGCGAAGTAGTCGTCCGGGCTCGTCCCGTCGCCGTCGTCGGACATCTTCGCGGTCCGCAGCAATAGGGTCAGCAGGGCCGCGACCGCCAGGTTGACGAGCACGGCCACGAACCCGACGTAGATGGTCATCGTGGTGTCGAGGCCGAACCGCTCCAGCGGGAACGCGGAGCCGCCGAAGTGCTTCCGGGTCGGGCTGGACACCTGGTAGAGCATCCACATTCCGACGGCCATGCCGACCGCCCAGCCGGCGATCAGCGCGGCGCGATGGAACCAGCGGGTGTAGAGGCCGAGGGCGACTGCCGGCAGCGTCTGCAGGATGATCACGCCGCCGATCAGCTGGAGGTCGATGGAGAACTGTGGGTCGAGGAAGACGATGCAGGCCACCGCGCCGATCTTCACCACCAACGAGGTGATCTTGGAGGCGTTCGCCTCCTGGGCCGGGGTGGCGTCCCGCCGCAGGTACTCCTTGTAGATGTTGCGGGTGAACAAATTCGCTGCCGCGATCGACATGATCGCCGCCGGCACCAGCGCCCCGATGCCGATGGCCGCGTAGGCGACGCCGGTGAACCAGCTCGGGAATTGCTGGTCGAAGAGCACCGGCACGATGGTGTTGTTGTCCACCGTGCCATCCGTCGCCCCCGGCAGCGGCTTCACGTCGGCCGCGATCGCCATGAAGCCGAGCAGCGCGATGAGCCCGAGCAGCACGCTGTAGGCGGGCAGCGCCGACATGTTCCGCTTGATGATGTCCCGGTTCCGGCTGGCCAACACGCCGGTGATGCTGTGCGGGTACAGAAAGAGCGCCAGCGCCGAGCCGAACGCCAGGGTGACGTACTGAACCTGGTTGTTGGCGTTGAGCAGAATCCCGTCGCCGGGGTTCGGAGAGGCATCGAACTTCGCGTCGGCGGCGTCGAAGATGGTGCCCCAGCCGCCCAGCTTGTAGGGCAGGTACAGTACCGCCGCCAGGATCACCACGTAGATCAGGGTGTCCTTGACGAAGGCGATCAGCGCCGGCGCGCGCAGCCCGGACTGGTACGTGTACGCGGCCAGGATCGCGAACGCGATGATGATGGGCAGGTGCCGGGCCAGGGCGCTCTCCCCGGTCACGCCCATGGCCTTGAGCACCGCCTCGATACCGACGAGTTGCAGCGCGATGTACGGCATCGTGGCCACGATGCCGGTGATCGCCACGAGCAGCGCGAGGACCGGCGAGTCGAACCGGCTGCGGACGAAGTCCGCCGGGGTGACGAAGCCGTGCCGGTGCGACACCGACCAGAGTCGACAGAGCACCAGGAAGACCATCGGGTAGATGACGACCGTGTACGGCACCGCGAAGAAGCCCATCGCACCGGCGCCGAACACCAGCGCCGGTACCGCCACGAAGGTGTACGCGGTGTACAGGTCACCGCCGATCAGGAACCAGGTGATCCAGCCGCCGAAGTTGCGCCCGCCCAGCCCCCACTCGTCGAGGTGGGCCATGTCCTTCGGCGCGCGCCACCGGGACGCGATGAAGCCCATGGCGCTGACCAGCAGGAAGAGCGCGGTGAAGATGCTGATCTCGGTGAGGTGGTCGCGCCACATCAGCGGTCACCCCGCCTCTTCGTCATCCGGTAGACGAGCGTGGTGGTCGCGACGCCGAGCAGGATGTACGCGAGCTGGAGCCAGTAGAAGCGCGGGAAGCCGAAGATCCGGGGCGATGCGGAGTTGAAGAACGCCGGGATCAGCGGCACCGCGATCGGCACGATAAGCAGCCAGTTCCAGGGACTCTTGTCCTTCGCCCGGGTCTTCGCGGCGGCCCGCGTCTCCGGTTCGGGTGCGGCCATCGGCACACCTCCGGTGCTGGTGGTTGGGATGTGACGGCCGAGGCTACGGCCAAGTGATCACCGTCACGTCCCACCAGCGGCCCGCTGCGCCGGGCGGTGGGTCTGCTGCGCCGAGCGGCGGGGCTGGTAACCCTGCCGGGTCCAGCCACGACCCCTTCGTCGACGAACCGGCGGCGTTCGCCGCGGCGGCGGAGCGGTTCCTCGCCGGCTGACTCAATCCGCCGTCAGGTGGGCGGTGTCGTTGACGGTGCGGACCGCGACGCCGCCGTCGGACCACAGGTCCACCACCGAGATGCCCGCGGCGTCGAGAAACAGCCGGTGTAGCAGGGTGTCGCCGGCCCCGAGCGCGTCCCGCAGGATCAGCTTGATCGGCGAGACGTGGGAGACCACCACGACGGTCTCCCCGCGGTACGCCTGCCGCAGCGCGTCGACCGCCCGACGGCTGCGCGCGGCGACCTCGGCGAACGACTCGCCGTCCGGCGGGGCGACCCGCGTCGAGGCGAGCCAGGCGTCCATCTCCCCCGCCCATCGCTCGCGTACCTCGGCGAAGGTACGCCCCTCCCATGCGCCGAAGTCACACTCGATGAGGTCCTCGTCGAGGCGTACCGGGCGGCCACCGAGCGCCGCGGCGATGGCCTCGGCGGTCCGCGCGCAGCGGGTCAACGGTGAGCTGACCACGGCCGCGACGGTCGGGGCCAACGCGGCCACCCGCGCGGCCGTGGCTTTGACCTGGGCCCGACCGCGCGCGGACAGCGGCACGTCACCGCGGCCGGAGTAGCGACGCTGCTCGGTGTACTCGGTCTCGCCGTGCCGGACCAGGATCAGCCGAGTGGCGGTGTAGCTCGGCCGCGGCTCCCAGGAGGCGGCGGCCGTCGCCGGGTCGGTACCGGTAGTGCGCGCGGTGCCGGCGCGGGCTGCGGCCTCGCGGGCGGCCGCCCGGGCCGGTGAGTCGGGCGCCGCGACCTCGCGCGGCGGCTCGGGAGCGCGGGTGGGACGCGCCGGGGCGCCGGCCGCCGCGTCCATCGCGGCGTTGGCCAGGGCGTCGGCGTGCTTGTTGCGCTCGCGCGGGATCCAGCTGAACCGGACGGCGGTGAACCGGCCGACCAGCCCGGCTGCCTGTGCGGCGAGGGGGCGCAGGCCGGGATGCTTGATCTGCCAACGGCCGCACATCTGCTCGACCACCAGCTTGGAGTCCATTCTGGCCTCCACCTCGCTGGCGCCCAGCTCGACGGCGGCCTCCAGCCCGGCGATCAGGCCGCGGTACTCGGCGACGTTGTTGGTGGCGGTCCCGATCGCCTCGGAGCGCTCGGCCAGCACCTCGCCGGTGTCCGGATCGCGGACCACCGCGCCGTACCCGGCCGGCCCGGGGTTGCCCCGGGACCCGCCGTCGGCCTCGATGACGACCACGCGCGGGGCCATCGGCTACAGACCGGACTCGGTGGTGCGGACCATGATCCGGCGACACTCCTCGCAGCGGAGCACGTCGTCCGGGTCCGCCGCGCGGATCCGGGCCAGGTCGGCGCCGGCGAGCTCCAGCCGGCACCCACCGCACCGGCCGGCGGTGAGCAGGGCCGCGCCGAGCCCGGTGTCCTCCCGGATCCGGTCGTAGAGCGCGACCAGGTCGGCCGGAAGGTCGGTGGCGAGCGGCCGCCGGGCCGCCCGCTTGAACTCCTCCTCCTTGGCGATTCCGGCCAGGCTCTCGTCGCGGCGCTGCTCCACTGCGGCCCGCTTCTCCCGGGCCTCCGCGAGCCGCTTCTCGACGCCGTCCAGGACGCCCTGCGCGGTCTCCCGCTGCTCCATCAGCTCCAGCTCGGCGTCCTCCAGGTCGCCCTGGCGGCGGCTGAGCGACACCAACTCGTGCTGGAGGGCCTCGAGCTCCCGGGCCGGACCGGTGCCGGCGGCGAGCCGGGCCTCGTCCTTGCTCTTCCGCGCGCGCACCTGGTCGACGTCCTTCTCCAGCCGGTCGATGTCGCGGTCCAGGTCGTCGACGGACACCTGGGCGCGGACCCGCTCGTCCTCCAGAGCGGACAGCTCCCGCGCGAGGGCCTCCAGCTCGGCCCGCTCGGGCAGCGCCCGGCGGCGATGGGCGAGCTGGGCGAGAGCGGTGTCGATCGCCGCCAGGTCGAGCAGGCGGCGCTGGACCTTCGAATCAGCCTTCACGGTCGGGCTCCTTGTCGTCCGCCACGGGCGGGGTGGCGTGTACGGTCCACGGGTCGGTGTCCAGGTCGGACACCAGAGTCTCGACCCCGGTCGTCGCCCGCAGGACGGCGGCCAGGTCGTCCAGCCAGGGACGTTCGGTCGCCCAGTGGGCGGCGTCGAGCAGGGCCGGCCCGCCGGCGGCCAGGTGCTCCCCGGCGGGGTGGTGACGCAGGTCGGCGGTGAGGTAGGCGTCCACCCCGGCCGCGGTCGCGGCGGCGAGGAACCCGTCCCCGGAGCCGCCGGTCACCGCGAGGGTACGTACGAGGCGCGCATGATCACCGGCTGCGCGGACCCCCCAGGCGGTGGCGGGAAGCACGGCGGCGGCGTGCCGGGTCAGCTCGGCGAGGGTCATCGGCCTGGGCAGCTCGCCGATCCGGCCGACCCCCCGGTTGGCGCCGTGGGCTGGCGAGCCCGTCGCGGGCCGGTGCAGCGGGCGCAGCCCGGTCAGCCCGAACCGGGCGGCGAGCGCGTCGGAGACACCCGGGTCGGCCACGTCCGCGTTGGTGTGTGCCACGTAGAGCGCGACATCGGCCTTGATCAGCCGATGGATGATCCGCCCCTTGTAGGTGGTCGGGGCGACCGAGGACACGCCGCGCAGCAGCAGCGGGTGATGGGCGACGATCAGGTCAGCCCCGGCGTCGATCGCCTCGGCGACCGTCTCCGGAACCACGTCCACGACGCAGAGCACCCGGCGAACCGGCGCGCGCGGTTCGCCGAGCACGAGGCCGACGCGGTCCCACTCCTCGGCCCAGCCGGGCGGGTACCGCCGGTCCAGCTCGGCCACCACGTCGGCGACGGTCGGCGAGGGCGCGGGAGTACTCACGGCGGGCCAGCTTACCGGCGCGGACCGCGTCGGGGCGCGTCGCCACCCGGGCGCTGCCCACCGCGCCGTCCGGCACCGACCCTGGTGGTCTTCGTGGCGGCGGTCGGGACTCAGGCGGCGGTGGCCGTCGGGGACCGGTCCGGTAAGGCGGCCACCGCGACCTCCCAGGGGAAGGCATGCAGGTGACGCCCGCCCGCGCCCGGCGGGTGCAGCGGGAAGACGTGGTCGCCGAAGAGCACCGTGACTCCCCACTCGGTCAGCCGCTCCAGCCCGGCCAGGAACGCCGGGTGGGCAGCCATCGCCGCGTTGGTGTACGGCACCGCCACCAGCGGCACGCCGAGCCCCTGGGCCTCGACGACGAGCCCGAGGGCCAGCGTGTCCGCGATGCCCGCCGCCCACTTGTTGACCGTGTTCACCGTCGCCGGACAGACGATCATCGCGTCGGCCGGGGGGAGGACGTCCGGGTCACCCGGGTTCTTGTAGTGGGTGCGTACCGGATACCCGGTCTGTCGGGCCAGCGCCGCACTGTCGACGAACTTCGCACCGTCCGGCGTGGTGACGACGCAGACCTCCCATCCGCCCTGCTGAGCCAGCTCGACGAGGCGACCCACGTGTTGGGCCAGCGGTGAGCCGCAGGCGATGACGTAGAGCACCCCGCGGCGCTCGCTGCTCTGGTGCGGGCCGGCCATCAGACCGGCTCCGCGTTCATACCCCTACTCCCATGTGCTCAGCCAACTCCGCGATCGGGGAAGGCGGCGTACCGCGTGTGCGACGGAGGATGTCGGACATCACCTCGTGGGCGATCGGACGGCAACGGACCTCCGACGGCGCCAACCGGTCGCCGCGCAGCAGCGTCTCGCCGGCGTTGGCCACGTCGCCGACCTGTGCGTAGCCGCGGGAGATATCCAGCAGGTGGTGGGCTCGGCGTTCGGGAAGCAACGCGTTGAAGGCCGCCTCCTCGATCCGCTGGGTGTGGATCTCCACCGCCCGTCCACCGTCCCCCATCTCGACCGCGGCGGCAGCGCGGTGCAACAGCACGTTGGTCGGGCCGAATGACGTCCAGTAGTGGTTCTGGTCGCCGCCCAGCGCACCCGCTGCTTCCTCGGCGCCGGCCAGCAGGTCCTCCACGGTGGCGCAGTCGCCGATCCGGCAGGCGGCCATCGCGCCCTGGAGCAGGAGCATGCCGTACACCGACAGCCCCTCTGACGTGGTGGCGTCGGCGCCACCCGGGGCGAGCCGGTTGGCGATCGTGACGTTCAACTCCAGGGCCGGGAGGGGCCGGCCCATCGCCACGAGCGCGTTGCAGACCCGGGTGGTGGCGACCCCGGCCAGCAGCGGGTCGTCGGCCCGCTGGGCGACCGCCATCGACCGGTCGGCCGCCAGCCAGGCCAGGTCACACTCCCCGAGCTTGCGCAGGACCGAGGAGGCGATCTGGTAGACCTGCCCGAGCAGGTGGGCCGCCTCCCGGGCGGTCTCACCGCCGAAGCCGGCATCGGCGGCCTGCGCGTCGCGCAGCAGCTTCGGCAGGGCGCGGGTGAGCATCCCGTAACGGCCGTACTGGTAGGTCAACCAGGCATGGGTGACCGCCTTGCGCATGTCTGCCAGCGGCGGCGGGTACGGTGCCGCGTCGAAGTAGGCACTCATCGAGTCGTATCTCTCCAGCGCGGCCCGGATCTCCTGGACCTCGACCGGGTCGATGCAGTTCAGCGCGTCGGTACGCCGCTCCGGGTCCTTGCCGAGCAGCAGTTGCACGTCGACCTGGAGGATGTCAGCGATCTCGTAGAGGACCGAGAACTTGTCCAGCCGGCGCACCCCGCGCTCGACCTTGTCCACCCAGCTCTTCGACTTGCCCAGTCGGTCCGCGAAGACCTGCTGCGACATCTTGCGCCGCCCCCGCCAGTACGCCACCCGCCGCCCTATGGGCAACTCGTCCATGCCCCACCCCTCCCCTGTGTCGTCCACTCCGGCCGGTGGGTCGAGGTCTCCTCCGCGGGCGCGACGCTTTACGTATTCAGGTTTTCGCTGGTCGCACAGCATGTACGTCAGCCTTACGGCCGATCCTCGTAGTTTTCGTGCAAGTTGCATCAGCCGTTCGTCAACTCAACGATCGCGGGTTACGGCAGTGACGGTGTTCGACGTACGACCTCGACACCGCCGGGTGTCCGGCGAGGGGAGATGGCATACATGTGGGGGAATGTCGGACCGCGCGTCGCGCACCTGTCACCGCTGGAGCGGGTGCGGCTGCGCCGGGTCGCCGTACGATACGCGCTACACGGCTGGGCGGTGACCCCCGGCGCGTGCCTGGCCCGGAACCGCTTCGTGTGCGGGCGGGCCGGCTGCCCCACGGTGGGCTGCCACCCGGCGCTGGAGAACTGGGAGCACCTTGCGAGCACCGACCCGGCCCGGGTGGCGACCTGGTGGCGTACCCGCCCACACGGCGTCCTGCTCCCCACCGGCCGCACGTTCGACGTGCTGGAGGTGCCGGCCCAGCTCGGGCGGCAGGTGCTGGCGGCGGCGCAGAACCACCCGGCCGGCCCCGCCGTCCGCGGGCCCGTGCTGGCCACCCCCACCGGGCGATGGATGTTCCTGGTCCGCCCCGGGGACGCCCTGCGGCCCGAGCTGGACCACTGCTTCCAGGTCGTCCGGCACGGGCCGGGTTCGTGGATCCCGGCACCCCCGACCCGGCTGCCCGAGGGTGCCGTGCGGTGGGTCGTCGCCCCGGAGCAGGCACGCTGGCAGGTGCCTGACTCGTACCTGCTGCAGAACACCCTGATCGGGGAGTTACAGGCGAGCGGGGTGCCCCTGGTTGCGGAACTACTCCCCGGGCACCTGCCGCTCCCCCGCCGTGGCCGGTGAGCCCCGTCGGGCGGCCATCCGCCCGCTCGACCGCTCGGCCGTCCGAGCGGCCGTCCGAGCGGAGCGGGCAGCATCGTCGGGCAACCCGACTCGTTGCACCTGGTGACGGCGCAGGAACGCCACGAGCGGGGGTTGCATGTCCACCGACGACACCATGCGCGAACCGGGCGCCGAGCCGCCCCGCCGCCAGCGCCCTCGGCATCGCTGGGCCGGCACCCGCCCCGCGGGCTCCCGCCCCGGCCGCCCCCGCCCCACGGGCTCCCGCCCCGCCGGCACCCACCGTCCCACCCGCTGATAACCCACCCGCTGCGACTTCGCACTGGCTGGCAACCGCCGGCCGCCGGGTCCGCGCCGCGGCGGCACCGGCGGGTGGACGCCGCCGGCCGACCGACCGGCGGCCCAGAACCCTCTTGCCCGGGTCGAGTTTTGCCAGCGCAGCCAGCCGTCGATGCCCCGACCCTCGATCTCGGCGAGGACCTTCGGCGTGGCCCCCGAAGGTCGCCCGCCGGCCAGATGCAGGATCGGGTCCTTGACGAGGACCGTCCTGAGTGCGCACGGTGCGTGCTCGGTTGCTGGACGCCGGGCCGGGCCGCTGCGCCGCCGGTCACGGCGGTGCCGGTGGCGTCGCCGGCCGTCACGCCCTCGCCGAGGAGACCACGGACCTGGGGCGTCATCGCCAGTGCGCCGCCGGCGACCGCCGCGGCGGTCCCGCCGAACGCGACGACCCACCTCGCGGCCGGGCTCGTCGCCGTCGTCCAGACCGGTCAGTCCGTCGCCGGATACCGGGATGGACGGTGCGATACCGTCCGAGCGGATCCATCGGGGTCGCCGGGACGCCGGCGGGGTGGGACCGTCGTAGCCGGACAGGGTGGGCGCTTGCTGGCCGTTGTACGCCGCGGAGTGTGGTCCGCCCGTCCCATCCACGGCCGTCCGCACACGACGTGGTGGCACATTCCGGTCGGCCATGGAGCAATCCGTTTTTTGCGGCGCACCGTTCCTGACCGGGAAGGACAGGGGTGCGGCGGCCGATGCCTGCGCGGTTGCCACGGCAAGGTAGTCAAGGGGTGGAAGGCCATCAAGCGGCGTCAGAGAACCCCGAACCGGCACTTGAGGCGGCCCTCAGCCTGCCGACGCCCAGCCGTGCCGGCCAACTCCGGACAGACCGCGTCGAGCAGGGCCGACGTGACCTCCGGGGACACGAGGAACGTTTCCGGCCCCCGCGACGCTGATCGCGCCGTTCGGTGGGACAGGGCAACGTGAGGTCCGGATAAGCCGAACCTGAAGCGTGCGTCGGGCGCCTCCGTCCCGGCCGCCGCACCGCGGGCGGCACGCGGCGGAGCGCGGATTACGACAGCGGCGCGGATTACGACAGCGGCGGAGCGCGGACCACGAAAGAGGAAGGGGCAGGAGAGCGTGAGCCGCCACCGCAGCGGGTATTCCGCCGAACCGCTGAACGCGTGAGGGGAAGGCACATGCTCAGCAAAGAGGATCAGCGCAGATTCGAGCAGATCACCCGACATCTCAGGGAGACCGACCCGGCGTTCTTCGCCCGGCTCGACGACCGCGCACGGGGCCGCCGCGGCCGGTGGCTGATGCTGTTGACCATCGTGCTCTGGGCGGCGCTGCCGGCGACGACCGTACTGGCCGGACGGCTGGCCGGCGCGATCTGCGCGGCGGTCCTGGTGGCCAACGCCGCGGTGATGTGGCGGTTTCGCCGCCGCTGGTTGTGAGGTCGCGACCCTTCCGGAACGTCGCGGCCGGGCGGACGGCACCTACCGGACGGCACTGGTGAGTTGCCAGGTGACACACGCCGACCACCGGCGGCGCCGACCGGATCGCGCCGTCAGTCACCGAGCCGCCGGTACGCCCGGCGCAGCCGCTCCACCAGCCCCGGTCCACCGATCGCGGGGGCCGGCGCCCCGAGCTGCCGGAGCAGCAGATCCGGCCCGGTCACCAGGGTGGGCGGCCGGTCGGGCAGCGGCACCGGTGGGGACCAGAACCGGTCCACCGCCTCGGCGAGCGGCGGCGATGGCAGGCCGGTGACCGCCCGCGCGGTGCCGACCGGCACAGCCTCCACGGTGGCCGGTCCACCGGCGCTACGGTCGGAGGTGGGCCGTGGGATCGGCGCGGCGCCGGTGCCACGCAGCTCGCGCAACCGGTCGAGCAGCTCGTCCCGGCTGCGGCCGCGCCAGTGCAACAGCTGGAACGGATCGGCGTCGAAGGCCTCGGCGAGCAGATAGAAGGTCGCCGCGAGGTGTTTGCAGGGGACCGCCGCGTCCGGGCAGCTACACCGCTGGCGCAGCTCATGCACAGCCGCCGGGAACAGCGGTGCGCCGGCATCAGCGAACAGCTCCTCCAGCTCGGCTGGCAGGTCACCGGCGAGCAGGCGGGCGCTGAAGAACGCCTGCGCTGCCAAGTCCGCCTCCACCCGTGCCCAGAGCGCGGGCGGGAAGGCCGGCAGCGTGATACGTACGTTGTACGGCCGAGGCCGGGAACCCTGCACGACGGCGGTCACCTCGCCGGGTGCCACGTCGAGGCGGACCACCTGACCCGCGCGGGCGTACGACCGACCCCGGGTGAGGCGGGTGCCGAGCGCGAACGACTCCAGCACCTCCAGGAACCGCCGGGACCACCAGGACCGCCCGATCGCGCCCCGGGTGCTGCGCGCCCGGAGTCCACCGTCGACCCGCCGGGGCGGGCCGTAGTCGGCAAACCGACCGGCGCCGTCGCCACGTCGGGCGGCACCGTCGCGCCCGGTGGCACCGCCGCGCGGACTCACTCGACCACCGCCCCGGTCTCCAGCCGGAACAGGTCCCGCAGCTGGGCGGTGGACAGCTCGGTGACCCACTGTTCGCCGGTGCCGACGACCTGTTCGGCGAGCTGGCGCTTGTCGGCGATCAACCTCGCGACCTTCTCCTCCATCGTGCCGGCGCAGACGAACTTGCGGACCTGGACGCGCCGACGCTGGCCGATACGGAACGCCCGGTCGGTGGCCTGGTCCTCCACCGCCGGGTTCCACCAGCGGTCGACGTGCACGACGTGGTTGGCGGCGGTGAGGGTGAGCCCGGTGCCGCCGGCCTTGAGTGACAGGACGAACAGTGCCGGCCCGTCCGGCGACTGGAACCGGGTCACCATCACGTCCCGGTCGGCCTTGCGGACGCCGCCGTGCAACAACAGCGCCTCGCGGCCGAACCGGGCCGACAGGTGGGCACGCAGCATGCCGCCGAACTCGGCGTACTGGGTGAAGAGCAGAGCCTTCTCTCCGGCCGCGAGCACCTCGTCGAGGATCTCCTCCAGCCGGGCCAGTTTGCCCGAGCGGCCCGCCAACACCGATCCGTCGCGCAGCAGCTGCGCCGGATGGTTGCAGACCTGCTTGAGCCGGGTCATGGTGGCCAGCACCAGCCCGCGACGCTCGATGCCCTCGCTCGACTCGATTCGAGCCATCATGTCGTCGACCACCGCCCGGTAGAGGGCAGCCTGCTCGGCGGTCAGGTTGCAGACCACCTCCATCTCCAGCTTCGCCGGCAAATCGGAGATGATCGAGGAGTCGGTCTTGAGCCGACGCAGCACGAACGGGCCGGTGATCCGCCGCAGCCGCTCGGCCGCCTCGGCGTCACCGTGCCGCTCGATCGGCTCGGCGTACCGTTTCTTGAAGCTCGCCGCCGGGCCGAGCAGCCCCGGGTTGGCGAACTGCATGATCGACCAGAGGTCGGCGAGCCGGTTCTCCACCGGGGTGCCGGTGACCGCGATCCGGTGCCGGGCCGGCAGCGCGCGGACCGCCTCGGCCTGCCGGGTGGAGGCGTTCTTGATGGCCTGCGCCTCGTCCACCACCACTCGGTGCCAGTCGACGCCAGCCAGGTCCACCGCGTCACGCGCCGCCACCGAATAGGTGGTGAGGACCAGATCCGCCGTGTGCACGGCGTCGGCGAACGCCGTGCCACGGGCCCGCTCGGCGCCGTGGTGCACGTGGACGCGCACATCGGGGGCGAACCGGGCCGCCTCCCGCTGCCAGTTGCCGACCAGCGACATCGGACAGACCAGCAGGGTCGGGCCGGCGGCCACCGGATCGGCCGCGAGCAGGGCGAGTAGTTGCACGGTCTTGCCGAGGCCCATGTCGTCGGCGAGCACCCCGCCCAGCCCCAGCGACTGGAGGAAGGACAGCCACGCCAGCCCCCGCCGCTGGTACGGGCGCAGCGTGCCGCGGAACGACGGCGGCGCGTCCAGCGGGGTGAGCCGCCGCTCCACCGCGCCGGCGAGCAGATCACCCAGCGCGCCATCGGCGCTCACCTCCAGCACCGGCAGCGCGTCGGAGTCGGTGTCGGACAGGCCGAGTCGCAACAGGTCACCGACGGTCAGTTCGCCGGTCGAGCGGAGCAGCCGCAGGCCGGCGGCGAGCCGCTTCGGGTCCAACTCGACCCAGCGGCCGCGCAGCCGGACCAGCGGTGTCTTCAGGGCGGCGAGGGACGCCAACTCCCCGGCGCTCAGTGGCTGGTCGCCGAGTGCCACCTCCCAGCGGTAGTCGACCAGGGCGTCGAGCCCGACACCGCCGCCGGCCCCGGCGACGGTGCCTGGGGCGGTCCGGCTGCGCGCCTGAAGGCGCGCGCCGAGCCGCGCCGACGGACGCTGCCACCAGGACGGCAGCAGTACCGCGAACCCGGCCGCGTGCAGTACCGGCGCGCCCTCCCGGAGGAACCGGTGTGCACCCTCGACGTTCAGCTCCAGCCCCTCGGGCGTGGCGGTGCGCAGCGCTGGATCCAGCTCCGGCCAGAGCCGGCTGGCCCGTCCCAGCTCCGCCAGCAGCGTCTCCTGCGGACGGTCGAGGCCGGGCGCGGTTTCCGGCTCGTGCCAGATCCGCCCGGCGTCGACGTGCAGGCTCGGTTCCTCCGCGGCCTGCAGGCCGAACTCCACCCGCCAGGGCAGGTCGACCGGCGGGTCGACCGGCACCACGGTGACCGGCTCGGTGATCTCGTCGAAGAATGGCTCGACCAGGCGAAAGCTGGCCCGGACCGGCCCGCCCGCCGCGTCGCGCTGCCACGCGTCCAGCTCGTCCCGGAGCGTCGCCAGAGCCGCCGGACCCGCGGCGAAGTCGCGGTGCGGACCGGTCAGCGCGGCCAGCCACGCCGGCACCGCGCCCAGCGAACGCACCCCCCGGGCGAGCGCAGCGTCCGCGAGCGTGGCCCGCACCGCGGCGTCGGTGAGCGCGTCGAGCGCGTCGGCAACCAGGTCACCGGTGTCCGAACCGATGCCGTCCCGGCTCCGGCCGCCGTCCCGAGCCGGACCGGCCGACCCGATCGCGGTCCGGCCGGCGGTCCGGGACCCGGCCGCGATACCGGCCCCCCGATCGGCCACCGCGACGCCGATGACATCGGCAGATTCCTCAGCGGCGGAGTGTGCGATGCCAGTGGCGTCGGACGGGTCGAGCCGGACCTCGACAGCGGCCCGGGCGGCCGGCGGCAGGGCCAGCGCGAGCGAACGCGCCCAGCCGGCGTCCGTGCCGGTGAGCAGTGGCCGCCACACCGCCCGTGCGGTCACCGTTCCCGGGTCGGTCGGGGCCCACCCGCCCGATCGGGCACCGTCCGCTCGCCAGGCCGCGTCGCCTGCGGCCCGCTCCACCGACTGGACCGGGACCGTCACGCCCGGCAGGACCCGACCCCGGGCGGCCAGGTCCACGGCGAACGCCGCCAATTCGGCGAGGTGGCGCAGGGCCGTCCCGGCCACGGCCGACTCGGCGACCCGGCACAGCAGGGACAGGGCACAGTCCGGGGCGTACACCAGGGCGGGGGCTCGCCACCCGGCCAGGGTGACCGGCCCACGCGCCGGTTCCACCGGCTCGGTGCGGACCAGTTCCGGTGAGTCGAGCGGCGAACCGGCACGGGTGGGCAGGCTGAGCAGGGCCGTGCCGAGCGCGGTCGGCTCGGCGATCTCGGCCAGGACGGCGGTGAGCGCGGTGTGGTCGGCGGCGAACGGGTGCGGGCGCTCCCGGGGCGCCCGCCCCGGCCGGCGCGGGGCACGAGCCGGCCGGGCGCTGTCCTCGGCCCAGACGGCGAGCCCGGTGCCGGGCCGCCATGACCCGTGGATGACCAGCACGCGTTTCCCCCTCGCTCCCGCCCCGGCCAGGATAGGCACCGCACTGCCCACCCGGTCCTCCGGGACGGCCCCGCCGGCCGACACGGCGGCCCACGTGACCCACGCGCCGCCGGGGAGCGGCAGCGGGCCCGCACCCACGACGGCACGGAGTACCCAGAACGCTGCCCCCGCGCTGACGGCACCCCCGGACAACTCGGTGAGCAACGCCCGCTCCCGGACCGGCTGCACAGCCTGACCCAGGGCCGGCGTCCGCTAACCGCTGCGGAGACGGGTCCGGCGGTGCAGGATGGGCGCATGGCATCAACCGCGGAGATCCCCCTGGTCGGTGGCACTGCCGACGGGCAGACCGTCACCGTCGAGTTGGACCCGAACGGCCGTCCGCCCCTCACCCACCACCACCTGGGCGACGGTGGGCTCACCGAGGCGGAGATCTACGAGCTGGAGACGGTTGCGGCCGCGACGGGCCAGTGGCGCTACTGCTGGCGCGGCCCGGCGGTCTGACCTGCCGCGCCTCGGAGGTTGACGGCGGGCTCAGGAGGATCGAGGCGGGCTCATGCACCGACGCGGATCAACGACTCGGCCCGCAGGCTCTCCAGTACCGCCCGGGTGACCTGGGAGGTGCCCCGGGCCTCCTCGCACACGTCGGCCACCCGGCGGGCGGTGGCCTCGGCGCGCTGCTCCCGCTCGTCCCACAGCCGGTCCACCTCGGCCAGCAGCGGGCCCTCGACCTCCCGCTCCACGCCGCGCAGCGCCGGCACGCCGAGCCGCTGGGCGAGGTCGAAGACCTTGCCGGCGTACGGCAGGGGCAGGAACGGGGTCCCGACCATCGCGGCGAAGATGAGGAAGTGCAGCCGCATGCCGACCGCGAGGTCGAAGTGGCGCATCAGACCGAGGATCTGCTGCGGCGCGTAGGTACCGTGCAGAATCCGCCCCCGCTCGGCGGCGATCATGTGCGACAGCACACCGTGCGAGTGCCGGATGTCGTCCCGCTCCATCGGGACGAACAGGACGTACGCGTCGATCCGCTGCACGAGGAAGTCACCGATCTGGGCCAGCAGCCGATGGTAGCCGTCGACGTCGAGCCGTTCGGCGGCCCGCCCCGGCTCCCGTACGCTCATGCCCACCAGCCGCCTGCCGGCCGGCACCCCCTCCTCGCGCAGCAGATGCGCGGGGAAGTCCTCCGGCTCCAGCAGGAACGCCGGGTCGGCGGTCACCGTGATCGGGTTGAGCAGGCCCGCCTCCTCGAGCAGCATCCGGGACTCCTGGTCCCGCACGGTCACCTGGGCGGCCCCGGCCAGCGTCTCGCGCACCATCCCGGTGTCCACGGTCTCGCTGAGCGGGCCGACCCCAACCGCGTACGTCAGCAGCGGCAGGCCACGCTCCTGGGCGACTCGGACGACCCGCAGGTACCGGCGGGCCTCCCGGTCGTAGAGGATGCCGCCGCCGCCCAGGATGAGCAGGTCCAGCTGGGCGAGAACCAGGGAAGAGTCGTTGCGGCTCACCCCTTCCCAGGGCACCGCCTCCACGTCCGGGTGGGCCACCCGGGTGTGCGCGGGGTCACGGGAGAAGACGATGATCCGGGCATTCGGCTCCTGCTCCCGCAGGTCGGCCAGGAGGCCGGTGAGGATCGCTTCGTCGCCGAGGTTACGACCCCCGTACGAGCCGAGCACACCGATGGTCAAGCCGGCGCCATGCGTCATCCGTCGCTCCTCCCCAGGTGCGTCCGGGAAGGTCTTCCCGGTCCACCGGCGAACAGTCCTCTCCGGCGTGGTCACCGGGACGGTGACGGCGCGACCAGCCGGGCGACGAAGGCCACGACCACCTCGTCCGGGTCGAACCCGGTGTCGATACCGGTGGTGAGCAGGTCCAACAGCAGCCCGTCCAGGGCGTAGTGCAGCAGGGCGATCTCGAACGCACCGCCGGGCAGCCCGGAGGCGGCGTGGAAGGCGAGGTCCTCGCGGTACCCCCGGCGCAGCGTGTCGCCCAGCGCCCGGCCCAGCCCGGGGTGGCGGACCGCCTCCAGGCGCAGCTCGATCAGGGCCCGGGTCAGATCGGGCTCCCGGGTGGTCCGCTCGACGATGTAGCGCACGTAGTCGGTGAAGAGCTCCAGCGACGGTTCCCGCGCGCCCAGCCTCGCCAGCACCTCCTCGTCCGGGGCGAACCGTTCCATGATTCGCTCGCCGAGTGCGCTGAGCAGCGCGTCGCGGGAGCGGAAGTAGTTGGAGGCGGTGCCGGTCGGGACCTTCGACTCGGCGTCAACAGCACGGTGGGTCAGCCCCCGCGCGCCGGTCGCCGCCAGCACCCGCAGCCCCGCGTCCGCCAGGGCCGCCCGTCGTTCCGGATTCCGTACCACAGGAACACTTTACGCAACCACGACAGCTGTCGTATATTTTCAACCACGACACCAGTAGTGATTGGGGAATCGGTTGCGCAAGCTCGTGTACTACGTCGCCAGCACCCTCGACGGTTTCATCGCCGCCCCGGACGGGTCAGCCGACTTCTTCGGGCTCGAGCCCGACCTGGCCGAACACCTCGCGGCGCACTGGCCACAGACGCTGCCGACCGTCGCCCACCCGCAGTTCGGAATCGACCGGCCGGAGGGCCGCTTCGACGCCGTGATGATGGGCCGAGGGACCTACGACCACGCGCTCAGGCAGGGCATCACCAGCCCGTACGCCCACCTGAAGCAGTACGTCTTCGCCCACTCCCTGCCGCCAGCGACCGAGCCGGAAGTGAAGATCGTCTCCAGCGATCCGGTCGAGTTCGTCCGGACGCTCAGGCACGAGACCGGGGGCGACATCTGGCTCTGCGGCGGCGGCCACCTCGCCGGCCAGCTCCTGCCCGAGGTGGACGAGCTGGTCGTCAAGCTCAACCCGATCGTGATCGGCAGCGGCGTCCCGCTCGCCGCGCGAGACTTCGATCCCCGACGGTTCACCCTGGTCGACACCAGGCCGCTCGCCAGCGGAGTCGTCATCCTGCGCTACGCGCGCCCGGCCACCGACGGTACCGCCGGGTGATCCCGCGGGTACGCGACTCGTCCGGGTGAGATCAGGTCGGCGGGCGGACCACGTGGGTGAGAAACGGCAGGACCGCGGCCGGTAGGGCGGGTGACGCGAGGATGTCGTGGTGGGTGAGGCCGGGCAGCACGGCCAGCCGGGCGACCGGCCGCCCGCTGCCGTCCCGACCGGCGTCCCGGTGGCCACCGCCGAGCAGGCCGAAGAACTCCACCATGTGCGCGGTGGTGACCGAGTCGGCGTCGGCGAAGACCAGCAGGGTGGGCAGGGCGAGGGCGGACACCTCCAACGACCAGTCGTACTCGCGCCGCAGCAGCTCCCCTGACTTCGCCCAGAGCCGGGACCAGTCCGCCGGCTGGGGCGCGACCCGGACGTGGTGCTGATACGCCGGACTGGCCCGCATGTGCTCGCCGTACGTTTCGTCCTGCCCGGCCATCGCAGCGAGCACCTCCGGGTACCAGCCGCTCCGCCGGCACGGTGCCGACACCACCACCAGCCGGCGGACCAGGCCGGGATGCTGGATCGCGGTCCGTAGCGCGACGCCACCGCCGAGCGAGTACCCGAGGATGTCGACGGCGGTCAGGCCGAGCCGGACGATCAGCGCCGCCACGTCGTCGGCCATCGACTCGTACCGCAGCGGCCGGTCGACGTCGGCGGTGCGGCCGTGGCCCTGCAGGTCGACCGCGATCACGCGACGCCGGGCGGTCAACGCCGGAAGAAGCGGGGCGAACGCCGCAGTCGATCCGAAGCCGCCGTGCAACAGCACCAACGGGCGGCCGGCGCCGGACGCCTCGTACCAGATGCGGAGGCCGTCGACCTCGGTGTAGGTCACGACGCCCGCCCGCCGCGTGGGCTCATGCCCGCGACCCGGGTGAGTACGGCGACCGCGCGGAGCCGGCGGCCCGCCGAGACGGATCCTCCCGATGCGCGACCGTGAGGAGGACCGCCGCGCCGAGCCGGTGCCGGCAACCAACCCTCAACGCCACCGCCCGCACCCCCAGTTCCGACACCCACGCCAGGGTCCACCTCCATCGGGACATGTCATCATCCCGGCCTACAACGAACACCGATGAAGATCACGCCGACACGCTGAACACATCAGACCAACCTGGCCCCTGCAATCTGTACGGCTGCCGGACAGGACGAGATCGGCACAGCGCTGCGGCCGGTCCTCACCGCGCCAACCGGGGACACCGCGACCGAACGGTTCCTCGAGTTCGCCGAAACCCGGACAAGAATCACCCGGCGCTCGTCAAGCCGGGGGAGAACACCCGGGCGAGCAGTCCGCCGCTTGCCGGAGTAACACGGGAGTGTCAAGTTAACGGCTGATCTTGGTTGTTGAGGTGGTCAGTTGTTGGCCGGGGTGAGCCGGCCTTCGAAGGCGATCTGGAAGGCGTTCAGTGGTGCTTTCCAGCGTATGGTCCAGCGTCGGCGGCCGGCTCCGGTCGGGTCGAGGCTCATCAAGGCCATGTAGACGCACTTGAGTGCGGCCTGCTCGTTCGGGAAGTGGCCACGAGCTCGCACGGCCCTGCGGATACGGGCGTTGACGGACTCGATCGCGTTCGTGGAGCAGATGACCTTGCGGATCTCCACGTCGAAGGCGAGGAACGGCACGAACTCCGCCCACGCGTTCTCCCACAGCTTCACGATCGCCGGATACTTACGGCCCCACGCCTCGGCGAACTCGAGGAACCGCTCGGTGGCGGCGTCCTCGGTCGCCGCGGTGTAGACCGGCCGCAGCGCTTTGGCGATCTTGTCCCAGTCCTGCCGGGCGGCGTAGCGGAACGAGTTGCGCAGCAGGTGCACCACACACGTCTGCACGATCGTGCGCGGCCACACCGTCTCCACCGTCTCCGGCAGTCCCTTGAGCCCGTCACAGACCAGCATCAGCACGTCGGCCACGCCGCGGTTCTTCAACTCGGTGAGCACGTGCAGCCAGTACTTGGCGCCCTCGCCGCCGTCACCGGCCCAGATACCGAGGATGTCGCGGTGGCCGTCGACGGTGACCGCCATCGCGAGGTAGATCGGCCGGTTCGCGACCTGACCGTCCCTGATCTTGACGTTGATGGCGTCGATGAACACGACCGGGTAGACCCGGTCCAGGGGCCGGTTCTGCCACTCGGCCATGCCGTCCATGACCTTGTCGGTGATCGTGGAGATGGTCTGCTTCGACACCTCAGCGCCGTAGACCTCAGCCAGGTGCGCGGCGATCTCGCCGTGGGTCAGGCCCTTGGCCGACAGCGACAGGACCATGTCGTCGACGCCGGTCAGACGCCGCTGCCGCTTACGCACGATCTGCGGCTCGAACGTCCCGGCGGCGTCGCGTGGGACCCGCACCTCGACCGGCCCGACGTCGGTGAGCACCGTCTTGGTCCGGCTGCCGTTACGGGTGTTCCCGCTACCCCGACCCGCCGGGTCGTGCTTGTCGTAGCCGACGTGGTCGGTGATCTCCCCATCCAACGCCGACTCGAGGACCCGCTTCGTCAGCTGCTGCAGCAGCCCACCCTCGCCGGTCAGCTTCAACCCGTCACCACGAGCCCGATCGACCAGCATCGCGATCAACTGCTCATCCGTGACCGCACCCACCGGCTCCACGGCCGGCTGTCCCACGGTGGTCTCGGTCGTCATCTGGCGTCTCTCCCTTGATCGGTCGATCAGCCGTTATTTGTACAGTCCCGAGTAACACGGCTTTCGCGACCCCTGTCGACCCCTGGACGAACACCGTGAACTGTGACGTCGACGTCTTGCCGAGATGATTCACTGATGAAGTGCCTCGTTCCGAGCCGAGCAAGGCGGATGGACGGCAGCCGGTAACTGTTGTCGAGGGAGATGAGCATGACGCGTCCGATACCGGAACTCGATACGGAGGACTTACGGGAAATGGCCATTCGGGGTGGCATCGAGGGCGCGGCCGACATGGACCGGGAGGAACTGGTGGAATCCCTGCTCGCCCGCCCCGGCGAGGGCGCCTGGCAGGAGGATCCCAAGCCGGCCGCGGTCAACCCGAACGACTACCGTTACCACGCCCCCGATGAGCGGTGAGTCGCTCCGCCCAACAGGTTGATCGATCATGTGGTGTGGCCGTGTTCGATGGAGAGCGGCACACGGTCAACGGCCCTTGCCGCCGGTGTCGACGGTGATGATGCGGAACGGTGGGGCCGCGGCGGCGCGTTTGTGGTGGTGGTGGTGTTCTTCCCGTTCAGGGCGAATGTTTAGGTTCCAACCCGACGAATAGTTGTTCGAGCTGCTGGAGCGCGCCGAGCCGCACGTCGGACAGAAAGGACTCGCGCCGGAGGAGTTTGTCGGCGGCGACGATCGTGACGTCGGGCCGGGAACATCCCACCATCGACACTGGCGTGCCCGCTCGGTCGACCGAGCGAGTGCCGAGCGAGCGGCAAGCGAATCCGTGGCAGCGGCCAGACAAGCGCGAAGGCCCGATGACCTTGGTGTTTCCCCAGTTCACCGGGCCTGTTCCGGTTATGTGGTGGGCGCGGCAGGTTTCGAACCTGCGACCCCTCGCTTGTAAGGCGAGTGCTCTCCCGCTGAGCTACGCGCCCGGACGCCCGTACGGAGGGCCGGAGGCTGGCAAGCTTACCCTGCCGACCACAGACCACGCCGCACGGTCGCGTTCCGGTCCTCCCGGGTCAGGCGTTGGTCACCTCGGCGAGCGCCTTGCGCCAGCCCTGCTGGTCGCGCACCTCTCCCGGCATGTTCATCTCCGCGAAGCGGACGACGCCCGCCTTGTCGATGACGAAGGTGCCGCGGTTGGCGACACCGCCGACGTCGTTGAAGACCCCGTACGCCTGGGCGACCGCGCCGTGCGGCCAGAAGTCCGACAGGAGCGGGAACTGGTAGCCCTCCCGGTCGGCCCAGATCTTGTGGGTGTAGACCGAGTCGACGCTGACGGTCAGAACCTGGACGTCGTCGTTGAGGTACTCGTTGAGGTTGTCCCGCACCTCGCACAGCTCACCCTGGCAGACGCCGGTGAAGGCGAGCGGGTAGAAGACCAGCAGCACGACGCGCTTGCCGCGATAGTCGGAGAGCTTGACCTCCTGGTTGTTCTGATCCTTGAGCACGAAGTCCGGCGCCTCTGCGCCAACCTGGATAGGCACTTAAGAGCTCCTTTGTGGTCGACTGGACGGTGACGACAGCGTGCCACACCCGGCGGCGACGCCACCGTGTGTGAAATCGCTCAACTACTTCTTGGACTTCGACCCGCGCCGGAGCACCAGCCGCGCGCCGCTCCAGTCCCGGCCGGCGTTGATCGTGGACGTCTGCTGGAGCCCCGCGGTGGGTGCGGACTCGGCGACCTCGCTCGGCTCGACGTGCCCGTCACGCCCGGCCTTGGGCGTGAGAAGCCACACGACCCCGTTGTCTGCCAGCGGGCCAAGGGCGTCGACGAGCAGCTCGAAGAGGTCACCGTCGCCATCCCGATACCACACCAGCACCGCGTCGACCACCTCGTCCGTGTCCTCGTCGACCAGCTCCCCACAGCGGTCGGTCAGGGCGTCCCGGAGATCCTGGTCGACGTCGTCGTCGTACCCCATCTCCATGACGACCATCCCCGGCTCGATTCCGAACCGGTCCGCCAGGCTGCGTACCCCGTCGGCGGCCTGACCAGCGGTCGCGCTCACTGTCGCGTGCCTCCTCATCTCATCCCTGCTCGCGGCGCCGTACGACGCCGTCCGGCCAAGTCCACACAGTTGCGGCTCCCCGCGCAAGTGGCGCACCGGGTGGAACGGAATTTACCGTGCCAGCAGCGTGCGGGCACCCTCGGTGATGGCATCCTCGGTGACCAGGACCAGACCGGCAGCCGGACCTAATGGTACAAACGAGTCAACTGCCGCGACTCTCCGCGCGGCGCCCACATATCCGGCATCGACCAGGGCCGCGATGACTCCCTCCCCGACGCCACCCGAACGTCGTGTCTCGTCCACGACCAGCACCCGGCCGGTCGCCGTGGATTCCCGGATGAGGTCGGCGACCGGCAGCGGCGACAGCCAGCGAAGGTCCACCACCCGGGTGCCCACCCCTTCCTCGGCGAGCACGGCGGCGGCGCGCAGCGACAGCCGCACCCCGTTACCGAAGGTGATGATCGTGACGTCCTCAGCCGAGCCCACCGCGTACACGCGGGCCCGGCCCACCGGCACGTGCACGCTGGGCCAGGTGCCCGGTTCCGGGTACTCGGCGAGCCACTCCCCGTCACCCTCGATGTGCAGGTCACGAGCGTGGTACAGGGCGATCGGCTCCAGGAACACGCAGACGCTGCCGTCGACCGCCGCGCTGGCCAGGCAGGTGCGCAGCATGGCGGACGCGTCGTCCGGCCGTGCCGGGACCGCGACCACCAGACCGGGGATGTCCCGGAGTACCGCCACCGAGTTGTCGTTGTGGAAGTGCCCGCCGAACCCCTCCTGATACGCCAGCCCGGCGATCCGAACCACCATCGGGTTGCGGAACGCCCCGCGCGAGAAGAATTGCGTCGTGGCCGCCTCACCGCGCAGTTGGTCCTCGGCGTTGTGCAGGTACGCGAGGTACTGGATCTCCGGCACCGGCAGCATCCCGGCCAGGCCGGCGCCCAGCCCGAGCCCGAGGATGGAGGTCTCGTCGAGCAGCGTGTCGAACACCCGGGCGGCGCCGAAGCGCTCCCACAGCCCTTTCGTCACGCCGTACACCCCGCCCTTGGCACCGACATCCTCGCCGAAGACGGCCATCTGTGGATGCTCCACCAGCCCGTCGGCCAGCGCGGCGTTGATGCTCTGCGCGAGCGTCAGCGGGCCGGTCCGTTCCGGCCGCCGTCCGCCGAACGCCTCGGCCCGGGCAGCCGCACCCGGCCCGGCCGCGCGGGCCGACGCGTCGGCCACCGCCCGGGCCACCCGCGCCGGCCGCCGGGGCGCCAGCGGGGCCAGCACCTCGGCCGGGTCGGCCAGCTTCGGCTCGTCCAGCACCTCCTCGGCGATCCGGCGCACCTGCCAGCCGATCTCGTCGTACCGGGCCAGCAGTTCCGCACCGGTGGCGACGCCGGCCCCGACCAGCAGCCGCGCGGTGGCCAGTAGCGGGTCCCGGTCGAGGTCGGCGGCGATCTCGGCGCCGGCACGGTAGGCGGCCTCCACGTCCGCGCCGGCGTGTCCCATCAGGCGGACGGTCGACAGGTGCAGCACCGCTGGGCGGCGGTGCCGGCGCACCCACGCCGCCGCCTCGGCCGCCACCGAGTACGCCCCGGCAAGGTCGGTCCCGTCGGCGGCGAAGTAGCGGATCCCCGGTTTCGATCGCAGGGTCGCCGCCACCCACCCCTGCGGCGAGCGGACGCTGATGCCGAACCCGTTGTCCTCGCAGACGAACAGGACGGGGATACGCAGGCCGGTGTGGTCGTACCAGCCGGCGGTGTTGAGGGCGGCGGTGGCGCTGGCGTGGTTGACCGACGCGTCGCCGAAGGAGCAGACGACGACGGCGTCCGGTGGCCACGGGGTATGGGACGCGGTGTCGGCCCGGCCCCCGGGTTGCCGGTCCGTCCCGTCGAGCCGGCGACGTCGTTCCAATGCGAGACCGAGGCCGACCGCGCGGGGCAGATGCGAGGCGACGGTGGCGGTGGTCGGCACGACCGCGAGGTCGGCCCGGCCGAAGACCTTGTGCCGGCCGCCGGCCACCGGCTCGCGGGCCGAGGCGACCATGCCGCGCAGCACGTCACGGGCCGCGCCCGCGTACCCGGGGGCGAGGGGCCGGTCCGCACCGAGTCCGGCGGTGCGCTCGGGCCCGTTTCCGGTGGGCGCCGTCCCGATCGGGTCGGCGCCGTCAGATCCGGCCGCGGGCCGCGGACGCTCGCCAGATCCGGCCGCAGGCCGCGGACGCTCGTCGGGCCCGGCGGCTGATCGGGCGTCGGCACGATCGTCGAGGTCGACCGCTGACCTGGCGTTCGCCACCACCGCGGAGAGCGGAGGCGGCGTGGTGGCGCCACCCGGGCCGGCCGGGGCGGCAGGTCCGGACGCGACGCCACGCTCCGGGGTGAGGCCGGTGGATCCGGTCGGGTCCCCCGGCGAAGCCCGGGTCACCACGGCGTCCCGGCACGACGCCAAATCCTGCGAAGACGGGGACCCCGGCACGACGGCCTGGCCGGGGCCGGCCGGCAACGGGCCGGGCACATCGGCCGGGTGGCCGTCCCGTGACGGCGGAGCCACCGCGGTCGCCGACGGAACAGCAGACCCGGCTGGCTGGCCGGGCAGCCCGCGCGGTACGTCCTCCGGCGTCCTGTCGGCCCCCGCCGCCTGCCCGGCCCGGACGCAGTAGAAGGCGCCGGACCGGTAGTGCAGCAGGGCCGGGTCGGTGGGCCGCAGGGCGGCGGCGACCGCGGCGTTACCCTCGTGTCCGGCGGAGCCGATGGTGTGGAAGCCCTCGCCGAAGCTACGCAGCCAGCGACCGGCGAGGTCGAGCTGGCGGCTGACGACCTGGGCGTCGAACAGGTCCAGCGCCCGCGCGCCGGTCAGCGACGCGCCGTCGGTGACGGGTCGGGTCGGGTCCCGTCCCGCCTCGGGGCCGGTCAGGGTGTCCAGGGCCGCGCGGAGCCGTTCGTCAAGATCGTGCGGGGTGGTCACGTCGGACAGCATTCCCGACCGAGGCCCGAGTCGCACACCAGGACACGACGCGGGAAACGCCTACGCCGCCGCGCACGCCTCCGGGCATCCGCCGTCGGACGCCCTGAACACCAGCTCACGCAGGGTGGCGCAGCCCGCTCCGCGAGGCCGCGGGCCGACTTCGACTAGCGTCGCACCGGTCCACTGCGTATCCTTTGTTCAATACTTTCTGAACGTTCGAAACGGGATCGGGTGATGGAACTCTCCGAGCAGCGGCGCTACGCGGAGGACGCCGCCGTCGTGCTGGGCGGGCTCGGGCTCCCGCCGGCGTACGGCAAGCTGCTCGGCTGGCTCCTGGTGTGCGATCCGCCGGGGCAGACCAGCGCGCAACTCGCCAGCGGCCTCGGGCTCTCCAAGGGCTCGGTCAGCACCGGCATGCGCATGTTGGAAACCAGCGGCCTCGCCCGGCGGGTGCCGGTGCCGGGGCAACGCGGTCACGCGTACGAGATCCAGCCGGACGCGATCGTTCGGATCGCCGCCGACGCCACGAAGTTCCGGGCGTTCCGCGAACTGATGGAACGCGGACTCGCCGTCACCGCCGGGGCGGACACCCCGGGCGCCGGGCGTCTGCGGGTGATGCGCGACTTCTACGCGTTCGTCGAACGCGAGGTGCCCAAGCTCGTCGAACGCTTCGAATCGGAGTACCTGGGGAAGGGAGACCGCGATGGCCGAGCCCGCCATCCACACCGAGGACCTGGTGAAGACGTACGGCCGCAACCGCGGCCTGGCCGGACTGGACCTGCGGGTCGAGCCGGGTGAGGTGTACGGCTTTCTCGGCCCGAACGGAGCCGGCAAGTCCACCACCATCCGGCTGCTGCTCGACCTGATCCGACCCACCAGCGGACGGATCCGGGTGCTCGGCGCCGACCCGCGCCGCGACGGCGTGGCGCTGCGCCGCCGGATCGGCTACCTCGCCGGCGACTTCGTCACCGACGGCCGGCAGACCGCCCGCGAACTCCTCACCTACCTCGGCAACCTGCGCGGCGGGCTGCCCCAAGCCCGGGTGGACGAGCTGGCGAGCCGGCTCGACCTCGACCTGAACCGACGGATCAAGGGGCTGAGCAAGGGCAACCGGCAGAAGGTCGGCATCGTCCAGGCCTTCATGCACGATCCGGAGCTGCTCGTCCTGGACGAGCCGACCAGCGGGTTGGACCCGTTCCTCCAACAGGAGTTCGTGACCATGGTTCGCGAGGCGCGGGCCGCCGGCCGGACGGTCTTCATGTCCTCGCACGTGATGAGCGAGGTCCAGCAGACCGCCGACCGGATCGGGATCATCCGGGACGGCCGGCTGGTCACCGTCGCCCGGGTCGAGGAGCTGCGCGAGCGGGCCGTCCGTCGGGTAGAGATCCACTTCGGGGACCCGGTGACCGAGGCGGAGTTCGCCGCCCTGCCCGGGGTCAGCGAGGTGAGCGTCGCCGGCACCACCCTGCGCTGCCGCCTCGACGGACGGGCCGACGCCCTGGTCAAGGCGGCAGCGGGGCACACCGTTGTCGGACTGCTCTCCGAGGAGCCCGACCTGGAGGAACTGTTCTTCGGCTACTACGCCCGCGAGGAGGCCAGCAGTGCTGCTGCGTGACCCGTTCGGCAAGACGCTGCACGACGCCCGCCGGTCCCTGCTGGTCTGGGCCGTCGCCGTCGTCGCCGTCGGCAGCATGTACGCGTCGTTCTGGCCGACCATGCAGACCCCGGAGATGGCAAAGGCGCTCGAGGCGTACCCGGAAGGGCTGCTGGAGGCGTTCAACTACCGCGACCTGACCAGCGCGGCCGGCTACCTCGGCAGCGCGGTCTACGGCCTGCTGGTGCCGCTGCTGGTGACGGTCTTCGCCATCACCGCCGGCAGCCGGGTGGTGGCCGGCGACGAGGAGGCCGGCACCCTCGACCTGGTCCTCGCGCACCCGGTGGGTCGGGCCCGACTCGCCCTGCTGCGGTTCGCCGCCGCCGCCGTCGGTGTCGTCGGGGTGACCGTGCTGCTCGGCCTGGCGCTGGTCGGGCTGCGCGGCCCGGCGCGACTGGCGAGTATCAGCGTCGGCGGGTTCGCGGCCATGACCCTGCACCTGGCGCTGTTCGGGCTGGCGTTCACCGCGCTCGCCTTCGCGGTCGGGGCGGCCACCGGGCGGCGGGCGACGGCCCTCGGCGCCGGCGCCGGGGTAGCCGTCCTCGGCTACCTGGCCAACTCGGTCTTCCCCCAGGTCGAGGGCCTCGGCTGGGCGCGGGAGGCGTCGCCGTACCACTGGTATCTGGGCGGCTCACCCCTGGTCGACGGGGTGCAGCCACTCGGCGCGCTGCTGCTGCTCGCCAGCACCGCCGCGCTGGTGGCCACCGGCACCGCCGCCTTCACCCGCCGCGACCTCGCCGTGTGACGTGCGGCAGGGACCGTTGGCGGCGCCGCACAGGACCCCTTGGCAACGCTTCAGCGGCCAAGCCAACGAACATCACGCTGCCCAGGACCACCCACGCTGGTCGTCGACCGCAGCTGCACGGCCAGCCGCCCCGGGTCGCTGGCGGCCCTCGCTGACGCTCGCCATCGCCGTCAGCCGGGGAGGAACGAGAGGCGGACCTGGCGGACCGGGTTGTCGCCGTTCGGGTCGACCAGGCACACCGACTGCCAGGTGCCCAGCGCGATCCGCCCGCCGACCACCGGCAGGGTCGCGTACGGCGGCACGAACGCCGGCAGCACGTGGTCCCGCCCGTGGCCGGGTGAGCCGTGCCGGTGCCGCCACCGGTTGTCGGCGGGGAGCAGCTCGTCCAGCGCGGTGAGCAGGTCGTTGTCGGAGCCGGACCCGGTCTCGATGATCGCCAGGCCGGCGGTGGCGTGCGGCACGAAGACGTGCAGCAGCCCGTCGCCCTGCCCGGCGACGAACCGCTCCGCCTCGGCGGTGATGTCCCGGACGGTGGGGCGATTTCCGGTCTGGACAGTGATCACCTCGGTGCGCATACGCCGCATTCTGCCCGAGCCGGACCGCCGTCGCCCGGCCGACCGCGCCGCGTCACCCACTGCCGCGCCGCCCCACCGGCCCCGGCAACATCCCCGCGCCCGTCCGCCACGTGCACGCCCGTGCGGTAGGACTCCGCGCACAACCGTGCGGTAGTAATCAGCCGCGGGTCCACCGATCCGGCCGCCATCACCGTCGCGCCCCGCAACCGGACGGATACGGGGCGACGGACCCGCGACCAGCGCGATGTTACCGGCGGGTACCTGTGTCGAGCGTCGCGTCTCCCGGCGGTGGACGTGACGACGGGTGCCACGAGGGGGCAGGATGGCGCTAGAGACCTGTCCCACCCACAACCGAGGGAACGCCTGTGGCTACGGAACGCAAGCGCCCGGTGATCACCGCCGGTCTGCCGAGCCAGCTTCCGGACATCGACCCCGCAGAGACCAGCGAATGGGTCGAGTCGCTCGACGGTGTCATCGGCGAACGCGGGACCAAGCGCGCCCGCTACGTCATGCTGCGCCTGCTGGAGCGGGCCCGCGAGCGCCAGGTCGGGGTGCCGTCCCTGACCACCACGGACTACATCAACAGCATCCCGCCGGAGCGTGAGCCCTGGTTCCCGGGTGACGAGCACGTCGAACGGCGGATCCGGGCGTACGTCCGGTGGAACGCGGCGATGCTGGTACACCGGGCGCAGCGGCCGGAGATCGGTGTGGGCGGGCACATCTCCACCTTCGCCAGCTCGGCCTCGCTCTACGAGGTCGGCTTCAACCACTTCTTCCGGGGTAAGGACCACCCGGGCGGCGGCGACCACATCTTCTACCAGGGCCACGCCTCCCCGGGCATGTACGCACGGGCGTTCCTGGAGGGCCGGCTCACCGAGCACCAGCTCGACGGATTCCGGCAGGAGCTGTCACACCCCGGGGGCGGCCTGCCGTCGTACCCGCACCCGCGGCTGATGCCGGACTTCTGGGAGTTCCCCACCGTCTCGATGGGCCTCGGCGGCGTCAACGCCATCTACCAGGCCCGGTTCAACCGGTACCTGCACCACCGCGGCATCAAGGACACCTCCGACCAGCACGTCTGGGCGTTCCTCGGCGACGGCGAGATGGACGAGCCGGAGACGCTCGGCGCGATCGGGGTGGCCGCCCGCGAGGAGCTGGACAACCTCACCTTCGTCATCAACTGCAACCTCCAGCGCCTCGACGGACCGGTCCGCGGCAACGGCAAGGTCATGCAGGAGCTGGAGGCGTTCTTCCGGGGTGCCGGCTGGAACGTCGTCAAGGTGGTGTGGGGCCGCGAGTGGGACCCGCTGCTCGCCCGGGACACCGACGGCGCGCTGGTCAACCTCATGAACACCACGCCCGACGGGGACTACCAGACCTACAAGGCGGAGTCCGGGACGTACGTCCGGGAGCACTTCTTCGGTCGCGACCCGCGGACCCGCAAGATGGTCGAGCACCTGACCGACGAGGAGATCTGGAACCTCAAGCGCGGCGGCCACGACTATCGGAAGCTCTACGCGGCGTACAAGGCGGCGATGGAGCACACCGGTCAGCCGACGGTGATCCTGGCCAAGACGATCAAGGGCTGGACGCTCGGCTCGCACTTCGAGGGCCGCAACGCCACCCACCAGATGAAGAAGCTGACGTTGGAGGACCTGAAGACCTTCCGCGACCGGCTCTACCTGGACATCCCGGACAGGGCGCTGGAGGAGAACCCCTACCTGCCGCCGTACTACCACCCGGGCGAGAAGTCCGACGAGATCGCCTACCTCAAGGACCGGCGAGCCCAACTCGGCGGCTATCTGCCGTCGCGGCGACCCGGCACCAAGCGGCTCACCATCCCCGGCCCGGAGCGCTTCTCCGACGTCAAGCGCGGCTCCGGCAAGCAGAAGGTTGCCACCACGATGGCCTTCGTCCGCCTGCTCAAGGACGTGATGAAGGACAAGGAGTTCGGCAGGCGCTGGGTGCCGATCATCCCGGACGAGGCACGCACCTTCGGCATGGACTCGCTGTTCCCGACGCAGAAGATCTACTCCCCGCACGGCCAGCGGTACACCTCGGTCGACCGGGAGCTGTTCCTGTCGTACAAGGAGTCGACCGCCGGGCAGATCCTGCACGAGGGCATCAACGAGGTCGGGTCGGTGGCGTCGTTCACGGCGGCGGGCTCCTCGTACGCCACGCACAACGAGCCGATGATCCCGATGTACATCTTCTACTCGATGTTCGGCTTCCAGCGCACCGCCGACGGGCTGTGGGCGGCGGCCGACCAGATGGCGCGGGGCTTCCTGCTCGGTGCCACCGCCGGACGCACCACACTCAACGGTGAGGGTCTCCAACACGAGGACGGCCACTCGCTGCTGATCGCTGCCACCAACCCGGCGGTGGTCGCCTACGACCCGGCGTTCGCGTACGAGATCGCGCACATCGTGGAGAACGGCCTGCACCGCATGTACGGAGTGGCGCAGGAGAACGTCTTCTACTACCTGACCGTCTACAACGAGCCGATCGTGCAGCCGGCGGAGCCGGACGCGGTGGACGTCGAGGGCCTGCTCAAGGGGATCTACCGCTACGCGGTGGCACCCCAGGTGGACGGTCCGAAGGCGCAGCTGCTCGCCTCGGGCACCGGCATGCAGTGGGCGCTGCAGGCGCAGGAGCTGCTCGCCCAGGACTGGGGGGTGGCCGCCGACGTCTGGTCGGTGACGTCGTGGACGGAGCTGCGCCGGGATGCGGTCGAGGCCGAGGAGCACAACCTGGTCAACCCGGGTGGAGACCAGCGGGTGCCGTATGTGGCGCGGAAGCTGGCCGACGCCGACGGCCCGAAGGTCGCGGTCAGCGACTGGATGCGGGCGGTGCCCGACCTGATCGCCCGCTGGGTGCCGGGCGACTACACCTCGCTCGGCACCGACGGGTTCGGCATGTCGGACACCCGGCACGCCCTGCGCCGGTACTTCCACGTGGACGCCGAGTCGATCGTGGTCGCGACGCTGCGGCAGCTCGCCCTGCGGGGCGCGGTGCCGGCGACCGTGCCCGCCGAGGCAGCCAAGAAGTACGCGATCGAGGACGTCACCGCCGCCCCGGTCGGCGAGACCGGCGGCGACAGCTAGCCCGGACAGGACGCACGGCCCGGCGCCATCACGCGCGTCGGGCCGTGCGCCGTGTCCAGGGACGGGCGGTTCGGCGCGGCCGGTATCGGACGCGGACTTGTTGCGACATCCGGGACGGCCAGGGCGCACAGTGGCGGTGGCCCGGGATCCCTGGCGGGGACCCGGGCCACCGCCGGGGGCGGGTGACGCCAGGACTCGGCCCGGTCAGCCGACGGCGGCCAGGTCGGTCAGCCGGGCGAGCGAGTCCTCCAGGTCGGCGCCGACCCGACGCAGGCCGAGTCGGAGCAGGGCGGCCTTGGCTGGGCCAGCCGGCCAGCGTACGACGATGAGCCGCACGGTCGTCCCGCCCTCCTCCTCGGCGGTGAGCTGGACGTAGATTTCGGTGCGCGCCTCGGCGCGGGCCCCGGCGCCCTTGGCGCGTTCCCGCCAGCCGATCAGGGTCGGCTCCTGGTAGGCGATCACCTCGGCCTCATGCGCCGTGCCGCGCCCCGCCTGGACCAACTGCCGCCGGCCGAAGCCCTCGCCCGAGAGCACCTCGGCCGCACGGACCCCGGCCAGCCAGTCCGGCAACTGTTCGGCCCGCTGGACGACGCCCCAGACCGCTCCGATCGGCGCCATCACGTGCGCACTGCGTTCCACGAGGATCATTTCCGTCTTCCTCCAGTGAGGACATCCCACAATATCGGCACTCTATGCGCAAATTCGGACTTACTTGGACGGGTTCGGAAAAGACACGCCGAAAACCATTGCGGAGCGGGGACTCCGAGGCCTATGGCGCTGCACGCCAGGGACCTGCCACAGCCGCTGGAAGACGCCGGCGGCTGGCTGAACCGGGACGCCGCCTACCGGTTCGCCGAGTACGCCGACGCGACCGCCGCCCGGTTTGGCGACCGGGTGCGGCTGTGGATCACGCTCAACGAACCATGCATCCACATGAGCCCCGGTCACGGCACGGGGGTGCACGCACCGGGGTCTACCTGTCGGTGGACGCGGCGCTCATCACGCAGGTGCTCCCCCGGGCCGCCGACCGGGCCAAGGATCTCGACGTGATCAACATCGCGAACCCGGCGCCACAGGTGCTCGGCCCGGCGATCTCCGCGCCGATCGTGGTGTTCCTGGGCGGCCACCCGGTCCTGTATGCCGTCACCGCGGCGGCCACCGTCCTGGTGTTTAAGATCCACTCCGTTGCGTGACCGCCGGCAGCACGGGCGGGGATCCCGTTGATGAGCGAGGCGATGACAAGGGGCCCTTCCTCGCGGCGCGAGGGGCGGCCGTAGGCTGGGGGCGTGACGGTACGTGTACGCTTCGCCCCCTCCCCTACCGGTATGTTCCACGTCGGCGGTGCCCGCTCGGCGCTGCAGAACTGGATCTACGCCAAGCAGCAGGGCGGGGTGTTCGTACTGCGCATCGAGGACACCGACGCGGCCCGCAACAAGCCGGAGTGGACCGAGGGGATCCTCTCGGCGCTGGACTGGATCGGCATCGCCCGGGGCAGCTACGAGGGCCCCTACTTCCAGTCCCGGTACGCCGGCGAGCACCGGGCCGCCGCCGCCCGGCTGTACGAGTCCGGTCGGGCGTACCACTGCGACTGCACCCGAGAGTCGGTACAGGCCCGCACCGGCTCGCAGTACACCGGGTACGACGGGTTCTGCCGCGACCGCGGCCTGACGCCCGGTGAGGGTCGCGCGCTGCGCTTCCGTACGCCCGACGAGGGCGAGACCGTGGTGGTCGATCTGATCCGTGGCGAGCCCACCTTCGAGAACAGGCTGATCGAGGACTTCGTCATCGCCCGGGGCGACGGCTCGCCGGTCTTCCTGCTCGCCAACGTGGTCGACGACGTGACCATGGGGATCACCCACGTGATCCGGGCCGAGGAGCACCTGCCCAACACCCCGAAGCAGCAGCTGCTCTGGGACGCGCTGGGCGTCAAGCCTCCGCTGTGGGCGCACGTCCCGGTGGTGGTCAACGAGAAGCGGCAGAAGCTGTCCAAGCGTCGCGACAAGGTCGCCCTCGAGGCGTACCGCGAGGAGGGTTACCTGGCCGACGCGATGCGCAACTATCTCATGCTGCTCGGCTGGGCGCCGTCCGGCGACCGCGAGATCGTGCCCTGGTCGGTGATCGAGGAGGAGTTCCGGCTGGCCGACGTCAACCCGTCGCCGGCGTTCTTCGACGAGAAGAAGCTGCGCGCGTTCAACGGCGAGTACATTCGCGCCCTGCCGGTGGCCGAGTTCATCGCCGCCTGTCAGCCGTGGCTGACCGGAGCCGACACCATCGCGCCGCCGCCATGGCAGCCAGAGGAGTTCGACGCCGAAGCGTTCGCGGCGGTGGCCCCGCTGGCGCAGACCCGGATCGCGGTGCTCAGCGAGATCGTGCCGAACGTCGACTTTCTCTTCCTGGACTCGCCGCTGATCGACGAGGCGGCCTGGGTCAAGGCGATGAAGGAGGGCGCAGCGGAGCTGCTCGACGCGTCCGTCGCCGCCTTCGAGGCGCTGGCGTCCTGGGACGCGGTGTCCATCAAGTCGGCGCTGGAGGCGGTCGGTGCACAGCGTGGCCTCAGGCTGGGCAAGGCTCAGGCCCCGGTCCGGGTCGCGGTGACCGGCCGCAGCGTCGGACTTCCGCTCTTCGAGTCGCTGGAGGTGCTCGGCCAGGACCGCACCCTCACCCGCCTGCGTGCCGCGCGTCTCCGGCTCTTCTGATCCCTCCCACCTTCGCGGGTCGGTCTCTACTCGCTTGTGCTGGCAATGTGACCGGACGACAAGTGCAAGATCACGGGGATGGTGGGGTCGTGGGGTGGCCTGGGAGGCGGGGCCGGGCGCCGGCGCGGCGACACACCGAATACCACTGGCGAGGCACGGGCCACACGTGCGACCCTGCCCGTCATGAAACCCTCCCTAACGGCACGATCCGCCCACCGGACAACAGCGGTCGTGGATTGATCGTCACGTGGTTCGCACCTACTTCCAACTACAGTTTGGCAAGGTGCAACCGGCCGCCGTGCGGCGGCGTCATAAGGTTGGGTATCCAGCCTGCGATTGCGGTCACGTCGGTCGGCCCGACACATGACCCTGCAGTGCAGCCATCCATCGAACGGGGCGAGGAGAAGGCGATGGTCCGAAGGGTACGGCGGCTGACCGCTCTGGTCGCGGGAGCACTGGCGACGGGAGTGCTGTCGCTCGGTCTGGCCGCTCCGGTGACGGCGACCCCGAAGCCGAGGCCCGCGGGCGTCGACATCACGGGCAAGGGGCTGACCGAGCCGCTGCGGCTGCGCGCGGACCTGCACCCGACCGAGGTGGTCGCCGTCATCGACCAGGTCAGCTTCCTCGGAAGCACCGGCCAGACCACCAGCCCGCGCAAGGCCGACCTCGGTCCGAAGTACACGCTCGTGGTGCTCTCCGGCGGGACACCGCGACAAACCTACGACCTGTATCCGAAGGCGGTCGGCGGGCCGCGCGTCTACCGGCCGGCGAAGCAGCCGGGCTCGCGGCAGACCACCGCCGGCTGGTTCCTCGGCCGGCTCAACATGTCAGAGACACTGCGGACAGTCGGCGTGCCGTTGAAACGCGAGTTCGACACGGTGAGCGGGGGCGTCGGCGGCGGCGAGCGGGTGATTCCGGAGGATGCCATCAACCCCGCCAAGGACATCGACGAGGCGCTGGGCGAGTTGCGGCGAGTGTTGCTGCTCAACGTGGCGGTCGTGGTCGCTATCACGTTCGGGCTGGCTGGGATCGCCCTGCTGATCCGCCGCCGGACCCGCTGACACCACCTCGGCGGAGTTCAGACCCTCAGGACCGCCCTGAGCCGAACGTGGCCCGCCTCGACCAGACGAACCGCGCACCGCCTGGTCGAGGGGGAACGTCCGGGTCACGTGGACGGTCAGCCGGCCCGCGTCCACCAGCCCCGCCAGGACAGCACGAGCAGGTCGGGTTCGCGGGCACCACGCTGGTGGCCGGACGGCCGGCGGACAGTCAGCACCAGCGGCGTGGCGGCCGCTCGCGGCGACCGATCCGCTGCCGGGGCCGGACCGGGCCGTGCCGGTGCCCACCCGCCCAACCCGGCTGGTCACTGCGGCAGCTGGCGGGCACGGGCTCGGTGACGCCGGACGACGGCGGATCGGCCGACCGCTGCCGGGGCACCGCGACGTCGTCGTCGGCGGGCTCGGGCACGCGCCCCGTGGACATCTCACCCGGGTGCGCCGGCGTGCCCCCGGCCAGCCGCCGGTGGTGCTTGCCGGCCGGCTGCTCGTGGTGACCAGGCCGGTAGGGCTCGCCCTGGGCGCAGCCGTGGTCGGCCTCCCCATGCGCCATCCCGGTCTCCTCACACTCGCCGTCGCCCGCCGGCGGTCGCCCCGGCGTGCCCTGTCACCGTACTGGTCGAGGGTGCGGAGCTGTGCAACGCGTACCCAGGTCAGCCCCGGGCCCGGCGCGGGAAGATCGTCTCCCACACCGGAAAGGCGACCAGCCAGACGACGACGGCGAGGCTGAGCCTCGCAATCCAGTTCGCCAGCTCACGGGTACGCTCGGCGTCACCGACCCAGACGATCGCCAGGACGAGCAGGCCGCAGGCGATCGCCCAGCCGAGCAGACCGCGCGCCCACTGCCGCCACTCGTGCCGGGTTCGGGCCCACCCGTGCCGGGGCGGGCGCACCGGAGGCGGCCCGCCCGCGAACCAGTACGCGAACCGCTGATCGGCCCAGCGGACCGTGGAACGGCCGAACGCCGCCGAGAAGCCCAGGTAGGCGGCCGCCAGGCCGTGCGTGACGTCCGCGGTGGCGCCGCGCCGCAGGTCCAGCGCGGTCGCCACGAGGAGCACCAGATCCACCAGGGGTACGCACACCAGCAGCGCCGCCCCGACCCGCGGCCGGCGCAGCGGGTAGCGCGCCACCAGCCCGGCCACGAGCACCACCCAGAACGCGATCTCGCCGGCGACGATCAGTCCGACCAGCATCTTTCTCCCTCCCCATGTCCGGTCCCTTTAGGCTCGCCGGCCCGGGGACGGCCGACCTCGACACCGCAGACGATCCTCAGGTCCATCCTTCGACGGACCCGCGCGCCGACATCCGCCCTTCGACGGAGGGGCGGTGGGTGATCTCCGTCCCGGGTCGGAGTCCGGGCGACCGGCGTTGTGGTGGGATCGGAGCCATGCGACCGCCACCCTGGCTCGGCCCCGGCACGCTCGGCCGGGACCTCACGCTGGGCGGAGTGTCCCTGGCCGGCGGTCTGGTCCTGTACGCCATCGGCACACAGCCGCAGCTGCCCTACGGGACGATGACACCGGACCCGGCGTTCCTGCCGTCGCTCGTGGCGGTCTGCGTGGCGGTCGCTCTGCGGCGGGTCGCGACCGGAACCAGCCTGGCGCTGGGCACCGTGGCGGTGGTCGTCGACGTGGCCCTGGGCGGATCGCTGGCCACCGTCCTCGTGTACACCCAGGTCCTCTACGACGCGTGTGTGTTCGGCTCGCGTCGGACGTGGCGGTGGCTGCTGCGGGTCACCGTGGCGCTGAGCGTGCTCGGCGCGGCGGCCGGGGTGCTGTGGCTGGGACGCTGGCAGGGGGTCGGCGTGGGAGCGCCGGTGGTGCTTGCCGGAGTGCTCCCGGTGGTCACCGGGCTCAGTGTGCGGCAGTACCGCGACCAGGCCACCGCAGAGCGCACCTGGGCCGAGCAGACCGCCCGCCTGGTCGAACTGGACCGACGGGAGGCGGTAAGCACCGAGCGGGCCCGGATGGCGCGGGAGCTGCACGACGTGATCGCCAACCACCTGAGCGCGGTGGCCATCCACGCCACCGCCGTGCTCTCCGTGCCCGACCTGGGCCGGTCACAGGTGGAGTCGGCGCTGCGGGTGATCCGGGAAAGCAGCGTGCAGGGCCTGGCCGAGATGCGGCAGATGATCGGGCTGCTCCGCGGCCCGGCCGAGAGCGGGACCGGCGAGGACGCGACGGAGGAGGCGACCCGGGCCCGGTTGAGCGAGGTGGCGACCGTGGTGGACCGCGCACGGGCTGCCGGGCTGGCGGTGCGGGTGCGCTGGCGGGGTGAGCCCCGCGTACTGCCGGTAGGGGTGGACCTCGCCGCGTACCGGATCGTGCAGGAGTCGCTGACCAACGCGCTCAAACACGGCACGGGTGAGGCGGACCTGAAGGTGGCGTACGAGCCGGCGACGGTGGTGGTGAGCGTGGCCAACCGGCCGCGCCGCGAGGCCGCGACGGTGGGTGGCGGGGGCGCCGGACTGATCGGGATGCGGGAGCGGGTGGCATTGCTGCACGGCCGGTTCACCGCCGGGCCCCGGGACGGACACTGGCACGTCCGGGCCGAACTGCCGACCGACGCTTTCGTCGGGAACGGGAGGGCGAGATGACCGGCCCGGTCCGGGTACTCCTCGCCGACGACCAGTCGACCGTACGGGCGGGCCTGGCCCTGATCCTGGCGGGAGAGCCCGGCGTCGAGGTGGTGGGTGAGGCTGACGACGGTGTCGAGGCGGTCCGGCTGTGCCGGGAGTTGCGCCCGGACGTCGCGGTGCTCGATGTGCGGATGCCTCGCCGGGACGGCATCTCGGCGACCCGGGAGATCGTCACGGACCACCTCGCCGACGTGCTGGTGCTCACCACGTTCGACCTCGACGAGTACGTTTTCGGGGCGTTGCGGGCCGGCGCCGCCGGATTCCTGCTCAAGGACACCGACGCGGCCGGGCTGGTCGCCGCGGTGCGGACGGTGGCCCGCGGCGAGGGCTTCATCGCCCCGGCGGTGACCCGGCGCCTGATCACCGCCTTCGCGGCCAGCGCGCCGGCCACCCCGGAGAGCGCCCGAGCGGCGGTAGGCGCGTTGACGCCCCGCGAACGAGACGTGCTCACCTGCCTCGGGTTGGGCCTGTCCAACCAGCAGATCGCCGACCGGTTGACGATGGCGGAGAGCACCACGAAGACCCACGTCAGCCGAATCCTCGCCAAGCTCGACCTGCGCAGCCGGGTGCAGGCTGCCATCCTGGCCCAGGAACTGGGCCTGCCGGTGCCTCCGCCGGCCGCGCCGGCGGGCGGGGGCACCGGGTAGGGACCGGCCCTACGTCCCGGCTGTGATCCGACCGGCGCCTTCACCCGGCCCGTACCTCGCCGACGCCGCCGGCATCAGGTCGACCGGTTCCCCTCGACCGAGGGCGGCGGCCCAGGCCCGGCGAACCAGAGCACGGCTTGTCACTAGGCTGGGGCGGTGAGCGAGCCGGGTACCGAACTGGCGGCCACCCTGCGCCGGATCGAGCGGGCGGCCGGGACGCTGGCCACCGCCAGTGTGGTGCGGATGGACGAGACCCTGCCGTGGTTCCGCGCGCTCCCCGCCGACCAGCGCTCGTGGGTGATGCTGGTGGCCCAGGCCGGCGTGCGCTCGCTGGTGCAGTGGCTGCGCTCCGGCGGTGGCGCCGCTGACAGCACCCAGGAGGTCTCGGACGAGGTCTTCGCGGCCGCACCTCAGGCGCTGGCCCGGTCGATCAGCCTCCAGCAGACCGTCGCCCTGATCAAGGTCACCATCGACGTGGTGGAGGAGCAGGTCCCTCATCTGGCCGCCCCCGGTGAGGAGCCGCAGCTGCGGGAGGCGGTGCTGCGCTTCTCCCGGGAGATCGCCTTCGCCGCCGCGCGGGTGTACGCGCGCGCCGCCGAGTCCCGCGGCTCGTGGGACGCCCGGCTCCAGGCGCTGCTCGTGGACGCGCTGCTGCGCGGTGACTCTCCGGACGTCCTGGCCAGCCGGGCCGCCGCGCTGGGCTGGATGGACGCGCCCCCGGTCGCCGTGGCTGTCGGCCGCTCTCCCGGCGGGGAGGTCGCCGCGGTGCTGCATACGGTCTACCGGCAGGCCCGGCGGATCAGCGTCGAGGTGATCGGCGGAGTGCACGGGGATCGGCTGGTCATCGTGCTCGGCGGTGCCGCCGACCCGATGGCCGCCACCGGCAAGCTGCTCGATGCCTTCGGGGAGGGGCCGGTGGTGGTCGGCCCGGCGGTGCCGAGCCTGGACGAGGCCACCGAGTCGGCACGGGCCGCCCTCGCCGGGTTCCGGGCCGCGCCGGCCTGGCCGGCCGCACCGCGGCCGGTGCCCGCCGCCGACCTGCTGCCGGAGCGGGCGCTCGCCGGCGACTCGGAGGCCCGACGGCGGCTGCGGCACGACGTGTACGCGACGCTGACCCGCTTGGGCGGGGAACTGCTGGAGACGTTGGACGCCTTCTTCGCCGCTGGTGGAACGCTGGAGAGCGCCGCACGCACGCTGTTCGTGCACCCGAACACGGTGCGCTACCGGCTGCGACGGGTCGCCGAGGTGACCGGGTTCTCCCCGCTCGAAGCACGGGACGCGTACGCGCTCCAGGTGGCACTGACGGTCGGCCGGCTCGATCCGGTCGTCACGGTGGTCCCGACCCAGACAATGACCCCAGGCATGAGGAAAACATCACAGAACGATGGTGATCACGGCCGATCTTTGTAGGATCCCTCCAAAGGTCCTAGTGCGGTTTGGTCGGGGGCGGCACAGCGCTACCCGCGCGTATCCGGGAGAGTCATAGACGTGCTCGCTGTACTCTCCCCCGGCCAGGGTTCACAGAAGCCCGGCTTCCTGACGCCCTGGCTCGACCTGCCCGGTGCCGAGGCGCGGCTACGGTGGTGGTCCGCGCTCTCCGGGGTCGACCTGGTCCACCTCGGCACGGTCGCCGATGCCGCCGAGATCAAGGACACCGCCGGCACCCAGCCGCTGCTCGTCGCGGCGGCGCTGCTCGCCGCCGAGCACCTGCCGATGTACGACGTCGCCCTCACCGCCGGCCACAGCGTCGGCGAGCTGGGCGCGACGGTACTCGCCGGAGCGCTCCCGCCGGAGGCCGCCGTCACCCTCGCCGGTGTCCGCGGCCGAGAGATGGCCGCCGCCTGTGCGCTGGAGCCGACCGGAATGGCCGCTGTGCTCGGCGGCGACCCGGACGAGGTACTGGCCGCGATCGCCGCACACGGGCTACACCCGGCCAACCGCAACGGCGCCGGGCAGATCGTCGCCGCCGGCGCGCTCGACGGGCTGGACAAGCTCGCCGCCGAGCCACCGACGCGCACCCGGATCGTCCGCCTCCAGGTGGCCGGCGCGTTCCACACGCCGTACATGGCCCCGGCCGAGGCTGCGTTGGCGGCGGTGGCCGCCGGGATCACCCCCGCCGATCCGGCCCGCATCCTGCTGTCCAACCTCGACGGCTCGGCCGTCAACCACGGCCGGGAGATGGTGCAGCGACTGGTCCGCCAGGTCACCGCCCCCGTCCGCTGGGACCTCTGCACGCGCACGCTGGCCGACCTCGGGGTGACCGGGGTGATCGAGCTGCCGCCGGCCGGCGCGCTCGCCGGCTTGGTGAAGCGGGCGCTGAAAGGCGACACCGCCCCGGAGATCGTCACGCTCAACACCCCCGACGACCTGCCCGCCGCGCGGGACCTGATCGCCCGGCACAGCGGGCTCGGCCACGAGCCGGTGATCCAGTTCCGGGTCGTGGTCTCCCCCGCGGCCGGCACCTTCATGCCCGTCGAGGAGCTGGCCGAGGGCGCCGACCTGCGCACCGGACAGGTCATCGGGCACGTCTCCACCCGGCAGGGCCCGGTCGAGGTGACCGCACACGCCGGCGGGCTGCTCACCGAGTGGCTCGCCCACCACGACGACCCGATCGCCCCGGGCCAGCCGCTGGCCCGGATCGGAGGTCACGCATGAGCGACCGCAGCAAGCGGATCAGCCGGCTCGGCGCGGATGTGTCTCGTGACGGCACGTCAGCGAAGCGGAGTGCCGTCACGGCCGAACGCGGCGGGCACACCAGCGAACACGGCCGGGACAAGTCCCAGGCCGAGGTCGGCCGCGGGGAGGGACCGGCATGACCGGCAGCCGGATCGTCGCGCTCGGCCACTACCAGCCGTCGCGCGTGGTGACCAACGACGAGATCGCCCAGCTGGTGGAGACCAACGACGAATGGATCCGCGACCGAGTGGGCATCGTCACCCGGCGGATCGCCGACGGTGAGACGGTGTCCGACATGGCCGCCGCCGCCGCGGGCAAGGCGCTGGCCGGCTCCGGCCTGACCGCCGCCGACATCGACCTCGTGGTGGTCGCCACCTGCACCGCCGTCGATCGCAGCCCGAACGTCGCCTGCCGGGTCGCCGCCAAGCTCGGCATCACCGCCCCGGGCGCGTACGACATCAACACCGCCTGTTCGGGCTTCGCGTACGCCCTGGGCACCGTCGACCATGCCATCCGGGCCGGTGCCTCGCGCAACGCCATCGTCATCGGCGCCGAGAAGCTTTCCGACTTCACCGACTGGACCGACCGCTCGACCTGCATCATCTTCGGTGACGGGGCCGGTGCCGCGGTGGTCACGGCCAGCGCGGCGGACGAGCCCGCCGGTGTCGGCCCGGTGATCTGGGGCTCGGTGCCCGACCGGGGCGACGCGGTCCGCATCGAGGGCTGGCGTCCGTACATTCAGCAGGAGGGGCAGGCGGTCTTCCGCTGGGCCACCACCGCGCTGGCCCCGCTGGCGCTGCAGGCGTGCGAACGCGCCGGAGTCGACCCGTCGGAGCTGGCCGCGTTCGTGCCGCACCAGGCCAACGCCCGGATCATCGACGGTATCGCCAAGCGCCTCGGCATCCCCGACGCGATCATCGCCAAGGACATCGTCGAGTCCGGCAACACCTCGGCGGCGAGCGTCCCGCTGGCGCTGTCGAAGCTGGTCGAGCGGCGGGAGGTGCCCTCCGGCGCCCCGGTGCTGCTGTTCGGCTTCGGCGGCGGCCTGACCTACGCCGGTCAGGTCGTCCGCTGCCCCTGAAGACCCGGCGCGGTCCGGCCGTGCCGCCTTCGCCACCCACGGCGAAGCAATCCCGATGAAAGGAACCAAACCGTAATGACCCGTGACGAGATCACCACCGGCCTCGCCGAGATCCTCGAAGAGGTTGCCGGGGTGAACCCGGACGACGTGGCCGAGGGGAAGTCCTTCACCGACGACCTGGACGTCGACTCGCTGTCGATGGTGGAGGTCGTGGTGGCCGCCGAGGAGAAGTTCGGCGTCAAGATCCCGGACAACGAGGTGCAGAACCTGAAGACCGTCGGGGACGCCGTCAGCTACATCGAGGCGCAGTCCTGACCATGGCACACACCGATGTCGTCGTCACCGGGCTCGGCGCGACCACCCCGCTGGGCGGGGACGTCGCGTCGACCTGGGACGCCATGCGGAGCGGCCACTCCGGGGTGGGTCCGCTCACCCAGGAGTGGGCCGAGCAGCTGCCGGTCCGGATCGCCGCCCAGCTCGCGGTCGATCCGGCCGGCCTGCTGGACCGGGTGAAGCTGCGCCGCCTGGACCGCTCCGAGGCGATCGCGATCATCGCCGCGCACCAGGCCTGGGCGGACGCCGGTCTGGCCGACTCCGGGCTGGACCCGGACCGGCTGGGCGTCAGCATCGGCTCCGGCATCGGCGGCGCGCTGACCCTGCTCGCCCAGGACGACATCCTGGAGGCGTCCGGCCCGCGGCGGGTCTCCCCGCACACCATTCCGATGCTGATGCCGAACGGCCCGGCCGCCTGGGTCGGCCTGGAACTGGGCGCCCGGGCGGGCGTGCACTCGGTGGCCAGCGCCTGCGCCACCGGGGCGGAGGCGATCGCCCTCGGCCTGGACATGATCCGTGCCGGCCGCGCCGACGTGGTGGTTGCCGGCGGCACCGAGGCGGTCATCCACGCGCTGCCGATCGCCGGCTTCTCCTCGATGCGGGCGATGTCGACCCGCAACGACGAGCCGGAGCGGGCTTCCCGGCCGTGGGACTCCGGCCGCGACGGTTTCGTGCTGGGTGAGGGCGCCGGCATCCTCGTGCTGGAGCGTGCCGACCACGCCGCCGCCCGCGGCGCCCAGGTGTACGCGCGGCTCGCCGGCGCCGGCCTCACCTCCGACGGCTACGACATCGTCCAGCCACATCCCGAGGGGGCCGGCGCGATCCGGGCCATCGCCAAGGCGATCGCCGACGCCGACGTAGCCAAGCGGGACATCGTGCATGTCAACGCCCACGCCACGTCGACCCCGGTCGGCGACCTCGCCGAGATCAGGGCTCTGCACCAGGCGCTGGGTGATCACCCGGTGCTGACCTCGACGAAGTCAATGTCCGGGCACCTGCTCGGTGCGGCCGGCGCACTGGAGTCGATCGCCACGATCCTGGCGATCCGCGACGGCGTGGTGCCGCCCACGATCAACCTGGACGACCCGGACGACGGTCTCGACCTGGACGTGGCCGCCAACAAGGCGCGCCACCTGGAGATCCCCGCCGCGCTGAACAACTCGTTCGGTTTCGGCGGACACAACGTGGCTCTCGTCTTCACGCGGGCCTGAGACCACAGCCTTGGAGGCTCACGTGACCACCACTGTCGTCGGCTCGGATGCGTCTACCACCGACCATCGGGACCCGGAGCTGCGACTGCGGGCCCTGTTCGACGCGGGTACGCTGCGCCTGCTCGCACCCCGGGACACCTCCGGCGTGCTCTGGGCGCAAGGCGAGATCGAGGGTACGCCCGCCATCGCGTACGCCACGGACGCCACGAAGATGGGCGGCGCGATGGGCGCCGAGGGGTGCCGGCACATCGTCGACGCCATCGACACCGCCGTCCGGGAGCGGGTGCCCGTGCTCGGGCTCTGGCACTCCGGCGGCGCCCGGCTGGCTGAGGGCGTCGTCGCGCTCGACGCGGTCGGGCAGGTGTTCGCCGCCATGGTCCGGGCCTCCGGCCGGGTGCCACAGATCTCCGTCGTGCTCGGTCCCGCCGCTGGTGGCGCGGCGTACGGGCCGGCGCTGACCGACATCGTGGTGATGAGCGGCAGCGGTCGGATCTTCGTGACCGGCCCGGAGGTGGTCCGCAGCGTCACCGGCGAGCAGGTCGACATGGAACGCCTCGGCGGCCCCGAGCCGCACGGCCGACGCTCCGGCGTCGTGCACGTGACGTGCGGGGACGACGAGGAGGCGCTGGCCGAGTCGCGCAAGCTCGCCGCGCTGTTGGGCCACCAGGGCCGGCTATCCCCCGACGACGTGCCCGCCTCGGTTGAGGACGGGCACGACCTGGCCGCGAAGATGCCGGCCGAGACCAACCGCGCGTATGACGTGAAGCCGGTCGTCAAGGCACTGCTCGACGCTCCCGGCGTGGAGCTGCACGCGAAGTGGGCGCCGAACATCGTCACCACACTGGGCCGGTTCGCCGGCCGGACGGTCGGTGTCATCGCCAACAACCCGCTGCGCCTGGGCGGCTGCCTCGACGCGTCCAGCGCCGAGAAGGCAGCCCGGTTCGTACGGATGTGCGACTCGCTCGGCGTGCCGCTGATCGTGCTGGTCGACGTCCCCGGTTATCTACCCGGTCTGGGCCAGGAGTGGGACGGCGTGGTCCGACGCGGGGCGAAGCTGCTGCACGCGTTCGCCGAGGCGGTGGTGCCGCGGGTGACGCTGGTGACCCGCAAGGCTTACGGCGGGGCGTACATCGCGATGAACTCCCGCTCCCTCAGCGCGACCGCGGTCTTCGCCTGGCCGAACGCGGAGGTCGCGGTGATGGGTGCCAGCGCGGCGGTGAACATCCTGCACCGTAAGAAGCTGGCCGCCGCCCCCGCCGAAGAACGCGAGGCGCTGCGAGCGCAACTCATCGAAGAGCAGATCCGCGTCGCCGGCGGCGTGAACCGGGCGCTGGAGATCGGCGTGGTCGACGAGGTCATCAAGCCGGCCGAGACCCGGCGGCGCATCGCCGAGGCGCTGGCCGCCGCCCCGGCGGCCCGCGGCGCCCACGGCAACATCCCGCTGTAGCCGTGGAGGCGTGCTCTCAGTACCGGTTGGCCACACCAGCTTAGAGATCAACAAGGGGAGTCCCACCACCGTGCCACGTCGTAGCACCGCAGCGCTGCTGGCCACGCTGAGCCTCGTCCTACCCACCGGCTGCGGCCGCGACGACACACCCGACGACGCGTCGTCGGCTCCGACGGCCACCGGCGAGCCCTGGTACGACGAGATCGCCGTCGCCGGGGCCGACGGCGAGGTGGGCCGGGCCGGAACCCCGTGCCCGTTGCCGCTGACGTTCCCCCTCGCCGAGGGCTGGCGACCCGAGACCGTCGAGCTACCCGAGACCGTCGAGCTACCCGAAACGGTCGAGCTGCCCGAGTCGGCCCCGTCCGGGAACCCGGACGCCCAGCTGGGCGCGGAACTCGCGGCGGCGCTCGGCCGGCGCGGCGGCGCCACCGTCCGGTGCGAGGTGGACGGCCGCCGCGCGGGCGCCGGGTTCCTGCGGGTCTGGGCCGTCGACCAGTCAGCGGTCACCCCGCGCGCCGCGCTGGCCGACTTCCTCGCCGACACGTCGGTCGAGCAGACCGTCGAGCCGCGATACCGGGACGTGACCGCCGGCGACTTCGCCGGTGTCGAGGTGACCTGGCTGAGCCGGAGCGAGCTGCTGGACGAGGAGAACCGCAACTGGGCGGTGGCCGTCCGGGCGGACGAACGAACCCTGCTGTTCACCGTGAGCGAAGGCCTCCTCGCCGAGCGAACCGACGTGCTGCCGGCGTACCGGCTGGCGACCCGGGGGCTGCGCGCCAGCGGGTAGACGGCGGTCTGCGGCGCCCGCCGAGCCGGCTGGCCAACGCTTCGTCGTCTGCGGCGACGGCGGGCTCGCCCGTCGTCTCGTGTCCGAGCTGGTGGACCGTTACGGCGTCGCCGTAACGGTCGTCCTTCCGTCGTTGGCCGACAACCACGCCCAGGACATCGCCGAGTTCCGACCGTCGACCGGCGAGCACGTGCGACGCCCCGATGTCGTGGTCGGACGTCGCCTCAACGCCGAGATCCTGGAGCGGGCCGGCGTCCGCGACGCGGCCGCGGTGGCTCTCGTCGGCGCCGACGACGTAACCAACGTGGACGCCGCCATGATCGTACGCGAGCTGGCCCCGGAGGTTCGTTTGGTGGTCCGCCTGTTCAACCCGGTGCTCGGCGACGGCGTGGCGGCCATGCTCGGGGACTGCGCCGTGCTCTCCGGCTCGGAGATCGCCGCGCCGGCGTTCGTCGCGGCGACGCTCGGCGACAACGTCCCGACATACCTGCGGTTGGCGGAGGACGAGCTGCTGCGTGCGGCCCCGCGCCGGACGCTGGGCGGGTCGACCGCGGACATCGTCTGCGGGCTGGCTGACACCAGCGGGCCGGAGCCGGTCACCCTCCCCGCCGACGAGGACGCCGCCGACCTGGTCCTGGTCCGGGCACACGAGCGGCACCACCGGGCGCCGGCCCGCCGGCGGCCCCGGCTGCTGCGCGCCACCCGGCTGGTCCTCAGCCGCAACCTACGGTTCGCGCTGGCCGGCACGGCAGCGCTGTTCGCGGTCGCCAGCCTGCTGCTCGCGTACGCCCGGGACCTGAACGTCGCCGAGGCCGGCTACCTCACCCTGCTCACCGCGCTCGGCGGGGCCGAGACGGACCCTGCCGCCCCGCTCGCCGAGAAGGTGACCTCGGTGGTGCTGGTGGTCGCCGGGGTGGCCCTGGTGCCCACGGTCACCGCCCTGGTGGTCGACTCGCTGGTGCACGCCCGGTTGGCGGTGGCGGCCGGTGGTCTCACCGACCCGGTCGCCGACCACGTGATCGTGGTGGGTCTGGGCAACGTCGGCACCAGGGTGATCGAGGAGCTGCACGCCTTCGGCGTAGCGGTGGTCGCGGTGGACCGGGCGGCGTCGGCCCGGGGCGTGGCGGTCGCCCGCGAGCTGGGACAGCCCGTGCTGATCGGGGACGCCACCCGGCCGGAGACGCTGCGGTCCGCGTCCGTGCGGACCTGCCGGGCCCTGGTGATGCTGACCTCCGACGACGTGACGAACCTGGAGACCGCCCTGCTCGGCCGCGCGGCCTACCGCGCGGCGCACGGGCCGTCGGCGGAACCGTTGCGGGTGGTGCTGCGGCTCTTCGACGGCGGCTTCGCCCAACGGGTCCAGCGGACCTTCGGCATCAACCACTCGCGCAGTGTCTCCTACCTGGCCGCCCCCGCGTTCGCGGCGGCCATGATGGGCCGTGAGGTGATCGACACCATCTCGGTCGACCGGCGGATCATACTGGTGGCCGAGCTGCCGGTCGGCGCCGGTTCTGACCTCGAGGGCCGATACTGCCCGGAGATCTCGGTCGCCGGGGCGGTCCGGGTCATCGCGATGCGCACCGGTCGGGCCGGCCAAACCATCTGGTCGTTACCGGAGCGCCGGCCGCTGGTCCGCACCGATCGGCTGGTCGTGGTGGCGACCCGGGCCGGGCTCGCGGCGCTGCTGCCCCGCACCGTGCCCTGGGCCGACGCGCCGGCCGAGGGCTCGCCGCGTAGCCCGCTACCCCGGTCGGGCGGGTCACCACCGCCGGTCGCCGACGGCGCGGATGCGGCGCCCGGACCGATGCCGTCGGCCGGGTGAGCGCCACCCGACCGCGACCTGGTCCCGCCCGGCGTCCCGCTCCAGTGGCGGGCGCTACGACGCGACCGCGGTCGCCCAGCCGGAGTTGGTCCGCAGCCTGCGCGAACGTGGCGTCGGCCTGGACGACGTCCAGCAGATCCTGGCTCGGCAGATCACCGTGGCGGACGTGGCGCGTGGCGCGGGCGCGCGCTGGACGCGAGATCAGGGGTCTGCGGCTGTGCCGCGGCGGCGGGCTGCCGGGTCAGCTGTCGCAGGTGGTGGCGGGCAGGCCGGGCACCGGCACCGGGGAGCGGCCGGCGGGCGGGGCCTTGCCCGCCAGCACGCGAGCCAGGGCGGTCATCGACGCCCCACTCGACGAGTATGTGGCCAGCAGCGTCGGTGAGACCGCCTTGGCCAGCACGTACGGGGTGTCTGTGGCGACCGTGACGGCAGCGTCGGCGCGCAGGTCGTCCGCGTCGTCGCCGTAGCCGACCAGGTGCACCACCGTGCCGCCGCCGGCGACCACACGCACCCCGGCCGCGGTCAGCGCCTCGGCCAACACCGTGCGGGTGTGGTCGCGGCCTGCGGAGGCGGTCACCGTCACCGGACCACGCACCGGCGCGCCGCACCGACCCCGCAGCACCGTCACCGCCGCGGCGGCGAGCTGTCCGGCCGCGTCCCGGTGCGCCGGGGCGGCGAGGACGGACAGATCGGGGGTGGCCCGGTCGGCCAGAGTGACCTTCATGGTGAGCACCCGGGTCACCGCCTCGACCAGCCGAGCCCGGGGCAGCGAGCCGTCCCGCAGGGCGGCGAGTAACCCGTCGTACGCCTGACCGACGTGCGGCGGCATGAGAATCAGGTCGTTGCCGGCGTTCAGTGCGCGGACCGCGGCCTCCCCCGGCGGCCATCGCTTCGCCGGCGCCATGTTCATTCCGTCGGTGATCACCACTCCCCGGAACCCGAGCTGGCCCCGGAGTACCCCGGTGAGGAGCTTGTGCGAGAAGGTCGCCGGGGTACCCGGGTCGACCGACCGCACGTCAAGGTGCCCGGACATCACCGCGAGGGCGCCCGCGTCGACGCCGGCCCGGAAAGGCACCCACGCCCCGGCTTCCAGCACCGTCCGGGGCTGTTCCAGCACGGGCAGGTCGGTGTGCGAGTCGATGGCGCTGTGGCCGTGGCCGGGGAAGTGCTTGAGGGTCGCCGCGACGCCCGCAGCCTGCAGCCCCTGTACCGCGCCGCCGACCTGGGTCGCCGCCACCTGCGGGTCGGCGCCGTACGACCGGGAGCCGATGACCGTGCTGGGGGTGGCGAGCACGTCGGCGACCGGAGCGAAGTCGACGTTGATGCCCATGGCGGCGAGCTCGGTGCCGGCGGCCCGCCAGGCCGCCTCGGTCAGCTCTGGCCGGCCGGCCGCACCGGCGGCGAGCGCGCTGGGCAGCAGCGTGACGCCGTCGGTGATCCGGGTGACCACCCCGAACTCCTGGTCGGTGCCGATCAGGAACGGCGCCGCGCCGGCGGGCAGCCGGCCGGCAGCCTCACGCAGCCCGGTGGTCAGCTGACGGACCTGCTTCGGGTTGTCGACGTTGGTCGTCTCCTGGTTGCCGCTGGTGGGGTCGTCAGCGCTGAACCCGACCAGGATCAGCCCGCCGAGGTGGTATTTCGCGATCATCGCGGCGGGCGTGTCGACGCCGGCAAGGGCCCGGTTGCCGGCGGCCGACCCAGGCGAGACGCGGGTCGCGGCGTCGCCGTACGCGTACGGCATCAGCACCTGGCCGACGAGGTCCTCGTCGGCCAGTGTGCCGGCCAGGGCCGCGGCGCGGCTGGCGGGATCACCGGCCGAGACGGAGGCCGACGGCGCCGCCGAGGACCCGGTCGGTGCCGGTGTCGGACGCGCGCGATCCGCTGTGTCGGCACAGCCGGAGACGAGCAGTGCGGTCAGTGCGGCGAACGCGATGCCGCCGCGTCGCGGAGTTGTCGACACGCGAGCCATCCCACCAGTTCGACGCTAATCGGGGCAACCCGACCCCGTGCGCGCCGACCCCGGGTGGCGCCCGCCGTGGCGCGGCCCGCGCGCGGGGATCAGCCGACCCGGGTGAGCAGGGTCACCGGAGCGCCGTCGCCCGCGTACCGGTAGGGCTCGAGCTCGGCGTCCCAAGCGGTGCCGAGCGCCTTGTCCAGGGCGTGCGCGAGGGCCTCCGGCGCCCGGGCACTCGCCATGATGCTGCGCAGCTGGTCCTCGCCCAGCTGGATGTCGCCGGCCGCACCCACGGTGGCCCGGAACAGGCCCCGGCCCGGGACGTACATGAAGCGCTCCCCGTCGGCGCCGGAACTCGGCTCCTCGGTGACCTCGAAACGGATCATGGGCCACTGCCGGAGGGCAGCAGCCAGCTCGGCGCCCGTCCCCGGACGACCGGTCCACCCGCACTCCGCCCGGCGGGCGCCGGAGTCGACGGGCTGAGCCGTCCACTGCAGGTTGACCGGCGCCGCGAGGACGCGCGCGATCGCCCACTCGACGTGCGAGCACACGGCGAGCGGGGTCGAGTGGACGTATACGACGCCACGCGTTGGCACGGTGACCTCCCGGAGAGCGAGGTGCGTCTTCCCCTACGACCTCGATCAGCCGGGTGGCTTCTGGCACACATGATGACTCCTGTGACGGATGGTGCGCCAGAGAATCGGAAAACTCGCCGGTGGAATAGCCGGTCGGGTGACCGCCGTTGACGCTCACGACGCGGTGACCAGCCAGACATCGCAGCCGTGTACAGTTCCATTGGCGGCCTGTGCCGCGAACGTCTTTCGCGGGTCCACCTCCGGGTGAATCCGCACCAGCCCCCGGACGTCTACCCACGTCCTCCCGTACGTCTGCAAGGAGTACCTCCGTGGCGAGCAACACCTCTAAGACCGCGCGCGCGTCCGTCCGGGCCGGCCAGGCTGGCCAGGGTGGCGCCCTCAGCGTGCTGGGCGAGTTCAAGTACCTGATCCCGCTCAACGGCGGCAAGTACGCCTACGTGCGGAACCTGACCAACGGCAAGACCGTGCACCTGCGCACCGACTCCGAGGCCTTCATCGAGGAGATCCGGACGCTGGCCGCCGCGGGACACGCCACCAAGATCCGGGCCGAGCTGAGCACCCTCAACGTCAGCCACCCGGGTGACGGCTGGGACGCCACCGAGAAGCGCCTCGTCGAGGCCGGCGTCTTCGAGGGCTGAGCCCTTCCGCGTACCACCGGAACCGCCCGTCGGGCCCATCCCGGCGGGCGGTTCCGTGTCACGTTCACAACAGGTTGACCTCGCCGGTGGCGAGGTCGTAGAGAGCGCCGACCACGCTGACGCGGCCGGCAGCGACCGGCTCGGCCAGCTGATCGTCGACGCGCAGCGTGGCCACCGTCCGCAGCACGTGCCGTCGAACGGCCAGCGGCCCGGCCTGCGGGTCACGCAGGCCGACCTCCGCGACGGCAGGTGCGATCTGGTCGACCAGGTGGGCAAGCGAGCCGTTCGGGCGCACGTTGTCACGCAGCGCGCTCACCGCCGCGGCGATCGCGCCGCACCGCTCGTGCCCCAGCACCATCACCAGGGGAACGCCGAGCTGCCCCACCACATACTCGATGGAGCCCAGCACCGCCCGGTCCAGCACATGCCCGGCGGTGCGGATCACGCAGATCGACCCGAAAGTCTGGTCGAAGATCGCCTCCAGCGGCACCCGCGAGTCGATGCAGCCGAGCAGGACTGCGTACGGCTGCTGGTCGCCGGAGGCGGACGCCGCCGCGGCGGTGACGTCATGGCCGTGGATCGGCTGGCCGCTGACGAAGCGCCGGTTGCCGGCCAGCAGCTCGGCCAGCGCGGCGCGCGGCGTACGCCCCGCGGCGCGCCCGCCCGGATCGTCCGGCGGAGCCATGTCCGTCAGCCTGACTGGTCCCCGGAGTTCCGCGGGCCGGGTTGGCGAACCTTCTCTCCGGTGCGGTTCCCGTGATGTCATGACGGGTAAGCCGGCGTTACCGACGGGTATCGGACGTTACCGTCGGTGTGACGGACTCGCACCGCCCGGGGAGGTGGCGATGCCGGAGACACGTGAGGTGCGTCTGGCCGACGACGTCCGCCTGCACGTCGAGGTGAGCGGGCCGGCCGACGCCGAGGTGACGGCGGTGCTGCTGCACGGATGGACCCTGGACGGGCGTTGCTGGCACCGGCAGCTCGCCGACCTGCGGGAACGTTTCGGCGCCGTCCGCGCGGTGACCTACGACGCCCGCGGGCACGGCCGGTCCAGCTGCATGGCGCTGCCCACCGCCACCCTGGCCCAGCTCGGCGACGACCTCGCCGCGGTGCTCGACACGGTGGCCCCCACCGGCCGGGTCGTGCTGGTCGGCCACTCGATGGGCGGCATGACGGTCATGGAGTACGCGCACCGCCATCCCGCGCACTTCGCCGCCCGGGTCGCCGGGTTGGTGTTCGTCTCCACCACCGCGGAGGGGCACACCCACACCCGCTACGGCCTCTCACCCCGGATCGCCCGGTTGATCCGGCTCGCCGAGACCACCGGCGCCGGCGTATTGGCCCGCTGCGGGTCCTGGCGACCGCCGCGAGCCCTGTTGCGTGCCCTCCGGCCGAGCATCCGCTGGATGCTCTTCGGCGACCGCTGCGAGCCGACCGACATCCGCCTGGTCACCTCGGCGGTGGCCCACGCGTCGCTCCGGTCGATCGGTGGTTTCCGGGCCTCGATCGGGGCGCAGGACCGGCTGGAGACCCTGGCCGAGCTGGCTCACCTGCCGGCCGCCGCGCTGGTCGGCGGCCGGGACCGGCTGACCCCGCCGCCGTGCGCCGAGTCGATCGCGGCCGCCCTTCCGGCGATCGAGCTGACCGTCTGCCCGGGTGCCGGGCACATGCTGATGATGGAGCGTCCTGATCAGGTGAACGGCGCGCTGGCCGGTGTGCTACGCCGCGTGCTGGACCGCCCCGCCGCGACGGTGGAGTCCGTCGGGTAACACGTTCGCGCACCTCCGGTGCCTGCCGGTGATGCCGGGGCCGTACTCTCGTTCGGTTGGCCGGCGTACGGCCGCGCGTACCGCGCCGCCCTCGCCGTCGACATCAGGAGGAGCGAGCGTTGACCGACCAGACCGCGCTGGAGCAGGAGATCGCCGTCGAGCAGCGGCATCTCGACCGGGTGTACACGCGCCTGGCCGAGCTGCGCCGGTCGGCGGTCCGCGCGGAGCGGGAGGGCTACCGGCTGGCCCGGGTCGGCAACTTCGGCGCCCTGGTGGAGCGGGACGCGATGGTGTACCACGCGGCGCAGCGCCGGTACCTCCTCGACGCTGAGCACGAGGGGCTGGTCTTCGGCCGCCTCGACCTGCGTGACCGGCAGGTGCTGCACGTCGGCCGGCTGGGTATCCGCGACGAGAACGCCGCCACTCTGGTGGTGGACTGGCGCGCCCCGGCCGCCGCCGCCTTCTACCGCGCAACTCCGGCGCAGCCGCTCGACGTGGTCCGGCGTCGCATGATCCAGTCAAGCGGCGAGCGGGTCACCCGGATCGAGGACGATCTACTCGACCCGGCGGCCGCCCCGCCGGAGATGACGGTGGTCGGTGACGGCGCCCTGCTCGCCACCCTGTCGAAGGCGACCGGACGCGGCATGCGGGACATCGTGGCCACCATCCAGCGAGAGCAGGACGAGGCGATCCGGTCCCCCGGGTCGGGCGTCACGATCGTCTCCGGCGGCCCGGGGACCGGCAAGACCGCGGTCGCCCTGCACCGGGCAGCGTACCTGCTCTACTCCGACCGCAGCCGGTATGCCGGCGGCGGGATCCTGGTGGTCGGGCCGTCGACGGTCTTCGTCGAGTACATCGCCTCGGTGCTGCCCTCGCTGGGCGAGGACACCGCCACGCTGGCCTCGCTGGGCAGCCTCATCCCCGGGATGACCGCGGCCCGCACCGACCCGCCGGAGGTCGCCGCGGTGAAGGGTTCACTACGGATGCGGCGGGTGCTGGAGCGCGCGGCCCGGGACGCGGTCCCGGGTGGTCCCGGCGAGCTGCGGTTGCTCTACCGGGGCCAGCTGTTGCGGATCGACCGCCGCGAGCTGGACGCCATCCGGGAGCGGGCGCTGCCGCGGGGGGCGCGACGCAACGAGGTGCGCCGGGTCGGTTTCGACGGCGTCTTCGCCGCGCTCTGGGCGCAGGCCCGGCGGTTGGGCGTCGCCGGCCTGCCGGCGCAGCACGCGTTCGAGGACGAAGTCGCCGAGCGGCCCGAGTTCCGCGAGTTCCTCAAGGCGTGGTGGCCCCGGCTGCACCCGCGCCATGTGCTCGGCTGGCTGGCTCGGCCCGATCGGCTGCGCCGGTACGCCGCCGGCGTGCTCGCCGCCCGCGAGGTCCGGCTGCTCACCGAGGCGTACCGAAGTCTGGACTCCCGGGGGCTGACCGTCGCCGACATCGCCCTGCTCGACGAACTGGACACTCTGCTCGGCAAGCCGATGAAGCCAGCCCGGCCGAAGCGGGACCCGTTCCAGCTGGCGGGTGGGGTCCGCGAGCTGAGCACGTTCGCCGACCGGCAGCGCGCCGCCCGGGAGGCCGCCCGGCGGCGCCCCGAGGACTACCGCGAGTACGCGCACGTGATGGTCGACGAGTCGCAGGACGTCTCGCCGATGCAGTGGCGCATGGTCGGGCGACGCGGACGGCTGGCGTCGTGGACCGTGGTCGGCGACCCGGCGCAAACGGCGTGGACCGGTGACCCGGACGAGTTGGCCCGGGCCCGCGACCAGGCGCTCGGCCGTCGCCGCCGGCACTACTACACGCTCACCACCAACTACCGCAACTCGGCGGAGATCTTCACGGTGGCGGCGGCGGAGATCCGGCGGCTCGACCCCGACCTGCCGCTGCCCACCGCCGTCCGCACGACCGGCGTCGAACCGGTTGAACTGGTGGTGCCGCCGGCGGAGTTGGAGACCGCCGTCGTGGAGGCCGCCGGTGCGCTGCTCGCCGAGGTGGCGGGGACGGTGGGCGTGATCGCGCCGGTGCCGCGCCGGGAGCAGGTCGCCGGGTGGCTGGGTGGGCTCGGCGCGCTGCGCCTACAGGTGGTGACCAGCCTGGAGGCCAAGGGTATGGAGTACGACGGGGTGGTGCTGGTCGCCCCGAGCGAGATCCGGGCCGAGCCGGGATCGGGCGTGCGAACCCTGTACGTCGCGTTGTCCCGCGCCACCCAGCGGCTGACCACGATCGATCCCGCCGAATGAACGCCATCATTTGCATACATAGCGATGTGAGCATAGATTGGACGCGGATCGGGACGGGTGACGGAAGGTGTCCGCGTGGGCCCAAGTCATGACCACCACGGGGCGGTCGCGAACGCGGCGGAGCGGCACCGGAGCCGCCTCTGGGCCGCCTTCGGGCTGCTCGCCACCCTGATGACGGTGGAGGCGGTGGCCGCGTTCCACACCGGGTCGCTGGCGCTGCTCAGCGACGCCGGACACATGTTCACCGACGTGCTCGGCATCGGCATGGCGCTCGCCGCCCTCACCGCCACCCGCCGCCGCAACGGCGATCCGCAGCGCACCTTCGGCCTCTACCGGCTGGAGGTGCTGGCCGCGCTCGCCAACGCCCTACTGCTCTCCGGCGTGGCGATCTACGTGGTGGTGGAGGCCGTACGCCGCTTCGGCGACCCGCCGGAGGTGCTGACCGGCCCGATGCTCGCGGTGGCAGTCCTCGGCCTGCTGGCCAACCTGGTAGCCTTCGTCCTGCTGCGACCCGGCGCACGGGAGAGCATCAACCTCCAGGGCGCCTACCTCGAGGTGCTGGGCGACCTGCTCGGCAGCCTCGGCGTGATCGGAGCGGCCCTACTGATCGCGGGCACCAACTGGTGGTGGGCCGACCCGCTGGTCGCGGTCGCCATCGGCGTGTTCATCCTGCCGCGCACCTGGCGGCTCGGGCGGGCGGCGCTGCGCATCCTCGTCCAGGCCGCCCCGGAGCACCTCCAGGTCACCGCCGTGCACGACCGCCTGGTGACCGTTCCGGGCGTCTGCGAGGTGCACGACCTGCACGTCTGGACGCTCACCTCAGGCATGGAGGTGGCCTCCGCCCACCTCACCATGGCACCCGGCGCCGACGTCGGCGCGGTCCTGGCCGCGGCGCGGGCCACGCTGCGGGAGGAATTCCACATCGAGCATGCGACGTTGCAGACCGAGCCCGGTGCGACCCACGGAGCCTGCGGGTCGGTCGAGTGGTGACGAACACATCCGCGATCTGACGGGATGTTCGTTGGTGACATCCGATCCGACTGTCGTCACACGGACACCCTGGGTAACTCCCACTGCAATCGCCCCAGCCACACCGGTAGGCTCTGTTCCGGCCTCCGCCAGGCGGCACCCACCGGTGCCGGCGGCGGCCGCCGCCTAATCGCCCCCGCGGGGCGAGCCGGGGAACCAGGTACCTGGGGTGCATCCGCGCCAGCGGTAGGGATCTTCCGTCCCGAACCCGTCAGCTAACCCGGTCGGCGGCTGACGGAAGGACATGTGGATCAATGCCGGAAGTGGCACCCGAACGACATGCCGCCCGGGTGGTGGCCCTGATCATCGCGGCCCTCACCCTCACCCTCGGTCTCGGCGTCGCGCCGGTCGCCCCCGCGGCGGCCGTTCCCCCGGCCCGCCAGGCCGCCGCACCCGGGGACGATCCGGAGGGCGGCACCCCCGCCCTCCGCGCGCAGCTCGAGGCGGCCAGCAAGGGCTACCTGGACGCCAAACGGGCCCTGGACACCTCGGTGAAGCGGCAGGCACAACTCGCCGAACAGCTCAAAGCCACCGAGACCCGGCTCGCCGAACAGACCACCCGGGTCGGCGAGCTGGCCGGCCTGGCGTACCGCACCGGCCGGCTCGGCGCCGCGTCGGCGCTGCTCAACAGCGGCACACCGGAGGGCTTCATGGACCGGGCCGCCGCCTTGGACGCGGTCACCGCCAACGAGGACCAGGCCCTGCGCGAGCTGCGGGACAACCGAGACCAGGTCGCCGAGGCCAAGCTCGCGGTGGAGGTCGAGATCGTCGAGCAACGCAAGCAGCAGGCGGTGATGGCCAAGCGCAAGCAGCAGGCGGAGCGGGCGCTCACCACGGCCAACTCCCGGGCCGCCCAGGCTCCCGCCAGCCGGGGCGGGTCCCGGACCGCCGCGCCGGCCCCGCGCAACTCGGACGGCTCCTGGCCGCGGGAGTCGTGCAGCGTCAACGACCCGACCCCGGCCAACGGCTGCATCACCCCCCGGACGCTCCACGCGCTCAACCAGGCCAAAGCGGCCGGATTCACCCGGTACGTCTCGTGCTACCGCCCCGGCGGCTCGGGCGAGCACCCGAAGGGCCGGGCCTGCGACTTCGCGGCCCAGAAGAACGGCTTCGGCGGTGCCGCCACCGGGGGCGACCGGACCTACGGCAACAACCTGGCGGCGTTCTTCGTCAACAACGCCGACCGGCTCGCCGTGCTCTACGTGATCTGGTACCGGCAGATCTGGCTGCCCAGCAGCGGGTGGAAGTCATACAGCGGAGCGCGCGGCGATCCGTCCAGCGACCACACCAACCACGTGCACCTGTCGGTCTACTGACCACAGGCGGGCCGGGTCCGCCGGTCACCCGGACGGCCCCGGCCCGCCGTGGTCAGACGGAGGGCGGATCGGCGGCCAGCACGGCGCCGAGTCGACTGCCCAGCGCCAGATGGGCCGACCGGGCCTGCGCGAACACGTACCCGAACAGCGACGCGGGCGCGGCGACGGTGACCTCCACGTCGATCCGGACACCGTCTGGATCAGCCGACAGCCGGGTGCGGTTGCGGACGGTCGTCGCCGGCCACTGCCGGGCCACAGTCACCACCTCGTCCGGATCGGCGACAAGCACGTCGGCGCGGTACGCGATCGGGAAACGCAGCCGTCCGACCGCCAGTTGGTCGGTGATCGCGTAGCTGGCGCGGGCACCGGACGCGGGCGGAAGCCGCCGGACCCGGACCATCAACGGATGCAACTCCACCTGCTGGAGCGGGTCGGCGAGCAACGCCGCGGCGACCACGGGCGCGCAGCGTGCCTGCACGGTATAGCTGAAGGATTCGCGCCTCAGCACGCCGTCTCCCCACCGTCGTGGCTCCGCCCGATCGTCGCCCACCCACGCCCGGCTGGCAATGCCCGATCGGACACCGACGAACGCCCACCCGCTCGCTACGGTCGACTGATACGGCACCACCGGGGTGACCGAGCCGGTGTCGGCCAAGGGGGGACACACGCCGCCGACGAGCGCGGGGCGGTGAGTCGATGGCCGCCGAGTGGGTCAGGCGCCCGGGAGGACTTCCGGGGCCGCGGCACCCGCGTAGTAGGGCTCCGGGGCGCCGAAGAGACCGAGCAGGCCGGTCACCCAGAGCTGCCGGTGCACGAACCGGCTCGGCTGGGTGACCACCAGCTTGACGCCGCTCACCTCGGCGGTCTGGAAGCCCGCGACCATGGCGCTGATGCCGACCGAGTCGATGAAGGTCACCAGCCGCATGTTCAGCTCGATCCGGGTGGGGCGTCCCTTGGCCAGGATCTCGGCGATCGCCTCGCGCACCTCGTACGCGGTGTCCACGTCGATCTCGCCACGCGGCGCGATCTCGAGGACACCCCTGGGCAGGACCGACTTCACGATCGACAGGCTCACGCGAGCACCTCCACTCGCCCATCCGACGGGCGCCTCATCAGTACGCGGGCCGCGACCGAGAGTATTCCTCCGACGCCCTCGGTCGCCACCCCTCGGGATGAGCAATTCTTGTGGTCCGGAGCTCCAAGTCGCCTATGTCCGGACATTTCACCTTCCGTTTCCACGATCGTCGGCGACGGACAGTCGCCGAACCAGAGTAGCTGTCCTCGGCCGTTCCGACCTCAACCCGGCCCGCCGGGGCGCCCCGCCCGGAATCGGGCCCCGCCCTCTTCCACCCCGCACGCCCCCACCTTCCACCCCGTACGCCCCCACCGGAAGTCGTTTTCCGCCGAGGCGTCCCCACCTCGCGCGCCGGCGCGTTGCCATATCGGCTACAGGCCGGTGGACCGCGGCACAGCCGACGCGGCACAGCCGACGCGGCGCGCGTGCCCCGGTGCGGTTGTTCGAGACACATAGCATCGACGGACAGGACGGTACCGTGACGGAGGAACAATCGATGATCAGGAGAGCGGATCGATGATCAGGAGACTGGCCGCGCTGGCCGGGGTCGGTGCACTGCTCACCCTCGTACTGGCCTGCGGTTTCGGCGGCGGTGAAGACGAGGACGAGGACGACGACTTTGCAGGACGCACGACGGTGGGCGTCGTCCTCCACTGACCCGGTTTGTGGCGCCCCGCCGCGGGGCAATGGCGCACCAGGCGATCCGCGACACGCCGGAGACCCGCCCGACGTCCGACGTGGCCGCCGGTTTCGGCATTCGAGGAGGTAGACGATGTACCCAATCAAGCTGCTGGACCGCCGTGCCAAACCGGAGCGGATCGCGGACCAGGCGTGGCAGCACCTGGCCTCGGCGGTCAGCTTCGCGGGGGACAATGTCCGTCACTCCGCCCGCTCCGCCCGCCGTGGCGGCTCCGGTCTCGCCGACAACGCCGGCGACCTGGTCGGCTCGGCGGCCGAGGAGGCCCGGCGCCGCGCCACCCTGGCGTTCGACGCCCTCGCCGGCCGACGGCCGGCGCTGCCGTGGACGATGCTGATCGGCGCCGCGCTGGTCGGGGTGGCGGTCGGCTGGGCCGCCGGCACCGCGGCGCGCGCGGTAGGCAGCTGCTCGGACCGGTCGGCCGACGACATCGAGTTCGTCGACGTGGATCGACCCAGCTCCCCCGCCGACCTGGACGACTGACACCGTTCACAGCCTGAGCACCCCCGGACGACCGAGTCGTCCGGGGGTGCTCAGGGCGACCCGCGATCTCGCACCACCGACCGGCCGCTGCGCCTCAACTGGATACGCGACCCGAAGCCGCGAGATCGACAGGTGCGGGGACCGAGGAGGGGCTCTGGGGCTGGTGAGAGAACTCAACCCGTCGTGGTGCAGGGCCAGAAGGCGGTCCCGATCGGCATGGCGGACCGACACCGTCACCCGCCCCGGGCGAGGGCGCCTCACCCGCCGAACGGACAGGATCGTGCCGGACGGGCGCGTGTCTGTCACCGAGGAGGGAGTCAGCGATGACCATCATGACGATCAGCCGCACCGACCAGGACATCCAGGCCGCCGTGCTCGATGAGTTGACCTTCGAGCCCCGGGTGCGACCGCACGAGATCGGCGTGACCGTCACCGAGGGGGTGGTGACCCTGACCGGCCGGATCGACAGCTACGCCCGGAAGTGGGCCGCGGAGCGCGCCGCGCACCGGGTGCCGCGGGTCCGGGCTGTCGCCAACGACCTCACCGTGCAGATCGGCACCGCCGCCGAGCGCCCGGACCCGGACATCGCCACGGCAGTCGACCACAGCCTCGAGTGGGACGCCTTCGTACCGGTGGACCTGATCGACGTGAGCGTGTCGCACGGCTGGGTCACGCTGCACGGCGATGTGGAGTGGGAGTACCAGCGCCGGGCCGCCGAGCGTGCCGTCGCCCGGCTGACCGGCGTCCGCGGGGTGAGCAACGGTCTCTCCGTCCGCCCGTCCGTCCGTGCCGACGGGCACCTGCTCGCCGAGCGCATCGTCGACGCGCTCGCCCGTAACCAGGCCACCGAGGCGGAGCAGATCACCGTCCGGGTGCACGGCGACACCGTGCTGCTCGGCGGCTTGGTGCACTCGATACCCGAACGGGCCGAGGTCGAGCGGACCGTCTGGTCCGCCCCGGGGGTCCGGGAGGTGCAGAACCACGTCGCCGTCGCCCCGGTGCTGCGGTAAGCCCGGCCGGCGAACCACCCGGGCGGGGTGAGCCATCCTCACCCCGGTCCGGACGAGCCTGGGAGTCATGACTGATCCGAACGGGCTGGCCCGACCCGGGCGCGCGACGCCCGGGTCCATGCCGCGCCGGGCGCGACACCACGGCACTGATCGGCAGGTGGTGGCGCAATGACCACGCCGCTCCAGGTCACCGCCCGCCTACGGATTCCGGTAACCGAAACCGACCACGTGCGGGGGCCGGCGAACGCGCCGGTCACGATCGTCGAGTACGGGGACTTCCAGTGCCGGTTCTGCGGGGCCGCGTACACGAACCTCGCCGAACTCCTCCGCCAGCGGGCCGACACGGTCCGGCTCATCTACCGACACTTCCCGATCGCCAACGTGCACCCGTACGCGCAGAGCGCCGCCGAGGCAGCCGAGGCCGCCGCCGGACGCGGGCGGTTCTGGGTGCTGCACGACTGGCTCTACGAACACCAGGACCAGCTCGACCCGGTGCATCTGTCGCTCGGCATCGAGCAGGTCGGGCTGCCCGCCGACGAGATCAGCGCCGAGATGGGCGGTCAGACCCACACCGACCGGGTGCGGCGCGACTTCGTCGGCGGCATCCACAGCGGCGTGGCTGCCGCCCCGACCCTGTTCGTCAACGACGTCCGCCACGACGGCGGCTACGACCTCGCCGACCTGCTCGCCGCGGCCGACGCCGCCGCGCCCCCGTGACCCCACCGAGGCGCGTCACACGGTGACCGGAACGCCGCGCCGATCAGGCCCGGTCAGATCAGCCGCAGGTCACGGGCCCGGCGGACGGCCTCGCGCCGGCGCGTGGCGTCAAGCTTGCGGTAGATGTTGCGCACGTGGGTCTTGACCGTGTTAACGGACAGGGACAGTTCAGCGGCTATCTCCACGTTGGACAGAAGGCTCTGCAGGTATCGCAGGATGGTCAGCTCGCGCTCGGTGAGCGGCTCGTCGAGCACGGCGGGCCCGGCCCCGGTCCCCACCCGCTCCGCCGGCTCGTCCGCACCGCGCACCAGGTCGTCCACCGTGGGCCAGTGCGCCGTGCCCGTGTCCAGGTGCGCCGCCAGCAGGTCGCGAAGGCCTGGGTCCGCGTGAGCGAACGGCCGGCGGACGCCCTCCGGCCCGGCCAGGTCGAGGGCCCGCTCCAGCACCCGCCGGGCCCGCCGCTCGTCGCCCGCGCGCCCGGCGAGCACCGCGTCCAGCACCGCAGCCTCCAGGCGTACCGGCAGTGGCCAGCCGTCCGCCTCCACCGCCTGCCAGTCGGGCAGGGCGGCCTCGGCGGCTCGGACGTCACCCGCCCGCAGTTCGACCCGGGCGAGACCGACGGCGAGCACGGCGTCGTCGCCAGCGTCAGCGAGCAGGTCCCGGGCGGCCTCCAGGTCACCCCGGGCCCCCCGCAGATCCGCTTCGGCGACGCGCAGCCACCGCTCGGGTTCACCCGCCTCGGACCGCTCGGCCAACCGGTCCCGCGCGGCGGCGAGCGCCCGCTGCCCGCCCGCCAGGTCACCGGCGTCCCGCAGCAGGTGGGCCCGGCACAGCCCAGCCACCGCCCCGCCGTCCGGTTCCCCCGACGCCGGCTCCGCCAGCGCCAGATTCGCCTCGGTCTCCTCGGGCTGGTCGCGATACAGCGCCACGACGGCCAGCGCCAGGTACGCGTACCCGCGGTCGGTCCGACAGGACCAGCCCTGGCACGGCGGCAGGGCGAGCGCCGCCCGGGCGGACGCCTCTGCCTCCCGCAGCCCGCCGCGCACCGCGCTCAACACCGCCACCCGGCTCGCACCGACCAGTTCGGTCCGCGTCCGGCCGGTCGTCCGCGCTGCCGCGAGCGCGACCCCCAGATGCGTCTCCGCGCTCCGCAGGTCGCCGTCGGCGAGGTCGGCCAAGCCGAGCGCGGTACCCGCCACCGCCCGCACGTCGGCGTCCTCGGCGCCGGCCCCGCGCGGCTCGGGCTGCGGGGCCGGCGCCGCGAGCAGCCGGTCCACCGGCTCCGGGCCGGGCGGCACCGCCGCCGGACGGGAGGCGAGCAGCCGGGTCGCGGCGTCGCGGACCGCCCTCGAATCAGCGGACCGGCGGGCCACCGCCAGTTCCACCGCCGTGGCCAGCCGGACGAACCGCTCCCGGCGGGGCACGGGCAGCGACCGGGCCAGCTGCGCGGCGCGGCGCAGATACCCGGTGGCGGCCGGCACGTCCCCGGCGTGGGCGCGTTCCGCGGCACAGGCCAACGCCAGTTCCGGGTCCCCCGCCATGGCCTCGGCGGGCGGCGACGCGGCCGCCGGCGCCGGCCCGTCCGGGCCCACCGGATCATACGGGGCCAGCTCGGGCCAGCTCATCACAAACAGCTCGGTGGCCCGGGCCCAGTCCGCGCCGGCGAGCGCGTGCCGCAGCCCGTCGGCGGGTCGCCCGTTGTCGGCGTACCAGCCGGCAGCACGCAGGTGCAGCTCCCGCAGGTCGTCGGGGGGCAGCCGACCCAGCTCGGTGTGCAGCAGGTCGGCGAGCAGCGGATGGCAGCGGTACCAGGGCGGCCGGCCGTCGCCCCGCAGTAGCGGACCGCCCTCGCCGGACAGGGTGGCCAGGGCCGCCTCGGCGTCGCCGCGGCCGGTGAGCGCGTCGGCCAGCCCGGCGCAGACCGCGTCCGCCACCGCCGCACGACGCAGCACTTCCCGGTCGTCGGGGTCAAGCCCGGCGAGCACCTCGCCGCGCAGGTAGTCGGCGACGTCCGGCTGGTCGCCGCCGAACTGCTCGACCCAGCGGTCCGGGTCCGGCTGCCCGTGCAGGGCCAGCGCCGCGAACCGCAGTGGCGCCGGCCAACCACCGGTCCGCTCCCGCAGCCGGCGTACGCCCCCCGCCGGAAGCGCCACCCCGTGCGCGGTGAGCAGGTCGGCTGTCTCGTCCGCGGTGAACGCCAGCTGATCCGGGCCGACCTCGGTCAGCTCGCCGGCCAGCCGCCACCGGTGCACCGCCAGCGGCACGCCGGCCCGGGTACCGGCCACCAGCCGGAATCGCTGCTCGGCGTGTCGGAGCAGAAACTCCAGACCGGTGACCGCCGCCGGATCGGCCACCCGGTGCAGATCGTCCAGGACCAGCAGCACCGGCCGTTCCCGGGCGGCGAGGGCCGCGGCCAGCAGTTCCAGCTGGTCCGGACGGGGTGGCCGGTCGGGCAGCGGCGGGCCACCCCCCGGGTCCTCGACGGCCCGCAGTGCCGCCACCAGGTACGACCACAGGCGATCGCCGTCGTCACCGCACTCCACCGACACCCAGCCCAGGTCGACCCGGCCCGGACCCGGACCCGGGCCGGCGGCCCCGAAGTCGCCCGGCGGGACGCTCCCGGGCGACGTGTCCCGGTCCCGGGCTCCGTCCGCGGCCCCGGTCACCGGCCCGCCGCGGACCGGATCCCGGCCGGCCACGCCGGCGGCCCGGAACCAGGAGGCGAGCAGAGTGGTTTTTCCCCAGCCGGCCGGCGCGGCGACGAGGGTCACCGGCGCGGCCGTCCCCGCGTCCAGCGCCCGCAGCAGCCGGGGCCGGAGCACCACCGGTTCGGGCAGCGTGGGCGGGCTCAGCCGGGACGCCAGCACCGGCGTACCCGGTCCCGTGGCGCTCGCGATCTCCCGTCGGCCCTCCGGCACCCAGCCCCACCCCCACCGCCCGCGTCCGCGTCCGCTCCCCCCACGTCCTGCGGCCGGCAATTACCCGACCGACGCCGGTTCACCCCTTCCGGGGGAGCCCGCTTCACCCCACCCCGGCCAACCCTGGCCATAGCCGGTGGTCACCGCCGGGTCGGCACTGACGAGACGGGAGTCGCGGGTGGGACGTAGCGGACAGCGGGCGGGGATCGCCGCCGGTGCGTTGGCGGCGACATTGGTCGGGGTGAGCGCGCGGGCCGCGGCGCGGACGCTGGCCGGCCGCGCGTCCCGGATCCGCCGGGACGCCGAACCACCCCCCGCTGGATGGCAGGTGGTGACGGTCGACCGGACGCCCGGCGAGGTACTGCCCGGCGGGCGGTGGCCGGAGCCACTGCGGCGGCTCGGCGGCAGCGTCCAGGTGCGGGCGCGGACGGCCCCCGGTCACCGGGGTACCGAACTGGCCGCGCGGCCGCTGTCCGGCGCACCGCCCCCGGGGCTCGCCGCCCACCTGGTCGGCGACGACCCCGCCCGGATGGTCCGGGCCGCGCTGCGGCAGGCCAAGCAGCTCACCGAGACGGGCGAGGTGCTGCGCGCCGACCGTACGCCGATGGACCGGGGGCCGGCCGGATGAGGGCGCTGTGCTGGACGGGCACCGGTCAGGTGGCGGTGCGGCAGGTACCCGATCCGGAGCTGCGCAACGGTCACGACGCGATCGTTCGGGTGCGGCAGAGCGCCACCTGCGGCGGCGACCTGCCGCTGCTGGCCGGGCGGCCACCGTACCTGGCCGTGGGCGAGGTACTGGGGCACGAGTTCCTCGGCGAGGTCGTCGCGGTGGGGCCGGAGGTGCGCCGGCACCGCGTCGGCGACCGGGTGGTGGTCAGCGCCTCGGTCGCCTGCGGCGGCTGCTGGTACTGCCGCGGCGGGCAGCCGTCGTGCTGCGACAACGGCAGCCTGGAGCCGGAGGCGGGCGAAGCGGCGTACGGGCACCCCGTCCCCGGGGCCTTCGGACGTCCCCGGGCCGCGGGTGGGTTCGCCGGGAGCCACGCCGAGTATGTCCGCGTGCCGTACGCCGACGTCGGCGCGTTCGAGGTGCCGGACGCGGTCAGCGACGACCGGGCGCTCTTCGCCTCGGACTCCGCCCCGGCCGGCTGGATGGCGGCCGACCTGGGCGGGGTACGCCCGGGCGACGTGGTGGCGGTCTGGGGTGCCGGGGCGGTCGGTCAGCTCACCGCCCGGTCCGCCGGGCTGCTCGGGGCGGAACGGGTCATCGTCGTCGACACCGAGGACGACCGGCTGCGCATGGCGGAACGGCACAGCGGAGCGGAGACCGTCGACCCGCGCCGCGCCGACGTGCCCGCCGAGTTGCGCGAACGGACCGGCGGCCGGGGGCCGGACGTGTGTGTGGAAGCGGTCGGCCCGGCCTGGGATGGGCAGGTCCGGTCGCTGGCCGAACGGTTCGTCGGCGCCGGGGAACGCCCGCCGGCGGTCCGCGAGGCGGTGCACGCCTGCCGCAAGGGCGGGACGGTCGTCGTGCTCGGCGAGTTCACCGGGCACGTCGACGCCTTCCCGTTGGGTGCGGTCACCGCCAAGGGGTTGTCCGTGCGGAGCGCCCGGCAGCACGGGCAACGGTACGTTCCGATGCTGCTGGAGCGGATGGCCCGCGACGAGTTGCGCACCGAACACCTCGCGACCCACCGGCTGCCGCTGGAACAGGGCGCGCTCGGATACGCCCTGTTCCGGGACCGGCGGGACGGCTGTGTGCGGGCCGTGCTCAACCCGGACCTGCCGCCGGGTATCGCGGGAGCGGGGTCGGTGGCAGACTCGGCGGATGCGTGAGGATCGGACGTACGACCTCGTCCTGTTCGGGGCCACCGGTTTCACCGGTCGCCTGACCGCCGAGTACCTCGCCCGGCACGCGCCGGCCGGGCTGCGCTGGGCCCTGGCCGGGCGTAATCCCACCAAGCTCGCCGCCGTCCGAGACCAGCTCGCCGCGATCGACTCGGCGCTGGCGGACCTGCCCCTGCTCGGCGCCGACGTCACCGACGCGGAGTCGCTGCGGGCGGTGGCCGAAGGCAGTCGGGTTGTCGCCACCACCGTCGGCCCGTACGTCCACCACGGCGAGCCACTCGTCGCGGCGTGCGCCCGGGCGGGCACCGACTACCTGGACATCACCGGGGAGCCCGAGTTCGTCGACCTGATGTATGTACGGCACCACGCCGAGGCGGTCCGCACCGGTTCCCGCCTGGTGCACACGTGCGGGTTCGACTCGATCCCGTACGACCTGGGCGTCTGGTTCACCCTGAAGCACCTGCCGACGGATGTGCCGATCACCGTCGACGGTTTCGTCCGGGCCGGTGCGCGGTTCTCCGCCGGTACGTACCACTCGGCGCTGACCGCGTTCTCCCGTAGCGGCGAGACGAGCCGCGCCGCGAAGGCCCGCCGGGCGGTGGAGCCGCGGCTGGAGGGTCGGCAGGCCCGTGCGCTACCCGGCCGGATCGCCCGCTCGCCGGAGCTGGGCATGTGGACGGTGCCGCTGCCGACCATCGACCCGCAGGTGGTGCGCCGCTCGGCCGCCGCCCGGCCGGAATACGGCCCGGACTTCCGGTACCGGCACTTCGCGGCGGTGAAGCGGCTGCCGACGGTGCTGGCCGGCGCGGCCGGGCTGGGGGTGGTGGTCGGTCTGGTGAAGCTGCCACCGACCCGACGCTGGCTGCTCGGGCGGTTCTCCTCCGGGCAGGGTCCGAGCCCGGAGCACCGGGCCCGGTCCTGGTTCCGGGTGCGGTTCCTGGCCGAGGGGGGAGGTCAGCGGGTGCAGACCGAGGTGGCCGGCGGCGACCCGGGTTACGACGAGACCGCCAAGATGCTCGCCGAGTCGGCGCTCTGCCTGGCCCTGGACGACCTGCCGTCGACGTCCGGCCAGCTGACCCCGGTGACGGCGATGGGAGATGCGCTGCTGGATCGCCTCCAGCGGGCCGACATCACCTTCCGCGTCCGGTGAGTTGCCGGGCCCTCTCCTTGACGCCGGAGGTCGTGGGCGAGGAAGGGCCCCGTCACGGTCACGGTCACCGGGCGGACGGTCGACGCCGCTGCGCTGCCGTACGACGTCCCGGACCAGCGGCGGTTACCGTACCCCGGCCCGGATCGGCCGGCGCACCGCGCGGGCCTGGGGCCATGGGCTCGCTGCGGGCGGGCGGGGCTGGGCGGGCCGGAGCTGAGCGGGACGCGACGGTAGCATCTGGTGGTCCACCTGACGTCCGGACGGAGGCGTACGGAGCAGCATGCTCGACATGGAGTTGATCCGGAAGGATCGCGACGCGGTGGCGTCCGCGCTGGCCAAGCGGATGGACCTGGCGGAGGTGACCCACGCGCTGGACGAGATCCAGCAGCTCGACCAGCAGCGGCGCGGCCTGATCACCGAGATCGACGGCGAGCGCCAGCGCCGCAAGGCCGAGGCTCGGGCGTACGCGGAGGCCAAGCGGGCCGGCCGCGAGCCGGAGGTCGCGGCCCCGGAGGCCGGCCGGAGGCAGATCGCCGAGTTGGAAACCGAGCTGGACGAGGTGCAGTCACGGCTGCGGGACCGGATGAGCGAACTGCCCAACCTGCCCGCCGACGACGTCGTGCCCGGCGGCAAGGAGGCCAACCGGGTCGTCAAGACGTTCGGCGAACCGCCGGCGATCGAGAAGGTCCGCGACCACGTCGAGCTGAGCCGGATGCTGGGCCTGGTCGACCACGAGCGGGGCGTGAAGCTCGGCGGTTCCGGGTTCTGGATGTACACCGGCCTGGGCGCCCGGCTGGAGTGGGCGCTGGTCAACTGGCTGATCGAGCGGAACGTCGAGGCCGGGTACGAGTTCCTGCTCCCACCGCACCTGCTGCTGGACACGGCCGGGTTCGCCGCCGGCCAGTTCCCCAAGTTCTACGACGACGTCTACCACCTGGACCGGCGGTCCGCGCCGCGCGGGCAGTTCCTGCTGCCCACCGCGGAGACGGCGATCCTCGGGGCGTACCAGGACGAAATCCTGGAAACCGCGAAGCTGCCGTTGAAGGTGTTCGCGTACACCCCTTGTTACCGGCGGGAGGCGGCCGGCTCACACTCGGACGAGCGGGGCACGGTCCGGGGCCACCAGTTCAACAAGGTCGAGATCTTCCAGTTCGCCCTGCCGGAGCAGGCCGACGCGGCGTTGGAGGCGATGATCGGGCACGCGGAGAGCCTGGTCGAGGCCCTGGGCCTGCACTACCAGCGCAGCCTCCTCGCCGCCGGTGACGCCAGTGCGGCGATGCGCAAGACTCTCGACATCGAGGTGTGGATGCCGAGCACCGGCAGGTACAAGGAGGTCTCGTCGGTCTCCTGGGGCGGCGACTACCAGGCCCGGCGGGCAGCGATCCGCTACCGGGAGCGGGGCGGCAAGCAGACCCGCTTCGTGCACACGCTGAACGGCTCCGCCCTGGCCACCAGCCGGCTCTTCCCGGCGATCCTGGAGCAGTTCCAGCAGCCCGACGGCTCGGTCCTGGTCCCCGAGGTGCTCCGCGACCGGCTGGGCTCCGACCGCCTCACCCCGCGCTGACCTCGAGCGGCGGGGCCGGGGGGGGTGTCCCTATGGGTTTTGTCAAGCCGCGAGGCGGGGTTCGTCCGCCGGTTTCGGCTGGTATGGGGTCTTGGTGCGCAGCATGGCGTGTAGGACGTCGACGCGGCGTCGGGCGAGGCAGATGAGGGCGGCGTTGTGTTTCTTGCCCTCGGCGCGTTTCCGGTCGTAGTAGGTGCGGCTGGTCGGGTCGGTCAGGGCGGCGAACGCGGACAGGAAGAACGCGCGTTTGAGCTGCTTGTTGCCGCCCTTGGGTGGGTGCTCGCCGCGGATGCTGGTGCCGGAGCGGCGGGTGACTGGGGCCAGGCCGGCGTAGGCGGCGAGGTGGCCGGAGGTGGGGAAGGTGGTGCCGTCGCCGACTTCGAGCAGGATGCGGGCTGCGGTCCTGACGCCGATGCCGGGCATCGAGGTCAGGACCCCGGCAAGAGGGTGCGCATCAAGCATCCCCTCAACCTGTTCGGCGACTTGGTCACGCTGGTGCAGCAGGTCACGCAGGTTGTCAGCCAGTCGCGGCAGGACGGTCTCGGCCGCCGCGGTGCCAGGCACGACGACGGTCTGCGCGTCGAGCGCGGTGAGGATCTGCGCGACCAGGCGTACGCCTATGCGTGGCGCACGCTTCTTGACCATCTCGACCAGTTTCGTCCGGCCGGCCTTGCGCAGCCCGGCTGGTCCACCGCACTGCGACAGCAGCTCCAGCACGGCTGGATGCTGCAGTTTCGGGCCCAGGACCCGCTCCAGCGGCGGGTGGATCTGGGTGAGCAGACCACGAATCCGGTTGGAGATCCGGGTGACCTCGCCGGCGAGGTCGTCGTCGTAGCCGACCAGGACTTCCAGCTCAGCGAGGGCGTCGTCGCCGGCGTCGACGCGGCGCAGCGTGTGCGGCAGGGTGCGGGCGGCGTCGGCGATCACGTAGGCGTCGCGGGCGTCGGTCTTCGCGGTGCCGGGGTGCAGGTCGGCCAGTCGGCGCATGACCAGGCCGGGCAGGTAGGCCACCTGATGCCCACACACGCGCGGGCCACCGCCACGGGCAGCGCGCCGATCGATGCGGGCTGGTCGACCACCATCAGGACCCGGCCGTGCCGGGCGAGCTTGTCGAACAGTTTCCGCAGGCCGGCCTCGGTATTGGGCAGCGTAGCGTCGTGCAGCCGCTTCCCTTCCGGGGTTAGCGCGACCGCATGGTGTCCTTCCTTGCCGACATCCAGTCCGATAAAGACGCCGTACTCGTCGTACAACGCTGTGCCTCCCCAACTGCTACCGTGGCTCGGCCGCTGGTCAGCGTCGGACTGCCGGCATCCACGTTACGAAGAGACCTACCCCGCACGCGGGGCGGCCGGGTCCCTATCAGCGGTCCGCCGACGCCACCCGGCCCGGCGACAACACCCCCCGGATCATGCGTACGACAGGGGCGGTTAGTCATACCGAGCCGGGCGACCGAGCAGTCCCCGGCTGGGGACGATCAAAAAGGTAACGGGGGAATCCGGTTCCGCCGCTCGCCGGCGCTCCGCGGTGTCGGGATGGGGCCACTTCTGCCGCCGCAGGCGTTGCAGCGGCTCTGTGCCTTACCCCTGAGCGAGGGTCGCCAGCTGGCGGGTGAGCGCCTCACCGTCGAGGAAGCCGTGGTGGATGACCGTGCCGGCGCGGTCGAGGATGACGAAGGTACTCTGCTCGACCACCTCGAAGCGGCGCCACAACGCGCCCGCCCGGTCGTCGAGCTGTGGCACGCCGGCCAGCTCGAACTCGGTGACGAAGTCCTTCATCGCCCGCTGCTGGCCGAGGCCGGCGACACCGATGACCGGCACGGTGTCGCGGTACCGCGGGGCCACCTCCGCGACCGTCCACGCCTGGCTGGCGCAGGTGGCGCACCACGGCGCCCAGAACCACAGCACCACTGGTCTCCCGGCCAGCCTGGCGGCGTCGAAGGCCGTCCCGTCGAGGGTCTTCGCGGCGAATGTCAGCGTGGCCGGCACGGTCACCGGCCGCTGGGCCGGGCTCGACACCGGCACCGACGGGGTACCGGTCGCCGACGGGGCGCCGGTGGCGGCCAGCGTGCCGCCGGTCGGGGACGCCTCGTCGTTGGGCCCGGCGGTGGCGGGTACGCCGCCGTCCCCGCCGCACGCCGCCGTGCCGAGCAGGGCGACCGCCGTCACGGTCGCCAGGACGGTACCCGACAGCCGTCGCATCGGTGCCTCCCGTCGGTATGGGGTCACGACTCGGCCTTGGCCAGCCGCAGTGCCAATTCGGGGCAGACCTTGACCGCCTTGAGCGCCCCCTCGCGCAGCCAGGTCGGCACCGGCGTGGCGGGAAAGGCGGGGTATCCGTTGGCGTCGAGGCGGATGAAGTCCGGCACGACGTGCGCGCACAGCCCGTGCCCGTCGCACCGGGACCAGTCGAGCGTCAGTCGTTGCGGGTTCGCGTCGGGTGCGCCGGGCAGACCCATCACCCCCCTGACCCGCCGGCCGCACCCCTCACCGGTACTGTGCAGCCGCAGGTCCTCGGCGAAGACCTCCATCGCGGAGAGCGCGAACCGCGCCGTGCCGTCGGGGTGGCTGCACGCGCCGCGGCCCTTGACGTCCCCGGCCGCGGCCCGGACGACCTGCAGCGGGGCACTGCCGGAAACCGCGAGGTCGACCGAGCGGGCCAGATCCGGCAGGCCCATCTTGCACGGCCCGCACTGCCCGGCGGACTCGCCGGCCAGGTAGCGGACCACCTGCGCGGCCTCGCCGAGTGGGCAGGTGTCCGCGCCGAGGGGCACGATGATGCCGGCGCCGAGGGTGCCGCCGACGGCGGCCAGCCCCTTGCGGGAGATCTCAGCCCGGTCCGCCGCCTCCGGCGTGATCCACTTTCCGTGGTACCCGCCCATCAGGATGCCCGGCCCGGCCGGCACCTCGCACAGGTCGAGGATCTCCCGCAGCGGTGTGCCGGCGGCGCACTCCACCACGGCTGGCCGTTTCGCCGCCCCGGTGACGGTGAGCAGCACGGTACCGGGCTCGTCGTCAGTGCCGAGCGCCGCGTACTCGTACGGTCCGAGCCGGGCGGCGATGGCGAGGTGGGCGTATGTCTCGGCGTTGGAGAGCAGGGTGGGTAGCCCGCCGACGCCCGAGTCGCTGGAGCGCTTCTTCGTGCCGGGCGGGATGTGCGGCAGCCCGTTGATGCCGTTGACCAACGCCCCACCCTCGCCGGAGATGAACCGGTGCGGCACGGTGACGACGCTCGCCGGCACCGGCAACCGCCGTTCCCCCAACGCCTCCATCAGGGATTCCTGGCCGACCCCGTCATCGGCCACCCCAATGATGATCTCGTCGGCATCCAACGCGTACGCGGCCACGGCCGCCCCGTCGAGGATGAGGTGCGGGGCGCGGGTGAGCAGCACCTTGTCCTTCCAACTCGCCGGCTCACCCTCGGTGGCGTTGACCACCACGATCGCGGTGGCATCCTGCCGCTCGCAGGACTCCAACACCGCCCGCACCTTCTTGGCGAACGGGAAGCCCGCCCCACCTTTGCCCTTGAGCTGGACGCCTTCGGCGAGCCGCAGCAGGTTCGCCGGTTCGATCGGCCCGATCGGGCCGTGCACCTCCTCGTGGGCGAGCAGGTCGAGCCGGCCGAACTCGGCGAAGCCGGCGGTCAGCCGGGGCTCGCCGACACATGCCACCGGCGGCACGGTCGTCCGCGTCACTTGGCCTCCCCCCGCAGTCCGGCCCAGTAGGCGGTGTCGACGGAGTCCGCGTTCGCCCGACGCCGTCGTCGGCTCTCCTTCGCTTCCCGGCGCGCCCGCCGGGAAGCGAGATCGACCAGGGTGGGGGTTTCGTCCGGGGGCGGGACGTCGTCGGGGACGTACCGGGCCGGCGGTCGCCAGTAGTCCGGTTCCTCCAGCAGGTCTTCCTCGGCGCTGTGCCGGCCGCCGCCGCTGCGCGGTGCGGACGAGACCGGGGTGCCGGAGACCGGGCCCGTGGAGACCGGGCCCGTGGAGACCGGGCCCGTGGAGACCGGGCCCGTGGAGACCGGCGCGGTCTCCCACCGCCGTGCGCTGGTCCACGGCTCCTCCGGCTCGTCGGCGCGGCGTGGCGGCGCCGAACGCCGACCCGCGTCCACCTCTTCCCGGCGGCGACGGCCGCGGGTCGGCTCGTCGTCCTCCGCGCGACGACGCCGGCCGGTCGGAGCTGGGTTCTCGTCCCGGCGGGCCACCGCAGGCTCACGCTCCTCGATGCGGCGCCGGGACCGCGTGACCGGCACCTCATCCGTGCTGCGCTCGCCGGCGCGGCGGGCGGTCCGTTCGCCGAGGCCGGCCGGCTCCGGCCCGACCTCGTCGCGGCGACGGCGGTCAGCGGGCTCGCGCAGTGACCCCGGCTCCGGCACCACCGGCACCGTGAACCGCTGCGGGTCGCGGCGACGACCGCCGGGCGCGTTCCAGGTGCCTGCGAGCGTTGTCTCGGACCACGTCGACTCCCGCCCGCTCCGGCTCTCCGGCCGCTCGCCGTCATCACGCTTGCGGGCCAGGGCGCCGAGGAGCGTCCGGCCCCTGCCCTCCTCGGTCGGCCGCGCGGTCATCGCCTTGTTGATCGCGGCGGCCTGGTGCTGCTCGCGGCTACGCCGGCCCAGGTGAACCGAAAGCCGGACGAGCAGTGCGACCAGCACCAGCAGCGCGCAGGCGAGATAGCTGAGTACCACCCAGGACTTCGCGGGACGGCCGGCGTTGAGGCCGTGCGTGATGGCGAAGGGCCACGAGGCGTACGCGGCGGAGTGCAGAGTACGCCACAACCACTTCGGACCGGTCCCGGCGAAGCGGGCACGGATGACGCCGGTCCAGAGCACACTCACCATGAGCAGCCCAGCCAACGTACCCAGGCCGACATACACCCCGCGACCGCCGACGAACGGAACGACAGCGTCGGTGCTCTCCGCCCGTCCGGTGGCGACCTTGGTGATGACGTGGAAGACCAGCCCGGCCACCCCGAGGATGCCGGTGGCACGGTGCGCGGACTGGAGCAGCACCCGGTGCCGGATCAGCAGGACGAGGCGGTCGGTGGCGAGCAACCCGAGCATCACGGTGAGGCTGAGCGACACCAGGGCGATCACGCCGGCGAAGAACTCGGTGAAGAAGAAGCCGTACGCGTACACCGCGGAACCCACGCCGGTCAGCATGCTCACTGCCCACACCGCGGCGAGCGCGGAGATGGTCAACAGGACAAGTGCGGACCGCGCCGGGGCGCGGACCCCCCGCCTGGTGGTGCCGGTCCGGACGGTCGCCGTCATCGTTTTCTGCTGTGTCCGGGCCATCTGCTCCTCGATCGTCTCGCGGTGGCGCGCCACCGGCCGACCCTGTTCCCTTCTCCAGTACGAGCCACTCGCGCCGCCGGATCACCGGGCGGTAAGAAAATTCCATGCCCGCCGTCGAACCGACCCGCCACCCGGCGCGTGCAGGCCGCCGCCCGTCCCGGGACGGGCCGCGCGCTGGCCACGCCGTCGGTGACGGCGGACACCGGGCTGGCCCGGCCAACCGGTCGGGCAACTCACCGGGGTGACGTCCGCCCCTGGCATGGGAGCACCAACCAGGGGTATGACGGGAACATGAGGGCGAGTTTCCGGCTCGGTCGGATCGCGGGCGTACCCGTCGGCGTGAACTGGAGTGTCCTGGTCATCTTCGTACTGATCGCCTGGGCACTGTCGGCCAACCAGTTCCCCCGGTCGTACCCCGACCAGCCGGCGATCGCCTACGTCCTGGCCGGCCTCGCCGCCGCGGTGGTCTTCTTTCTCGGCCTGCTCGCCCACGAGGTCTCCCACGCCATCGTCGCCAAGCGCAACGGGCTCGAGGTCGGCGGGATCACGCTCTGGATCCTCGGCGGCGTCGCGGAACTGAAGGGCGAGGCGCGCGACCCCGGTGCCGAGCTACGAATCGCCGGGGTCGGGCCGCTGGTGAGCCTGCTGATCGGCATCTTCTTCGGCGTCATCGCGGTGGCACTGGCGACGACCGGGTACAACGGGCTCTGGCTCGGCGCGCTGGCCTGGCTGGGCGGCATCAACGTGCTGCTGGCCGTCTTCAACGTCCTGCCCGCCGCTCCACTGGACGGGGGGCGACTCCTGCGCGCGGCGGTGTGGAAGGCCACCGGCGACCGGACGAAGGCCTCGGTGGTCGCCGCCCGGGCCGGCTGGGTGCTCGGCGCGCTGCTGATCGGGCTGGGCTTCTGGCAGTTCTTCGCCGGTGCCGGGTTCGGCGGGCTGTGGCTGATCCTGATCGGCTGGTTCCTGATCGGCGCAGCCGGGATGGAGGAGCGGCAGGCCCGGATGGGCGACGCGCTGCGCGGCGTCCGGGTGGCCGATGTGATGACGCCTCAGCCGCAGACCGCCTCCGGGGAACTGACCGTGGCCGACTTCGTCGACAACTACCTGTTCGCGTACCGCCACTCGGCGCTACCGCTCACCGAGGAAGGTCGACCCGTCGGCCTGGTCACCCTCGACCGGGTACGCGACGTGCCGGCCGACCGTCGGGGCTCCACCACCCTCGCCGAGGTCTCCTGCCGCGCCGACGAGCTGGTGCTCGCCTCGCCCGACGAGGCGCTGAACGATCTCCTTCCCCGGCTCAGCGAGTGCACGGACGGGCGGGCGCTGGTGGTGACCGGCGACCACCTGGTCGGCATCATCTCGCCGAGCGACATCAGCCGAGCGGTTCAGCGGGGCAGTATGCGCAACCAGACGACCGGCCGCTGACAGAGGGGCGCCGGACCAGGCCGGGCCCGGAGCGCGTGGGTTCTCCGTCAGCCCCCGCTAGCACGGCCGCGGCTGGGTGGCACACCTGGCCGCTGTTCCTGGCAGACATATTTTGCCTGCCAGGAACAGGGCCCATCCGCGACACCGCATCCAGCGCGCAATCGCTGATCACTCAGGACCGTGGTCCGCGCCGAGGTCGGCTGGCCGCAGTTGCGCGATTGGCGGGGGCGGGCCGGGCCGAAGGCGGCCGGGCCGAAGGCGGTTAGCGTGGGGTAGGCGGGGAAATTCGGGTGGATGAACAGCCACCGTCATCCGGCCCAGCGGCGCAACGTCCTTCCGGCTGAGGAGGAGAGCAATCCGACCGGAGTCGGCGTGCTGTCGCCGAGCAGCCCGCCAGCGGACACCTCACCGGCGAGTGTCTGGCCGGCCACCACCCCCGGCCCACAGCCCAGTCCGGCGCCGCCGCCGGCGCCGACGCCGGTGCCGCACCCCGGGCCGCCACCCCGCGAGTGCGTCGCGTGGGAGGCTCGCGGTGCTGTTTCCCCGTTCACACACCCGTGGCGGCGGTCGTCCGCGGCCAGTACGGCGGCCTCCGCCTCGGACTCCGCCGACAACGGCTACCGCAGGGCCGCGACCGCCTGCCGGGTCTCCTCGGCGATGAGGTCGCCGTTGATCGCCGCACCCGCCTGCGCCCCGCTCGCCGCCGCGGCACCCGCCTGCGCGGCCAGGTCGGTGACGTTACCGGCCGACCACACCCCGGGGATGTCGGTGCGTCCGGTCGGATCGGCCGGGATGTACTCACCCATCGGGTGGTCGGCCGGCCGCAGCCCGAGCCCCGCCAGGAACCCGGCCCGCGCCGCCATCCGTGGCGCGACCGCCACGGCGTCCCGGCCGACCACCGTGCCGTCGGCGAGACGCACCCCGACAAGCCGGTCACCGGCGACGTCCAGCGCCGCCACCGTACCGGTCACCACGCGGATACCCCGGGCAGCGAGTTGCTCGGCCTGCTCCGCGTCCGGACCACCGCTCAGGTGTGTGAAGTACGTGACGTCCCCGCTCAACTGCCGGAACAGCAACGCCTGATGCACCGACATCGGCCCGGTGGCGAGTACGCCGATGGCCTGGTCCCGGACCTCCCAACCGTGGCAGTACGGACAGTGGAGCACGTCTCGCCCCCAGCGCTCCCGCAACCCGGGAATGTCCGGCAGCACATCGACCACTCCGGTGGTCACGAGCAGCCGACGCGCCCGGACGGACCGGCCGTCGGCCAGCGTCACCGCGAACCCGTCACCCGCACGTGCAACATCAGCGACCTCGCCGGTCACCACCCGGCCGCCGTACTCACGCACCTCGGCCCGACCGCGCTCCAGCAACTCGGCCGGCGGCATCCCCTCCCGGGCCAGCAGCCCGTGTACGCCCCCGGCCGGAGCGTTACGCGGGGCACCCGAGTCGACGACCACCACCGAACGACGGGACCGAGCGAGCATCAACGCCCCGTTCAGGCCAGCGGCGCCACCACCAACGACCACCACGTCATAGCGACTGTTCAACTCATCGGTCATCCTGACCACCTCCCGGCGGCAACCATCCACCGACGACGGCAAACCGGCAAACATCATTGCCACTCCGGCAAATAAGTGGCATGGACGGCGACCTGCCACCACCCAGCTGACCCGACCGGAACAGCACCCACCCCCGCGGCACCCGCGGGCGCGACACCCACGACACCGAGCGCGACGTCGACCTCAACGCACCCGGCGACCGCGACCGAGAGCATCGATGCGACCCCACCGGCCGGGGATGTCGAGCAGCTCGACGCGGCCCAGCGCGGCCGGGACCCACGGGTTGATGATCAAGTGATCGCCCTGCGGCTCGAGACCAAGGATCACCCGCAGCATCAGCAGCGGTGCGCCCGCCGACCAGGCCTGTGGGCTACACGCAGTCGGGTACTCCACGGGGTAGGTGGTCCGCGACCGGGCATATCCGGCGAACGCTTCGGGCAGGCGACCCTGGAAGTACTCGGCGGCGTCGAACATCGCCTGGCAGACCGTCGCGGCCTCGCTCCGGTACCCGTAGCGCAGCAGCCCCCAGGCGATGACGGAGTTGTCGAACGGCCAGACGGTGCCGACGTGATAGCCGAGCGGGTTGTACCGGCGGCAGCCGGTGGCGAGCGTCCGCACCCCCCAGCCGGAGAAGAGCCGGGGACCGAGCAGATGCTCCACCACCCTCGGGGCACGGTCCTCGTCGACGATGCCACTCCACAGCAGGTGACCGATGTTGGAGGACAACGCGTCGACCTGCCCGCCCTCGGCGTCCAGGGCGAGGGCGAAGTACTCGCCCTCGCCGATCCAGAAGTCGCGGTTGAAGCGGGTCTTGAGTTCGGTCGCCTCGCGTTCGAGCTGCTCGGCGTAGTCCGGATCGTTCCAGAACAGCCGAGCCAGCCGGGCGCCGCGCCGCTTCGCGTCGTAGGCATAGCCCTGCAACTCGCAGGTCGCCCGAGGAAGAGACGGGATACGGCCGTTGCGGTAGGAGATCGAATCCCACGAGTCCTTCCAGCACTGGTTGATCAGCCCGGTGTCGGGATTGCGGGTCTCGTACCAGATGTAACCGCTGCCCAGCGGGTCTCCGTACTCGTCGATCCAGTGGAGCGCGGCACGGGCCTCGTACTCGAGAATCCGGACCAGCGTGCTGTCCCCGGTCCACCGCTCGTACTCGTCGAGCAGGATCACGAAGAGCGGCGTCGTGTCCGCCGCCCCGTAGTACGGGCTGTGCGGCTGCTCCTCGAATCCGGCGGACTCCCCGTAGCGGATCTCATGCAGAATCTTCCCGGGCTCCTCGTCCCGGAAGTCGTCCAGCCGGCCGCCCTGCCCGAACGCCAGCGCGGCGAGGGTCGCCGGGATCAACTGCGGCGTGAACGGCAACGTCTGCAGGCAGGTGAAGATGCTGTCCCGACCGAACAGGGTCATGAACCACGGCAGGCCGGCGGCGACCAGCTCCGTCCGGACGGACAGCCCCGTGTACCGGAGGGCGGACAGGTCGACCAGGCTGCGCCGATACGTCGCCTCCAGTTGCGAGCACTCGCAATCGAGCCGCGGGGCGCCAGCCAGCCAGTCGTCCATGGCCGACTGGAGCTGCTCCGGTGATCGGGCATGCCCGATCGCGATGTTCTCCCGGAAGTCCCGACCACGCGCGCCCAGCACCGCCGTCTCGACGTTGAGCGTGGTCTGCCACTCCCCGTCGACGGGAACGTTGATCCGGAAGGTCATGCCGCCGCGGTCGACCCCGCCGGTCGCAGTGGAGGTGATCAGCGTCTCGCGCTCGAACGGGCCCCGCTGGTACCGGAAACGGAGCCGCTCGTCTTCCACGACGACCGCCACGGCCTGTCGCTTGCGCGCCGGATTCTTGATCTCGAAGATGTCGGCGAAGTCGCTTCCCATCTCCACCCGGACGACGAGGTCGGCGTCCTCCTCGCCGTGGTTGAGAACCGCGAGCTTCTCCACGAAGCTGTTGCCGATCGTCTGATGCCGGATGACCGACACCTTGGCGTCGACATAGTGGGTGGGCTCGCCCGGGACCAGGAAATACCTGGTCTCGTAGTACCTGAGGTTGTCGACGGACAGGGAGTTCAGCCGCTCACCGTTCACGGTGAGCTGCCAGGTCGACAGGAAGCGCGTGTCGTAGGAGAACAAGCCGGTCGGGTACGCCGGGGATGGGTCGACGTCACCGGCGGAGTCGCTGACCAGGAACGTGTTCCCGTCGAGGATGCTGAACAGGTCCTTCATCGCTCTCGGGCCGTCCGCTCGAGCGTGGCATCCAGCCGGGCGCGCCACTCGGCGCGGCTGAGTCCCCGGGCGACTGCGACGTCTCTCGGATGCCGGCTGCCCTGCCGGGCCGGCAGGAAGTGTCGTAGTGCGTTGGGCAGCGCGGGATCCCCGACCAGCGCAGCCTCGTTCCGCCAGAGCGCCGCGATCAGGGAGGTGTCACCGGAGATCAGCCGTTCGAACACGTCCATGCTGGTGTTCATCACCGCATCGGCCGGCCGGTTCTCCCGGCTGACTCGGACCGTGGCGGCACGCAGGTCGATAAACCAGTGCTCGGTGCAGGCGCCGGCGGTCAGGTCGACGCGCAGGGTCTTCCGGACCCGCGGTGGCACCGCCGAGGTCTCCCGTCGTGCGAGAGACGCGAAGAAGGATTCCACCGCATGCCCCATGACCCCTCCCGCGAGTATCCCCAAAAGGGTAAGTCCGCGTTCGGCCCGCCTGTCGGAATTGGGCAATCTCGTCCGTGTCGGACACGGGTGACGGCCGCCTTCAGTCCGCAACCGGTTGGGTGGGCACAGCTTGGTGACGGCGCAGTCCGGCGATGAGGAAACCAACCATTCGACGCGCGTCGTAGCGTGGGTCGCGGCCCGCACCGATGCACAGGTTGCCGACGCCACGCATCAGTTCGTAGGCCGCCACGTCGGGGCGGATCTCGCCCGCCGCCGCGGCGGCGTCGACCAACCGGGCGCACACCGGGACGAGGCGGTCGAGGAAGTAGGCGTGCAGGGCCTGGAAGGTGGCGTCGTCGGACTGCAGCGCCTCGGCGAGGCCGTGCTTGGTAACCAAGAAGTCGACGAAGAGGTCGATCCAACGAGCCAGGGCGACGTGCGGGGTGCCACTGGCCGCCAGCAGGGCCGGACCGGCTTCGGCGCAGGCCTCGACCTGGTGCCGGTAGACGGCGACGATGAGATCGGCGCGCGTCGGGAAGTGGCGGTAGATGGTGCCGACACCGACACCGGCCCGGGCGGCGATGTCACGTACCGGCACATCGACGCCGGAGGCGAGGAAAGCCGCGCCGGCCGCGTCGAGCAGGGTCCGCTCGTTGCGTCGGGCGTCGGCCCGCTTCCGTGAGGCTGAGCCCCCCGACCCGCCGTCGATGTCGGCCACTGCGCTGTTACCTCCGTCACGACGCTTGATAAGCGGAACGCTGTTCCGTATCGTTTCAACGGAACGAGGTTCCGCTTGTTCATGATGTCAGGGCAGGCGCTTCATGTCCAAACCGCACATCACCAGCTCGGCTCAACCCGCAAGGAGAAACCATATGGACCACACCGACAAGGGCACCAGCGCACCCGCCCCGGTCGTCTCGGTCAGTCCGGTGACGCTGCCGGCCGTCGGCCGTGGCGAGGACCTGCAGGTGCGAGTGTCAGCCCCCGCAGCGGGGCACGAACTACCCATCATCGTCTTCTCGCACGGCTTCGGCTGGTCGATGACCGGCTATGCCCCGCTGGTCGACTTCTGGGCAGCTCACGGCTTCGTGGTGGTTGTACCCACGCACCTCGACTCCAGGACGCTGAACATCACGCCCGACGATCACCGCTACCCCGAGATCTGGCGCTTCCGAGTCGACGACCTGAGGCGCATCCTCGACCAGCTCGACCTTGTCGAGTCCGCCGTTCCCGGTCTCCGTGGACGCCTCGACCGAAGCCGCATCGCCGTGGCCGGACACTCCTGGGGTGGCCAGACGGCGAGCACGCTGCTGGGCGCACGGGTCCTCGGTGCCGACGGCGTCCCCGGCGAGGACCTGTCCGACTCGCGGGTCAAGGCGGGTGTGCTGCTGTCCACGACCGGCACGGGCGGAGCCGACCTGAGCCCGTTCGCCGCCGAGCACTTCCCCTTCATGAACCCGAGCTTCGCGGACATGGCCACGCCGGCCCTCGTGGTCGCGGGAGACCGGGACCAGTCCCCCCTGAGCGTCCGGGGGCCGGACTGGTTCGCCGACCCGTACCACCTGAGCCCCGGGCCGAAGAGCCTGCTCACGCTGTTCGGGGCAGAACACTCCCTTGGTGGAGTCGCCGGCCACGCCGTCGCGGAAACGACCGACGAGAATCCCGAACGAGTCGCTCTCGTCCAACGGCTCACCTGGGCCTACCTGCGCAGTGCGCTCTACCCCGCGGACCACAGCTGGGCAACAGCGAACGCCGAGCTGACCACGGGCACCGACCCGCTGGGCCGAATCGACTCCAAGTGAGACGCTGAGAAGCACCACGCGCCCCTCATCGGCTGGACGCCGGCGCGGGGCGCGTGGTCGATCTCCGACGTCGGCACTTCGCCAGTGACTACTTGTCGAGGAACGCGAGCAGGGCCTTGTTCGCCCTCGTCCGCAACGTGACCCGCCTGATGCCGGTCTGCGCCCGACACTCCCGATCGCCGAGTCGCTCCGGCCCGAACCGGACGGCTACCACGCGGCCTCGGCGGGGGCGCGCCGCGCCGGCCCCGCCATCGCGTAGGTGACGAGACCCTGCACGGCGAGCACGGCGGCGGTGATCGCGGCGGTCCGGTTGTCCGGCGCCTGCGACTGCCAGGTGAAAATCTGCCCGGACGCCGTTTCCGTCAGGGGGAAGACCACCGCCGGGAGGGTCCAGCCCAGCGGCAGCAACCAGGACCTGCCCGCACCGATCGTCGCCGCGCCCAGCGCCGTCAGCCCGATCAGGCCGGCCGCGTCGCGGATCACCAGCCCGGCCGGGCCGAACCGCGCGTCGGTGTGCAGCGTGGGCAGCAGCAGGATGAGGACGAGGGCGAACGCGGCCAGCAGGTGTACGGCCCGCCGCGGGAACCATCGCAGCGAGGCCGTGCCCTCGAGCGCGTCGTCGGGACCGGCGAGCGTGGTGGTCGTCGTCGCGACGATCACCAGGACGGTCAGGATCACCATCGGGGTGCCCACGTCACGGCTGTCCGAGTTGACCACCCACAGGCACCAGGAGATCGCGGCGCTCCCGGCGGCCACGGCCAGCGCGACCGGCACCCGACGCGAGCGCAGATAGAGCGTCAGCCATCTCATCGGCGGCTCCCGGCGGGCAGGTCGGTGAGTTCCTCGCAGGCGAGGGCCGCGCGCCGGACCTCTGCCACGCGGGCCACCGCCTCCCGCTCTGGCAGTCGGCGCAGTGCCCGCCACCACCTGACGGCCTCGGCGTTGATCTCGGCCGGTTCGAGGGAGTGGCCCGGCTCGGGCACGCGTCCCAGCAGCCAGTAACCGACGGCACGGGCGACCGGTGTGCTCGGCTGGCGGCCTTCGCAGCCCCGCATGTTGGCACCACCCGCGTCCAGCATCCGCGGAATGACCTCGGATTTGCCCGCGAGGCGACCGTGCTTGTCGACCTGGACGGGGATCAACACGGTGTCGGCCCGTCGCGGAGGGCTCGTGTCGGGATGGTAGGTGGTGGTGTCCTCGTGCGCGGCGGTCGGCGGATCCGGCAGTTTCGCCAGCATGGAGAGGGCCTGCCGGGCCAGGGGCGTGACCTCGGGCAGTAGCCCGGCGTGGACGCGGCTGACGCAGACCCGGGGGCTGCCCTGCGCGCAGACGTGTTCCTGCGCGACGGGGTCGATCGGGTGCGCGACGAATGCGTCACCGCGCGGAGCGACCACGGTCGCCAGGGCGACACCGAGGGCCGCCGGCAGCAGCGCCGCCACCCGGCTGCGCCATGACCCGGACGCGAGCAGCACCACGGCGGCGCCCGCGAGCGCCGTCAGCCAGATAGCCTGCGCGAGGCTGACCCGGCCGGTCACCGTCTGGTAGTCGGTGTACTGGCCCATGCCGTACATCGGCGAGAGGACCATGGCCAGCCACTCGGTTCCGGTGCGGCGCATGGCGGCAGGAATCACCAACAGCAGCGCGATGCCGGCCACGGCGAGCACGGGCGCGGTCACCACGGACGGTACGAAGCGCCCGACCGCCAGGCCGAGCCAGGCCGCCGCGATCATCGCCAGCCCGCCGACGGCCACGACGGTGAAGACCGACCCGGGCAGGTAGCTCGCCGTGTCGATGATCCTGGGAACGGCCACCGCCGCCACCGCCAGATAGCCGCACCCCACGGCGACGCCCATCGCGCCGAGAATGGGCAGAATCCGCTGCGCGCGGGGCCGGGCGGTGCTGGCGAACAGCTCCGCCACGCGGGACCGGTGCTCGCGGCGCGCCTGCCAGGCACCGGCGGCGAGCGCGAGCGGCCACAGCAGCACCAGATACTCCCGTTGGATCATGGCCAGCGGCATCCACCCGGCCGACCACCGTTGCGGGGCGGTGTACAAGAGGACCGCACCGGCCACGAGCAGGGCCAGCAGGGCACCGGCAGCGGCGGAGCGGCGCAGTTCGACACGGAGAACCCGGCTCACCGGGTCACCCCCGCGCGGTGCCGGCGCAGGATCGCCGAGTATCCCCGCTCGGCCGGGCTGTCCCCGGCGTCGCCCTGCCCGCCCTCGGCGACGAGGTCGTCCGGGGCGCCCTGGAAGACGAGCCGCCCCTCGTGCATCATGACGACGTCGGTGCAGGCGGCGACCACGTCCTCGACCAGGTGCGTGGAGACCAGGACACAGCTGTCGACACCCAGTTCGCGCAGGAGCGCACGGAAGTCCACGCGTTGCTCGGGGTCCAGTCCGACGGTGGGCTCGTCGAGCAGCAGCACCGCCGGGTCGTTCACGATCGCCTGTGCGATGCCGGCGCGGCGCAGCATGCCGCCGGAGAGAGTCTTCATCCGCGCGTCCGCCTTGGCGGCGAGCCCGACCCGTTCGATCGCCCGTTGCACCGCCCCCGGCACGGCGCTCTTCGGCACTTCCTTGAGCCAGGCCATGTACTCGACGAACTCCCGCACGGTGAAGCGCGGGTAGAACCCGAACTGCTGCGGCAGGTATCCGAGACCGCGACGGACCCGCCGCAGGTCGGCCCTGGCGTCGACGCTCTCGCCGAGCACCGTCAGCCGCCCGCCGGCCGGCTTCACGACCGTGGCCAGCGACCGCATCAGCGTCGTCTTGCCGGCGCCGTTCGGTCCGAGCAACCCGTGCACACCGGTGTCCAGGGCCAGGTCCAGCCCGTCGACGGCCAGGTGCCGGCCGGCGCGAACGCGCAACCCGTCGGCCTGCACCACCCAGGGATGAGTGGTCGGGGCCGTCTCGGCCGCGCTCACCACACGCATCATCAACTCTCCATTGGTCGGCGAACTACTAGCTCAGTCTCGGCTGGACAGCCATCGGTAGCCGTCGGCGCGGGTCGCGGTGACCGCGACGAGCGCCGCGGTGATCAGGGCCCAGATGGGAATGCTGCCCGGGCTGAGTACGACCGGGAGGTTCATCGTGGCCATGCTCGGCACCACCACAGCCACCCCCCACGCCGCGCCGATGCCGGTCGCCGCCCGGTGTAGGCCCAACACCCCACCCAGGGCGATGGTGGCGGCCGTACCCGCCAAGCTGGGCAGCAACATCAGCGCCATCGAGATCCCACTGCCGATCCCCAGGAGGGCCAGCGCGGGCACGACCACGGCCAGCACCACCACGGCGCGTCGCAGCAGCATCGCCAGCCCGGCGCCGGGCGTGCCGGCGACCAGTTCCCACGCGGGATCGGCGCGCCGACTCCAGGCCACGGCGACGCCCGGAAGCGGCGCCACCGGGGCGAGCAGCAGCACCAGCGAGGGCAGATCCGGCCGCAGCCGGTCGAGAAGGTACGCGCAGCCCAGCACCGCCACCGTCATGGCGAGCCACGGCACCAACGCCCAGACGAACCAGCGTCGCCGCATCGCCGACCAGGGCCGGGCCGCGTGGGCCGGAGGCGGCCCCGCGGCGATGCCGACGTCCAGGCCGGAGGCGATCCGGTCGAGCAGCGCCCGGGTCTGGTCCCCGACGCTGCCGGCCAGGCGGGCTCGGCAGTCCGCGCAGTTCTCCAGGTGTGCCTCGACCGACCACACGGTCGCCTCGTCCAGCCCGTCGCCGCCGCCGGCGTAGCGGGCGATCACGGCGAGGTTCGGGTGTCTGGTCATGACAGTGCCTCCCGCAGAGCGATCCGGGCCCGCCGCGCGCGGGACTTCACCGTGCCCTCCGGCACTCCCAGCAGAATCGACGTCTCCCGCACGGACAGCCCGTCGAGGACCATCGCGCGCAGGACCTGCCGCAGCTCGACCGGAAGCACGAGCAGGGCCTGCTCCAGTTCCTGCCCGATCCGCCCGGCCATCACCTCGTCCTCGGCGGCGGGCGCGGCGGTCTCCGCCAGCGGCACCGGCGGCACCTGCGCCTGCCGGGCCCGCCGCCGGAACGCGTCCACCAACCGGTTGGCGGCGATGGTCCACAGCCAGCCGACCGCACTGCCGGACGTTGCGGCGCCGGCGAATCCACCGGCGGCCCGCCAGACGGCCAGGTACGTCTCCTGCATCACGTCGGCAACGATCTCCTCGTCGGCGCACCGGCGGCGCAGGCGCACGGCGAGCCACGGTGACGTGCGCCGATACAGCTCGTCGAACGCCCGCCGATCACCACCGGCCATGCGGCGCACGAGTGCTGCCTCGTCGACCGCGTCCATGCCTCGTCTCACATCAGGCAAGACGACGTCCACCCCTCGACGGTTCTCCACGAACTATGACCTACATCACGCCGACGGGCGGTCACCTTGGGCGACCGGGCCATCGAAGCCCGACCACGGAGCGAGCGCCGAGGCCCGGCAACCCTAACGTGACCTTGCAGTCATGCGGCTGGGGCAGATCGGCGGACAGGGCCTTCGCGTGAGAAACATCCACTAATTACCCTTAGCCGCCTTATATTCACTTTTGGGACATGAATTCCGGGAGGGCCTGGAGGGGGTCATCGTGACCACTCGACGGCGACTGTTGATGGCGGGTGCCGCCGGTGGAGCGGCCGTCCTGCTGTCTCCGCACGGTTCCCGCGCCGTGGTGCCACAGTCGGCGCAGCCGCCACTGTGGCCACAGCCGACGCAGCCGTCACTGGACCCCGACAGCATCGAGAAGTACCAGACGAACCTGCTGGTCCCGGCGGTCATGCCGCCGGTGCGCCGACGCGGCCGGGACCGGATCGACGAGTACCTGATCGGGGTGCGGCAGTTCTCGCAGCAGGTCCTGCCGCCGAATCTGCCCCGAACCACGGTCTGGGGACTCGGCGCCGCCGCCGACCGTGGAACGTTCCAGTTCCCGGGGTTCACCATCGAAGCACGAGTCGACCGCCCCGTGCAGGTGACCTGGATCAACCAACTCGTGGACCGGCACGACCGGTTCCTGCCGCCGCTGCTCCCCGTCGACCCGACGCTGCACTGGGCCAACCCGCCGGGCGGGACTCCACCCCCACCTTCACCCGGACACCCGGCCCGTACCTCGGCCCGGTCCCGATCGTCGTGCATCTGCACGGCGGGCACACCCAGGCGGAGAGTGACGGCTACCCGGAAGCATGGTTCCTGCCGGCAGCGGCGAACATCCCGCCGGCTACGCGACGGTCGGCAGCTTCTACGACCAGTACCGGGCGTCGTTCGCCGAGCAGTTCGGGATCCAGTGGCGGCCCGGGACCTCGACATCTCGCTACGAAAACGATCAACGGGCGACCGCCGAATGGTACCACGACCACGCCCTGGGTATGACCCGGCAGGCCGTCTACTCCGGACTCGCCGGCTTCTACCTGCTCCGCGGAGGTAAGTCCGACCTGCCACCAGGCATCCTGCCCGGCCCCGCCCCCGCCCTCGGCGACCCACCGGGCACCCGCTACTACGAGATCCCGATCGTCATCCAGGACCGGTCCTTCCACCGTGACGGCTCGCTGTTCTACCCCGGCAGCCGGGCCTTCAGCGGCACCTGCGCCAACCCCGCGAACTACATCCCCAACGGCGACGTCCCGCCGATCTGGGTTCCCGAGTTCTTCGCCGACACCATCGTGGCGAACGGCCAGACCTGGCCACGCCTCGAGGTCGAACGACGACGGTACCGGCTACGCCTGCTCAACGGCTGCAACTCCCGCACCCTGATCCTGAAGATCGCCGCCGACCCCACCGCCGCGCGCCCCGCCACCCCGGCCCTACCGATCTGGCTGATCGGCACCGACGGCGGCTTCCTCCCCCAACCCGAACCACTCGACGAGGTCACCCTCGGCGGCGCCCAACGCGCCGACGTGATCATCGACTTCACCGACGTGCCCGCCGGCACCGACCTGTACCTGATCAACGAGGGCCCGGACGGGCCGTACCCCGGCGGGACACCCGGCGTCGACTTCACGCCCGCCGACGTCGACACCACCGGTCAGGTCATGAAACTCGCCGTCGTCCCCCGCACCGGACCCGACACGAGCGTCCCACCAGACCAACTCCGCCTGCCCAGATTCACCCCCCTCGGCCCGGCGACCAACACCCGCCGCGTCTCACTCAATGAACAGATGTCCTCCACCGGCTGCGGCCCCATTGCCGTGCTACTCGGCACCGTCGACCCCGACGGCACCGCCGTGCCGTTGACCTGGAGCGACCCGGTCACCGAGAACGTCGCACTCAACGCCACCGAAATCTGGGAAATCGACAACCGCACGGTCGACGGTCACCCGATCCACGTCCACCAGGTCGAATTCCAGGTCATCGGTCGCGGACCCGACGGCAACCAACCACCCGGCCCCCAGGACAGCGGCTACCTCGACACCGTGATCGCCCTACCCGGCGAGATCACCCGGATCAAGGCCCTCTTCGACCTACCCGGCCGATACGTCTGGCACTGCCACATCCTGGAGCACGAAGACAACGAGATGATGCGGCCGGTGAACGTCGGCCCCGCAGTCGCCCCACACCAGGCCGACCCCGCCGCCGAGCCGTCCCATTCGGACCAGCGCTCGAACGAGTCGCCCCAATACCCCGAATAAGAGGTCCCATCACGAGGCCACTCAGCCTCGCGGCCTCGCCCTCTTCGCACCACGGTCGTCACGAACAGTGCCGTCACCGACAGTGGGACATCTCACCATGGCTGGCGGCGCATTCTTCCGGACGCCGGGAGACACGAGGTCCGGCTGGCAACTACCTGCACGCCGTAGTCCTCCCAGCTGTGGAAAGGGAATTGACCCTTACGCTACGTAAGATCCTAGCGTCGCTGGCATGGCAAAGCAGATGAAGGTTTCCCACCGCCTGAAACTTGACCTTGAGGCGGGCAATGCCGCGATGGTCGACCTCGGTAAGATGCTCGGCCCGACCGGTGTCAACACGCGGCAGGTCAAGGTCGACTACGACGCAGCGACTGCCGGTCAGCGCGGCGACATCGTGCCAGTCGTCGTAACGATTTTCGAGGACCGCTCCTACGCGCTGGAGTACCGGACCCCGCCAACCTCGTATCTGATCCGACGGGCACTGGGGCTATCGAAGGGGGCGGGTCGCCCGGGGTCTCAGTCGGTGGCGAAACTGTCGCGGGAGCAGCTGCGAGAGGTCGCGCTGCGCAAGCTCCCGGACCTCAACACCGACGATGTGGAGGTCGCAATGAAGCAGATCGCGGGAACCGCACGATCGATGGGTGTGCTCATCGCAGATGAATGACGGCCTCTGGCGCGCCGTCGTGCCGCCCTACCGGATGCTCGACCCTGGTCTGGTGTACGCCGAGACGACGCTTTCGGACACGCTGGCCGAGCTCTGCGCGGCGCTTCCCGACGAGACGAACGCCAGCCACCTGCTCAACCAGGCGCTGCTCCGCGCCGGGGCGACCCCGCAGCTGATCGGACGGGACGGCGGCTGGCGGGTCGTGGTGGCAGGGGACAATCCCCGCGCCGCAGCCGCTACCGCCCTGGCCGTGCTGGTCGCCGCCCACGGATGGGGACGCCTCAAGCGATGCTTCCGGTGCGGGCGGCCCTTCATCGATCGAACCAACGGAGTGAGCCGGCGTGGCTGCACCGACCACCCCACCCGCCCCCGCAGTAGTTCGCGGCCGAGCCGTACTTGATTCCCTCACCCGTACGATTTCCAGGGTGGTGCGCAGGATGCGTTGGCACCAGTCGACCAGCGTTCCGGCGGCTCGGTTGGCTGACCCGTCGCGTCGCTGCCGCTGACCGGTCGGCCGTCTGGCGGGAGGTGATCCTGCCGCAGCCGGTGCAGGTGTTGCTGACCGCGATCGTCATCGTCGCCGACTGGATCGCCAGCAACGAGCAGTTCTTCCCGTACGGCTTCCGGCAGGAGGATGCCCCCGATCGGCTTCAGCAGGCGTGGGAGGAACGGGATCTGCCGACCCCGTGGCGGACTGTCGACACCGCCGGTGTCGATGCGGCGAGGCTCTTCGCCCGACGATTCGCGATGCCGGCCGGGTCTCAGCCGTACCCGGTACAGGCCGCGGTGGTGGAGCAGGCCCGCGTGATGCCGCTGCCGGGGCTGCTGATCGTCGAGGCGTCGATGGGAGACCGGTTACCTGCTCCCCGCGCACGCGGGGTGATCCCGATGCGCTTCGGCAGGCACTGAGCGAGACGCCCGGCACCGTCGCCCGCATCCGGGACCACCTGGCCACCATCAGGACCAGCGGCACCGCCACCGAACGCAAGGCCGACACGACAATGCCCCGCCCGAAACGGACGGGGACACCTCGAAGAGTTCACCGGTTCGCTCGATGGTGCGGTCGGTGGGCCGGAGGCAACACCATGCGAACCGACTCGCGACGATAACCGATGCGCCGCTGCCGCTGCGTTTGAGCAGGTCAAGGACTCTGCTGCCGAATTCGTGACACGCCGTCGGGATCGTTCGTACTGGCCGGTCACGGGGTCATGATCCCTGTTCGCGGTCGTGTTCCTTCCGTCGGTGGCTGCGGGATGGGGTGTACGGGTGTCGATGCAGCCGCGGTCGCGGGTCCAGATTCCTGATCAGACGGTGCTGGTGGCCCGCGCGGCGTTCCCGAACGGCAGCGTGGCGATATCAGCGCGTGACCACCTGGGTGAGGTGTTCACCGACGAACAGTTCGCTGCCGCGTTCGGTGTCCGGGGCGCTCCGGCCGAATCGCCGGGCGCCTTAGCGCTGGTGACCGCGTTGCAGTTCGCGGAGAACCTGACCGATCGGCAGGCCGCGCGGATGGTCGCCCGGGCGATCGACTGGAAGTACGCGCTCGGCCTGGAGCTGACCGATCCCGGCTTCGACGCCAGCGTGCTGTCCAAGTTCCGTACCCGGCTGGTCGAGCACGGCCTGGAAGAACAGGTCTTCACCGCGATGCTGACCGTGTCGACCGGCAAGGGCCTGATCGCGGCTGGTGGTAAGCAGCGCACCGATTCCACTCACGTGATCAGCGCGGTGCGAGACCTCAACCGTCTGGAGGTGGCCGGCGAGTCGGTACGGGCCTGCCTGGAAACGTTGTCGGTGGCCGCACCGGACTGGCTGGCCACCGCTATCGACGTCGGCGAGTGGGCGCACCGGTACGGGCCACGCATCGATTCCTGGCGGCTACCCGCCTCGCAGGCCAAGCGGGACCGCCTCGCCCAGGTCTACGGCACCGACGCCGTCGCCCTGCTGCGCGCGGTGTTCGCCCCTGCCGCCCCGGTCTGGCTGGCCGAACTGCCCGCGGTGCGGACGCTGCGCACCGTGCTGGTGCAGAACTATCTGATCACCACCGACAGCAGGGGGCGGGAGGTGATCCGGCGGCGGGAGGCGGACACGGACGGTCTCCCGCCCGCCAGATCCCGGATCACCTCCCCGTACGACACCGACACCCGGTGGGCCGCAAAAGGCGACGACCTGTTCTGGAACGGCTACAAGGTCCACCTGACCGAGACCTGCGACCCCGACACCGAGCACGGCACCACCAGCGACCACGACGGCCAGACCGGTCCCCGGCCGACACCGAACCTGATCGTCAACGTGGCCACCACGGCGGCCACCGTCCCCGACGTGAAAGCCACCACCGGCATCCACCAGCACCTGCACGACCGCCGGCTGCTGCCCGCCGAGCACTACCTCGACTCCGGCTACCCCTCAGCCGACACCATCGCCACCGCGCAGACTTTCGGCGTCACCATGGTCACCCCGGCCCTGCTCGACCAGTCCGCCCAGGCCCGTGCCCGCACCGGCTACGACAAGACCTGCTTCACCATCGACTTCGACACCCGGCAGGTCACCTGCCCCCAAGGACACACCAACACCTCCTGGAGCCCCACGGTCCAACGCGGCACCGAGGTCATCGTGGTCAAGTTCCCCACCACCACCTGCGGCCCGTGCCCCGCCCGCGCCCAGTGCACCACCGCGAAACGCGGCGGCCGGCAACTCACCTTCTACCCCCGCGACCTCCACCACGCCCTCACCGCTGCCCGCACCCGACAGACCAGCGACAGCTGGCACGACAAGTACAAGCTGCGCGCCGGCGTCGAAGGCACCATCAACCAGGCCCTCGACATCACCGGCATCCGCCACACCCGCTACCGCGGCCTCGCGAAAACCCGCCTCCAACACGTGTTCTCCGCGATCGCCCTCAACCTCGTCCGACTCCACACCTGGTGGACCGACCACCCCCTACCAACAGCCCGGACCAGCAACCTCCAACGCCTCGATCACGCCCTCGCCGCCTGAACCCCGAATTGGGCAGCAGAGTCGTCAAGTCGATAGGAGGAACCCGATCTCGGCGGCCGCGGCCGAACGCTGTCAGTCGAGCAGGTTGCGGATGTCCGCGGCTGTCAGTTCGGCGGAGGCGAAATCGCCGCCGTCGAGGACGCTGCTGAACAGCTCGGCCTTCCTGGCCTGGAGTGCCATGACCTTCTGTTCGATGGTGTCCTTGGCGACGAGGCGGTAGACCATGACGTTACGGGTCTGGCCGATACGGTGGACGCGGTCCACCGCTTGTGCTTCGGTGGCCGGATTCCACCACGGGTCGAGCAGGATGCAGTAGTCGGCCTCCGTCAGATTCAATCCGAAGCCGCCCGACTTGAGGCTGACCAGGAAGACCGGGGCGGCGTCGTTCTTGAAGCCCGTGATGACCTGCGCGCGCTGCCGCGTCTTGCCGTCCAGGTAGCAACAGGTGATGCCGGCGTCCTCGAGCCGTTGCCGGGCGGCGGTCAGGAAGCGGGTGAACTGGCTGAAGACCAGAACCCGGTGTCCTTCGGCGGCAAGGTCGGTGGCCATTTCACTCAGCGCGTCCAGTTTGGTCGACGCGATGGCGTGGTGTTTCGGATCGACCAGGTTCAGGTCGAGGCTGGCCTGTCTGAGCAGGGTCAGCGAGCGGAAGATCTCGAAGCGGTTCTTCTGCAGGTCACCGAGCAGACCGAGGACCTTCTGCCGTTCCCGTTGCAGATAGGTTTGGTACATCTTGCGATGTTTGGGATTCAGGTCCAGCTCGATGACCTGTTCCTGCTTGGCCGGGAGTTCGGTAACCACGTCGGCCTTACGGCGTCGTAGCATGAGTGGCCGGATCCGGCGACGCAGCTGGGCGAGGCGGTCTTGGTCGTGGTCTTTCTCGATCGGCCGACGGTAGTAGTCGGTGAAACGGTCGATTCGGTGCAGCAGGCCGGGCGCGGTGATGGACAGCAGAGCCCACAGTTCGGCCAGGTTGTTCTCCATCGGTGTGCCGGTGATGGCCAGCTTGAATCCGACCGGCAGTTGCTTGGCGCACCGGTAGCTCTGCGACTGGGCGTTCTTGACGAACTGCGCCTCGTCCAGGACCAGCCCGGTCCACGGTAGGGCGGCGTAGTCGTCGTATTCCAGCCGGAACAGCGTGTACGACGTGACCACAATGTGCGCTCCCGCGACCGCCTGCTCCAGCGTTTCGGTCCGGCGTGCTCCGGTCTGGACGATGGAGTTGACGGTGAGTCCCGGGGTGAAGCGTGCCGCCTCGTGCGCCCAGTTGCTGACGACGCTGGACGGTGCGACCACCAGGAATGGTGCTCCGGCGGGGGCCTGCTCGTGGGCGTGACAGATCAGCGCCAGCGTTTGCAGAGTCTTGCCCAGCCCCATGTCGTCGGCCAGCACCCCGCCGAGATCATGCCGATAGAGCGCGGCCAGCCACTGGAAGCCTTCCGACTGGTAGGGCCGGAGGGTGGCGACCAGCCCTTGCGGAAGTGTCTCGGCGGATCCGACTCCCGCGCAGCTCAGCGCGCGAACGGACTCCTGCCAGGCTGCGGCCTGACCGGTGACCTCTCCCAGCTCGGACAGTTCCTGCCATAGTCCCGCTTGAAAGCGGCCGACCCGGAGGACGCCGGCCGGGGCATCCTCCAACTCGCGGGCTTCCGCGATCAGGTTCCGCAACTGGCGGAACTCGGGCTGATCGAGCCGGAAGTATCGTCCGCTCGGCAGGATCATGAACTCCTGCTCGGCAGCCAACGCGACGAACAGATCCTCGAAGCCCACTTCCTCGCCACCGACCGAGACCTGGACGGCAAGATCGAACCAGTCTGGGCGGCCGGCTGTGTTCTCGGCCGCACCGACGAACGAGACGATCGGGGCGGTCTCGTCCTCGACGTAGTCCGGCGCGTCCTCGTCCGGCCGGAGGACCACATCCAGGCCGTCCGTCTTGACAAGCTTGGGGAAGACATCACGGACGAGTCGCAGCATGACGTCGCCGGCGACGACGGCGTGGCTCAGCAGTCGCCGCCCGCCCGGGAACGGCTCCGTCAGTCCGTACGCCGGCTCCGCCACCAGGTCCGTCGCCCGTCGGAGTGTTCCGGCCCGGTCACCGTTCTGGTCGACGCCGACGTTTAGCGGCTCCAGATGGGCTTCCGTTCCGACGGCGGAAACCCAATCCCAGCTCAACGACATACGGTGCCCCGGCAATCGCTGCACGCTCAACGTCAGTGTCGCCGGCCTGATGTCGGGCAGAGCCGCCGACTCGTCGACCGGCACGACGTCGGCCCGGCGCACCAGCCCTGGATAGTACTGCCGCAGGAACCGCGACTCGTCGGCGACGGGAACGACGATCGCCGGAGCGGCCAATGCCTCCACGACCTGCGCGCTCACCGGCCGCGCCAGGGGCGCCAGCCGCAACGTCCCCGGATCCGTCGAGGCCGACTGCCCCGTTGTTCGCCACCACGCGACCCCATGGGCCGGGCGCCCGATCAGGATCGACCTGTCGGGATCGATCATCTCGGCGTCGTCCGTCAACACCGGGCGCAGCCGCAGCCCGGCATCGACCCGATCAGCTCGCACCGAGAATCGCACCGGCTGTGCCGCCACCCGGACCAGCGACGCGGCTCGGCCGCTCTGCACCAGCGGCAACCCTGCCTCCTGCGCCTCAGCCAAGACGTCCCACACCCGTCGACTACGGAACTCATCCAGGTAGACGACGCGCTGACCCGACCCGTAGTAGCGGTAGGGGTCGCGGTCTTCCCCGTCCGCCAGCGAGAGCAACTCCAGCAGGAGATCCACGTGGTGCTGCGCCCGAGGCGAGCCAGGCGTGTAGGCGTAGTCGAGCGAAGTCCACGAAACGCCGCTGCGGATCCAGCCCTTCTTACCCGGAACAACCGGCCGAAGCCCGATCCGCCACTGCGGGCGCCCTTCACCATCCTCGAGGTCGAACTGCAATGCCAGATCGGGAGAGCCCGGCGCGCCGGATGGACTGTCAGCGCCGACGAGGGCCGCCAACGCCAATTCCCACGACGGCGTCGGCCGTGGCCCCAAGGCGTGGGACGTGTAAGCGATCAGTAACAGGGCCGCCGGATGCGAACACCCGCGTGCCGAGTCGCAGGTGCATACGCCGCTGACGCTCTTGATCGCACCGTCGATGCCGGTCACGACCGATGCCGTCACCCAGCCGGCCGTGTCGGCCCGCACCACGGCCTCTCCCCGGCCAGTCTGCCGGTCCCAGCTGACGTCGACCAGATCGCCACGTGCGACCAACGAACGAGCTTGCATGAAGGCCTTGACACCGACGGCCTCACACACCACCGCCTCGTCCTCAGTCAGAACCAGCCGTGCCAACGAGTAACCTCCACCCGATTCCTGAGCGCCAACGCTACCGAGTTGACTGTTGCTGCCGCATACAACACCACCCGATCGAGAACACCGCAGGCGAAGGGTCGGCGGTGGAGTTCACTCTTGGGCGACTGCCTGCCGGCCCTGCAGTGATGCCCGGTCGGCGGCGGCACGGCCCGATGCCCAGCCCTGCCGGTTACTGATGGTCGACCGGTGATGTGTCAGTTGGGGGAACTGTTTCTCGAACGCGTCGCGTACCGCGTCGTCACGCGCGGCGAGCACGGGAAGGAACTGGGCGCTGTTCGCCGACGCGGCCGCTTTCCGGCCTACCTCGTCGGCGGCAGCACTGAGTCGCTCACCGATCCGCGACGCGTACGCCGTCAGGAACGACTGCCGAAACGAGCGGGTGGTGTTGCGCCCGTACTCGTCGGCCGCGGGTTTGGCCTGGGTCATCGCCCTGGTCGCCTGCACGAGCAGCGACGTGAACACCAACTCGGTGGAGTCCAGATCCGAAGCGAAGCCGACGACGGTCGTGAAGGCGAACCGCTTCGTCCACACCGCCCGGCAACTGTTCGCCTCCGCGACGACCTGAAGCAGCAGCGACTTCGGCGCCTCGTACGGATTGTCGACGGCTATCCGCCGGGTGACCGGCTGGTCGCGTTCTCCCGTGGCCGCCACCAGCAGGGCATGGTCGATCCGGTGCCGGGCCATCAACTCCTGCGCCTTGGCCGTGAACGCATCGGCCTCCTCCGGGTAGTCGGTGGACTCCGCCTTGGCCAGCAACGCCCGAACCCGATCCAGCATCCGCTGGTCGAGATCGGCCGGCACGGCCGCCGTAGCCGGCCGGGCCTCGCCAGGCGCTGGACCGACCACCTCGATCGCCGGCAGCGTCGCCAGCAGATGAAGTACCTCGATCATCACGGTGATCACCGCGGCCCGGTCCAGACCCTGCCGGTCACCCCAGACCGTCACGTAATGGTCGTCGTGTTCCCACCACACCCGTGCGTCGAGAATCGTCAGCTGTGCCTGCCACCGCTGGTCGACGGCCGCCTTCGGATAGCCGCGCATCCGCGCCGCAATACCATCGACCACCAGCCGGCCGTGCCGTGCGCCGCATTCGCGGCGCGCCACCCGGACCAGTTCGGCCGGCTGCCAGCCACGCCGCCACGCCTGCTCCACATCGCGCAGCAACCGGGCCAGCAGGGCACGGTTGACGACCTGGATCCCGGCCGCACCACCCGGGCCAGCGATCAGCAAGGAGCGGCATCGGTCAAGCGCGGCGCCGTGTTCGCCGTACTGAGCGTGGACCGCCTGTTCGATGATCTGCTCCGCCAGCTCAAGCTGCGACGGAACACGCGGTACGCCGAACAGGCCCAGCGGATCACCAGCGTCCGCCGGCCCCGCAGACCTTCGGCGTTGCGCCTCCGCCGCCTTCCGCTTGGCCTTGTGCCGCTCGCGACTGTTCTTACCCACTGATCCCCACCCGCCCCGACACCGACAAGCCGCCAACGCTACCAACCCGACAACCCACCGGATCCACACCTCCGGACACGATCGAGGCTCAAGGCACGGGCCGATCGAGGCACTCGACCCGGTAGCCGCGTCCGCGGCGTCATGTTCACCCTGCTGACCAAGCATCAGCGGTCGTTACCGGACCACGTACTCGACACCGCATGCCCAGGCTGGTCATCACGCTGACGGGACCACGTGTCGTCGCGTACCCCTCGGATAGGATGCGTGTCGCGCAGGTAGACGAAGACACCGTCCGCCGTAGGCCTTCGCCCCAGCACAGGGCATGGGCAGCAACCGGCAACAGCGGATGACCAACCGGTGCCGGCTGGAGAAGGACCAGGTAGATGAGCACGGATGACGAGCTGGTCGAGCGGGTGCGCACGCTGCGGGCCCAGGGATGTACGCCCAAACAGATCGCTCGTACCGTCGGGGTCCCCGCCGCGCGGGTGACGACGTTGGTGCGGGCCATGGCCGCAGAGCAGGCCGCCGCCAACCCACACCGATTGGTCGGTTGCTGGGTGAGTCCGCGGTGGAGCGGCGGACTGACGGTGACCGGGCATCCGGAGTGGCCTGATGTCGACTTCGACCAGTCCGAACTGCACGGCGGTCTGGCCAACATCGTCGTCGCCCGCCAGGAGCGCCGCGATCGGGTGACGGTCTGCGCGTACCTGGTGGACACCTACTGCCTGGGGCTGAAGAACACCCTCGGGCCGAGGTCGATGGCCGCCGGCGACCTGGACCCGTTCGTGGCCTTCTACTTCGACGCCCACAGCGAGCCACCACTGCCGGTCGGGCTCGAACTCGTCCAGCACCTGGTGTTCGGCGGCATCGAGTACGCCCGAGGCCTGGGATTCGAGCCGCACCCCGACATCGACCTGGTCGCCGAGCATCTCGGCGAATGGACGCCACCCAGCGCGATCACGTTCGGCCGCCACGGCCAGCCCCTGTACGTCCAGGGCCCACGGGACAACGCCGCCTCGATCACGGCCACCCTCAACCGCACCATCGGAAAAGGCAACTACCACTACGTTCTGCAGACCAACGTTTAGCCCATGACTCCGAAAGGCCTTCATGAGCGGACAATCTCTACCCGCCCGCCGATGACCACGGCGCGAACCATAGATCACCGTCCGGGACACCGACCCGGCCGACCGCAACGAACTTGTCGACCCACCGCACCGGACACCGACCAGGCAACGGCAACGTTGACCTGCCAATATCCGATCCCGGAACGGAGGGCCGCCCGCCAGCGCCCCCTCCGTTTGGGTATCCGTTTCGGGTGGGCCGGACGCGTCGCCGCGAACACCGCCCATCACCATCACCGGTGACCCGCTGCTGGCAGGTTTGACCAGGTCACGGGCACGGGGCGGCCCCCGATGACCGCCACCCACGCCAGGTCCGTCTGGGTCAGCGACTCAAGCCGCCGCCTGGCGGGGCTCGAAGCTCACGTTGAGACTGGCATTCAAGGCCGCCGCCAACCGCTCCAACACCGGGAGGGTTGGTACGGTGCCGCCAGCCTCGAACCGGGCGACCGCCGACTGCGTCATCCCCGATTCCCTAGCAAGTTGCACCTGGCTCCAACCCCGGCGTTCACGAAGATCGCGCACCGCACGACCAAGCTCGAACGCCAACCGCGCCGCATCGTAGGCCTCTGCGGCTCCCGGCTCGGCCATGCGCCGCTCTCGCATCATGGCCCAATCGCTACGCTCGCCCATGACCTAGCCCTCCTCTTCCACGACGCGGTGCGCCTCACCTATGCAGTTGGCCAACGCCCGACGCGCCCGGTCGACCTCCCGCTCGTCGCGCATCCGCGTCTTGTAGAACACCGTCAGCAGGATGATCCGCCTGTCCGATGCGATCCAGTAGGTGACCCGCACCGCCTGCCGTTCGAGGTAGAAACGCAATTCGCGCAGCTTCCCGTCAAGCTGTTTCGTGTACGGCTCACCCAGCAACGGCCCGTGTTCAGCCAGCAGGTCGACGTAGAACGCCGCTCGGGCAAACAGCGCCGTCGGAAGGCTCTCCAGCCACTTCTCAACCTCCGGCTCCAGCTCGACCGCACCCCAAGGCATAGCAACGATGCTATACCAGGCTGCGGCGTCAACGCAGGGGCGGAGCGATATTCGCACTGTTCGAGCCGTGTCGACATAAGGACAGGTCAAAGCCGTGGTGGGGCGGACGGGACTCGAACCCGTGACCGAGGGATTATGAGTCCCCTGCTCTAACCGGCTGAGCTACCGCCCCGGCACCGCGCCGGATCGTAACCCGCCCTGATGATCAGCGGCCAGCACGAACCAGCTCCCTTCGGGCACGGCGCCGGGCGCACCAGCACGATGGGCAACGCGAGAATAACAGCGTGCGGCACATCGGCCGCCACGAGGCGGCGGCGTCAGGTCGAACGCAGGTACGCCAGGACCGCGTCGGCCGTACGCCAGCCGCTGGCCAGCGCCCCCTGGATCGACGGGCTGTCCCGGTGGTCACCGGCCACGAAGAGCCCCTTCCCCAGCGCCACCGGCTTGCGCAGCCGCCCCTGCGGTGGCGGCGTGGCGGGCAGCGCGTCGGGGACATGGACGGTGGTGAGGTGCGTCCAGTCCGCCGTGGCCCGTCCGTATAGACGGGTCAGTTCGTCCCGGATCGCCGGTTCGGGTGGGATGGACGGGCCGACCGCCGAGGTGGCGACCAGGTGTCGCCCCTCCGGCGCGTACGTGGGTGCCGCCTGACTGACGACGACGGTGTTTGCGATCAGTTCCCGCCGGTCGCCGTCGACCAGCAGGATCGGCTCGTACACCGGCGGGTTGTCGGTGGCGTGGTACCAGGTCGTGTAGCTGTTCATGCGTACCCGCGACAGCCTCGGCAGCAGCGTCGTCGCCGCCGGTGGATCGACCGCCACCACGACGGCGCGGCAGGCGATCTCACCGGCCCGGGTGCGGACTCGACCGGGTGCGACCTCGCTCACCGGGGTGTCCAGGTCGATCAGGTCGGCGGGCAACGGGGCTGCGACGGCCCCGGGCAGCGCGGCCATCCCCTCGGCTGGCAGGCCGATACGGCCACGGGCGAACGAGCGCAGGATCATCGCGAGGACGTGGCTGGAGGTCTCCAACTGGCGGTCGACGAGTACGCCGGAGAGGAACGGCCGCAGCAGTTCCTCGATGATCGCGTCGGAGAGGCCGGCGCGGCGCAGTGCCACCTCGGAGGTCATCTCCGGTGCCTCCAGCAGCCGTCGGACGGGCAGCGTGGCGCAGCCGGTGGTGAGCGCGGCGAACCGCAGCCGGTCCAGCGGCGAGCCGACGCCGGCCAGTGCGGCGCCGGCCGCACCGGCCGGCTTCCGCAGCGGATTGACCAGCCGGATCAGCTCGTCTCCCCGGCGCACCAGCACGCCGGGGGTGAAGTACCCGAGGCCGAGCCGGCCGACGTCCAGCAGGGTGCCGAGCCGCGGGTAGGCGGTGTTGAGCACCTGGAAGCCGCGGTCGAGCAGGTACCCGTCGACCCTGTCGGTGGCGACCCGCCCGCCGAGCCGGCCGGTCGCCTCCAGCAGCCGCCACGGCGCGCCGGCGCGGTGCAGCCGCCGCGCCGCCGCCAGCCCGGCCAGGCCGCCGCCCACGATCACCACTTCGGTCTCAGCCGGCATGGCGCACCTCCCGCGCGGTGTTGGACGGCGACAACCGGCTCGGCCACCAGATCCTCGGGCCGATGTCGTACGACAGCGCGGGCACCAGCAACGAGCGGACGACGATGGTGTCGATCAGCACCCCGACGGCGACTGCCACCCCCAGCTCGACCAGCACGACCAGCGGGAGTACGGCGAGCGCACTGAATGTGGCGGCGAGCACGATGCCGGCGGAGGTGATGACACCACCGGTGACGACGAGCCCGTGCAGCACCCCTGCGCGGGTGCCCCGCCGCGCCGACTCCTGGCGGACCCGGCTCATCAAGAAGATGTTGTAGTCGATGCCGAGGGCGACCAGGAAAACGAAGGCGAACAGCGGGAACGAGGCGTCCACCCCGGGGAAGTCGAGGAGGTACCTGAAGATCAGCGCGCACAGCCCGAGGGTGGCTCCGTACGAGAGCAGCACTGTCGCGATGAGCAGCAGCGGGGCGAGCAGTGCCCGCAGCAACAGGGCCAGGATCACCGCTATGACGCCGAGCACCACCGGAATGATGACGTTGCGGTCCCGGGTGGAGGCGTCGGCGGTGTCGACGTTGGTCGCGGTGAAGCCGCCGACCACCGCGTCCGCGCCGGGCACCGCGTGCACGGCCACCCGCAGTTCGCGGACGGCGCGTTCGGCGCCGTCGGAGTCCGGTGGGTCGGCGAGTGTGGCCTCCAGCTACACGACGCCGTCGACCACTCGCGGCGGCGTGTCCGGGTCGGGTGGGCCGACCGGGTTCTCGGTGACCGGACGCACCGCGGCGACACCCGGTACGCCCTGCGCCACCTGGGCGACCTGTCGGGCGGTCTCCTGCCGGGCGAAGATGCTAGCCGGGCTGCCCGTGCCGGCCGGGTAGTGGCGGGCGATCGCCTCCTGCCCGGCGACCGAGTCGGTCCGCTCGGTGAACAGGTCACTCTGGCCGAGGGCGGTCGCGCCGAGCTGCGTGAGGCCGACGGTGAGCGCGGCCAGCGCGACGGCGGTGACCAGCCAGACCCGCCGGGCCCGGTGTGCCACGAAGCCGGCCACGCGGTTCCAGATCCCGTGCTCGGCCTGCGGCTGGGCGTGGTCGAAGCGCGGTCGGCGCGGCCAGAACGCCCAGCGCCCGCCGAGCACCAGCAGGGCGGGCAGGAAGGTGAGCATCACCACCAGGGTGGCCGCGATGCCGATGGCGGCGACCGGTCCGAGCGCACGGTTCGAGTTCAGGCTGGACAGGAGCAGGCAGAGCAGGCTGGCGATGGTGGTGCCGGCGGAGGCGATGATCGCCGGCGCGGCGCCGCGCCAGGCCGCTGTCATGGCGTCCCAGGGGCGTTCGTGCTGGTGTAGTTCCTCCCGGTGGCGGGCGACCAGCAGCAGGGCGTAGTCGGTGCCGGCGCCAAAGACCAGCACGGTGAGAATGCCCTGCGCTTGCCCGTTCAGTGTGATGACGTCGGCGTCGGCGAGCAGGTAGACGAAGACCGCGGCGAGCGCGAACGACATGCCGGCGGCCAGCAGCGGGAAGAGCCACAGCACCGGGCTGCGGTAGACGACGAGCAGGATCACCAGCACCACGCAGAGGGTGACCAGCAGCAGCGTCCCGTCGATGGCGGAGAAGACTTCGATCAGGTCGGCGAGCAGACCGGCCGGACCGGCCACGTTGGCGGTGAGCCCGTCGCGGTCGCCGCCGGCGATGCCGCGTAGTTCCTCGACGACGTCGCCGATCTTCTCGCCACGGTCGTCGTCGATCGGCACGACCATTTGCACGGCTTGCCCGTCATCGCTGGGGATCGGCGGCGGCAGTGGGCCGACCACGCCGGGGACCTCGGCGAAGCGGGCGGCGTCGGCGGCGATCTGCTGCCGGTCGACGTCGGTGATGCCCGAGCGCCGTTCGTAGACGACGAGCGCCGGGGTGGTGGGTTCGTCGACGAACCGGGCGGCCAGTGCTTGGGCGCGGGTCGCTTCGGCGTCGGCGGGGAGGAAGGCAGCGTTGTCGTTGGTGGCGACCTCACCGAGCCGCCCCGAGTACGGTCCGGTCACCCCTCCGATCGCCAGCCAGGCCAACGCGACCAGCAGCGCGATCAGCGTCACCCGGCTCTGATTTCCTCGTCCGGACATCCACACCCATCCAGTAACCGACGCACCAGCCACCCATCCGGAGCCCCGGCCGACATCCCCATCCTGCCGGCCCAGGCCAGCACGCGAGGCGGAAACCACCCCCACGCCGACGCCGACGCCGACGCCGACGCCGCCAATCTTGCACTCTGTGAGCCTGATAGGGCGCCATTCACGCCGTTGGTCGGAAGGTGCGGGATCGCCGACGGTGGCGGTGGCCGGGGCAAGGAAAGGCCCTTCGGCAAGGGCAGACGGGCGTGGTGGTGTGGAGTAGAGAGGAGAGGAGCTCCCCCGTTTGGACTCGAACCAAAAACCTGCCGGTTAACAGCCGGCTGCTCTGCCAATTGAGCTACGGGGGACCGCCGCCACACGCTTCCCGGATCTCTCCGACGCTGTGCGACGGGACAAGAGTACAGGACTCCCGGGGGCTACGGTCCAGGGGGTTCGCCGAACGGCCGCCACCATCACGACACTCAGATATTCGGGGCAAATCGCCATCACGGCACAAGGAGGTATGAGCGGAGAGCAGGATGGGTAGTTAGCTGCCTACGACAGGACGCAGGCGCGAATCGGTCTGTCCCGACGGGGTATGTGGCGGGACAACGGCGCGTCAGGTACGGAAGGAGCCGCCATGCGCGGAAAGATCATGTTTCTTGGCGGGCTGGCTGCGGGATTCGTCCTGGGCGCCCGTGCCGGCCGGGAGAGGTACGAGGAGCTGGTGATACGTGGCCGCAGGGTCCTCGACCACCCGACCGTCCAGGAGGCGGCCGGCGTCGCGCAGGCCCAGGCGAACCGGCTCTACAGCGAGGGCAAGGACTGGCTCGGCCAGTCGAAGCTGGGCGAGAAGCTGAGCGGCGACGGTCACAAGCAGCAGCTGGCCGCCGCCGACGACGCGTTCGCCGGCGCGCCGGCCACCATCGGCGCGAAGTCCGGCACCGGCTCGCCCTCCGGTTCCCCGTCGGCCAGCGGCACGTCCCGCAGCAAGCCGTCCAGCTCGGGCACCAGCAGCACGGTGTAACGAGGACGCCCACAGCGGGCCGGTCGTCTCGGACGATCGGCCCGCCGCCGTGCGGGTCGAGGCCGTTCGGCTGCCCGGCAGTGCGCGGAGGCACCGCTGCCCGGCAGTGCGCGGAGGCACCGCTGCCCGGCAGTGCGCGGAGGCACGGCTGCCCGGTAGAAGGGGAACCGCCCCGGGCTCCTGGTGCCGGTGGCTCGGGCGTGTCGCGCCAGCGAGAGAACGACACCTCCGCCGATATGCCTGGGTGGCATTTTTATGCCTGTCAGGCATACCGCTCGCGAGCGAATGGCCTTCCCGACGCGACACGACGTTGATACCCACGTCGACCCGGCGGCTGGACACGTCCCTGATCGTCGGACCTGCGGACCGGTCGGATTGCCCGTGGGAATCGCGTTCGCCGCTACGTTGTGCTGACCGTCGGAGCAGCTCAGTATCGACGGTCGATCGCCTGGGCGGCCAGGGCGGCGAGCGCCAGCCGGCTTTCCCGAGCCACGGAGGATCGCTCCAGCGCGGCCAGGGCCGCGTCGGCGCGGACCCGGATCATCTGCTCGATCTTCGCGCGGGCGCCGGTGCCCTCGATGATCTTCCGCAGCTCGGCGGCACCGTCCGCGTCCAGCTCGGGATTGCCGAACAGCTCCCGTAGCCGCGCGGTCTGTGCGCGGTCGGCGTGGTCGCGGGTCAGGGCCATCATGACCGTGGGCTTACCCTCGCGCAGATCGTCCAGAACGGACTTACCGGTGACCGCCGCGTTGCCGAAGACGCCCAGCACGTCGTCCCGAAGCTGAAAGGCATCGCCGAGCGGGTCACCGAACTCGGCCAGCGCGGCGATCAGCCCCGGCGCCGCTCCGGCCAGTGCGGCGCCGATCTGCAAGGGCCGGGTGACGGTGTAGCGGGCTGCCTTCATGCGGATCACCGCAAGCGCGTTGGCGACCGAACCGTTGCCCATTCCGGACACCAGGTCCAGGTACTCCCCCACGATCACCTCGGTGCGCATCAGCGCAAGGACGCGGTACCCCCGATGCACCGCCTCGCTGCTCAACCCGCACTCGTGGAACATCTGGTCCGACCAGGCGACGCAGAGGTCGCCGCAGAGCAGGGCGGTGTTGCGTCCGTACGCCTCGGGATCGCCCCGCCAGGACGAACGGGCGTGCAGGTCGGCGAAGATCCGGTGCACCGAGGGCTGTCCCCGACGAAGGTCACTGCCGTCGAGGATATCGTCGTGGATCAAGGCAAACGTGTGGAACAGCTCCAGCGCGGCGGCGGCCACCACGATCGGCGTGCCGTCCGGCTCGCCCGCACTCCGCCAGCCCCAGTAGCAGAACAGCGGGCGGAGGCGCTTGCCACCGGCGAGCACGAACCGGCGCAACGCCGAGCGGACGCCGCACGGCGCCCAGTCCGGCCAGTCCGGATCCTGCCGGTCGAGGAACGCCGCCAGCTCGGCGTCGACCCGGGCGCGCAGCTCGCTCGGGTCGGTCGGCGCCACCGTGACGGTCACGGCTCCTCCCTCGGCCACCCGGCCGATCCCAGTCCGGTCGGTTCCAGCGGAAGCCCGTTCACCTCGGTCACGGCGACCCGCTTTCGCGTGCTGTACGCATGGCACTCCTCCGGCCTCCGGTCGGGAACCGGCCCGCATATATCTACATAGATATCAGAAGAGTATTCGGAAAGGCATCCGTCATCCTGCTTCCCCGCTCGTCCGCCGCCCGCCCCGCGAGATCTCACCAGCCAGCGCCAAGGTCAACGGCACCGGACGAGGCGCCCGGTCCGCGCGGCGGACGGGACAGGCAGGGACGGTCGGCGTCTCGCCCGCTTCCCCGCGACCCAGCCAGAGATCAGCACCACAAGCAGCGAACGGTAAGGCAACGGCGGGAACGGGAACCGGGGTAACGGGCGATTCAGTGACGAGGGGCGTTGCGCTTCTTGCGCAGCTTACGGTCGTCCCGCAGCTCGACGTACGGCTCCTTGTCCGGCGGCCGCAACCCGGCGGCGATGGCACGGCCGCGCTCCAGTTCGGCGTCGAATTCGGCGCCCAACAGGATGGCGATGTTACTGAGCCAGAGCCACACCAGAAATATGATCACCCCGGCGAGCGCGCCGTACGTCTTGTTGTACGAGCCGAAGTTGCCCACGTAGAACGCGAAGAGCCCGGAGACCGCCAACCAGATCACCACGGCCAACACGCTTCCCGGACTGACCCACCGGAAGCCGCCGTGCCGCGCGTTCGGCGAGGCCCAGTAGAGGATGGCGAACATCAGGCTGACCAGGAGCAGCAACACCGGCCACTTGGCGACGTTCCACACCGTCACCGCCGTCGGGCCCACCCCGAACGCGCCCCCCACAGCCGCGGCGAGACCGCCGGTGAAGACCACGATGACCGCGCTGGCCAGCAGCAGCACCCCGATCACCGCGGTGACGCCGATCCGGATGGGCAGGGTCTTCCACATCGGCCGCCCCTCCGGCACGTCGTAGACGGTGTTCGAGGCCCGCATGAACGCACCGACGTAACCCGAGGCCGACCAGAAGGCGGTGAGCAGACCGACGATCGCGGCGATCCCCGCAGCCCCCGGTTCTCCTGCCTGGTCGATGGCCGAGACTAGGATCCGCCGGGTGTTCTCCTCCGGCACGGCCTGGTTGACCGTGGCCAGGACACCGTCCGTCGCACGGGCATCGAGCAGACCGAGCAGCGAGACCAGGACCACCAGGCCGGGAAAGATGGAGAGCACCCCGTAGTAGGTGAGCGCCGCCGCCCAGTCGATGAGACTGTCGTCGAAGAACTCGCGGCCGGTGCGCCGCAGCGCCGCCTTCCAACCGGCGCTGGGCAGGTCGGTCGGGCGGTCCGGCCCGTCGTCCGGGCCGACCGGTCGGGTTTGGACGCTGTGCCCGCCGGGCTCCCGTTCGGTGCCGCGCTCCCGGGTGCCGCGTTGCGCGCGACGCCGTGGCTGTCACCGGTCTCCGGTCGGACCTTGGCCGGCCCGCTGACACCACCGGCGACGTCGACCGGCTCACGGTCCCGCCGGCGGACGGAAGACTCATCGGAGGTCATCGCCCCTCCCTCGTGTCGGCTGCGTTCTTCACCATGCCCCGACGGCGGTGAACGCTAACCAGCTACTTGTAGAGCAGCCGACCCATCCTGCGCGAGGCGATCAGCAGGCCAGCGGCCAGCGCGACGACCAGGTAGAGGACGTCGAGCAGCCACACCCAGCCGGCCGTGCCCACGGTGATGCCACGGATCAGGTGCACCGCCCGGTAGAGCGGGGTCACCTCGACCAGCCAACGCAGCAGCGCCGGGTAGCCCTCGGCCGGGATGAAGGTACCGGAGAACAGAAAGAGGACGAACTGCGCCGAGCCCATCAGGTCGAAATCCTGCCAGCTGCGCATGAACGTGGAGATCGCCATCCCGAGCGCCCCGAACGCGAAGCCGACCAGCACCGCCGCCGGGAACGCGGCCAGGGCACGGGCCGCGGTCGTCAGGTCCATCACGGTCATCACCACCAGGAACGCGGCCGAATAGGCGCTGCCCCGCAGCATCGCCCAGGCCAGCTCGCCGAGGGCGATCTCGAACGGCTGCACCGGGGTGGCGATCACCCCGTCGTACAGCTTCATGTACTTCATCTTCCCGAAGAAGTTGAAGGTGGTCTCGGCGAGCGCGCCGGTCATCGCGGACGAGGCGAGCATGGCCGGGGCGACGAACGCCGCGTACGTGACGACCGGACCGCCGGGCAGCGTGAGGTCGCCGACGAGCGCGCCGACCCCGACGCCGATCGAGAGCAGGTAGAGCAGCGGCTCGACGAAACCGGAGACGAGCAGCAGCCAGTAGACGGACCTCAGGGCCGCGACGTTGCGCTGGGTCACCGAAGCCGACCGCCGCGAGGCGGCGGAAACGTCGACCAACCGGGGTAGGACGAGACTGACCATGAACCCTTCCTAGACGACGAGCCGGCGGCCGAAGGCGCGACGGGCCAGCAGCCAGCCGCCGACCACCCAGGCAGCCAGGTAGAGCAGATGACCGGCGACCGACCACTGCGGGGCGATGCCGAGGGTCGCCGCGCGGGACAGGTCGACGGCGTGCCACAGCGGCGTGGCGTACGCGAGCCAGCGCAGCGCCAGCGGCAGCGACTCGACCGGGAAGAACACCCCGGCGAAGAGCGTCATCGGGATCACCGCGAACCGGAACAGCATCGCGAGCCAGCTGTCCGAATCGACCGCCGCCGCGTACGCGAAGGTGGGGGCCGCGACCGCCAGGCCGAGCAGCGCCGCCACCGGCAGCGCCAGCACCGCCCACGGCGACCGCAGCGCCCCCAGCAGACCGGTCACCACGAGGAACGCCGTGGCCGAGGTCAACACCCGGAACAGGACGTACGCCAGGTGACCGCCGAGGATGTCGCCCACCCGCAGCGGCGCCGCGCTCTGCGCGAAGTAGGTCTTGATCCACTGGAAGTTGCTGAACACCGGCCAGGTGGACTCGGCGATCGCCACCTGCAACGCCGTCGAGGCGAGCAGCCCGCCGACGATCCAACTCAGGTAGCTCACCCCACCGACGCCCCGGTCGATGTAGGCCCCGACGCCCACTCCGAAGCCGAGCACGGTCAGCGCGGGCAGCAGGAACGAGGAGAAGACGCCGGCCCGCCAGGTGCGCCGGTAACCCACCAGGTAGTGCGCGAGCACCGCCAACGCCGGCACCCGCGGCAGCGCCGGCCGAGCCCGGTCCCGCGCCATCTCCGTCATGCCACTCCGCTCCCCGTCCACCCCGTCACCGTCCACCCGTCCCCGTCCACCCGTCCCCATCCACTCGGTCTTCCTACCGCACCGGTACGACAGGCCGCGGCCACCCTACGGCGCCCCGCCCGCCCTGTCGCCCGATTTGCCGGTGGGGTCATGGTTGATCGACTTCGTGCCGCGGCAGCGGGCTGTCCGGGCCAGCCGGATACCGCGTCGCCGGCGGCACGGAGTGGATCGACCGGCCCGCTACCGCCGCTCGGGAGCGTGGGCGACGAACGCGCGCCAGGTCTCGGGGGCGAAGGCCAGGACGGGGCCGCCCGGGTCCTTGGAGTCGCGCACGGCGACCCGGCCGGGGAGGTTGTCGGCGACCTCCACGCAGTTGCCGCCGCTGCCGTTGCTGCGGGTGCTCTTGCGCCATGCGGCGCCGGTCAGGTCCATGTCTCCGCCACTTCAGCTATCAGGTCGAGGGACTGCTGCTGCGATAGTGCCTCACCACGGATCGACTCCCAAACCTCGACCATCTGCTGCACGTAGTCGGCGCGGTCGATCACCTGCCCGTGGCGCTGCCCGTCCAGGTAGACGACGTCCTCTCCGGCCGGCGACGTGGCGATCACGAAGGGGCCGTCGAGCCCGGCGTAGGCCCCGGCCGAGAGCGGCACGACCTGGATGCGGACCCGCGGCAGCGTCTTGCCCAGCTTCACGAGATGCTGCAACTGCTCCCGCATCACCTCCGGCCCACCGACGCGGCGGCGCAGCAGGTACTCGTCGACGACCACGCTGAGCAGCGGTGGCCGGTCGCGGATCAGGACCCCCTGCCGGTCGAGCCGGGCGGTCACCTGCTGCTCGATCTCGTCCTCCGCGAACAGCCCGGCGCCGGCCAGGATGGCGCGGGCGTAGCCCTCGGTCTGCGACAGGCCCGGCACGTAGAGCGGCTCGAACGAGCGCAAGGCCGTCGCCTCCTGCTCGATCCCGGCCCAGTCGCGGAACCACGGCACCACGGTCTCCCGGCTGATCCGTTTCTGGATGCGCTCGAACCGCCCGTCCGCGCCGAGGACCGCGTCGCACCGGCGGGCGAAGTCCAGGCTCGGCCTGCGCTCGCAGGTCTCCACCTTGGCCACCAGCGCGCCCGAATAGCTCAGGGCCTCGGCGAGGGTGGTCTGGGACATGCCGTTGGCGGCCCGAACGAGCCGCAACTCCTCCGCAAAGTGGTCCAACATGGACGAACGTTCCACGGACAGCCTCCGTACATCCTCGGACCGCCTGGGGTCGACCGCCGTACGCGCTGGTCGTCGGCGCGCGGGACCTCCCACCGTAGTCGCGTCGCCAACACACTGTCACGCAGCGGAACCGCTCACGGGATCGGACGGCGGGCGGAACCAGGCCGGGAGCGCCCCGGCCCGACAGCTCCGGGGCGCTCTCTCCCACCTCGACGGAGGCACGATGCGACTCAGGTTCTGGCGCGGCGCGCGCCCGACGCCGCCCACCCCGTTCCCGATGCCACCCGTCCCGCTCCCCCGACGTGCGCCGAACCAACACCCGTCATGGGCGACCGCCCCGACGGAGGTCCCCACCGACGACCCGACCCGGCCCACCTGGGCGACCGCCCCGACGCGGGCCTTCCCCGTCAGCCGACCCGGCTGCCCGGGGCGGCTGACCCGCGCGCAGGAGTGGCGGGCGAACGGCGGCCGGTGCTCGGGCGGCTCGGAGGGCCCGCGCTGATGCCGCGCCACCGCCCACACGTGCCGGCCCGCCCGTCCTGGCGCTGCCGGGTGTGCGGAGCCGCGTGGCCGTGCTCACCGGCCCGGCTGGCCCTGCTCGGCGAGTACCGCGAGAACCGGATTGGGCTGCTGGTCTACCTCGGAACGCTGATGGCCGAGGCCGTGACCGACGTGGCCGACCTGAACGGTCCGACAGCGTCGGCGAACCTGCACGACCGTTTCCTGGCCTGGGCCCGGGCCCGGGGCGACGGCGGCCACGACAGATCTGGACAGCCTTAATCTACATAGGTAGGGTAAGGGCATGGAGCCGCTCGAACGGATCGGTGGCGCCACCGTCGACGTGCTGCGCGTCCTGCTCGACGGGGGGCGGCCGCGCTGGGGCCTGGAGATCATCAAAGTGACCGGCCGCCCGTCCGGCAGCGTCTACCCGCTGTTGGAGCGCCTGGAACGGCACGGCTGGGTCACCTCCTCCTGGGAGGAGGAGATGGATCGGCGCGGACCCCGACGACGCATGTACGAGCTGACCGCCGACGGCGCCCGGGAGGCACAGCGGGTGTGCGCCCGAGCGGCCACGCGGGTCACCCCTGTCCGGTCCACCCGGCCCCGGGAGGCCTGATGGATCGGCTGACCGTCGCGCTCGCCCTGGTCCGCTGTGCCGCCGCACTGCTGCCCAGCCCACACCGCGCCCGCTACCTCGAACAGTGGCGGGCCGACGTGCGGGGAGCCGCCGGGCTGGACCTGTCACCCCTGCGCCTCGCGGTGGGGACCACCGTCGCCGCCGCACGGATCGCCGTCATCTACCGAAAGGGATCACACGCCATGCAACCCATCGGCCCGCTCGCCCTCGCCCTGCGGCTCGTCGGCGGTCCCGGTGCCCGCCGCCGCGCCGTGACGCTCGCCGCGCTGTTCGGATTCGCCCTGCTGGCCGGCCTCGGACTGCTCCTCACCGGGTGACCCGGTCAGGAGAGGGCGGCGCGGGGCGACACCGCCGTTGGGTCGGACAGACGACTCATCGTCCACGTGACGATCCCAGGACCGGCGGAGCCCCACGCCGTGGCGATCAGTCCACCAACGTGCGGCCGGTGAGGTGCAGGAAGACGTCCTCCAGGCTGCTGCGCCGGACCAGCACGTTGACCGGATGCAGGCCCAGCCCGGTGACCTCGGTCACCGCCGCGTCGCCGTCGGCCACATAGAGCAGGATCCGGTCGGGCAGCACCTCGACTCGCTCGCCCAGCCCGTCGAGCTTGCCCGCGAACGCCTCCTGCGATTCGGCGGCGAAGCGCAGCTCGACCACCTCCCGGGTGGAGTGCCGCTCGATCAGCGCCCGGGGCGAGCCCTCGGCGACGATCCGCCCGCCGTCCATCACCACCAGGCGGTCACAGAGCTGCTCGGCCTCGTCCATGTAGTGCGTGGTGAGCACCAGCGTGACGCCCTGCTGCTTGAGCCGGAACAGCCGCTCCCACACCAGGTGCCGGGCCTGCGGGTCGAGACCGGTGGTCGGCTCGTCGAGCAACACGATCTCCGGCTCGTTGACCAGCGCGCGGGCGATGGTGAGCCGGCGTTTCATGCCGCCGGACAACGGCTCGACCTTGCTGTCGGCCCGCTCGGCGAGCTGCACGAAGTCGAGCAACTCGGCGGCGCGGGCGCGGGCCACCCGGCGCGGGATGCCGAAGTATCGCGCGTAAGTCGTCAGATTCTCCCGGACGGTCAGCTCCGGGTCGAGGTTGTCGAGCTGGGGGCAGACGCCGAGCCGGGCCCGGATGGCGGGGCCGTCGCGCACCGGATCCATGCCGAGGATGCGCAGCTGTCCGCCGCTGGGGGGCGAGATGCAGCCGACCATCCGCATGGTGGACGACTTGCCGGCGCCGTTGGGCCCGAGGAAGCCGAACGCCTCACCGGCGCGGACCTCCACGTCGATGCCGTCCACGGCGGTGAAGTCGCCGAACCGCTTCACCAGCCCCCGTGCCTGGATGAGTGGTTGTGCCATGGTCACCCCCCGACCTTAGCGATCAGGTCCGACACTCCCCACCGAGTTACCGCGCGGCGGTACCGCAGCGGCACAGCGGCAACGACGAGCACAGCGGCAACGACGAGCACAGCGGCAACGACGAGCACAGCGCTGACCGCACGTGGCACCTGACCACGCACGGGCTGCCGCCGCCACGCGCAACCGGTCAGGCGTCGCGGGACGTCGTCGCGTCCCGGGCCGCCGCGACCAGACGGTCGGTCGCCGCGAGCACGTCCGGGTCGTCCGGGGGCGTTCCCGGCTCGAACCGGACCGTCCAGGTCAGACCGTCGACCCCGGGCACCCGCCGGGCGACCACCCGCCCCGCCCCGCCGGGCACCGGGTGGAGCTGGGTGTACGCCACCGACTTCGTGACCCGGGTCCGCACCTGGTGCGGCAGGTCCGCCGGGTCGACCAACAGGTACGTCTCGGCGGGCAGGTCGGCGACGACCAGGTAGCCCTCGCGCTCGGTGACATGTTCGGCGGGGGTGACGGTCAGCTCCCGCCCGGACCAGACGGCCTTGAGGATGTCGTGCCACCCGATCCGGTGCCCCCGACCCGGCAGCCACAGCCCCCGGTCGGTGGCGACCAGCACCCCGTCGGCCTCGCCGCTGCCGGCGGCGGCCCAGTCGAGCACGCGCTCGTCGGGGCCGAGCGGCGGACGGTCGGCCGGCGGCAGCTTCGGCCGGCGGCGGAACAGCGCCATCTAGAGTCCCTTCCAGGACGGTGCCATCCAGAGTCCCTTCCAGGACGGTGCCATCTAGAGCCCTCCCGCGGCCTGCTCGCGCAGCGCCCGGGCGTGCTGCTCCAGCGACAACAGCTCGCCGAAGGCGGCGAAGTACTCGTCCTTGTTGCTGACCGGGTTGATCCGCTGGATCTTGGACTTGAGGTCCCGGATCCGGCCGGTCACCGAGCCCCACTGCAACCGCGCCATCGTCACCGAGAGGTAGCGCGGATCAGGCTCCCCGTCGATGCGCAGTGGCTCGACGGCCAGCTCACCGACGAGCGCCTTGGCGGCGAGGTCGTCACAGGCGTCGCGGACCGACTCGATCCACACCGCGCCGCCGGTGGCCGCCGCCACCCCACCGGCCGCCGCGACCGCCGACCGGACCGCCACGTGTACGGGGTGTCGGTACTCGGTGGCCTCGACCGCGTCGAACATCGGCCCGGCCAGCACCGGCACCTGCAGGGCCAGCTTCAGCGCCTCGCGCTCGACCATCGACTGCGGGCTGTCCACGGTCGGCTCGGCGGGGGCGGAACGGGCGGCCGCCCCCCGGTCCGACGCGGGGGCGTTACCGGCTTCCAGCACCGCCCGCAGCACCGGCTCGATCTCCATGCCCAGGTCGCCGGCGAGCTTGCGGACGTACTCCGGGCGCTTCTCCCGATCCTTGATCTTGGCAACCAGCGGCGCCGCCCGACGCATCGCCTCCACCCGGCCGTCGACGGTGTCCAGGTCGTACCGGCTGATCGCATGCCGCAGCGCGAAGTCGACGAGCGGCTCGCGGCGGGCGACCAGATCACGGACCGCGAGGTCACCCTTGGCCAGGCGCAGCTCGCACGGATCCATGTTGTCCGGGCTGACGGCGATGAAGGTACGCCCGACAAAGCGCTGGTCGTCGTCGAACGCGCGCAGCGCCGCCTTCTGCCCGGCGGCATCCCCGTCGAAGGTGAAAATGATCTCACCGGCGACCGCGTCGGTGTCGAGCAGCAACCGGCGCAGCACCCCGATGTGGTCGACGCCGAACGCGGTGCCGCAGGTCGCCACGGCGGTCGGCACCCCGGCCAGGTGACAGGCCATCACGTCGGTGTACCCCTCGACGACGACCACCTTGCCCTGCTTGGCGATCTCCCGCTTGGCCTGGTCGATGCCGTAGAGGACGTGCGACTTCTTGTAGATCGGTGTCTCGGGGGTGTTCAGGTACTTCGGGCCGTCGTCGTCGTCGAAGAGTTTGCGGGCGCCGAAGCCGATCACGCCACCGGTCAGGTCGCGGATCGGCCAGAGCAGCCGCCGGCGGAACCGGTCGATCAGGCTACCCGAACGGGCCGGGCGGGACAGCCCGGCAGTCACCAGCTCGTCGTGGCTGAAGCCCCGCTGGCGCAGGTGCTTCGTCAGCAGGTCCCACCCGTCCGGGGCGAAGCCGCAGCCGTACCGCTCGGCGGCGGCCCGGTCGAAGCCGCGGCGGGCCAGGAACTCACGGGCCGGCCGGGCACCGGGCGTGGTGAGCTGGGCCCGGTAGAACTCGACGGCGGCGGCGTGCGCGGCGACCAGCCGCTGCCGCTGTCCCTGCTGCGGGCGGGAGCGCGGGGTCGGAGTATCGGCCGCCACGTACCGCAGCTGGATGCCGGCGCGGGCGGCGAGCCGCTCGATCGACTCCACGAAGGTGAGGTGCTCGGCGTCCATCAGGAACTTGATCGCGTCCCCGCCGGCGCCGCAGCCGAAGCAATACCACACGTTCCGGGCGGGCGAGACGTTGAACGACGGGCTCTTCTCGTCGTGGAACGGGCAGAGCCCCTTCAGGTTGCCGCCGCCGGCGGACCGGAGGGTGACCGACTCGGAGATGACGTCGGCGATCGAGGTGCGCTCGCGGACCAGCGCGATGTCCTCGTCCCGGATCCGCCCCACCATCTCCGCCACCCCCTCGGTCTCCGCCACCCCCTCGGGTCTACATCCTGCCCTGTCCGGCCGACAACGCGCCGCCGGGGGACACGGGTGTGGTGCCCCGCCCGGTCAGTGGAGCCGGCGGCGCAGGTAGCGGCGGACCGGCGGCGGGTCCTCCTCCTCGTACGAACGGGCGGTGCGGACCGCGGCGGCCAGCCCGTAGCGGGGGTTGCGCGGCGGCGGACTGGCCGCCGGATCCCGGGACATGTCCTTGACCAGCGCGGCGGCCAGCCCCAGCATCACCACCACGAACGGCAGGGCCACCAGGATCGTGGCCTGTTGCAGGGCGCTCAACCCACCGGCCAGCAGCAGCACCCCGGCCACCGAACCGATCAGCACCCCCCACGTCACCACGAGCGCGCGGTGCGGGCGCAGGGCGCCCCGGGAGGTGAGCGACCCGAGCACCAGTGAGGCCGAGTCGGCGCTGGTCACGAAGTAGAGCGCGATCAGCGTCATGGCCAACACGCTGGTCAGCGCCGCCAGGGGCAACGCGTCCAGCAGGCCGAAGAGCGCCTGCTCGGAGCTGGCGTCCACGTCGGCGACCAGGTCCCGGACGCCGGTGGCCTGCACACGCAGCGCGGTACCGCCCATCACCGCGAACCACACCGCGCTGGCACCGCTGGGCACCAGGAGGACACCGACCAGGAACTGCCGGACGGTCCGTCCTCGGGAGATACGCGCGATGAAGGTGCCCACGAACGGCGCCCACGAGATCCACCACGCCCAGTAGAAGATCGTCCAGGAGCCCAACCAGGCGGGGTCGGAGAACGCACCGGTGCGGGTGGACATGAAGATCAGATTGGTGAGGTAGTCACCAACCGAGGCGGGCAGCACCTCCAGGGCGTAGATGGTCGGCCCGACCACGAAGACGAAGAGCATCAGCAGCACCGCCAGCACCACGTTGGTGGTGGACAGCCACTTGATGCCCCGGTGTAGGCCGGAGAAGGCGGAGAACACGAAGGCCAGGGTGAGCGCACCGATCACCACCAGCTCCACGGCGGTGGTGTTCGGGACGCCGGCCACCAGGTCCAGCCCGGCGGCGACCTGGAGCGCGCCCAGACCGAGGCTGGTCGCCGAGCCGAAGACGGTGGCGAAGACCGCCAGCAGGTCGATGGTGCGTCCGGCCGGCCCGTCGGCCCGGTCGCCGAGCAGCGGCCGGAAGGCCGCCGAGATCCGGTTCTCCCGTCCTTTGCGAAACGTCGAGTACGCCAGCGCGAGGGCCACCACCGCGTAGATCGCCCACGGGTGCAGCGTCCAGTGGAAGAGCGTGTACTGCATCGCCGCCGAACCGGCCGCACCGGTCTGCGGCTCGACCCCGGTGGCCGGCGGCGGCGTCGCGTAGTGCTGGATGGGCTCGGCCACGGCGAAGAAGACCAGGCCGATGCCCATCCCGGCGCTGAACATCATCGCGACCCAGGCCAGCGTGTTGAACTCCGGCTCGTCCGAGTCGGCGCCCAACCTGATCCGGCCGAACCTGGTCGCCGCGATCACCACCGCCAGCACCAGGAAGGCATCGGCGGCCAGCACGAAGAACCAGCCGAACGTGCTGATCGCCCAGGTCAGACCAGCCTCGCCGAAGCCGGCCAGGGAACCGCGGGCCAGCACGCCCCAGGCCACGACCGCCAGTACGCCCCCGACGCCGAGCGCCAGCACCACCCGGTCCACCCGGCCGGCGGTCCGCGACCCCTCCCCCACCCGCTCGCCCATAACCACCCCCTTGCCCATCCTGCTGCCGGTCGGGGGGACGTGCGGGTGAAATCGGTCGAGGCGCATTCCCCGGCCGGGAACGCGCGGGCCGGCGTGGCTGCCGGATTCGCCGGCGGCCGCCGGTCAGGACACCACCGTCTCCTCCGCCTCGAGCTGACGATTCCAATCCGGCTTGCTGGCCCGCCAGCCCTCGTCGTCCATGCCCCGCCGCCAGTAGCCGGAGATCGAAAGCCGTTCCCGGGGGATGCCCCGGTCGACGCGCAGCAGCCGGCGCAGTTCCCGGACGAAGGTCGCCTCGCCGTGGACGAAGGCGTGCACGTCGCCGGGCGGGAAGTCCAGCGCACGCACCGCCGCGACGAGCGCCTCGCCGACCGGCCGGTCACCGCGGTGCAGCCAGGTCAGGTCCAGCCGCCCCGGGCTGGGCAGGTGCTGCTCCTCCGTCGGGTCGCCGATCTCGGCGAGGACGATGGCCGGCGCGCCGGCCGGCAGCCGCTCCAGCGCGACGGCGATGGCGGGCAGCGCGCTCTCGTCGCCGACCAGCAGGTGCCAGTCGGCGTCCGGGTTGGGGGCGTACGCCCCACCGGGGCCGGTGAAGTGCACCGGGTCGCCGGGACGCAACGTCGCCGTCCACGGTCCGGCCAGCCCTTCGTCGCCGTGGTGCACCACGTCCACGGTCAGCTCGCCGGCGACCGGGTCGTACGCCCGCACGGTGTACGCGCGCAGCCGTGGCCACTGCGCGGGCGGCAGGTCACGGCGGATGCCGGCCAGATCGATCGGCTCCGGGTACGCCACCCCGGGCACCGGAAAGAGGATCTTGATGTAGTGGTCGGTGAATTCACCCACCGGCAGCTCGGCCAGCTCGTCGCCGCCGAACACCAGCCGGACCAGGTGCGGGGTGGGCCGCGTGATCCGGACGACCCGGGCGGACGTGACCTTCTTCGGACGCTCCGTCATCCGGTTAGGCTAACCTAAGTCACGCGGTCCGCCCATCACCGGTCGCGGAGCACCCGCGCGGGCGCCGCCGACCAGCCGGGCGTGCCAGTCCACCGCCGCCGGGTCGGTCAGCGACGCGACCTGGTCGATCACCACCCGCAGCCGGGCCACGTCGTCCGTGGCGGCGTGCCAGAGCGGCGCGAAGACCGGGTCCAGCCCGTCCGGCGCCCGGTCAGCCAGGACGCCCACCAGGCCGGCGAGGATCCCGCGCTGCCACTCGTAGCGGTCCCGGAAGCCGGGCCGGCGCATCACGTACCGCAGGGCGATGCCCTTGAGCAGCGCGCACCGCGCACGGATCCGGCGCGGCACAACCAGGTCGGCGGCGTACCGCCGGTGCGGGCCGGGACCGAACCGCTCCTCGGTGGCGGCCACCGCGCCGGAGACGAAACGCCCGGTCAGCACGCTGGTGGTCGCCTTCAGGGCGGACTGCGCCCGGTGACTGCCGTCGTAGTCGGCCAGCGGCGCGAGGACCGGATCGGCGAGGAGGTCGACCAGCACCTCCGCGAGGTCGGCAGGCGACTCACCGGAGTACGTCGCGGCGACGTCGGCGCAGAGCGCCGCCCGCTCGGCCGGGTCCACCAGCAGCGGCCGCAGCGTCAGGTACCCGCCGTGGATGCCGTCCTCGACGTCGTGCACCGAGTACGCGACATCGTCGGCCCAGTCCATCACCTGCGCCTCCAGGCAGCGCCGAGGCCCCGCGACGCCAGCCCGCAGCCAGTCGAAGACCGGCCGGTCGTCGGTGTACACGCCGAACTTGCGCTCGCCCGGCCGGCGGGGCCAGGGATACTTGCTGACCGCGTCGAGCGAGGCCCGGGTGAGGTTCAGCCCGGCGGAGGCGCCGTCCGGGCCGATGACCTTCGCCTCCAACCGGGTGAGGACGCGCAGCGTCTGGGCGTTGCCCTCGAAGCCGCCGCAGGCGGCGGCCAGCGTGTCCAGCACGTCCTCGCCGTTGTGCCCGAACGGCGGGTGCCCCAGGTCGTGGGCCAACCCGGCGGCGTCCACCACATCCGGGTCGCAGCCGAGCCGCGCCCCCATCTCCCGGGCGATCTGGGCGACCTCCAGCGAGTGCGTCAGCCGGGTGCGCAGAAAGTCGTCGGTGCCGGCCGTGTGCACCTGCGTCTTGACGGCGAGCCGCCGGAACGCCGCCGAGTGCAGCACCCGGGCCCGGTCCCGTTGGTACGGCGACCGGCCGTACCCGCTGTCCTTCGGCGGTTCCTCGACCCACCGCCGCAGGTCCGGCTCGGGCGCGGTCACCCCCCACCCGGCCGCAGGACGCAGAACTCGTTGCCCTCCGGGTCGGCCAGCGTTGTCCACGTCACGTCGCGCCGGCCGACGTCGACGTGCCGGGCGCCCATGTCCACCAGCCGCTCGACCTCCGCCTCCTGGTCGTCCGGGCGCAGGTCGAGATGGAGCCGGTTCCTGCCGTCCTTGCCGCGCGCGGCTGGCACGAAGACGATGCCGGGCGACCGGTCTGGCGCCTGCCGGATCTCCACCTCGCCCGGCCTCTCCGTGACCACCTGGTAACCCAGCGCCTCGGCCCACCAGCGGGCCAACCGAGCCGGGTCACGGGCGTCGACGGTGAGGCTCTCCCAGGCGCTGCTCATCCCGACAGGTTACGCCGGGCCACACCACGCGGCGTACCGACGACAGCGTCGCACCGGTGCCGCAACCCCCGTTCAGTCCGGAGTTGTCGGCCGATCGCCGACGGTTACGGGATCGCGGACGAAGGTGGGCCAGCGGTAACGTTCCCGACGCGGATCGTCACCAAACAGGCAGGGCCGACCGGTGGGAAAGGACGCTCGTGGACGTTGACACGATGGTGGGTACGGAACTGCTCCGGCTACGGCGCCGCCGCCCGGAGGTGACCGGCGGAGTACTCGCCGGCACCGACGGCATGGTCATCGGCAGCGACCTGCCGGGGACGGATGCCACCCACCTGGCGGCGCTCGCCGCGGCCGGCTTCGGGGTGGCCAGCCGGGTGGCGGCGACCGTGCGACGCGGCGAGTTCCGGGAGGCCATGGTGTGCACCGCCACCGGGACCGTGGTTACCTACCCGGCCGGGCAGGACGCGCTGCTCACGTTGGTCGCCGACAGCACCGATGATCTGGAGGGGCTGCACGCCGAGGCTCGCGCGGTCGCCCACCGGGCCGGCTCGGCGCTCGACGCGCGGCCCCGTGTCACGGCACCCGCGCTCGACGCGCGTGCCCCACACGTCGTGACGACCACGCTGCCGCGCCGAACCGGCGCCCCCACCTGGCGTCGCCCGCCGATCCGCTGAACCGGCGGCGGGCCCGCAAACCGGGCTCGCCGCCGTGCCGTGTTGCGTCAGCGGCTGTCGGAGCCGGCGGTCTCCACCGCCGCACGGCCCGCCTCCAGCCGGGCGACCGGCACCCGGAACGGCGAGCACGACACGTAGTCCAGACCCACGTCGTGGAAGAAGTGCACCGAGTCGGGGTCACCGCCGTGTTCGCCGCAGACACCGAGCTTCAATCCGGGTCGCGCCGCACGGCCCTCCTCGGCGGCGATCCGCACCAGCCGGCCCACGCCGTCGGCGTCGATCGACTCGAACGGCGAGATGCCGAAGATGCCCAACTCCAGGTAGCGCCAGAAGAACGCACCCTCCACGTCGTCCCGGGAGAAACCCCAGCCCATCTGGGTCAGGTCGTTGGTCCCGAACGAGAAGAACTGTGCCGCCTCGGCGATCTGGCCGGCGGTCAGTGCCGCCCGCGGCACCTCGATCATCGTGCCGATCAGCACCTCGACACCACTGCCCCCGACCACCTCGGCGATGATCTTCTCGGCCTCGGTGCGTACGGTCTCCAGCTCCTGCACCGCGCCGACCAACGGGACCATGATCTCCGGGCCGGACCCGAGGCCCTGCTTCGCGCACTCCACCGCGGCCTCGGCGATCGCGCGGACCTGCATCGCGAACAGGCCCGGGATGACCAGACCGAGGCGCACGCCGCGCAGGCCCAGCATCGGGTTCTGCTCGTGCATCCGGCGGACGGCCGCCAGCAGCGCCTCCTCCTTCGCCACGTCCTCACCGCGCTCCTGGGCGACCGCGACGTTCACGGCGAGCTGCTCGAGCGGCGGTAGGAACTCGTGCAGCGGCGGGTCGATCAGCCGGACGGTGACCGGCAGCCCGGCCATCTCCCGGAAGATCTTCACGAAGTCGGCCCGTTGCAGCGGCAGCAGCGCCCCCAGGGCGTCGTTGCGCTCGGTCTCCTCGCGGGCCAGGATCAGCCGCTCGACCAGTTCCCTCCGGTCGCCGAGGAACATGTGCTCGGTGCGGCAGAGGCCGATGCCCTCAGCCCCGAAGCGTCGGGCCCGCGCGGCATCCGCGGCGGTGTCGGCGTTCGTCCGGACGCGCAGCCGCCGCCGGGCGTCCGCATGCGTCATGATCCGGTGTACGGCCCGGACCAGCGCGTCGTCGGTCCGCTCCGGGTCCAGCTCGCCCTCGAAGTACTGCACCACCTCGGACGGCATCACCGGTACCTCGCCGAGGTAGACGTTGCCGGTGGTGCCGTCGATCGACACGACGTCACCCTCGCCGATGGTCTGCCCGGCGACCGTGAACCTCCGTCCCGGGATGTCGATGTCCAGCTCGTCGGCGCCGGAGACACAGGTCTTGCCCATGCCCCGGGCGACCACCGCGGCGTGGCTGGTCTTGCCGCCCCGGGAGGTGAGGATGCCCCGGGCCGCGATCATGCCGTTCAGGTCGTCGGGGTTGGTCTCCCGGCGGACGAGGATCACGGCCTCGCCCTCGCCGGCCAGCTCCACGGCGCGGGCGGAGGTGAAGACCACCTTGCCGACCGCCGCGCCCGGGGAGGCGCCGATGCCCCTGGCCACCGGCTGGAACTCGTGGTCGAGCTTGAAACGCGGGAACATCAGCTGCGCGAGTTGAGCACCGTTGACCCGGTGCAACGCCTCGTCCAGGTCGATGAGGCCCTCGTCGACGAGCTGCCCGGCGATCACGAACGCCGCCGCGGCGGTGCGCTTGCCGACCCGGGTCTGGAGCATCCACAGCTTGCCGCGCTCGATGGTGAACTCGATGTCGCAGAGGTCTTTGTAGTGGCCCTCCAGGCGGGCCATGTAGTCGAGCAGTTCGTCGTAGGACTTCTCGTCGACTCGTTTCAGCTCCTGAAGCGGCACGGTGTTGCGGATGCCGGCGACCACGTCCTCGCCCTGGGCGTTCGCCAGGTAGTCACCGTAGATGCCCTGGGCGCCGCTGGCGGGATCGCGGGTGAAGGCGACACCGGTGCCGGAGTCCGATCCGAGGTTGCCGAACACCATCGCCACCACGTTGACGGCGGTGCCGAGGTCGGCGGGAATGCGCTCCTGACGACGGTAGACCACGGCCCGCTCGGCGTTCCACGACTCGAAGACCGCCCGGATCGCGAGGTCGAGCTGTTCCCGCGGGTCCTGCGGAAACTCCCGACCAGTGTGCTCGCTGAAGATCCTCTTGTACGCGTCGACCAGGCCGCGCAGGTCGTCGGCGTCCAGGTCGAGGTCGTTGGTGGTGCCCTTGGCGCGCTTGGCGTCGTCCAGCGCGTGCTCGAAGGCTTCGCCCGGCACGTCGCAAACGGTCTTGCCGAACATCTGGATCAGCCGGCGGTACGAGTCCCAGGCGAACCGGTCCGCATCGCCGGAGGGGGTCGGATCGGCCGAGCCGCCGGAGGGGGTCGGATCGGCCGAGCCGCCGGCCTGTCGAGCGAGTCCCACGACGCTGCGGTCGTTGAGGCCGACATTGAGGACGGTCTCCATCATGCCGGGCATCGAGAACTTGGCCCCGGAGCGGACGGAGACCAGCAGCGGGTCGTCCGGGGCACCGAGCCGCCGGCCCATGGCCTGTTCCAGCCTGCCGAGGTGGACGCTGAGCTGTTCGGCCAACCCGGCGGGTTCCTCGCCGGTGGCGAGGAACGCCTTGCACGCCTCGGTGGTGAGGGTGAAGCCTGGCGGCACCGGCAGGCCGAGGTTCGTCATCTCGGCCAGGTTGGCGCCCTTGCCTCCGAGTAGGTCCTTCTGGTCCTTGTTGCCCTCGGCGAAGGCATAGACGTACTTGTGATCGACCGTTCCTTGCGCTGCCACCAGAGCCTCCCACGCGCGCCGGAATTGACACCTAACGAAGGTTCAGCTGACACGTACCCTCCGAGGTCGACCATCGGTAGTCCCAGGGCACATGCCGATCGGTGGGCGAAGGTTAAGCGAACATCGCGCGCCCTGGGACCGTTCGGTGACAATGGGCACAGGTATCACGACCATCCGCGTTCGCGACGTTCGTTGGGAACGCTTCCATGCGCACGATCACGCAATCGCCGACTCCCTCGTACTCTTGACGGCACCACCTGCTCATGACGGCACCACCTGCCGGTGGACCTCCCTTTTGCCATAACCGCCGCGAATACACCCCTCGGAGCCATCCCGTGCCCCCCACCGCCGCCACCCCGCAGCAGCAGCCGGAGTCCCGGCCCACCGGGCGACCGACGCCGGCCACGGACAGCACACCGGCCCTGGAAACCGCCGGCTCCGGGACGGAGCCCGACACGCCCACCCTCACGACCCAGTCCATCCCGACGCCGGACGTGACCAGCACCGAGCCGACGGTGGCCGAGTTGGCCCGGCTGGCGGCCCGCTCCGCCGGAACACGACTCACCCCGGCCGCGGTCCGACTGGGTGACGTGGTGCCCGTCCCCGAGCAGGTCCTGCCGGCGCCGGGCCACGACTTCACCCTGCCGCCCGACGCGGCGATCCGGGCCACCCCCGACCCGGCCGTGCGGGGCGTCGCCGAACGGCTCGCCCACCTGCTGCGACCGGCCACCGGATACCCGCTGCCGGTCGTCGACACGGCACACACCGAGCCCGCCGGCGGGATCTCGGTGGTGCTCCGCGACGACCCGACCCTCGGCCCGGAGGGCTACCGGCTCGACGTGACGCCCGCCGGGGTCCGGATCAGCGCCGCCGCCCCGGCCGGACTGCACCACGGGTCGCAGACGCTGCGCCAACTCCTGCCCGCCGCGATCGAGCACGGTACGCCGGTCGACGCCAGCTGGACGATGCCCGGCGGGTCGATCATCGACCGGCCCCGGTTCGGGTACCGGGGTGCGATGCTCGACGTCGCCCGGCACTTCTTCGGCGTCGACGACGTGCTGCGCGTGATCGACCACCTCGTCCGGTACAAGCTCAACCACCTGCACCTGCACCTCACCGACGACCAGGGCTGGCGGATCGCGGTCGACGCCTGGCCCCGGCTGACCACCGTCGGCGGGACGACGGCAGTGGGGGGCGGCCCGGGCGGCTGGTACACCAAGGCAGACTACCGGCGGATCGTCGCGTACGCCGCCGAACGGCACATCACGGTGGTACCCGAGATCGACCTGCCGGGGCACACCAACGCCGCGCTGACCGCGTACCCGGAGCTGGCCCCGGACGGGGCGACGCCGCCGCCGTACACCGGCACCGACGTCGGCTTCAGCTACCTGGACCCGGCCAACCAGCGGACGTACGACTTCGTCGCCGACGTGCTCGGCGAGATCGCCGCCCTCACTCCCGGACCGTGGCTGCACGTGGGCGGCGACGAGGCGTTCAAGGTGAAGGGAGCGGCGTACACCGGATTCGTCGAGCGGGTGCAGCGGATCGTGGCCGGGCTCGGCAAGACGGTCGTGGGGTGGCACCAGCTCGCCCCGGCGGCCCACACCGAGGGACGGGTGCTCCAGTGGTGGGGCACCGACGCCGCCGACCCGGTCACCGCACAGGCGGTACGCCGGGGCGCCCGGCTGATCCTCTCCCCCGGCGACCACGCGTACCTGGACATGAAGTACGCCCCGGACACGCCGATCGGACACGACTGGGCCGGCCTGATCGACGTACGCCGCGCATACGACTGGGACCCGGCGACGCACGTCGCCGACGTGCCGGCGGAGGCGGCGCTCGGCGTCGAGGCCCCGCTCTGGACCGAGTCGGTCAGCTCCCTGGCCGAGATCGAACTCATGCTCCTGCCCCGGCTGCCCGCCCTCGCCGAGCTGGGCTGGTCGACGCGGGCGAGCCACGACTGGGCGGCGTTCCGCGAGCGGCTCGCGGGGCACGGGCCGCGCTGGACGGCAGCCGGCATCACCTACCACCGCTCCCCCGAGGTCCCCTGGCCGACGGACGAACCCACCACCCCACACATCCCGGCCCAGACCGGCGTCAGCACCCCGACCACCTGACGCTCCCGTGCGTCCCGCGGCACCGGCCGAGCCACTCCCGGCGGCGACTGCCACCCCGTCCGAGATCTTGGACCGTCTGATCCGTCTGCCGGGCAGGTCCGTCCAGGATCTCGACGTGCTGGTCGCCACGCCGTCGGTAGGTGTGACCCTGTCTGGGCGGGATGTCCGGTCCGGTGATGGCCTCGCTGGCGCGGATGTCGGGTCGGGGGTGGATGTCGTGTGGCCGGGGTCTCGGTGCGGGTGGAATGGCCGGGTGGGCCCGGTCGTTGTGCCTACCGTGACCGCAGGGCGTCGGCGCGTGCGCGTCGGGGTTCTGGACGTCGCCCGCGTCGGGTGGCCGTGAGCCGGAATGGTTCCGGGCCCGGCTCGGTTACACATCCCGGACCCCCCGAGCGGCACGCCGGGTCGGTCCCCGCCGGACGCCCGAGCGGGCGCCGTTGCCGAAACACCTTGTTGCCGAAACACCTTTCCTACCGCGCCGGGCGCATCCCCCATGCGCGCCGCGGCGTGTCCCCCGAGCGAAAGGGCTTCGATCATCATGCGTACCGATCTTCTGCGTAAGACCGCTCTGACCGCTGCCGGCCTGATCGTCACCGGCGGTGCCGTCGCCGGCCCGATCAGCACCGCGTACGCCGCCGAGAAGCCGGCCGAGCGCACCGGCCAGCGGGAACTGGGCGTGGCCTACGAGGCGCAGCCGAACTTCTACTACTGTGGTCCGGCCGCCGCCCGTAACGCCCTGTCGGTGCAGGGCAAGAACATCGACATGGACGCGATGGCCGAGCGGATGCGCACCACCGAGGCCGGCACCGACTCGATCAACGACATCACCCCGGTGCTGAACACCGAGACCGGCGAGGACGTCTACCGCAGCGTCGAGATCAGCGACGCCGAGGCCGACGACAAGCAGACCGACAAGCTGCGTGACGACGTCGTGCGCACCGTCGACGAGGGTCGCGCCGTGGTCGCCAACATCGCCGGCACCACCACCGACACCGACGGCGGCGTGCACTCCTTCGAGGGCGGCCACTACGTCTCGGTCACCGGCTACCGCCACGACGGCGACGAGGTGAAGATCGCCGACTCGGCGAACCCGAACACCGCCGAGTACTGGGTGACCACCGGCGCCCTGGCCGACTGGATCGCCACCCGCGGCTACTCCACCAGCTGACCCACCACGAACGGGCCGGCCCCCACCGGGGCCGGCCCGTTCGCCGTCCCCGACGACGGTGGCCGGTCAGGGTCGGCGCCCGAGTCAGGGGTCAGCCGCCGGAGTCGGCCAGCTCCGCGCCCTCGGGGACGGTGTCGTCGTCCCGGCTGGCCAGCCAGCCGTCGGGCAGGAAAACCTTGCCCGGCGAGTTGGTCCGGCCGCGCGGCTGGCCCAGTGTCGCAACTGGGAACGGCACCGCCGGGTCGAGCCGGCCGAGCAGATCGTCGAGCTGGGCCAGACTCTCGATCATCGCGAGGGACCGACGCAGCTCGCTGCCGACCGGGAACCCCTTGAGGTACCACGCGACGTGCTTACGGAAGTCGGTGCAGCCGTCCCGCTCGCCCCGGGCCGAGTTCCGCGCACCCGCGGTGAACTGGTCGACCAGCAGCTCCGCATGCCGGCGCATCGTCACCGCCACCTCGCCCAGGGTCGGCAGTCGTCGCTCCGGCGAACCGTTGAATGCTGCCTCCAGGTCGGCGAAGAGCCACGGGCGGCCAAGGCAGCCCCGCCCCACGACGACCCCGTCGACGCCGGCGTGCGCCACCATCCGCAGCGCGTCCTCCGCCTCCCAGATGTCGCCGTTGCCGAGGACCGGCACGTCCAGCACCGCCTTGAGGGCGGCGATCGCGTCCCAGTCGGCGGTGCCCGAGTAGCGCTGCGCCGCCGTACGCCCGTGCAGGGCGACCGCCGCGACGCCGGCGTCCTGCGCGGCAAGGCCCGCCTCGACGTACGTCAGGTGGTCGTCGTCGATGCCCTTGCGCATCTTGACCGTGACCGGCACCCCGGCGGGCGACGCGGCGTCCACCGCCGCCTTGACCAGCCGGGCGAAGAGGCGGCGCCGCCACGGCAACGCCGAGCCGCCGCCCCTGCGGGTGACCTTGGGAACCGGGCAGCCGAAGTTGAGGTCGATGTGGTCGGCGAGATCCCGCTCGACGACGATCCGCACGGCGGCGGCGGTGGTCTCCGGGTCGGTGCCGTAGAGCTGGAGGCTGCGGGGCCGCTCCTGCTCGCCGAAGGCGATCATGCGCAGCGTCTTCGGGTTCCGCTCGACCAGCGCGACCGTCGTGATCATCTCGCAGACGTAGATGCCGCCGCCCTGCTCCCGGCAGAGCTGGCGGAAACCGACGTTGGTGATGCCCGCCATCGGCGCGAGCACCACCGGCGGCCACACCCGGTGCGACCCGATCGTCAGCGGGCGCAGCGCCGGAGCGGTCGTCATCGTCACCGCACAAGTGTACGGAGGGTGTCCTTGTTGACGTCGCTCCGGTAGCGCGGGGAGCCGCAGCCCTTCGTCACACCTCAGCAGCCGGGAAGATGATCGATGAGGTAACGCTCGATCTGGTCCAGGGGGATCCGCTCCTGGGCCATGGTGTCCCGGTTCCGCACGGTAACCGCGTTGTCGTCCAGCGTGTCGAAGTCGACCGTCACACAGAACGGGGTGCCGATCTCGTCCTGACGGCGGTAGCGGCGGCCGATGGCCTGCGAGTCGTCGAACTCCACCACCCAGCGCTTGCGCAGCTGCGCCGCGAGGTCCTTCGCCTTGGGCGACAGCGCCTCGTTGCGCGACAGCGGCAGCACCGCCACCTTGACCGGGGCCAGCCGCGGGTCGAAGCGCATCACGGTGCGCCTGTCCACGCCACCCTTGGTGTTCGGCGCCTCGTCCTCGTCGTACGCCTCCAGCAGGAACGCCAGCACCGCGCGGGTGAGCCCGGCGGCCGGCTCGATGACGTACGGCATCCACCGCTCGCCCTTGGTCTGGTCAAAGTAGGACAGGTCGACGCCGGAGTGCTTGCTGTGCGTGGACAGGTCGAAGTCGGTGCGGTTGGCGATGCCCTCCAACTCGGCGAAGTCGGTGCCACCGAACCGGAACCGATACTCGATGTCGACGGTGCGCTTCGAGTAGTGGGAGAGCTTCTCCTGCGGGTGCTCGTAGAAGCGCAGGTTGGTCTCGGAAAGTCCGAGATCGAGATACCAGTTCCAGCGCTCCCGCAGCCAGTACTCGTGCCACTGCTCGTCGGTCCCCGGCTCGACGAAGAACTCCATCTCCATCTGCTCGAACTCGCGGGTCCGGAAGATGAAGTTGCCCGGGGTGATCTCGTTGCGGAACGACTTGCCGGTCTGCGCGATGCCGAACGGCGGCTTCTTGCGGGCAACCGTCTCGACGTTCTTGTAGTTGACGAAGATGCCCTGCGCGGTCTCCGGGCGCAGGTAGTGCAGGCCCTCGTCGCTCTCCACGGGGCCGAGGAAGGTCTTCATCAGGCCGTTGAACATCTTCGGCTCGGTGAAGGTGCCCTTGTTACCGCAGTTCGGGCAGTTGATGGCCGTCAGCGAGGCGAGCGGCTTGCCGTGCTTCGCCTCGTACGCCTCCTCCAGGTGGTCGGCGCGGAAGCGCTTGTGACAGGACTGACACTCGGTCAGCGGGTCGACGAAGGCGTCCAGGTGGCCGGAGGCGGCCCACACGTCCCGGGCCAGGATCACCGCGGAGTCGAGGCCCACGACGTCGTCGCGCTGCTGGACCATGGTCTTCCACCACTGCCGGCGGACGTTCTCCTTCAGCTCCACGCCGAGCGGACCGTAGTCCCACGCCGAACGGGTGCCCCCGTAGATCTCACTCGAGGGGAAGACGAAGCCCCGGCGCTTGGCGAGGCTGACGACGGCGTCGATACGGTCGGCTGGCATGTTTCTCCTCGTACGCCGGCTGGTTGTCGGCGGGACACGGTGGGATGCACGGTTCGGTTCGGGACAACGGTACGACCAGCGGGGCCCCGGGCCCAGCACAATACCGGTGGCGGGTCAGTTGACCCCGCACACCTCCAGTTCGCCGGTCTGCCGGTCCTGTTCGAGGGTGACCTGCTGGCGGTCGCGGTCCCCACCGGTGAACCTGACCTCGACCGGCACGGTCAGGGTGTTCGGGTCGACATCACCGACCCGGAAGGACGCGATCTGCGGCTCGCCGGCCGCCCGCTGCTCGAACTCCCGCCGCGACTCGCGTCGCTGGGCCTGGTCACACAACTGGTCGTAGGCGGCACCGTACTTCCGATCCGCCAATGCCCGGTAGTAGTCGGTGGAGACGGCGCGCCCCTGCTCGTCGATCGCCCGCACGCCGGTCACGGCAAGCCCGATCACGGCCGCGCCTCCGCCACCGCAGCACAGCAGCAGGGCGAGCGCGCCGGCGCCGAGCCCCAGCCAGAGACGGGTGTTACGCCCTTCGACAGGAGGCGCGGCGAACGGCGGGGCGACGCCGGGACCGGCCGGCGGGGTGGGGACGCCCGGGTCCGCCGGCGAGCCGGATACGGCCGGCGGTTGCGCGCCGCCCTCCCGCCCGGGCACGGAGGGGTACGGCGAGGAAGCAGCCGGTCCGGGAGCGGTCATAAGAGCAATGTAGTGCCCGCAGGCTCACCGGTAAGGACCGGCAGCCCGATCGCTCGCCGCCACGACCACCTCGCCGCCGGGCGTGGCGTCGGCCAGCGCCTCGTACGCCGACGGCTCGTCCACCGATTCGGCGAGCAGCGGAATCGCGGTGATCTTGACGTCGAAGTCCCCGAGTGCCCGCCGGTAGGTACCGACCGACTCCCACTCGGTGAGCAGGCACCAGTGCCGGGGGTCGTCCAGGGCGCGGACCAGTTGGCCCCGCAGGTACCCCGGACGGGCCGCGAGCGCGGCGAGGGCGGCGTGCGCCCGGGCGGTGAAGTCGTCGGCGACATCGACCTCGACCACGAAGCGGTTGGTCACCAGCACCGTTTCCTCCTCGTAGAGTCTGTGGGATGCAGCGTACGCAGAGCCGGTTCGCGGCCCGGTTGGCTCGGGCGAACCCGACGGCGGTGTTCCTGGTCACCCTGGTGCTGGTGCTGGTCGCGTTCTTCACCCCGGGCGTGGTCGGTGGACTGCTCACGCTGGCGCTCGCGTCGGCGGTGGTCGCCCTGCTGGTCACCACGTGGGCGGTGCAGACACCGCAGACCCGGGCGATCCGGTTGCTGGTGTTGACGCTGCTGGTCACGGTGGCCCTGGTGAAGCTGCTCTGACATGCACTCATGCGTTTTTGACAATCATTATCGTTGTTGCGGACAGTTGAGTTCATGAACTTCCGCTCCGCTCCACGCACCCTGGCGGCCACCGCGACCGCCCTGTTGGCCCTCGGCGGCGTCGCGGCCTGCTCCGACGACCAGGCCGGCGCCGACCCGCAGCGGGTCGACGTGGTGTCCGCGTTCTACCCGCTGCAGTTCCTCGCCGAGCAGATCGGCGGGGACGCGGTGACGGTGAGCAACCTGGTCAAGCCCGGCGTCGAGCCGCACGACGCCGAACTCAACCCCAGCCAGGTCGGCGAGGTGGCGCGCGCCGAGCTGGTCGTCTACCTCAAGGGATTCCAACCGCAGGTCGACCAGGCCGTGGCGCAGAACGCCGCCGACCGCGCCTTCGACGTGGCCACCGTCGCGCCGCTGCTCGACGCCGCCGCCGGCGGACACGACCACGAGGGCGAAGAGCACGAGGAGGAGCCCGGCCACGAGGAGGAGACCGGCGGCAAGGACCCACATCTGTGGCTGGACCCGACCCGGCTGGCGGCGGTCGGCGACCAGCTCGCCGAGCGGCTCGGCACGGCCGACCCGGAGCGGGCCGGCGACTACGCCGCCCGGGCGACGGCGCTGCGCGCCGAGTTGGAGAGGCTCGACGCCGAGTTCGCCGGCGGTCTGAAGACCTGCCAGCGGCGGGAGATCGTGGTCAGCCACACCGCCTTCGGGTACCTGGCCGAGCGCTACCACCTGGAGCAGATCGGCATCACCGGGCTCAGTCCGGAGAACGAGCCGTCGCCGCAGCGGCTGGCCGAGGTCGCCGCGGAGGCCCGGGAGCACCAGGCCACCACGATCTTCTTCGAGACGCTGGTCAGCCCGAAGGTGGCCGAGACCATCGCCGGCCAGGCCGGCGCGCAGACCGCGGTGCTGGATCCGCTGGAGGGACTGTCCGCCGACGGCGGCGCGGACTACCTTTCGGTGATGCGCGACAACCTGGCAGCCCTGAGGACGGCGTTGGGCTGCTCGTGACACCCTCCGTTCTCACCGTCACGCGCGGGGTGGTCGGCTACGACGCCCGCCCCGTCCTGCGTGACGTCTCCCTGACCGTGACCGCCGGTGAGGTCGTCGCCGTGCTCGGCGCCAACGGCACCGGCAAGTCCACGCTCATCCGTGCCGTGCTCGGGCTGGTCCCGCTCAGCTCCGGCTCGGTCACCCTGTTCGACCGCCCGCTGCGGCGCTTCCGGCAGTGGCACCGCATCGGGTACGTGCCGCAGCGCCTCGGTGCCGGCGGCGGCGTGCCGGCCACCGTCCGCGAGGTGGTGTCCGCTGGCCGGCTGGCCCGGCGGGGCGTCCTGCGCCCGCCGGGGCGCGCTGACCGGGCCGCGGTGGACGCGGCGCTGGCGTCCGTTGGTCTCGCCGACCGGGCCGGCGACCCGGTCGCCACCCTCTCCGGCGGCCAGCAGCAGCGGGCACTGATCGCCCGCGCGCTGGCCGGCGAGCCGGAACTGCTGGTCCTCGACGAGCCGACCGCCGGGGTCGACGCGGCAAGCCAGGAGGCGTTCGCCGGGGCACTCAAGGACTTCGTGGCCCACGGCGGCACGGTGCTGCTGGTCGCACACGAGCTGGGGCCACTGCGGCCGCTGATCTCCCGGGCCGTCGTCGTGCACGCCGGCGGGATCGCCCACGACGGCCCGGTGCCGGAGCCCGCCGGCCATCACGCCGACCCCGACCACGACCACGTGCACCCACACGGTCCCGACGAACCCGCCGGGCTCTGGAGCAGCTGACCATGGAACTCTTCCAGTACCCGTACATGCAACGCGCCCTGATCGGCGCGCTGGTCATCGGCCTGGCCGCCCCGGCGCTCGGCATCTACCTGGTGCAGCGCCGGCTGGCGCTGATCGGCGACGGGGTCGGGCACGTGGCACTCACCGGTGTCGGCGCCGGCCTGCTGCTCAACCGCTCCCCGGTGCTGGTGGCGGTGATCGTGGCGAGCCTCAGCGCCGTCGCCATCGAGATGGTGCGGGCGCGCGGACGCACCTCCGGCGACCTGGCGCTCGCGCTGCTGTTCTACGGCGGCATCGCCGGCGGGGTGATGCTCGTCGGGCTCTCCGGCAGCACCAGCGCAGACCTCAACGCGTACCTCTTCGGTTCGTTGATCACCATCTCTCCCGGCGACCTGACCACCATCACCGTGCTCGGCGCGGCGATCCTGGTCACCATGCTGGCGCTGCGCCCGGCGCTCTTCGCGGTCTGTCACGACGAGGAGTACGCCCGTGTCTCCGGCCTGCCCGTCCGGGCGCTCAACCTGCTGATCGCCGTCGCGACCGCGGTGACGGTGACGATCGCGATGCGCGCGGTCGGCGTCCTGCTGATCAGCGCGCTGATGGTGGTGCCGGTGGCCACCGCCCAACAGGTGACCCGGGGGTTCCGCAGCACGATGGGGGCGGCGATGGCGCTCGGCCTGTTCGCCGCCGGGTCCGGCGTGTACGTGGCCGCCAACGCCGACACCGCCCCCGGCGCGTCGGTCGTGCTGATGGCGATCGCCTCGTTCGCGGTGGTGGCGCTCGGCGGCGCGGGCTGGCGGGTGCTGCGGCGCCGGAGGCTGGCCGCCGGTACGCCGGTCGCCGCGCCGGAGACCGAGCCACACGAGGTCGTGCTGCACCGATCCTGATCAGCGGTACGCGCCCGGAATTGGTTACCGTTACACGGTGAACAGCGGATCGGGCTACGACGCCTTCGAGGGTGCGAGTGAGCTGCTGCGCGCCCTCTCCGCACCGATCCGACTGGCCATCGTGAACGAACTCGGCGACGGCGAGCGGTGCGTGCACGAGCTGGTCGACAAGCTCGGCGCACCGCAGCCGCTGGTCTCCCAGCACCTACGGGTGCTGCGCGGCGCGGGCGTGGTGCGCGGCTCACGGCGGGGGCGCGAGATCGCGTACGCGCTGGTCGACGAGCACGTCGCGCACATCGTGGCGGACGCGGTGAGCCACGCCGGCGAGGGCACCGTCACCGCCGCGCCGACCACCCACCCCTGAGCCGGCGCTCCTCTCCCACCACCGCCGGTCACGTCGTCGTCCGCGCCCAGCCGCCCGTGACGTTCACGGGGTGCCCCGGGCACGGCGACGTGGCACGCTGGCCGACGTGAAAATCTATGCCGATCGTTCTTCGACCGCCACCCGTCAGTTGCTCACCGACCTGCTCGTCGTCGCCTGGGTGTACCTGTCGGTGCGCGGCGCGCTCTGGCTGCACGACCTGGCGCGGGCGCTCGCCGTACCCGGGCAGAAGCTGGCGGACGCCGGCGACGGCCTGGCCGACAACCTGGCCGAGGCCGGCGGTGCGGTCGGCCGGGTCCCGTTGGTCGGTGACGAGCTGACCGCGCCGTTCGCGCGGGCGGCTGGCGCCGCGGGGTCCCTCGCCGAGGCCGGTCGGGAACAGCAGGAGTTGGTCGACCAGCTCGCTCTGGCGCTCGCCGTCGCTGTGCTGATCTTCCCGCTCGGGGTGGTGCTCCTCGGCTGGCTGCCGCTGCGGGTGCGCTGGATGCGCCGTGCCAGTGCCGCCGCCAGACTGGCCACCGCGCCCGCCGGCCGAGACCTGCTCGCCCTACGGGCCCTGGCCACCCAGCCGCTGGGCCGGTTGACCCGGATCGCCCCCGACGTGGCCGAGGCGTGGCGGCGCGGCGACGACGAGGCGGTCGAGGCCCTGGCCGCCCTGCAGCTGCACCACCTCGGCCTGCGTGGGAAACGCTGACCGTGCCCGCTCCGGCCACCGCCTGCCCTGGTTCTCGCCGTGATTCGCGCCGTGATTCGCGCCGTGCTGAACGGCCTGATCCTCGCGGGGTACCGACCGGCGCCACCACTGACGCTGGACCAAGCCACTGAGGACAACCTGTTTGGGGAGCGGTATTCCTGAGAGGCATAAATATGCCTCTCAGGAATACCGCTCCCCACCGACATCACGAGCCCACCGGATGACGAGCGTCTGCGGCAGTAGACCCTAGTTCGGTGGCGGGATGCGGCGACGGACGTCCGTGGCGGTCGACGGGCCGGGCCGCCAACGGGCCACCCACGGTAGGTCGGCCGCGGGCGTGATCACACCGTCCTCGAGGGCGGTGTAGCGACCGGCGACGATCCGCTTCGCGGCCGCCACGTCGATCGAATCGGTGTTCTCCCAGAGGGCGGTGAAGAGTGCCTCCACCCGGACCCGCGCCTGCCGGCAGAAGAGGTCGGCCAGCTCGACGTTCTCCGGGCGGGTGTCGCGTTCGGCCGTCGCACGGACGCACACCGCCGACATCGCGAAAAGCTCCGCGCCGATGTCCACCACCCGGCCGAGGAACGCCTGCTTACGCTCCATCTTCCCCTGCCATCGGGACATCGCGTAGAAGGTCGACCGGGCCAGCTTCCGCGAGGAGCGCTCCACCTGGCGCAGGTGACCGGCGAGCGGACCGAACTCGGCGTACGCCCCGGGCGCCTGCCCGCGACCGACCGCGAGGGTCGGCAGCCACTTCGCGTAGAAGGCGCCGGCCCGGGCACCGGCGCGAGCCTTGCGGCCGAGCCCCGCATCCGGGTCGATGATGTCGCCCGCCACGGACAGGTGCGCGTCCACCGCCTCCCGGGCGATCAGCAGATGCATGATCTCGGTAGAACCCTCGAAGATGCGGTTGATCCGCAGATCGCGGAGGAGTTGCTCGACGGCGGCCGGACGCTCACCGCGGGCGGCGAGGGAATCGGCCGTCTCGTACCCGCGCCCGCCCCGGATCTGGATCAGTTCGTCGGCGATCCGCCAGGCCATCTCGCTGGCGTAGAGCTTGACCAACGCAGCCTCGATCCGGATGTCGTTCCGATCGTCGTCGGCGAGCAGGCAGCACAGGTCGAGCATGGTCTCCATGCCGTACGTGGTCGCGGCGATGAACGCCAGCTTCTGGGCAACGGCCTCGTGCTCGCCGAGCGGCCGGCCCCACTGGACCCGCTCGGCCGTCCACTCCCGGGCCACGTTCAGTGCCCACTTGCCGGCGCTGACGCACATCGCGGGCAGCGACAGACGTCCGGTGTTCAGCGTGGTCAGGGCGATCTTCAGGCCCTTGCCCTCACCGCTGATCACGTTCTCCTTCGGCACGAACACGTCGTGGAAACGGGTGACGCTGTTCTCCAGGCCGCGCAGGCCGAGGAAGGCGTTGCGCCGCTCGACGGTGATGCCCTCGGAGTCACCCTCGACGACGAAGGCGGTGATTCCGCCCCGCCGCCCCTCGCCGGCCGGCACCCGGGCCATCACCACCAGCAGAGTGGCCACCGTACCGTTGGTGGCCCAGAGCTTGACGCCGTTGAGCCTGTACCCGGTGCCGTCCGGGGTCGGCTCCGCGGTGGTGGCCAGCCGCGCCGGGTCACTGCCGACGTCCGGCTCGGTGAGGAGGAAGGCGGAGACCTCGCCGGCGGCCAGCCTGGGCAGGAAGCGCTGCTTCTGGTCGGCGGTGCCGAACATCTTCAACGGCTGGGGCACACCGATGGACTGGTGCGCCGAGAGCAGCGCGCCGATCGCGGGACTGACCGAACCGGCCAGCGTCAGGGCGTGGCAGTAGTGCAGATTGCTCAGTCCGAGCCCACCGTACGACCGGTCGATCTTCATGCCGAACGCGCCGATCCGGCCCAGCCCTTGGAACACCTGGTCGGGGATGCTTGCGTCCCGCTCGATGGCTCCACCGTCCACGTCGGAGGCGAGGAAGCCGCGGAGCCGGCCCAGAAACTCGTCGGCTCGTGCGACGTCCTCCGGCGCCGACCGCGGCCAGGGGTTGATGAGGTCGAGCCGGAACCGGCCGAGAAACAGCTCCTTGCCGAAGCTCGGACGATCCCAGGAGGACTCCCGGGCCGCCTCGGCGACCCGGCGCGCCTCCTTCTCCGAGACCTGCCCGGCCTCGCCGGGCAGCGGGCCGGTCCCGCCGGACTCGGTGGACTGCTCGGGGCCGGTGTCTCCCGGCGTGGGGCGGTTGTCCTGCGTCGTGGTCACGGCTGCCTCCTCGAACCTCGGTCCGGATGCGTCGACGTGCTCGACATCTGTCACGCTACCCTCGCGTGTTACCCAGGGGTAGCGTTCCGTAAAGATCGAATTCCATGGACCGGGAGCGTTCGGTCACCGACCAGCGACGGCGGGCCGTCGTCCACGTCGATCGGACGCTGATGCCCCACCGCGCCTACCCTCAGGCGCCGCGGCGGATCCGGCGTCACCCGTTGACCGGGACGTCAGTCGTTGACCGGGACGTCAGTCGTTGATCCGGGCGAGGATCGCCTCGGTCAGCGGCGCGGGCGCCTGATCGGGGATCCAGTGGCTCACCCCGGTCAGTTCGACGAACCGGTAGTCGCCGGCCACCTGCGCGGCGCAGGCTTCGGCAGCGGTCCGGCCGATCGCGACGTCCCGATCGCTCCACACGTACGTGGTCGGCACCGACACCGGGCCGACGGCTGCCAGGTCGCTGCGGGACATGGCCCGGTACCAGTTCAACGCGCCGGTGAGTGCGCCCGGGTCGCGCATCGGCCTGGCGTACCGGGCGACCCGGTCGGCGCCACCGACGCCGGACAGCAACCACCGCAGCCCGGTCGCGTGGAACGCCAGCAACGCCTTCTCCGCCTTGCCGGGCTGCCGGAACAGCAGCATGTAGGCCGAGCGGGCCTTCTGCCGCGGGTCGGTGGCGAGCGCGTGCGCCATCGCCGCGGGATGCGGCACGGAGACCGCGGTCAGCGTCCGCACCCGCTCCGGATGACCGGCCGCCAGGGCCCAGCCGACGACGGCCCCCCAGTCGTGCCCGACCACGTGCGCCGCCTCGACGCCGAGCGCGTCCAGCCCGGCCACCGCGTCGGCGACCAGCTCCGCCAGCCGGTACGCCTCGACCGCCGCCGGCCGGGCGCCAGGCGAGTATCCGCGCTGGTCGAGTGCGTACGCTCGCAACCCGACGGCGTGCAGGGCCGGTACGACGTCGTCCCACTCCCCGCCGTGCTGCGGGAAACCGTGCAGCAGGAGCACGGCCGGACCGTCCGCCGGGCCACCGGAGCGTACGTCGAAGGTGAACCCCCGGGCGTCGAGCCGAATGATCGACATGCCTACCCGCCCCGGTCGATCACTCGTACTGCCGCTTGGGGGCGGGCACCTGCCGCCACGACTCGACGTCGAGGTACGGGATCTCGGCGTCGTTCACCGGGTCGCGCACGACCCGGTCGCTGTAGCGACCGGTCACCTCGACCCAGCTGTCGTCGGCCAGGCCGCTGGGCGCGTTACCGATCATGCCCAGTTTGACCGGACGGCCGTCGGCGGCGCAGCAGGAGAGAACCATGCGCGCGAGGATCGGCTGCCCGTCCGGGCCAGTGGTGATGAAGCCGATGAGCTGGACCCGCCGGTCCCCGATGGACGCACCCTTGTCGAACAGCGCCCGGGAGGCGTAGTCGAGTACGCTCACCCGCGCCGGGTCGCCGTCGGGCAGCGGCGGGTAGTCGGAGGGCTGCTGCTGGCTGGAGAGGGCGGTGCCGGCCTGGCCGGCCGCGTAGGAGCCCAGTGCCGGCGGGGCTACCAGCAACAGACCGAGCACCGGCAGGATGAGCAGCCAGCCCACCCGCGGCTCGTGGTGCCCGTGCCCGTCGTGGTCGGGCCCGTCGTGCGCGCCGCCACCCCCGGTCGGGGCGACGGTGGCGTTGGCGACCCGGCGAGCCGGGCGCAGCTCGTACCAGAGGGTCATGACCGCGACGGCGACCAGCAGCGCCCCGGCGGCGACCAGAAAGGGGCGCAGCCCCTCCTTCACGTAGTTGAGGTAGAGGTCGGTGAGGCTGGCCCGGATCACCGCGCCGCCGAGCAGCAGCAGGACGACGGCCTGCGCCTGGCGGTTCACAACAGCACCGCCCCGACGCCGACGGCGACCGCCACCGCCACCACGAAGGTGGCCGGCGCGAACCGCAGCGCGAACCGCCGGCCGAACACTCCGGCCTGCATCGAGATGAGTTTGAGATCCACCATCGGCCCCACCACCAGGAACACCAGCCGGGACGTGAGCGAGAACTGCGACAGCGAGGCCGCGACGAAGGCGTCCGCCTCGGAGCAGATGGAGAGCAGAACGGCGAGCACCGCCAGCGCCAGCACCGACAGCACCGCGTTGTCGGCGAGGGTCTGCAACCACCGCTCGGGCACCAACACGTTGATGCTGGCGGCGGCCATCGCGCCGAGGACGAGGAAGCCGCCGGCGTGCGTGACGTCGTGCCGGACCGCCGCCCAGAACGCCCGGCCCCGGGAGGCGTCGTCCAGCTCCGGCCGACGCGGTAGCCGGATCCAGTCGGTACGGCCGAGCCGCAGCCAGAGCCAGCCCATCACCATCGCGACGACCAGACTGGCCAGACCTCGGGCGACGACCATCTCCGGGTTGTTCGGGAAGGCGACCGCGGTTGCGGTGAGCACGATCGGATTGATGGCCGGCGCGGCGAGCAGGAACGCCAGGGCGGCGGCCGGGGTGACGCCCCGTCGGATCAGTGACCCGGCGATCGGCACCGATCCGCACTCGCAGCCGGGCAGCACCACGCCGGCCGCGCTGGCCACCGGCACCGCTGCGGCGGGATGCTTCGGCAGCGCCCGGGCCCAGAACGACCGGGGTACGAAAACCGCGATCACCGCGGAGAGCAGCACGCCGAAGACCAGGAACGGCACCGCCTGCACCATGACCGAGACGAAGACCGTGGTCCAGGTCTGCAATCGGGGCGTGGCGAGCGCTCCGGCGAGCGACTCCCGGGCGATGATCAAGAGCACCAGCAGCGCGGCGAGGATCTCGACCGATCCGATCCGGTCCCCCAGCCACCGTCGCGGCCGGTCGCCGGCCGGCGCCGGCCCCGTCGCTGGCGGTGCCTCCGGTACGGCCAGGCCGACCGGTGCGGCGTCGTCGGGTTTCTCCGGTGTCACGTGCCCTTCCCTCTGCCAGGTGGCGGACCGGCGGCCTGAGACTACCGGCCCGCAACAGGGTCCGTCGATGGAATCCACGAGGTGACCCCCCACCCGGGCGCCGGCCTGCCGGAAGATCACTTTGCTGGGTGATCTTCAGGGGTGTTAGCGTCGGCGGGACAACGTCACATCCGACAGGGGAGCGCACGTCGCTGAGAGTGCGGGCACGCCCGCAGACCCTCGAACCTGATCTGGGTAATGCCAGCGCAGGAAGTTCGGTCGACCTCCAGCCGCGCCGCCGTCCGGCCAAGCCGGGCGCGGCGTGCGTCGTCTCCTGGTTCGCGGCAGCAGGACTGGGAGGAACCACCATGAAACCCGCCGACACCCGGTGGCGGACCGTCGACATCGTGGTCGCCTCGGTGATCGCCGTCGCCTTCGGCGTCATCTTCTGGGCCTGGGGCTTCGTCTGGACCGCCACCGAGGGCGCCTTCGCCTTCTTCCCGCCGGCGCAGTCGGTCCTCTACGGCCTCTGGCTGCTCCCCGGCGCACTGGGTGGTCTGGTGATCCGCCGGCCCGGCGCGGCCTTCTACTGCGAGTTCCTGGCCGCGTTCGTCTCGGTCCTGCTCGGCAGCCAGTGGGGCACCATGGCGATCCTCCAGGGGGCGTTCCAGGGCGTGGGTGCCGAGCTGGGCTTCGCCGCCTTCCGGTACCACTCGTTCCGGCTGCCCGCCGCCCTGCTCTCCGGCGCCCTCGCCGGCCTGGCGGCGGCGATCTTCGACCAGATCCGGTACTACGCCGCCCTCGACCTGTGGAACGTGCGACTGCCAATCTTCGTGATCACCGTCCTCAGCGCCACCGTCGTCGCGGGCATCGGCGCCTGGTCCCTGACTCGCGCCCTCGCCGGCACCGGAGCACTGGACCGCTTCCCCGCCGGCCGCGACCGCGCCACCATCTGACCGCCCACACCATTGATCATGAAGTTGACGGCGATCTGGGCCCCCCTCGGCACAGCAGACTTCACGATCAGTGAGGTGGGGTGGGGACTGGGATGGCCATGAGCGCCGTCACGCTGCGAGGGTTCGGGTGGCGGCACGCCGGGCGGCGACGCTGGGCGGTCCGCGGGGTCGACCTGCGGATCGGGCACGGGGAACGGGTGCTCCTGCTGGGTCCGTCGGGGGCGGGCAAGAGCACCCTGCTGGCGGCGCTGGCCGGGCTGCTGCCGGAGGACTCGGGCGAGCAGGAAGGCACCGTCGAGATCGACGGGCTGGACCCGCGCAAAGCCAGGGAGCGGGTCGGCGTCGTCTTCCAGGACCCGGAGAGCCAGTTGGTGATGGCGCGCTCCGGCGACGACGTCGCGTTCGGGCTGGAGAACCGCGGGGTGCCCGCCGACGAGATCTGGCCCCGGGTGGACGAGGCGCTGCGCCGGGTCGGCTTCCCGTACCACCGGGACCGCCCCACGGCCGCGCTCTCCGGCGGCGAGCAGCAGCGCCTCGCGCTGGCCGGGGCACTCGCCCTGCGACCCGGGCTGCTGCTGCTCGACGAGCCCACCGCCAACCTGGACCCGACCGGCGCGAACCTGGTCCGCAGTGCCGTGGCCCAGGCACTCGACCAGGACACCAGCCTGCTTCTCGTCGAGCACCGGGTGGCCGACGCCCTGCCCCTGGTGGACCGGGTGGTCGTCCTGGAACCGGGGGGCGGCGTCCGCGCCGACGGCACGCCGGAGACCGTCTTCGGCGCGCACGGCGACGCCCTCGCCGAGGACGGGGTCTGGGTGCCCGGCCGCCCGGTGCCACCCCGACGGGCCACAACGCCGGCCGGCGACCTACTGCTCACCGCCGAACGGCTCGGCCTGCCGCCCCGGCTCGGCACCGTCGACCTGGCGGTACACGCCGGCGAAGTACTCGCCGTCCGCGGCCCCAACGGCACCGGGAAGTCCACCCTCGCACTCCTGCTGGGCGGGCTGCTCAAGCCGGGCCGGGGACGGGCCACCGCCACCGCGGCGCTGGCCGGCGACGACGCCGCCACTCCCCCGCACCGCTGGCGGGCAGCGGCGCTGGCCCGCCGGATCGGTTCGGTCTTCCAGGACCCGGAGCACCAGTTCGTCACCAGGACGGTGTTCGACGAGCTGGCACTCGGCCCTCGCCGCACCGGCCGGCCCGAGCCCGAGGTCCGCGCCACGGTCGACGGCCTCCTCGACCGGCTGCGGCTGACGTCGTTGGCCGCGGCGAACCCGTACACCCTCTCCGGTGGCGAGGCACGGCGACTGAGCGTGGCGACCGCCCTGGCCACCGCGCCCCGCCTGGTGATCTGCGACGAGCCCACCTTCGGGCAGGACCGGAGGACCTGGCGGGAACTGGTGGACCTCCTCGCCGAACTACGGGACACCGGGCACGCCGTGGCCGCGGTGACGCACGACATGGACTTCGTGGCGGCCCTGGCCGACCGCCAGGTACTCCTGGAACGCCGATGACCCGTCCGACGGCAACACGCGAGGAGAGGTCGTGACCGATCTCGAACCCGTCGCCCGACCAGGCGCGCCCCTGGCCCGGCGGAACCCGGTGGCGAAGCTCGCGGCGGCGTTGGTCTTCTCGACCGCCCTCATCGCCACCCTGGACCCGGTGGCACCAGCCATCGCCATCGCCGTCGAGCTGGCCGTGCTACCGCTGTTCGGGGTACGCCTGGGAACGCTCACCCGGCGAGCGTGGCCGCTGCTGGCGAGTGGCGGCGGCATCCTGGCCACGATGGTGCTCTTCGCCGCCGAGCGATCCGGCCGCGTCCTCGTCGAGGCGGGGCCGGCGGTGGTGACCACCGGCGTGCTGCTGACCACGCTCGGCTTGGTGCTGCGCATGTTCGCGGTAGCCCTGCCCGGGGTGATCGTGGTCGCCACCACGGACCCGACCGACCTGGCCGACGCGCTGGTGCAGAACGCGAAGGCGCCCGCCCGGTTCGCCTACGGCGCGCTGGCCGCGTTCCGGCTGGTGCCGCTGCTCGGCGAGGAGTGGCAGACGATCAGCATGGCGCGGCGGGCCCGGGGCGTGGACGCCGGCCGTGACCCGCTGGCCAGGCTGCGCCTGTTCGCCTCGACCGCGTTCACGCTGCTGGTCGGCGCGATCCGGCGGGGCACCCGACTGGCGGTGGCGATGGACGCCCGCGGCTTCGACGCCGCCACCGGCCGTACCGTGGCACGGCGCCAGCACTTCGGACTCGCCGACGCGTTCCTGGTCGCCGGCGCGGCTGCCCTGGCGGGTGCCGCGCTGACCGCCAGCGTCCTGCTCGGCACCTTCCGTCCGCTGGTCGGCTGACCGGCCGAGTCGAGGTTGACCGGGGTCAGGTCCGCCACCGGCGGGGTGGGTCGGGTGGTATGGGGCTTCTTCGGATTGCGCCTGGCAGCCATCCGGTGCCTCCTTGATCTGTGAACCTCGATCCGCGGTCCACGGGTCGGGACCGTCGCGGGGACGGTCGGTCGGATTCGGAACTGCTGCCCGGGTCGACGGCGGACACCGCCGTCACGGCGGAGGGTGAATGCGGACGCCCGGGAGCACGCGGACCGCGGCGCGGGGCGGCGGACCGGCTCGACAGATGGGGCGTCAGATGCGCATGCCCGCACGCTACCCGGCCGGACCGACCGCCGCACCCGATTTGGTCCGGCGGTGCGACCGCCTTCCCGTCCCGCGCCGCCGGGCGGTCTCCAGGACTCCTCCGGGGCCGACAGCGGAGCGCGACGGCACCGGGTTCGGCCCGCCGCCAGCACCGGACGCGTGCCCAGGGCTACCGGCTGTCGACGACCCTGCACCGGTCGGCGGGCACCGCGATACGGTCGCAACGGCAGGATGTTGACGGCGAAGGGCGGCAGAGCGGATGGTCGAACAGGCAAGGGCCCAGATCGGGGTGACCGGGCTGGCGGTGATGGGCCGCAACCTGGCCCGGAACCTGGCCCGCAACGGATTCACCGTGGCGGTGCACAACCGGTCGCCGGAGCGTACCCGCAGTCTCGTCGCCGAGCACGGGGACGAGGGGCGGTTCGTGCCCGCCGAGTCGCTGGCCGACTTCGTCGCCGCGCTGGAGCGACCCCGGGCGGTGATCGTCATGGTCAAGGCCGGCGGGCCGACCGACGCGGTCATCGACGAGATCGTCCCGCTGCTCGACGCCGGCGACATCATCGTGGACTGCGGCAACGCCCACTTCGCCGACACCCGGCGGCGCGAGGAGGCGCTACGCAAGCAGGGGCTGCACTTCGTCGGCACCGGCGTCTCGGGCGGTGAGGAGGGGGCGCTGCGCGGGCCGAGCATCATGCCCGGCGGATCGGCCGAGTCGTACCGCAAGCTCGGGCCGATCTTCGAGCGGATCGCCGCGCAGGTCGACGGCGAGCCGTGCTGCCGACATGTCGGGCCGGACGGTGCCGGGCACTTCGTGAAGATGGTCCACAACGGCATCGAGTACGCCGACATGCAGCTCATCGCCGAGGCGTACGACCTACTGCGGGCGGGTCTGGGCGCCGAGCCGGCGGAGATCGCGGAGATCTTCCGGGAGTGGAACACCGGGGAGCTGGAGTCCTTCCTCATCGAGATCACCGCTGACGTGCTCGGGCACACCGACGCGAGCACCGGCCGGGCATTCGTCGACGTGGTGCTCGACCAGGCCGAGCAGAAGGGCACCGGTCGCTGGACCGTGCAGAGCGCACTCGACCTGGGCATCCCGATCACCGGCATCGCCGAGGCGACGTTCGCCCGGTCCCTCAGTGGTCACGCCGGCCAGCGGGAGGCGGCCCGCCAAGCCTTCCCCGCCGACGGCACCGCATGGCGGGTCGACGACCGGGCGACCTTCGTCGAGGACGTGCGGCGCGCACTGCTGGCCAGCAAGATCGTCGCGTACGCCCAGGGCTTCGACCAGATCCGTGCCGGCAGCGCCGAGTACGACTGGGACATCGACCTGGGCGGCACCGCCACCATCTGGCGAGGCGGGTGCATCATCCGGGCGCGCTTCCTGGACCGGATCCGCCAGGCGTACGACGACCAGCCGGACCTGACCACCCTGCTGGTGGCGCCGTGGTTCGCCGACACGGTCCGCGACGGCGTGCCGAGCTGGCGGCGGGTGGTCGCCGAGGCGGCCCGGGCCGGGGTGCCGGCACCGGCGTTCGCGTCGTCCCTGGCCTACTTCGACGCCCTGCGCGCGGAGCGCCTGCCGGCCGCGCTGATCCAGGGCCTACGCGACAACTTCGGTGCCCACACGTACCGCCGGGTGGACCGCGACGGTTCCTTCCACACCTTGTGGGCCACGCCCGACCGCCGCGAGGTCGACGCCTGAGCGCGCCGCCCCGCCAGGTGTCTGTCCGGCCGCCGGCCCGAGCCGGCGGCCGGACACCTGACGGCACCAGGTGCTCTGCTTCGACCCACGCCACAAAGCGGCGCGGATCTCGCCGCGCCGCGGGTCACCAGGCGCGCTGCCCAGTCTCGGTGGACGCCCAGGCCGGTACGGGCTTCCCGGCGGCCAGCGCTCCGATCTCTCGCCCAGGCGCACCCCGCGGGGCGGGTACGTCAGGTGGTGGGTGCCACCGGGTTGGGCAGCGCGCCGCCGAACCGGCGGTCCCGCTGGGCGTACAACTCGCAGGCGTACCAGAGGTGCCGGCGGTCGAAGTCCGGCCAGAGGGTGTCCAGGAAGACCAGCTCAGCGTACGCGGTCTGCCAGAGCAGGAAGTTCGACGTGCGCTGCTCGCCGGAGGGGCGCAGGAAGAGGTCCACGTCGGGGAGTTCGGGGTGGTAGAGGTACTTCGCGATGGTCTTCTCGGTGACCTTCGCCGGGTCCAGCCGACCGGCCACGGCGTCCCGTGCGATGGCGGCGGCGGCATCGGCGATCTCGGCCCGCCCACCGTAGTTGACACAGAACTGCAGGGTCAGCGTCGAGTTGCCCCGGGACATCTCCTCGGCGATCTGCAGTTCGGAGATCACACTCTTCCACAGCCGGCCGGCCCGCCCGGACCAGACGACGCGGACGCCGAGGTCGACGAGCTGGTCCCGGCGGCGGCGGATCACGTCCCGGTTGAAGCCCATCAGGAAACGCACCTCGTCCGGCGATCGCCGCCAGTTCTCGGTGGAGAACGCGTACGCCGACAGGCACGGGACACCCAGTTCGATCGCGCCCTCGATGGTGTCGAAGAGGGAGAACTCGCCCGCCTCGTGTCCCTTCGTGCGGGGCAGGCCCCGCTGCTTGGCCCACCGGCCGTTGCCGTCCATCACCACCGCGACGTGACGCGGCAGCGCCTCCGGCGGCAGCGCCGGCGGGCGGGCGCCAGACGGGTGCGGGGTCGGCGGCACCGGCTCGCGCCGGGTGCTCCTCGTCGGTCGGATCACTCCACTCTCTTTCTGCTCGCGTCCGATGGCGGTGCAGCGGCCCCGGCCGCCGGAGCACCCCGGTCGACCAGTGGCAGCGAGCGTAACGCGCGTTCCAGGTGCCACTGCAGGTGCGCCGCGACCAGGCCGCTGCACTCCCGCCGTACGCCGGTCTCGGCCGCGTCGGCGACCCGCCAGTCGCCGGTGGCCAGCGCGGACATCAGGTCGATCGTGGCCGGCGCCGGGTGGGCGGCGCCGGGCGGACGGCAGTCCGGGCAGACCGCGCCCCCGGCGGGGACGGAGAAGGCCCGGTGCCGTCCCGGCGTGCCGCAGACCGCGCACGCGCCGAGCGCCGGCGACCAGCCGGCCAGAGCCATGCCGCGCAGCAGGTACGCGTCCAGCACCAGCGTGGTGGCGTGCACCCCGCCGGCCAGGGCCCGCAGGGCACCGAGGGTGAGCTGGAACAGCCGCGGCGACGGCTCCCGTTCCACCGGGGTGAGCCGCTCGGCGGTCTCGCAGATCGCGCTGGCCGCCGTGTAGCGGGGGTAGTCGCCGAGGAGGCGCTTGCCGTACAGTTCGATCCCCTCGACCTGGCTGACCGTGTGCAGCGAGCTGCCCTGGTTTCCCGTGGGGTCACCGGCGAGCTGGAGATCGACGTGGCCGAACGGCTCCAGCCGGGCCCCGAACTTGCTGGTGGTACGCCGCACCCCGCGAGCCACCGCCCGCAGCCGCCCGTGCCGGCGGGTGAGCAGCGTGATGATCCGGTCGGACTCGCCGAGCTTCTGCACACGTAGCACCACCGCGTCGTCGCGGTAGAGCTGTCGGCGGTACCCGGCCATCGGGTCATTCTCCCTCGGGGTGGGAAATCAGGGTCGGTTCGGGGTGGACGCGCGGACGACCCCCGATGCGGGCAGCCGGCGTGCGGCCGTAGCGTCCTCGCCATGGCACTGCACCGGAGCACCGCCACGCTGGCGGCCGCCGCACTGATCGTCGTCGCCGGATGCGACAACCTGTCGTTCCGCCGCCTCGACTTCGACGCCACCGAGACGGTGGAGATCACCACCGTGCGGGTCCTGCCCGGTTCGGGTGACGTGGTCGTCCGGGCCACCGGCCCCGCCGGATCGGTGCGCGTCAAGCGGGTGATGCGCTACCAGGGTGCCCAGCCGGAGACGACGTACCGGATCGACGACGCGGAGCTGGTGCTGGACACCGGCTGCGGTCCCCGGTGCAGCCTCTCGTACGAGGTGGTCGCCCCGCCGGGCGTCGCGGTGCAGGGCAAGACCGGTTCGGGGAACGTCGACGTGACCCGGACCGGCGCGGTGGACCTGAAGGTCGGCTCCGGTGACGTCCGGGTCGCCGGAGCCGGGGGCCCGGTCCGGGTCGAGACCGGCTCCGGCGACATCGAGGTGGTCGACGTGGCCACGCCGGTGACGCTGCGGGCGTCGTCCGGCGACATCACGGCCCGCCGTATCGGGGCCGTGGTCGACGCCGAAACGAGTTCCGGCCAGGTGACCGTGGAGCTGGCCACGCCGGCGTCGGTCCGGGCGCACTCCTCCAGCGGAGACGTCGAGCTGGTCGTCCCGGCCGGTAGCTACCAGGTGCGCTCCGAGATCGGCTCGGGCCGCGCAGAGCTGGACGTGCCGGACACGCCGACCGCGACGCTGATGCTCGACGTCGCCACCGGCAGCGGGAACCAGCGGATCAGCCAGCGTTGATCTCGGCCCGGCCGGATTCCGGCGTCCGCTGCGCCGGCACCGCCGCCCGGCGTGCCCGCCCGCCGGATCGCTCGGCCGGAACCGGTTCCGCCGGCCGCTCCGACGTTCCTGGGCCGGCCGGAGCCGGACGCCGCGCGCCCGGGATCAACTCCGGCCGGCGCCGGGCGGCGATGTCCTCCACCCACCCGAAGAGTACGGTGACGACGCCGACCAGGAGGAAGACCAGCACCACCCGGATCGTCAGGCCCAGCGGATCCTGGTGCGACCAGCCGACCACGTTCACCAGCGGGGTGAGCGCAACGACGAACGCCATGTGCCAGAGGTAGATGGTCAACGCCCGCCGGTTGAAGATCGTCACCACCCGGCCGACCAACGCGCTGCGATCGACCCATGCCGCGCTCGCCGGCGCCCGGCCGAGCGTGGCCAGGATGAAGCCGGCCGACCAGAGGGCGTTGCCGAGCGGGATGTCGTTGATGTCGTAGCCGCGCGGCCCGTGGTGGGTGAAGATCCACGTCCCACCGGCCGCGACGAGCCCCGCGGCAGCGGGCCAGAGCACCCGGTTGGCGAGTCGACGCAGCATTCCGTCCTCGTGGGCGAAGCCGAGCAGCCAGGCGCCGAAGTACAGCCCGAACTGCTGGACCGCCACCGGCGGGTTCGGGTACACGCCGAGTTCGATCGCCAGCAGCAGGGCGTACGGAGCGAGCAGGGTGGGCAGCGGAGCCCGCCGGAACAGCCACAACGCGGCCGGCGAGGCGAGTACGAACCACAGGTAGTCGCGCAGGTACCAGATCGGGCTGAGCGCCAGGGCACCCCAGTGGTTGGCCGGTGGGTCGGCGACCGGGAACAGCCAGAGCAGTACCTTCGGGGTCAACGGCAGCCCGGTGAGCACCATGGCCGGGACGAAGACCGCGGCGAGCACCCACAGCGACGGCAGCAACCGGCGCAACCGGCGGCCGACCGCCGGCGTCCCGGACCGCCGCAGCGACGCCGCCATCAGCGAACCGGCCAGGGCGAACATCACCGACATCGCCGGGAAGACGAGGGTCAGCGCCGCCCAGCCGGTCACGTGGTAGACGACGACCCGCACGATCGCCAGGCAGCGCAGCAGGTCCAGGTATCGATTCCGCATCAGGGGGTCACATCTGTGTCCAGGGGTGGGGGGAGGACAAGCGCTCCTACCCTCCGACACGTACCTGGGAACCAGCTGAGAAACCCGGGTCGACGTGAAACTTTCCACACGCCCGGGCGTAACGGGGTCGGACGACCGGCACGGGACTTCGCGTTCCGGGACGAGGCACGCACCACGCCACTGGTCGTTGCGGCCGGACCAGCCGGGTCAGCGCCACGCTGGTCAGTGCTGCGGCGGGGCCGCGACGAAGGAGCGCCATCGCGGCTCGGTCATCACTCGTCCACCAGCTTCCTGATCAGATCGCCCCCTCGGCCCGGACAGCCTCGCACGTGCGTACCAGCACGGCAAGATGTCCCCGGGCCGGCGCGTATCCCGCTCCCCCCAGTCTCCGAACGTCACGGCGGGCCGCCACGCCCGTCCCGAGTTCAGAAGCCGAGCTTGCGCAGCTGCTTCGGGTCGCGCTGCCAGTCCTTCGCCACCCGGACGTGCAGGTCGAGGTAGACCCGGGTGCCGAGCAGTTCCTCGATCTGCCGCCGCGCCCGGGTGCCCACGTCCTTGAGGCGGCTGGCCCGATGGCCGATCACGATCGCCTTCTGGCTCGGCCGCTCGACGTAGACGTCGGCGTAGATCTTCATGACCTGCCCCTCAGGGATCATCTCCTCCACCACCACCGCGATGGAATGGGGCAGTTCGTCGCGGACGCCTTCCAGCGCCGCCTCCCGGATCAGCTCCGCGACCAGCACCTGCTCCGGGTCGTCGGTGAGCATGTCGTCCGGGTAGAGCTGCGGCGACTCCGGCAGATGACCGGTCATCACGTCCACCAGCGTGTCGAGCTGATGCCCGGAGACCGCGCTGACCGGCACCACGTCGGCGAACTCGCCCAGCTCGCTCACCGCAAGCAGCTGCTCCGCCAGCCGCTTGCGGTCCACCAGGTCGGTCTTGGTGACCACGGCGAGGACGGTGGCCTTCAGCTCGGCCAACTCGCCGGTGATGAACCGGTCGCCCCGACCGATCGGCTCGTCGGCCGGGATGCAGAGGCCGATCACGTCTACCTCGCTCCAGGTCTGCCGGACCAGGTCGTTGAGGCGTTCGCCGAGCAGCGTACGCGGGCGGTGCAGGCCCGGGGTGTCCACCAGCACCAGCTGCGAGTCGGGCCGGTGCAGCACCGCCCGGATGACGTGCCGGGTGGTCTGCGGCTTGTTCGACGTGATGGCGATCTTCTGCCCGACGATCGCGTTGGTCAGCGTCGACTTGCCGGCGTTCGGCCGCCCCACGAAGCAGGCGAACCCGGCCCGGTACGGCCGCACCTGCAACTCCTCCGGCCTCACTCGACCACCGTGCCGAGGACGCTGCCGTCGGGCGCCGCCAGGTGGATCGGCGCGTCGGCGGCGAGGTCGCGGACCGCGGCGTGCCCGGCGCCGTCCAGCGTCGACGCCTCGGTCACCACCACCGCGGCCTCCAGCCGGCTGGCCCCGGCCGCAGCCGCCGAAGCGACGGCGAGCTGGAGTGCGGTCAACGCCAGCGACGGCAGCGCGACGCTGGCCGCGGCGTAGGTCCGGCCGTCCTGGTCCCGGACCGCGGCGCCCTCGACGGCGCCGGTCCGGCCCCGCGCGCCACGCGCCAGGACCACCAGCTTGGCGTCCTCGGCGCTCAGCTCCACCGGGATCGACGACTCGGTCGGTGCGGCAGGTGACTCAGGCATCGGCGGGTTGCCTCTCCTCGGCTCGGTCGGTGGTGTCCCGGGTCTCGGCCGGCTCGTCGCGGCCCGGGTCGCCCTGCTGGCCGGCCGGTTCCACCCGGCGCACCAGCACGGTGTCGATCCGGTTACGCCGACCGGTGGTGCCCTCGGCAAGGAGCCGCAGGCCAGCCACCTCCACCTCGGCGCCGGGGATCGGGACCCGGCCCAGGGACTGGGCGAGCAGGCCGCCCACCGTCTCCACCTCGTCGGCGGGCAGGTCAGTGTCGAACAGCTCGCCGAGATCCTCCACGGGCAGCCGCGCGGTGACCCGCACGGCGCCGTCGTCGAGGTGCTCGACGGGCGGTCGCTCGACATCGTACTCGTCGGTGATCTCGCCGACGATCTCCTCCAGGATGTCCTCGATGGTGACCAGGCCACCGGTACCGCCGTACTCGTCGACGACGATGACCAGGTGGTTGCGGGCGGCCTGCATCTCGGAGAGCAGGTCATCGACCGGCTTGGACTCCGGCACGAAGGTGGCAGGACGCATCAGCTCGGCGACCGCGACCTGCCGGTCGGCCTGTGCGCCACCCTGGGTACGCCGAATCAGGTCCTTGAGGTAGAGCACGCCGAGCACGTCGTCGACGCTCTCACCGATCACCGGGATCCGGGAGAAGCCGGAGCGCAGGAAGAGCGCCAGGGCCTGGGAGAGGGTCTTGTGCCGCTCGATCCACACCATTTCGGTACGCGGCACCATCACCTCTCGGGCGATGGTGTCGCCGAGCGCGAAGACCGAGTGGATCATCTGCCGCTCGCCGTGCTCCACCACACCGCGCTGCTCGGCAAGATCCACCAGTTCACGCAGCTCCACCTGGGTGGCGAACGGTCCCTCCCGGAAGCCGCGCCCGGGCGTAACCGCGTTGCCGATGAGGATCAGCAGCGAGGCAAGCGGGTTGAGCGCCCGCCCCAGCCAACGCACCAGCGGGGCGACCGCCCGGCCGACCGCATAGGCGTGCTGGCGGCCAAGGGTACGCGGTCCGACGCCGACCACGACGAAGCTCACCACGGTCATCGCCCCGGCGGTGACCAGCGCGGCGCGCCCGCCGGCGCCGAAGGTGTCGACCGCGACGAGCGCCACCAGGGTGGTCGCGCTCAACTCGGCGAGCAGCCGCAGCAGTAGCAGCAGGTTGAGGTGACGGACCACGTCACCGGCGACGGCCTGCAGGGCACGAGCGCCGCGCGCGCCGTCCCGGGCCAGCTCGGCGGCCCGTGCCGGGGAGACGGCGGCGAGCGCCGCCTCGGTCATCGCGATCAGGCCGGCGAGCACAACCAGGCCGGCCGCGAAGAAGATCAGTTGCAGGTCGGGCAGGCCGGTCGCGCCGGCCGCCGCGGCGTGGGTGGACATCACCGGGAGCGGGTCGACCGCCAGCTGGCCAGCAGCCGGGCCTGGAGCGCGAACATCTCCCGCTCCTCCTCCGGCTCGGCGTGGTCGTAGCCGAGCAGGTGCAGCACCCCGTGCACGGTGAGCAGGTGCAGCTCGTCGGCGGCGGAATGCCCGGCGGTGGCCGCCTGCTTGGCCGCCACCTCGGGGCAGAGCACGATGTCGCCGAGCAGCGCGGGCTCGGCGCCGGGGGCGGCGTTCTCCCCCGGCCCGTGGTCGACGCTGCCCTCGTCCATGGGGAAGGCGAGCACGTCCGTGGGGCCGTCCCCACCCATCCACCGGTGGTTCAACTCGGTCATGTAGTCGATGTCGACGAGCAGCACGGACAGCTCGGCGAGCGGGTTGACCCCCATCTCGTCAAGGGCGTGCCGGGCGACGGCGAGCACGGCGTCGGTGTCGACGTCGACGCCGGACTCGTTGGCGATCTCGATGGACAACTGTCTTCCTTCGCAGTCGTTAGCGGCGCCGGCCGGCCCGGCCGCCGCCCTGGGCGGACCGCCCGGGCACGGCGTGCACGCTCTGCGCCTGCTGGTTGTCGCGCTCGGCGTCCCAGCGGGCGTACGCGTCGACGATCTCCCCGACCAGCCGGTGCCGAACCACGTCGGAGCTGGACAGCTGGGCGAAGTGCACGTCCTCCACGTTGCTGAGGATCTCCCGGACGACCCGTAGACCGCTGGTCGTCCCACCGGGAAGGTCCACCTGCGTGACGTCACCCGTGACGACGATCTTGGAGCCGAAGCCGAGTCGGGTGAGGAACATCTTCATCTGCTCGGGCGTGGTGTTCTGCGCCTCGTCCAGGATGATGAACGCGTCGTTGAGCGTACGACCACGCATGTACGCCAACGGCGCCACCTCGATCGTTCCCGCCGCCATCAGCTTCGGGATCGAGTCCGGGTCGAGCATGTCGTGCAGTGCGTCGTAGAGCGGCCGCAGGTACGGGTCGATCTTCTCGTTGAGGGTGCCGGGCAGAAAGCCCAGCCGCTCACCCGCCTCGACCGCCGGCCGGGTGAGGATGATCCGGTTGACCTGCTTGGCCTGCAGCGCCTGGACCGCCTTCGCCATCGCGAGGTAGGTCTTGCCGGTGCCGGCCGGGCCGATGCCGAAGACGATGGTGTGCGCGTCGATCGCGTCGACGTAGCGCTTCTGCCCGAGCGTCTTGGGGCGGATGGTGCGACCGCGCCGGGAGAGAATGTTGAGTGTCAGGACCTCGGCGGGCCGCTCGGCGCTGCCCTGCTCGAGCATGCCGACGGTACGCCGGACGGCGTCAGTGGTCAGGGTCTCACCTTTCTCGATGAGTTCGAGCAGTTCGCCGAAGAGCCGCTCGGCGAGGGCGTTGTCCGCGGGCACGCCGGTGATCGTGATCTCATTGCCCCGGACGTGCACGTCGCTGTTGACCGAACGCTCGACCAGTCGCAGGATCTCGTCACCCGCGCCGAGGAGATTGACCATGATCTTCGAATCAGGAACGGTGATCCTGGTCTGCGCCCGGGGCGGGCCGGGAGGTGAGGTGCTGGTCATAGGTCGGGCCGAGTGGCCCTGAGCCACCTGCTCTCGTCTCGGCGCCGGGCCGGGCGGCACGGCGTGCGGGCGTTGCTCCCATCGTATCCGTTCAACAGCGCCGACACCGCGCCCATTTCCCGGGCCACCACCCCACCATGCCCCAACCCCGCGATCTTGCACTTCTGGTCGCCTGCGCGTCGCCCCTCCCGACGGAACCGCAAGATCGACGAGGTGGGGTGCGGGTCACGGGACGCGGAAGGTGTGACGATCGAAGGTCTCCTGGGTCCGGGTGAAACGGTAGGTCGCCCAGTGCAGCCGGACCACTGTCCCGTTCCCGTCGCGGGTGAGCCGCAGCAGCTCACCCACCTCCCGACCGGAAACCGTCCGGTAGACCTCCGGGCGGTCCGGTAGCGGGGCGAAGACGGCCGGCGGCTTGCCGGCCGGATCATCCGCCGCCCGAGCGCGCAGCGCACCGTCATGCCAGCTGAACACATACTCGAAGCCCTCGCCCCACCAACGGCCGAGCAGACCGCGGACCTCCGGCGGGGCCGGCGGACCGGGCCGCCAGGGAGCGATCTCGGCCGGGTCGTGCTCCGCGGCGGCGGCGAGTAGCCGGTGCGGCAGCTCGAACAACTCGCCGGCGGTGCCGGAGGAGCCGAGTACCGCCGCACCCATCGCGCCGGCGGTGCCCTCGCCGCCCCGGCGGCCGTATACTCCGGCGAGAAAACCGGGCATAGCGCCGTCGTGGCCGACATGCATGATCCGCTGGCCCTGCGGCACCATGATCAGCCCCAGCCCGAACCCGCCGGCCCAGAGCGTCTCGTCGGTGACCGTCGCCGGCCAGCGCATCTCCTCCAGGGTGGCGGGCGAGAGCACCCGGCCAGCCACGTCGAGCGCCGCCGGGTCGGCCAGGAAGGCCGCCCAACGGGCCATATCGCCCGCTGTGCTCCACAACTGTGCGGCCGGGCCGACCGCGCCGAAGTCGGTGGGCGGCTCCGGGTGCGCCTCGTCGGAGTACTCGTCGACCAAGAACCCGGTCGCGGCCCGACGACCGGGTTCCGCCGTGGTCGCGGTCAGCCCCAGCGGCGTCAGCACCCGCTCGGCGAGGACTTCCGTCCAGGTCCCGCCGCGCAGCGTGCCGGCCAGGTGGCCGAGCAGCGCCATGCCGAGGTTCGAGTAGTGATAGCGGCGACCGTTGGGCAGCACCCGTTCGGCCCGGGAAAGATCAGCCATGAGCTGGTCGATGTCCGGCGCGCGCAGGGTGTCCCAGACATCGCCGTACGGCTCGCGCTGCAGGCCCGAGGTGTGCGACAGCAACCGCCGGATGGTCAACTCGCCGTGGGCCGGCAGATCCAGGTGCCGACTCAGCGGGTCGTCCAGGTCGAGCAGGCCGTCGTCGCGGCACTGCATCGTCAGGACGGCCGTGAAGGTCTTGGTCACCGAGCCGATCCGGAACCGGGTCTGCGGATCCAGCGCGGTGTCGTTGCCGGTGCCACCGACCGTGCACGTCCACAACGGACGATCGGCACGGTGCAGGGCCGCCGCGACCGCCGGCACCCGGGCCCGCGCCTGGACCCGCCGTACCATCCGGTCGAGCCGGTCACCGACCGGTGTCACGCAAGATCCCGGGCCAGCATCGGGCCGAGCGGAGCGCCACCGAGCAGATGCGCGTGCACGTGGAAGACCTCCTGGCCGCCATACGCCCCGGTGTTGAACATCAGCCGGAAGCCGTCGCCGAGCAGCCCCTCGTCCTCCGCCACCGCGGCGGCGGTGGCGAGCACCTGGCCGGCGAGCCCCGGGTCACCCTGGGCGAGGGTGGCCACGTCGGCGTAGTGCTCCTTCGGGATCACCAGCACGTGCACCGGCGCCTTGGGGCCGATGTCACGGAAGGCGAGCGTACTGGGCGTCTCCCGGACGACGGTGGCCGGGATCTCCCCGGCGACGATGCGGCAGAACAGACAATGAGGTGTGCTCACCGGGGCAGTGTAAGGAAGGGCCCCCATCGGCGCGACGAATTCCAGGGGTGCTCGGGTCACCAGCGCAAGAGGCGGGCGGCGAGCAGGGACAGGGCGGCGATGCCGGCCGTCGAGGTACGGAGCACGGTCGGGCCGAGGCGGACCGGGCGGGCGCCGGCTTCGACGAAGACGCCGACCTCAGCGTCGGTGATGCCGCCCTCCGGGCCCACGACCAACACGATCTCACCGGCATCGGGCAACTCGGCCATGGTCAGCCGATCCTCGGCCGCCTCGTGGAGGACGAACGCGGCGGCGGCACCGGAGAGCCGCCGGGCCACGGTCTCGGTCGATTCGTCCGGCGCCCCGGCCACCACCGGTAGCCACGGCCGGCGGGCCTGCTTGGCCGCCTCCCGGGCGGTGACGGCCCACTTCTCCCGGGCCCGGACGCCCCGCTCGCCCCGCCACCGCACCACTGATCGGGAAGCCGACCAGGGCACGACTTCGTCCACCCCGACCTCGGTCATCGCCTGCACCGCCAGTTCGCCCCGGTCTCCCTTGGCGAGACCCTGCACCACGACGAGACGCGGGACCGGCGCGTCGACGTACCCCCGCGAGGTGACCCGGAGGTCGAGGACGCCCCGGCCGACGGCGGTGACCACTGCGGTGGCCGTACCACCGTGCCCGTCGGCGAGCAGGAGTTCCTCGCCGACCCGCAACCGCTGGACGGTGGCGGCATGGTGCCCCTCGGGGCCGCCGAGCGTCATCGCGTCGGCGATGGGCAGCGACTCGACCAGGAACAGCGGCGCGGACACGATCAACAGGCTAGCGGCCCCGGGCGGTCACAGGTACGCCGGCCACCCGGCACACCGCCGCGCAACAGCCGCGCCGCACCCACTGCACCCGGCACACCGCCGCGCCGCACGCCACCACGGTGGCGACCCGGACAACCCGCCAAACGTCCCGGGCGGCGTCCGGACCGTTCAGGCGTGGCCGTTGAAGGCGTCGCGCATCCGGGAGAAGAAGCCGCCCTGTTTGGTCAACTCGGCGACCTCCTCGCCGCGGGTCTTGGCGAACTCGCGCAGCACCCGCTCCTGGTCCGCGTCGAGCTTCGTCGGTGTCCGCACGTCGAGGTGAACGTAGAGGTCGCCCCGGCCGGTGCCACGCAGATGCGGCACGCCGCGGGCGCGGAGCCGCAGCGTGCTGCCCGGCTGGGTGCCCGACTTCACGTCGACCGGCTCCTCGCTGTCGAGCGTCTTGATGGTCAGTCGGGTGCCCAGCGCGGCCGCCGTCATCGGGACGGTCACCCGGCAGTGCAGGTCGTCCCCCTTCCGGGAGAACACGTCGTGTGGCCGCTCGTGGATCTCCACGTAGAGGTCGCCGGCCGTGCCGCCGCCGGGGCCGACCTCGCCCTGCTGGGCCAGCCGGATCCGCATGCCGTCCTCGACACCGGCCGGGATCTTGACGGTGAGCGACCGGCGGGTACGCACCCGGCCGTCGCCGGCGCAGGTCGGGCACGGCTGCGGAATCGTGGTCCCGAAGCCCTGGCAGGCGGTACAGGGCCGGGCCGAGACCACCTGGCCCAGGAAGGTACGCTGCACCGACTGCACCTCGCCCCGACCACCGCAGGCCTCACAGGTGGCCAGGTGGGTGCCGGCGGCGGTGCCGGCGCCGGAGCAGGTGGTGCAGAGCACAGCCGTGTCGACCGTGATCGGGGCCTCGACGCCGAACGCGGTTTCGTGCAGGTCCAGTTCGAGGCGCAGGATCGCGTCGGCGCCGGGCCGGGTACGCGGACGCGGACCCCGGGCGCCGCCGGCGGCGCCGCCGAAGAACGCGTCCATGATGTCCTGGAAGCCGACGAACGGGCCCGCCCCGCCGGGGCCGCCGGGACCGCCGGGCCCTCCGCCGCCGGGTGCGAGCGGGTCACCGCCGAGGTCGACGATCTGCCGTTTCCGATCGTCGGAGAGGACCTCGTATGCGGCGTTGATGTCCTTGAACTTCTCCTGCGCCTCCGGGTCCGGATTGACATCCGGGTGGTACTGGCGCGCGAGCTTCCGGTAGGCACGCTTGATCTCGTCGTCGGAGGCCTCCCGGCTCACGCCGAGGATGCCGTAGTAGTCCCTGGCCACTGCGTTCCGTGTCCTCATGTTCGTCTCGCGTTACGCCGGCCGCCGGCCCGGACGGCCGGACGGTACTGCCTAGTTCTGGGCCAGCAGGTCGCCCACGTAGCGTGCCACGGCGCGAACCGTGGCGATGGTCCCGGGGTAGTCCATCCGGGTCGGTCCCAACACACCAAGACCACCGACGATGGTGACCCCCGGACCGTAACCGGTACTGACCACCGAGGTGGCGCGGAGGTTATCGATCTCGTTCTCGTCGCCGATCCGAACGCGCATCGCGCTCGGCTCGATTTCTCCGATGAGTTTGAGGAGCACGACCTCCTCCTCCAGCGCTTCCAGGATCGGACGCAGCGAACCCTGGAAGTCGAGCAGCCCGCCCCGGGCGAGATTGGCGGTGCCGGCCAACGCGATCCGCTCCTCGTGCCGCTCGACCAGTGTCTCCAGCAGCACCGTGGAGAGGGCGGTCATCGCCGGGCGCCGCTCGGCCGTGGCCTCGTCGACCAGCGACTGCACCAGCGGCGGCGTGTCGGACAGCCGGGCGCCGACCAGCTTCTCGTTGACCAGCTGGCGCAGGTCGGTGACGTCGCCGGCGGGGATCGGCCCGGGCAGCTCGACCAGACGCTGCTCGACGCGACCGGTGTCCGCGATCATGACGAGCATCAGCCGGGTGCTGGAGATGGGCACCAGCTCCAGGTGGCGTACCGAAGAGCGGGCCAGGCTCGGATACTGCACGACGGCGACCTGCCGGGTCAGCTGGGCCAGCAGCCGCACCGTGCGGTATACCACGTCGTCCAGGTCGACCGCGCCGACCAGGAATCGCTCGATCGCCCTGCGCTCGGCCGGGCTGAGCGGCTTGACCCGGGACAGCCGGTCCACGAAGAGCCGATATCCACGGTCGGTGGGCACCCGGCCGGCGCTGGTGTGCGGCTGCCGGATGTAGCCCTCCTCCTCCAGCACCGCCATGTCGTTCCGGACGGTCGCCGGGGAGACCCCGAGCTGGTGCCGCTCGACCAGTGACTTACTGCCGACAGGCTCCTGCGTGGCGACGTAATCCTCGACGATCGCACGCAGTACCGCCAGCTTCCGGTCGTCGAGACCCAACCTCCCCACCTCCTTGTCGCGCGTCGGTCGCCGGTTGCCGGGCGGCGGCCTGGCACTCGACTGTAACGAGTGCCAGTCTACGTCGGCGCGTCCGCCACCGCGATGATCAACGAAGGACGAGTGGTGTGTCCGGACACCCGTGGTGGTGGCAGGGCCGATCATCCGGACATCCGGGGCGGTGTCGCTCTGGTGCACCGTTGCGGTCTCCCCCTACGGTGATCCTCATGACTGAACCGCCTCGCCCTCCGGGCGCCGGAGAGCCCGGCCCGCAGGGCCCCGACGAGCCCACCGCACCACTGTCCGGGGCACCCGGCCCCGGTGGCTATCCGCCGCCCGGCGGCTATCCGCCCCCCGGCGGGCCTGGTGGCTACCCACCACCCGGCGGCTACCCACCCCCCGGCGGGCCTGGTGACTACCCACCACCCGGCGGCTACCCACCCCCCGGCCCCGGCTACCCGGCCGGCGGCGCCTACGGCGCCCCCGCCGGCTTCGCCAACAACGAGGACAAGACCTGGGCTCTGATCGCGCACTTCGGCGGCGCGCTCGGAATGTTCCTCGGGGGCGGCGTCTTCGGCTGGGTCGGCCCGCTGGTCGCCCTCATGGCTCGCGGTAACCAGTCGCCGACCGTCCGGGCCCACGCGGTCGCCGCCCTGAACTTCCAGATCCTCTGGTCGGTGATCGCTGTGATCGGGTGGATCCTCACCTGCGTCATCATCGGCTTCCTGGTCGGCATCGCCGCGATGATCATCGGCATCATCTTCGGTGTGATCGCCGGCGTCAAGGCCAACGAGGGCATGCTGTACCGCTACCCGATGTCCGCCAACTTCATCAAGTGAGCCTCGACCGGCCGCTCCCGCGGCCGGTCGACACGGCTCCCGGCCCGCTGGCACCGCTGGCGGCCTTGCCGTCAGGGCAGCAGGTCACGCACCACGGCATCGGCCAGCAGCCGGCCGCGCAGGGTGAGCACGGCCCGGCCGGCGGCGTACTCCGCGTCGGCCAGCAGGCCGACGGACCGCGCACGCTCGGCACCCGCCCGGCCGGCGGGGTCCAGCACCTCCAACGGCAGGCCGGCGGCGAGCCGCAGGCACAGCATGACCTCCTCCAGGTGCGCCTCGTCGGCGGTCAGCACCTCCCGGGCCAGGCCCGGGGACTCCCCGGCGGCCAGCCGCTTGGCGTACGCCGTGGGGTGCTTGACGTTCCACCAGCGCACGCCGCCGACGTGGCTGTGCGCCCCCGGGCCGAGGCCCCACCAGTCCCCGCCGGTCCAGTAGAGCAGGTTGTGCCGGCACCGGGCGGCCGGCGTCCGCGCCCAGTTGGAGACCTCGTACCAGGAGAAACCCGCTGCGTCGAGGACGGCCTCCGCGGCAAGGTAGCGGTCCGCGGCGACGTCGTCGGAGGGGTACGGCAGTTCGCCGCGCCGCACCCGGGCCGCCAGCCCGGTCCCCTCCTCCACGGTCAGGGCGTACGCGCTGACGTGGTCCACGTCGGCAGCGACCACCTGGTCGAGCGAGGCGGCGAAGTCCGCCGCCTCCTCGCCCGGCGTGCCGTAGATCAGGTCCAGGTTGACGTGGTCGAACCCGGCGTCGCGGGCCTCCCGGGCGGCAACGACGGCCCGGCCGGCACTGTGCTGCCGGTCGAGGACCGCCAGCACCCCCGGCGACGCGGACTGCATGCCCAGCGAGATCCGGGTGTAGCCGGCGGCCCGCAACGCCTTCAGCGACTCCGGCGACACCGATTCCGGGTTCGCCTCCGTCGTGATCTCGGCGTCGGCGGCCAGCCCGAACGTGTGGTCGATCCCGTCGAGGATCCGGGCCAGGTCGTCGGCGGGCAACAGGGTCGGGGTGCCGCCGCCGACGAAGACCGTGTCGACCCGGGGCGGCGGGCTGCCGCGCAGCACCCGGGCGGCCAGCGCCAGCTCGGCCCGCACCGCGTCCGCGTACCCCGCCCGGCCCCCGCCGCCCAGCTCAGCCGCCGTGTACGTGTTGAAGTCGCAGTAGCCGCAGCGGCTGGCGCAGAAGGGCACGTGTACGTATACACCGAAGCCCCGCGCGCCGACCGAGGTCAGGGCGGTGGCGGGCAGCGAGCCGTCGGCGGGGACGATCTCGCCTGCTGGAAGGATGCCGGGCATGGCCACTAGTGTGCCCGGCATGACCACTCCCGATGTGCTCGTGCGGGTCGCCACGGCCCGTGGGGTGACCACCCTCACCCTGGACAGCCAGCACAACCGCAACGCGCTCTCCACACCGCTGATGACCCAGCTGCTCGACGGCCTCGCCGCCGCGGTCGCCGACGACGCGGTCCGCGTTGTCGTGCTGAGCCACACCGGTCCGGTCTTCTGCTCCGGCGCCGACCTGAAGGAGACCGCCGCCGCGTACGCCAGCGGGACCGTGCCCGCCGGAATGCTGGGTGACGTGCTGACCGCGGTGTGGGAGTGCCCGAAACCGGTGGTGGCGCGGGTCGCGGGGCCGGCGCGCGCTGGTGGGCTGGGGCTGATCGCAGCGGCTGACCTGGCGGTCTGCGCACAGGAGGCGACGTTCGCGTTCACCGAGGTTCGGATCGGGGTGATCCCGGCGGTAGTATCGGCGACCGTGCTGCCTCGGCTGCACCCGCGCGCCGCGGCCGAGCTGTACCTGACCGGGGACACCTTCGACGGCCGGCGCGCCGCTGAGACCGGGCTGGTCACCGCTGCGGTGCCAGCGGTGGAGCTCGACGCGGCCGTGGCCCGGTACTGCGACTCGCTGGTCCGGGGGGCGCCGGGGGCGTTGGCCGGGGCAAAGCGGCTGCTGCGCCGCCCGACCGCCACCGACCTGCACGCCGAGATCACCGATCTGGCCGCCCTGTCCACCGGCTACTTCCTCTCCGACGAGGGGCGCGAGGGCGTACTGGCGTTCCGGGAGAAGCGGCCCGCGCGCTGGGTGCCGGGCGAGTAGTGAGGGTTTCCGCCGCCGGAGACGAGGGAACGCCGGGTCCGCCTGACGGGCCCGGTCCCGCACCCACCGCGGACGTCCCGACCGCCGCCGCCACGCCCGGTGGACGGTCTGGACCGGTCGGACGACTTGAGGAGAGCGGTGGGGGACGTACGCTTGTCGAAGTGTCGAGCTGGGGGTGCAGGTGCGAACTCGGGCAGTCGTCGCCGGTGGTGTGGCCCTCGTTCTCGTCGCCGTGGTCGGGCTGTTCATCGTTTTCCGGCAGGTCGGCGAGCGACTACGGCTGCCGTTCGCCAGCCGGGTGTGCACGGTGCAGGCAAACGGCCGGGTCGCCCTGGACGTCGACCAGATGGCCAACGCGGCGACCATCGCGGCGATCGGGATCCAGCGCGGGATGCCCGAACGGGCCGTCGTGGTGGCGCTTGCCACCGCCTACCAGGAGTCGGGCCTGCGCAATCTGGCCGGCGGCGACCGGGACTCGGTGGGTTTGTTCCAGCAGCGACCGAGCCAGGGCTGGGGCACCCCGACCCAGATCCGCGACCCGAGGTACGCCGCCAACAAGTTCTACGCGGCGCTGAGCAAGGTACGCGGCTGGGAGCAGATGCGGGTCACCGAGGCGGCCCAGAAGGTGCAGCGGTCGGCGTTCCCGGAGGCGTACCAGAAGTGGGCCGCCGAGTCGGAGGTGCTGACTCGGGCGCTACTCGGGCACGTCACCGGCGCGGTCGCCTGCACGGTCGGCGGCGACCCGCTGCTGCGTGGCGCGGCGGCGACCGCCGCCCTGACCCGAGGCCTGGCCCTGGACTGGGGGCTCGCCGCGACGGCCGCCGCGGCCGACCTGACCAGCCTCACCGTGACCGCCGACACCGAGCGCGGCGGCTGGCGGTACGCGCACTGGCTGGTCTCACACGCCCATGACAACGGGGTCCGGCTGGTCCGCTTCGGCGACCGGCAGTGGACCGCCGAGCAGGGCACCTGGGACCGCGTGGCGGGTGAGGAGCCGTCGGCGGCCCGGGTGGTGGCCGAGGTTTTCGCCGCGGCCTGAGCCCGCTGGCGGCGCGGGCGATGACGCGGGCCGGGTGGTCAGCCAACGGCGTGGCCGCGTGATCAGCCGGCGGTGAGCCGCCGACGGGCCTTCTCCCGGACCCGCTCCGGCAGGTCGTCCGCGTCGAGCAGTCGGGGCAGCAGCTCCGCCTCCAGGTTCAGCGCTCGGAACACCTCGCCGATCGTCACCCCGTGCCCGGGTCGGTCCGCCACCTCGATCAGGTCACCCACGCCGATCTCGCCCGCGTGCAGCACCCGCAGATACGCCCCCGGATGGGCTCGCACGGTGAACCGCTTGATCAGATCCGGGACTCCCCAGAATCCGGCGAACGTGGTGCACGGCGTGCGGGGCATGCTCACCTGGAGCACCGCCGAGCCGATCGTCCACTGTTCCCCGATCACGGCGCCGGTCACGTCGACCCCCCGGGTGGTCAGGTTCTCGCCGAACCCACCCGGGTCGATTCGACGCCCCAGCTCGGCCGCCCACCATGCGGCGTCCTCCTCGGCGTACGCGTACACCGCCTTGTCCGGACCGCCGTGGTGGGCACGCTCCCCGATGAAGTCGCCGGCGAGCCCGTCGGCGTCCACCCGTACCGCCCCGCCCGCCGGGCGCTTGTCGATGCCACTCCGGCCGCTCGCGTCACTCGCCCACGCCGCCTCGGTCACGATGCCGAGGTTCACCGATACCAGCCTGCCCGTCATGGCGGCCAGCCTAGCCGGGTGCGGCGCGCGGGCGATCTCCGCGCCGGCGCCCCGCAGAAACGAGTAGCAGGCAACTCGGAGTTGTCTGGCAGGGCGATGCCGCACGTGCCGGGCTTGATCGCCTGCACGGCTTTGGCGGCGGCGACCCGGTCGTCCCAGGTCTCCGGCGGCTGCACCTACGAACGGGCGCCCGACCTCATCGTCGGGTGCCCGTTCGAGATTCAGCCGTCGGCGTCGGTATCAACCGATGCTGCGCCGCCGGCCCACACCGGCTACCAGAGCTACGGCGATGGCGGCCAGCGCGACCTGGACAAGCAACTCACCCCAGTCGATGCCAGCGGTCGAGGTCGCGATACCAATGGTTCGTGCCAGAGCGGTGCCGAGCAGGGCGGCTCCGACACCGATCAGCATGTGCAGCCACATTGGCATGTCCTGCCGACCCGGCACGACCAGGCGGCCCAGCGCGCCGACGATCAGACCGACGATCAGCGCGGTGATGATGCCCCAGACGGTCAGTTCCACGGTCGCCCTCCTTCACGAAGCGATCCCCGGGGGTATGGTGTTCCGGTCACACCTGAGCAGTGCCCGATCGGCCGGAACCCCAAACACAGCGGGCGCCTGATTCAGGCGCTGACCGGCCCCGCCGATCCCGATTCGGACTCGCCGACGGTGGCGCTCGGACCGGCCGAGGTTCCCGGCGCCGGGGCCAACGAGCCAGCCACCACCGCGGGCCGAAGGCCGCCGCCGGTGTCCATTTCGTAACGGACCCCCACGCCCCGGCCCCGCTGCGTGCCCTGGCCGGCAACGCCCTCCGTCCGGCCCGACACCCCGGCCGTGGTCACTTCTTACCGGGGGCCTTCCCGTCGCCGGAGTCGGAGGAGAGGGCGGCGATGAATGCCTCCTGGGGGACTTCCACCCGGCCCACCATCTTCATCCGCTTCTTGCCCTCCTTCTGCTTTTCCAGCAGCTTGCGCTTACGGCTGATGTCACCGCCGTAGCACTTCGAGAGGACGTCCTTGCGGATGGCCCGGATCGTCTCCCGGGCGATCACCCGGCTGCCGATGGCCGCCTGGATCGGCACCTCGAACTGCTGGCGCGGGATCAGGTTGCGCAACTTCGCGGCGATGGAGGTGCCGTAGTTGTACGCCTTGTCCTTGTGCACGATCGCGCTGAACGCGTCGACCGGCTCGCCGTGCAGCAGGATGTCGACCTTCACCAGGTCCGACGCCTGTTCGCCAGACGGCTCGTAGTCCAGCGACGCATACCCCTTGGTGCGACTCTTCAACTGATCGAAGAAGTCAAAGATGATCTCCGCTAGGGGGAGTGTGTAGCGCAGCTCCACCCGGTCGGCGGATAGGTAATCCATGCCGAGCAGGCTGCCTCGCCGACCCTGACACAACTCCATCACCGCGCCGACGTAGTCGTTCGGAGTCAGCACAGTGGCCCGCACGGTCGGCTCGTACACCTCGGCGATCTTGCCGGTCGGGTACTCGCTCGGGTTGGTCACCACGATTTCCTGGCCGTCCTCCTGGACGGCCCGGTAAACCACGTTCGGCGCGGTGGAGATCAAGTCGAGATTGAACTCCCGCTCCAACCGCTCCCGGATGATCTCCAGGTGCAGCAGGCCGAGGAACCCGCAGCGGAACCCGAAGCCGAGCGCGCCCGAGGTCTCCGGCTCGTACGTCAGCGCGGCGTCGTTGAGCTTGAGCTTGTCCAGTGCGTCGCGCAGGTTCGGGTAGTCCGACCCGTCGATCGGGTAGAGGCCGGAGTAGACCATCGGTTTCGGGTCCTTGTAACCGCCCAGCGCCTCGCTGGCCGGACGGCCGTTGGTGGTTACCGTGTCACCGACCCGCGACTGGCGGACGTCCTTCACACCGGTGATGAGGTAGCCCACCTCGCCGACACCCAACGCCTCGGCCTTCTGCATCTCCGGTGAGATGACCCCGATCTCCAGCAGTTCGTGCGCCGCGCCGGTGGACATCATCTTGATCCGGTCCCGGGCACCGATCCGCCCGTCGACCACCCGTACGTAGGTGACCACGCCCCGGTAGACGTCGTACACCGAGTCGAAGATCATCGCCCGAGCCGGCGAGTCGGCCTCACCGACCGGCGGGATGAACTGCCGGACGATCTCGTCGAGCAGGTGCGGAACGCCCTCGCCGGTCTTGCCCGACACCCTGATGCAGTCCGCCGGGTCACCACCGATCAGGTGCGCCAGCTCCTCGGCGTACTTCTCCGGCTGCGCCGCCGGCAGGTCGATCTTGTTGAGCACCGGGATGACGTGCAGGTCGTTCTCGAGCGCCAGGTACAGGTTCGCCAGGGTCTGCGCCTCGATGCCCTGAGCGGCGTCGACCAGCAGGATCGCGCCCTCGCAGGCCGCCAACGAGCGGGACACCTCGTACGTGAAGTCGACGTGCCCCGGAGTATCGATCATGTTGAGGACGGCGCACTCGCCGACCCGGTCGCCATCCCGGATCGTCCACGGCATCCGGACGGCCTGGCTCTTGATCGTGATTCCGCGCTCGCGCTCGATGTCCATCCGGTCGAGGTACTGCGCACGCATCTGGCGGGGGTCGACCACTCCGGTGAGCTGCAGCATCCGGTCGGCCAGGGTCGATTTCCCGTGGTCGATGTGGGCGATGATGCAGAAGTTCCTGATGCGCGCCGGGTCGGTTGCACCAGGAGCGTTCGCGCCGGGATCGAGCGTCGGTGGCACAGTGGTCCGTTCTGGTCGGCTGACGTTGAGCAGGCCGGCACGCCGCCGACCCCCTCCATGCTCCCACGCCGCCCGGCCACGCCCGCTGCGCGGGCGAACCCCGCTGGCACCGCGGTCGCCGGTTCCGCCGGCGGGCCGGCGCGGGCCACCCTCACTCGCCGGGCGGTTCCACGAAGAGGGCGGCCAGCTTCGGCAGCCTGCAGCGGGCCTCGTCCTCGTCGTCGAAGTCCCAGAAGTCGTTCAGGTCCGGCGCCGGGGCCGGGTCGCGGCCCGTCGGCAGGTCGACAGCGGTCGCCTCCCGGTACGCGTCCCACGGCACGGCCAGCATCTCCGCGCAGGCGAACTCCTCACCGGAGAGCGACGCGGCTCGCACCCGGGGCAACTCGGCCAGCGAGTCCGGCTCGGCGACCGCCCGGGCGAAGACCACCCGACCCTGGGTCATCAGCCAGCCCCGGAAGTGATGGAAGCCGTCGTCGGAGACACCACCGTTGATCAGGTACGCCGCTCCCCACAGATCCACCCGGTGCGACGCGGCCAGCACGCGCGCCTGGTGGCGTGCGTACCCGACGATCTCCTCCGGATCCCGTCGCGCGAGCAGCGCGACCGCCCGAGCGGCGACCGCGGGCGGCTCTCCCCCACCGCCGGCTCGGGCCTGGTCGACCAGCTGCCAGAAGTCGTCGGTCCTCATGGCCTGGCAGTCTCCCAGACGCCCCCGCCGCTTTCGGTGGGCGGCAGCGCCGCGGGGGGCGGGGCGCCGGTCGCGGTGCCGCCGCTCCGCCGCTCCGCCGGTCGTCCGGCTCCCGCGGCTCGTCGGCCGGCTCCCGACTGCTGCTCAGCCCGGTCAACCGGGCGAGCGCGGTCCGGATCGCCGGTGGTCGTCACCGACGCTGCGATCAGCGGACCAACGGCGATCAGCGCGTCAGAAACCAACGGCGATCAGCGCGTCAGAAACCAACGGCGATCAGCGCGTCAGAATCCATCAGTCCCGGGTGCGGTGTCCCCGTCGCGTACGACACTGAGAGGATGTCGACCTCACCGTCGTACCCCGTGACGGCCGGCCGCCCCGGCTGGTCGGAGCTGCCGGTGGGCCTGCGGGCCGCGCTCGCCGACCGGCTCGGCGCTCCGGTGGTCTCCGCCGACGCCGCCACCACCGGCTTCACCCGCGGCTTCGCCGGGGTGCTGACCGCCGCCGACGGCGCCCGGGTCTTCGTCAAAGCCGCGCCCGCCACCTCGTACCTGGCCGACTGGTACGCCCGGGACGCCGCGATCCTCGACCGGCTCCCGCCCGGCCTGCCGGTGCCCCGCCCGCGCTGGACGCTGCACGATTCGGGTTGGTTCGCGCTCGGGCAAAGCGTCATCGACGGACGCCAGCCCCGACACCCCTGGGATCCGGTGGAGTTGGCCGCGACCCTGGCGGCATACGCGGACGTCGCCGCCGCCCTGGCCGACCCGCCCGGTGACCTCGCCGCGCTCGGCCTGCCCCACCTGACCGACCTGGCCCGAAACGACATCCTCCGGTGGGGTGACGTGGTCGCGGGCCGCGAGCCCACGCCGCCGCTCCCGGCTCACCTGGTGCGGCGGCTGCCCGAGCTGGTCGCGCTGGAGTCGCGCCTTCCGGCGTACGCCGCCGACGCAAGCGGGCTGATCCACGGTGACCTGCGGCCCGACAACGTCCTGCTCGACGTGGCCGGGCGGGTGTGGTGGTGCGACTGGACCTGGCTCTGCCACGGGCCGGCCTGGTTCGATCTGGTCACATTGCTCCTGGGCGGATACGCCGAGACGGAGGAGGTGCTTCTCGGCGGGCCGGGTGTGCTCCTCGCCGAGCCGGACGTGCCCGCCGGTGGGCCGGGCCCCGCCCTCGACGACGTGGTCGTGGCCGGCGGCAGTTCGGATGCGGCCCTCGACTCGGGCGCAACATTCGACGGGCCGCACGCGGCTGCCATCGGCCCGGACGCGGCCTTCCTGGGACCGGACGGCGACGGGCCGGACGGCGACGCGCTGGATGCCGCCTTCGAGGCCCACCCGGCCGCTGCCGGCGCACCGCCGGACGCGCTGGACGTGACACTGGCCGCCCTGGCCGGATACTTCCTCACCACGGCGTCGGTGACCACGCCGACCGCCACCGCGCAGCTGGCCGTCCACCAGCAGCGCAGCGGCGGACGGGCGCTCGCCTGGCTCGCCCGCCGACAGGGCTGGGGCTGAGGAACCCGTCCCGCTGCCGTTACGGTGACGCTCACCGACGTCGGGTCGGTCCGGTCACGCCCCAGCTCGGCCAGGCGCAGCACGGTGAGCGGGTCAGGTGGGAGGCGTTTTGGTCTGGCACCAGGCGACCTGGTAGCCTGGCTCTTCGCGCAGCGATGACGCATGCTCGCCGCGTGAGGAAGCAGACCAACCCGAGCTATCAAGACGAGGCTGTCGCGTGGCGAACATCAAGTCCCAGATCAAGCGCAACCGGCAGAACGAGAAGCGCCGGCTGCGTAACAAGTCGGTCAAGTCGTCGCTGAAGACCGCCATCCGCAAGTTCCACGAGGCCGCCGAGGCCGGCGACGTCGAGAAGGCCACAACTCTGATGCGAGACGCCTCCCGCAAGCTGGACAAGGCCGTCAGCAAGGGTGTGATCCACACCAACCAGGCCGCGAACCGCAAGTCCGCCATCGCCAAGCGCGTGGCGTCTTTCTCCGCCTGACGCGGCTGCCGGAGACCTGACCGCGAGCCCCGGGCCGCCCGCCCGGGGCTCGCGTTTGTCTGCGCGCGCACCAACGGTGCCGTCGCGGCCGCTGCAGACTTCGAAAGATCTCGACTCGACGGGACCTACCGTTCCTGGCTCTCCCGCCGGATCCGGTGGCATGAGCGGCCGGGTCAGGTGGTGCCGCCGTTCTGGCGCGCCGGTCTCTGGACCACGGGCGGCAGCGGGTCGACTGGCGAGTCCGGTGTCGGGTGAGACGAGACGACGACGCCGGGCACGCTGTGCCGGATCCAGTCGACCCGCGCAGTGCCCACCACCGGCTCCATCTGCTGCCGGAAGCGATCCCGCTCCTGCTCGGGCACGAGTGCCGCAGAGCGGACGACCCGTGCCACCACCAGGTCGTTGAGCTTCACCATCACGGCCACCACCGCGGGCAGGACCAGCACGGCCCACCAGGTGACCAACTCGGCGAGGGCCAACAGCGCGGCGAGGGCGATGGCGCCCTCGAAGAAGACGAAGCAGAGCACGCCACCCGGGTTGACGAACCGCAACCCGAGGACGCGGGCGTAGAGCGGCCGGTAGCGATCCTCGTCGGCCACGACGGTGGCCCACGATCCGCGGGAGACTCCGGTCACCGGGCGCCGCCCTGACGCGCGGTCGCGACCGAGAAGACGGCCCGCTCGAGGGCGTACGCCCGGTTGTCCGAGCCGCCCTTCACCGCGGCGTTGCACGCGGCAGCCGCCCGCATGGCGTCGACCAGCCCCTCCGGCGTCCAGCCGCGCGCCTGCCGCTGGGCGCGTTCGATCTTCCACGCCGGCATGCCGAGGGTACTCGCCAGTTGGTACGGACTCCCCCGCCCGGCGGAGGCGACCCGCGCCACGGTGCGTACGCCGTCGGCGAGGGCGTCCGCGATCGGCACCGGGTCCACGCCGACGTGCAGCGCCCACCGGAGCGCCTCCAGCGCTGCCGGCACGTCGCCCACCATCGTGGCGTCGGCGACCGTGAAGCCGGTCACCTCGACCCGACCCCGGTAGTAGCGCGACACCGTCTCCGGGTTGATCTTCCCGTCGGTGTCGGCCATCAGCTGGGAGCAGGCAGCGGCCAGCTCGCGCAGATCAGCCCCGACCGCCGCGATGAGCGCCTCGGCGGCGTCGTCGGAGCACCGACCGCCCGACCGACGGATCTCGTACCGGACGAACGCCACCCGTTCACGATGCCCCTTCAGTCTGGCCGCCGGTACGACGGTAGCGCCGGCTGCCTTCAGACCGTCAGCGAACGCCTTGCCTTTGGCGCCACCGAGGTGCAGCACGACCAGGTGTACATCCGGATCGGGATTCCTGGCGTACGTCAGCAGCGCGGACGTCAGATCCTTGCGCGCGTCCTGGCCCGAGCGGAGGACGAGCAGCCGGCGCCCGCCGAAGAGCGACGGGCTGAGCATCTCCGCGATCTCACCCCCGGTCAGCGAGCCGGCCTGGTATTCGCGGACGTCCACGTCCGGATCCTCGCCACGCGCGCGGGCGACCGCCTCGGCGACCGCTCGCGTGGCGAGCAGTTCCTCGTCGCCGAGGACGAGCACAATGGGGGCGAGGCTGGCGGCGGTCACGCCGCCCATATTCGCACGGCCGGCCGCCGCAGCCAGCCTGGTGGACCGCACTCCGGCGGTGAGCCCCGCACTCAGCGCAAATCCAGACATTCATCTCGGTTGCCGCACAGCTCCCGCAGCCGTCATCGATCTCCTAGGTAGGTCCGAGCGGGTCCGGACCACGGGTGACGGTCGCGAGACCCGACGGCTCGACCACCGCCGCTACGTCGCCATCGGCGTCGGTCCGCAGCACCCGGGCACCGCCCCGCGCCAAGCGGCCCAGCACCGCCGGGTTCGGGTGTCCGTAGGTGTTGCCCGTCCCGACCGGGACGAGGGCAACCACCGGCCGGACCGCGTCGAGGAACGCCGGGTCCTGGTAGGCCGAGCCGTGGTGGGCGACCTTCAGCACGTGCGCCTGAAGACCGCCCGGCGGAGGGCGGTCGAGCAGCGCCCGCTGCTCCTCGGCCTCCGCGTCGCCGGGCAGCAGGATCCGCACCCCCGCGACCGTCGCGAGCAGGATGAGGGAGTTGTTGTTCGGGTCGGACCGGGTGCCTCGCAACGGGTACGGCGGGCCGACCACGGCCAACTCCACCGCACCGGCGTGGTACCGCCAGCCCGCCGGGGCGGAGACGAGGTCGGCGGAGCCCGCCGCCGCCTCGGCCCGGACCACGTCCCACCCGGCCGCCGGCTCCGGCCATCGGGGCGTCAGGACGGTGGCGACGCGACGGCCCCGGAACACGCCCGCGACGCCGCCGATGTGGTCGGCGTGGAAATGGCTGACCACCAGCAACGGCACCTCGCGGATACCAAGCCCGCGCAGGCAGCGGTCCGCCGCCCCGGGGTCCGGTCCGGCGTCCACCACCACGGCCCGGCCGGGGCCAACCGGCAAGACCACCGCGTCACCCTGCCCGACCGCGCACGCGACGACCACCCAGCCCCGCGGTGGCCACCCGGACGCCACCAGCCGCACCGGCAGGGCACCGACCACTGCGGCGACGGCGACCACCGCCACCAGCCGGCGGACCAGCGGGCGCCGGACGGCCACCAGCAGCACGAGGGTCAGCCCGGACAGCAGCGACGCCCCGGCCAGCCCGTCCGGCCAGGGCAGTGTCCCCGCTGGCACACGCGCACCGTGGTGCGCGACCGTGACCAGCCACCACGCCGGCCAACTGGCCAGCCAGGCGAGGAACCCGGCGCCGGCCGGCCAGAGCGGTGAGAGCCCCGCCGCCACCACACCGAGCACCGTGGCCGGTGCGATGGCCGGCACCACCAGCAGGTTCGCCGGAACCGCCACCAAGCTGACGGTGCCGGAAAGGCCCGCCACGACCGGCGCGCAGGCGAGCTGCGCCGCGGCGGGCACGGCCAACGCCTCGGCGAGACCGGCCGGCACCCGACGGCGGCGCAGCGCGTCCCGCCACCGCGGGGCGAGCAGAAGCAGCCCGCCGGTGGCCAGGACGGAGAGGGCGAAGCCGGCATCACCAGCCAGTTCGGGGTCAACCAGCACCAGCACCGTCACCGCTGCGGCCAGCGCGGGCAGCGCCGCCCGGGGCCGACCGGCCGCCAGCGCGGCGAGCCCGATCGCCCCCATGGTGGCCGCCCGCACCACACTCGGCGATGGTCGGACCAGGATCACGAAGCCCACCAGCGCGACCCCGCAGAGCCCGGCCGCCAGCCAGGGACCGACCCGAGCCCAGCGGGCGAGCAGCAGCACCGCACCGACGATGATCGCCACGTTGGATCCGGACACCGCCGTGAGGTGCGTCATGCCGGTGGCGAGGAAGTCCTCCTCCACCGTGGATGGCAACCGACTCGTGTCCCCCACCACCAGCCCAGGCAGTAGGCCACCCTGCTCGTCTGGCAACGGGTCGCAGACCTCCCGCAGGCCGGAACGGAGCGTGCCGGCGGCCCGCTGGAACGGCGGAGAGGGGCCGTGCACCGCCGGTGGCCGGGTCGACCGGAGGACCGCGGCGGTCAGGTCACCTCCACGCGGGGCGGCGAGGCGACCCTCCGCGGTCAGCCACTGCCCGGGCAGCAGTTCCCGCCAGGCCGCGTCGGTGGCGAGGACGAGCACCCGTACCCGGACCTGCACGCGCCGGCCGTCCCGCGCGGTGAACAGGCTCGACTCCGCCGGCACCAGATACATGGCGGGGCCTCCCGGGACCCCGCGTACGGCCCGGGGATCGTCGCGGACAACCAGCTCGGCAGTGACGGTGCCGCCGTCGCCGACGAGGGCAGCCAGCGGCGCGGCATCCCGTATGGCGACCCGAGCCCCGGTGGCGCTCGCCCCGCAGACGACGCCGAGCAGCACGGTGACGGCGATCCAGCCGTGGCGACGCACCGGCGCGGCCGGCCGGCCCAGGCGACCGAGCAGGTGCAGCGCGCCGACACCGGCTGCCACACCGCTGGCTGCCGCCACGAGCAGCGTCGCGCCGGCGCTCAGGTGCAGCCCGGCGAGCGCGGTAAGCCACGCGGCGACAGCCAGGCCGGCGAGCCGCAGGTCGGGTACGTCGTGCGTGCCCAGCCCCGCCGTTGTGCCGGCCGCCGGGTCGGCCGCCCACCGACGGGCATTCGGACGCGGCGAGTTGCCGGGGGCGACCGCGGATCCAGGATGCCCGGTCATACCGTCACCAGGTCCTTGAGCTGCTCGTACCGCGCATCGCCGATCCCGTCGATTCGGCGCAGGTCGCTCACCGAGCGGAAGCCGCCGTGCTGTTCTCGGTGGCCGACGATGCGCTGCGCGAGCACCGGCCCGACCCCTGGCAGCGCGTCGAGCTGCGGCAGCGTGGCGGTGTTCAGGTTCACCCGCCCGCCGGTCGCTGGACCCGCCGCATCCACTGCGCCGGCGGGCGGGGGCGCTGCGGCCGGCGCGGTGACGCCCACGAGGATCAGCTCCCCGTCAGCGATCTTCCGGGCTGGATTCAGCAGGGCCACATCCACGCCGGGCAGCGCGCCCCCGGCCGCCTGCACGGCATCGGCGACTCGAGCACCGGCGGGCACCCGCACCAGCCCCGGCCGGCGGACCTTCCCGGCGACGGCCACAACCAACTCGTCGCCCGGCGTCGCCGACGGTTCGGACCGGTTCGGGACGGTCGCGATCGCCGTGGCGCCTGTCAACGGTGGGACCGGCTCGGCCCGCGGCTGGGACCGCCACGCCCAGAGTCCGGCCCCGAGCACGACGAGAACCGCGACGACGGCCAGCACCCGCACGCCGCGCCGCCCCGGATCGAACGCTCCCGGCCCCGGCAGGCCGGGACGGCCATCGGTCGGCTCCTCTCCGGCACCGCGCGCCACTCGGTGCCGGGGGTCGTCCGGGCAGGCCGGCGTGAGCGGCTCTCCATCGCGCGGTGTGGTCGGGCCGGTGGGGGACGACGGGTCGGCGTCGACCGGCCCGAGCGGCGACCGCAGCCGCCCCGGGCGGACGCCGACCAATCGATCATCGAGCCCGCCCACGCCCGGCACCGCACCGGCCCGATCCCCGTCGTCGTGCCCGCTCCCGCCCGGCGTCGTGCCGCTCGGGTCATTCCCGACCGGCACGACGTCGGGCGGGCGGAGCGCCACGGTGGCCCTGATCGCCCCGTCCGTCGCTGCCGCCGGCAGCACGCGGCGCAGCCGCTCCCGGACCACCGTCTCCTCGTCGTACGACACGGCGTGAGGCTAGGCCGCGACGGACGGTGGCGGCGGCCGGCGACGTCCTCGGCTGTGGACAGTACCGCAGCTGTGGACAACGCCCTGATCATGTCCGAGATGTGTCGGGTGACTCCCACCGCCGGTCAGCCGGCCACCGGTGGGCGACGGTGCACCACCACGCAGGCCAGGCCCGGGCCGGCGTGCGCGGCAACCACCGCACCCGCCTCCGAGACGTAGGTGTCGCGCAGACGGGCACCGAGCCGGGCGGCCAGCGCCTCCCGGAGCGCCTCGGCGCGCTGTGGGGCGGCCAGGTGGTGCAGGGCGAGGTCCACATCCACGTCACCGGATGCCTCGACGGCCAGGTCGACCAGGCGGGCGACGCCCCGGCTGGCGGTCCGTACCTTGTCCCGGAGGACGATCGCCCCGTCCGGCATGTACATGATCGGCTTCACCGAGAGGGCGGTGCCGAGCAACGCCTCGGCCGCGTTGATCCGGCCGCCCCGGCGAAGGAACTCCAGCGTGTCGAGGTAGAAGAAGGTGGTCGTCCGCGCAACGGCACCCCGCGCGGCGGCGCGCACCGCGGGCAGATCGGCGCCGGTCGCGGCGGCCTCGGCGGCGGCGACCGCCGGAAAGCCGATGCCCATTCCGCAGGAGCGGCTGTCCACCACCGTCACCCGGTCACCGAGGTCGGCGGCGGCCAGCCGGGCGGCCGCTACGGTACCGGAGAGCTCCGCCGACAGGTGCACCGAGACGACTCCTTCCGCGCCCTCGTCGAGGAGCCGCCGGTACGTCCGCGCGAACTGCTCCGGAGCGGGTCGGGACGTGCTGACCGAGACCCGCCGGCTGCGCAGCGCGCGGGTGGCGTCGCCCGGGAAGGTCTCCACCCCCTCCAACCCCTCCGCACCGTTGAGGACGACGGTCAGCGGCACCACCGTCAGTCGGTGGACGGCCAGCAGCTCGGCGGGAAGGTAGGCGGTGGAGTCGGTGACGACCGCGACGGGCATGTCGGAACGCTAGCCGATCTCACCGCGGATAGCCGAGGCCCGACAGCGACATCCCGCCGAGGTCAGCCGACCCGCCGGGGTTGGAGCGGGTCAGGGCGCGTCGGTGCCGGTCGGCGCGGCGAGCAGACCGACGTTGTGCGCCCGCAGGTGCCAGCCCCGGACGGGGTCGTGACGCAACTCGGTCCAGTGGCAGTTCTGCAGGGCGCCGACCGTCCGCAGGACGTCGTGGTCCCACCCGAGCAGCTGACCGACGCCCTGTCGCGCGCCGCCGCCGTGCGTGGTGACCACGATGGTGCCTCCGGGCACGGCGTCGGCGGCGTCCTGAAGGGCAGCCCCGAGGCGCTTGCCGAGGTCGTCAAGGGTCTCGATGCCGGCACCCGGGTCCGGGTCGCCGGCCCGCCAGCGGGCGTGCTCCTCCGGGTGGTGCTCGGCGACCTCGGTGAGGGCGAGCCCCTGCCAGTGGCCGAAGTACCGCTCCCGCAGCCGCGGGTCGGTCCGGACCGGTAGCCCGGTCACGGCGGCCAGGGCGGCGGCGGTGTCGGCGGCGCGGCGTAGGTCACTGGCGATGATCGCGTCCGGGCGGAGCGCGGCGAGCAGCGGTGCGGTGGCCCGGGCCTGCTCCCGGCCGAGGTCGTTCAACGGGACGTCGGTCTGCCCCTGGACGCGGCCGGTGGCGTTCCAGTCGGTGTTGCCGTGCCGCCAGACGATCAGCCGGGTCATTCGGTGCCGGCACCCGACTCGGCGGCGGCGAGGTCCCGGTCGACGAACGGGATCTGGGGGCAGTCCTTCCAGAGCCGGTCGAGGGCGTAGAACTCCCGCTCCTCCGTGTGCTGGACGTGCACGACGATGTCGACGTAGTCGAGCAGCACCCAACGGCCGCCGCGCTCCCCTTCGCGCCGGACCGGTTTGGCCTTCTCCGGCAGCCCGAGCAGCCGCTCCTCGATCGCGTCGACGACGGCGAGCACCTGGCGCTCGTTGGGGGCGGCGGCGAGCAGGAACGCGTCGGTGATGGCGAGTTGGTCACCCACATCGATGATGACGATGTCCTGCGCCTTCTTGTCGGCGGCGGCCTGGGCGGCGGCGGTCGCCAGCTCGTGTGCGCGTTCGGAAACTGTCACCGTTCTCCTTCGATCAAGCGTGCGACCCTCCAAGCCTCTCACATCCGGGCACGTCACGAGCGGTCAGTTACGGTGCGTTCGGAGCATGAACGACCGCATACCGTGGCAGATCACTGCTGGTAGAGCCGCCGCTTGGCGATGTACTGCACAACGCCGTCCGGGACCAGGTACCACACCGGCTCGCCCCGGGCGACGCGGTCGCGGCAGTCGGTGGACGAGATGGCCATCGCCGGCACCTGCACCAGGCTCACCGTGTCGGCGGGCAGGTGGGCGTCGGACAGCTCGAACCCCGGGCGGGTGACCGCGATGAAGTGAGCCAGCTCGAAGATCTCGTCCAGGTCCTTCCAGGAGAGGATCTTCGACAGCGCGTCCGCGCCGGTGATGAAGAAGAGCTGGACCTTTGGGCCGTACTCGGCGTGCAGGTCGCGCAGCGTGTCGACGGTGTAGGTCGGGCCGCCGCGGTCGATGTCGACCCGGCTGACCTGGAAGCGGGGATTGGAGGCGGTGGCGATCACGGTCATCAGGTACCGATCCTCGGCGGGGCTGACCGGCTCGTCCGCCTTCTGCCACGGCTCACCGGTGGGAACGAAGATGACGTCGTCCAGCCCGAACCGGTCCGCCACCTCACTGGCCGCGACCAGGTGCCCGTGGTGGATCGGGTCGAAGGTGCCGCCCATGATCCCGATCCGTCGGATGTCTTCCTCCACCCCGCGATCCTAGGCCGCCCGCGACAACCGCCTGCCCGCCCCGTCCGGCCCGCACCAGACGAACGAGCGTGTTCCCGGAGCAGGAGCATCGTTCCGGACCGAAACATTGTTCTTCCGGGAGGAGTCGCCCTTTTCGGTAGTGGGCACCTCGTCCTCGCATGGGGCGCGGGACGAGGTACGGGAGGACGCGCGGTCAGGGACGTCAGGCGGCTGCCGCGGCGACAGCGGTGCGGGCGACCAGGGCGCGCCGCAGGTCGTCATCCGCGTCGACCACCTGGCGGCGCAGACCGGGTGTGAGATCGTCGCGGGCAAGCAGCGCCGTGACCGCCTCCCGGGTGGTCTGGGCGACGGCGTAGCGGGGAAACGCCAGGGCCGCGATCCGGTCCGTGACCCAGGGCGTACGGCGCCGTGCGGCGACCGGCAGATCGGCGAAGTACCGCGCCAGGTACGGCGCGGTCAGCTCGGCCTGCTCCGGCTGCCAGAAGCCCTCGGCGGTGGCCTCGACCAGGCGATTGGACAGCCTCGTGTCGGCCACGACAATCTCCCATGCGGTCTGCTTGGCGACCGGGTCGGGCAGTGCCGCCCGGCAACGGGCGGCACGCTCGGCACCGGTGGCGCTCCGGTCGGCCGCCGCCTCGGCGGCGATCTCCGCCGCGCCCGCCGCGCCGAGCACCACCAGCCGGCCCAGCACGGCCCAGCGTAGTTCGGCGTCGACGGCGAGCCCCGGCGGCACGGCCCGGCCCGCCAGCCAGCTCGTCAGCAGGTCGGCGTCGGTGGTCGCGGCGATCCAGCCCCGAGCGGCCGCGAGCTGCAACGATCCGCCGGCCGGAGCGGAGTCCAGCAGCTGCCGGCAGGCCCCGGCGACGCGGACCAGCGCCGCCCGCCGAGCCAGCGGATCGAGGTAGCGGTCGATCAGTGAGCGGCTCAGCGTCAGTACGTCCTCGGCGATCACCACCTCGGTCTCGGCCGGCAGCGCCGCAGCGATCAGCCCGACCAGGGCGGTGATCGGCCGTTCCCCGTCGGTCGCCGCGTCCAGCGCCTCGCCCCACAGCAGTGCCCGCGCGAGCGGGTCGACCAAGCCGGGCAGCAGCTGGGGTACGGCGTCCACCGAGGCCGGGTCGAGCCGGATCTTGGCGAAGGTCAGGTCACCGGCGTTGGGCAGCAGCAGCCGGGCGGCCGGGGATCCGGTCAACTCGGCGAGCACCGTCCGGCCCCCGTCGGTGTCCGGAGCCAGCTCCACCTCGGTGTGCCCGACCAGCCCGTCAGCCGCGTAGCGGCTGACGCCGATCCGGTGCGGGCGCAGCACCGGGTGTGATCGCGGGGCGGTCTGTACCACGGCCACCTCGGTATAGCGGCCCTCGGGGTCCACGGCGACCTCGGCGCACAGCGTGTTGACCTGGGCGGTCCGCAGCCAGCGCCGCGCCCACCCGGTCAGATCCCGCCCGCTCGCGGCGCTGAGGGCGGCCAGCAGGTCGGCCAGGGTGGCGTTGCCGAACCGGTGTTTGGCGAAGTGCGCGTTGAGACCGGCCAGGAAGGCGTCGTCGCCGAGCCACGCCACCAGCTGCCGCAGCACACCGGCGCCCTTGGCGTACGAAATGCCATCGAAGTTGAGCAGTCCCTCGGCGGCGTCGCGCACCTCTTTCGGGGCGACGGGGTGGGTGGACGGGCGCTGGTCGGCCGCGTACCCCCAGGCCTTGCGCCTCAGGGCGAACGTGGTCCAGGCCCGGTCGAAGCGGGTCGCCTCGGCGGTGACCCGGGCGCCCAGGTACTCCGCGAACGACTCGTTCAGCCACAGGTCGTCCCACCACCGCATGGTGACCAGGTCACCGAACCACATGTGGGCCATCTCGTGGGCGATGGTGGTGGCCCGCAGCTCCCGCTGGCCGTCCGTAACCGCCGAGCGGAAGACGTAGTCGTCGCGGATGGTGACCAGACCGGGGTTCTCCATCGCACCGGCATTGAACTCCGGCACGAACGCCTGGTCGTACTTGCCGAACGGGTACCGCTCGGCGAAGAGCTGGTGGAACCGGTCCAGACACTGTTTCGTGACGGTGAAGATCTCGCCGATGTCCGCGTCGAGATGAGCGGCGAGCGAACGGCGGCACCAGACGCCGAGCGGAATGCCATCGTGCTCGTCCCGGCGGACGTGCCAGGGGCCGGCGATCAGCGAGACGACGTACGTGGCCAGCGGCGCGGTCGGGGCGAATTCCCAACGCCCCGGGCGGCGGGCGGCGGCCAGCGGGCCGTTCGCGGCGACCGTCCAGTGCTCCGGGGCGGTGACGGTGAGGGTGACCGGCGCCTTCAGGTCGGGCTGGTCGAAGGCGGCGAAGATGCGCTGCACGTCGTCGAGGAAGGACATGGCGTAGAGGTAGGTCTCGCCGTCGGCCGGGTCGACGAAGCGGTGCATGCCCTCGCCTGTGTTGGAGTACGCCATGTCCGCCTCGACCGTCAGTGTGTTGTGCTCGGCGAGGTCGGGCAGCGGCAGCCGACTGTCATCCAGCGTCGCCGGGTCGAGGTCGGCGCCGTTGAGGCGGACCGCCCGCAGCTCGGCGGGCTTGCACTCGACGAAGGTGCCGGTTCCGGGGGTCGCCCGGAACCGGATGGTGACGTGCGAGCGGAACCGCACGCCGCCCTCGTCGGTCAGGTCGAGGTCCACCTGGTAGGACTCGACGGTGATCAGCGCGGCACGCGCGGTCGCCTCTACACGGGTCAGGCTCGGCATCCGCTTATCCTGCCCGATAGGGATTCCGACCCACCCCCCTGAACAGCGGCACTGGAGGACTGGATCATGGCAGCGCACCCCAAGGGCGACTTCGACCTCTCCCGGGCGGTCTGGCAGCGGGCTGAGGGCGACACCTCCGAGGCCGCGGTCGAGGTCGCGTTCGTCGACGACCTGATCGGCATGCGCAACTCCGGCGAGCCGGACGGGCCGGTGCTGGTGTTCACCCAGGCCGAGTGGGACGCCTTCGTCGCCGGCGCTCAGGACGGAGAGTTCGACCTGGACTGACTCACCGGCGTCGCCCGGGCATCCGGAGCGCCAGGGTTCCGTCACCGGGCACCCGACGCCACGGATGCCGACTCCTGGCCGGACAGCTCGTGGCCGGTGTGGCTCAGGCGTACGACTCGGCTTGGCGGATGCCCGGCACCAGGCCGGCTCGTACCAACGCAGCGGCGCGCCGCCTGTCCTCGATCCACTCCCGACGCCAGATCGGCGCGCCAACCGGGCGGGCCGACGGTGGCGGTGGTGAGCCGATCGCGGCGCGGGTCCGGTGGCCGGTCGACCGCTCACCGGTCGCCGTCACCCCAGCCGAGGCCGCCCGGGCCGGGGGCGTGGTGGAACCCGGGGTGGTCGGCCACGTCGGCGCAGCGCTCGCTGTCCGGGCCGACCGCCCCACAGAAGAGTCGCTCGGCGTGGTGCCAGGCGTCGGCCGGGGAGAGCGCCGCCGCGCCGAGCGCCAGCTCGGGACGGAGCAGGCTCAACGCCTCCGCGTAGCCGACCGCCAGCTCGCGGGCCACGGCCCGGTCGGCGGCGGTGAAGCCGAGATGCACGGTGTAGAACCGGGTCGGCCGCGGCGGCCCGTGTGGGGGCGCCAGTAGGGACGTCTCTCTTGCCCCGCCCGCGCCCAGCCGCATCCACCGCCAGTACGGCGACCCGTTGTCCCGCATTCCGCCCTCCCCGTGGTCGGCCTTCCCCGCACCGCTCTGCCGAAAGCCAACCAGGTTTCCGCGTCCGTGGGAGGGGCCAGCACGTACCGTGTCTGCCCCGTCGTAGGCATCCCGGCGTCGCCCCACGGTCGCGGTGGACCGCCACCTCACTTCGCCGCGCCTGCCCTGCGCGACGCGGCTGGCGAGAACAGGTCCGCGAGAGTGCGGAAGTCACCACTTCCCCCAGGCCCTCCGGGTGCTGCTGATCCGCGATTTCTCTGCGGGGCCGACCGGATCGACTGAAGAATGAGGGATCGTCGGGCCCCGGGCGTCGTCACCGTCGCGGACGGTGACGAGCGATCCGCGTGACCGGTACCGCGGACGAAATCCGCGGATCCATGGAGGTGCAGGCATGGCGCAGAACGCACACGGGGGGTCGAGGCCCGGAGTCCAGCCGGTGGCCCTCGCGGCGGCCGGGATCCTTCTCCTGGTCGGGGTGCTCGGGTTCGTTCCCGGGATCACCACCGACTACGCCGCCATGCGGTTCGCCGGGCGCCACTCGGAGGCGATGCTGCTCGGTCTGTTCCAGGTGTCGGTCCTGCTCAACATCCTGCATCTGAGTTCCGGCCTGGTCGGCCTCGCGCTGGCCCGGCGAATCGCCGGGGCGCGGGCCTTCCTGGCCGTCGGCGGCGCCCTCTACCTCGGCCTCTGGCTCTACGGTTTCTTCATCCACCGGGGGAGCGTGGCCAACTTCATCCCGGTCAACGACGCAGACACCTGGCTGCACCTCGCGATCGGCTTCGGCATGCTCGCCTGCGGGCTGCTGATCTCCGGCCAGGTGGGCACCGGCGGCCGACTCGACACACCGATCGACCGGCCCTGACCGCGCCGTTCGGCGCCTTCCCAGCACCGGTATCCACCGGCGACCTCGCACTTCCGGTCACCATTTCGTCTGACATGAGGCTTTCGTCGCGACAGATGTACGAGTCAGATCGGCGAAGTCAGAGGCGGCAACCGGCAACCGCTTGGCGAAGCACACGGTGTCCGGGGCCGGCTCGCCGTACCCGGGGATCCGTTGATAACCGCACGCCGTGTAGAAGGTCGCCAGGTGCGCGGTGGTCCGCAGCCGGAGCACCGCGTGTCCGGCCTGGAAGGCGAGCTCCTCAAGGGCTGCCAGCAACTGCCGGGCGACGCCCCGTTTCCGACACGCCGGACGGACGTACAGTCGGTGCACCTCCCCCGTCCCGTCGTCGTACGCCCGTAGCCCGCCGAACGCCACCGCCCGGTCGCCGAGCACCGCCACCAGGAAACGGAGATCCTCGGGTGGACCACCCGCCAGGCCGGCCCAGCCGGTGTCGCCCAGTTCGCGCTGCTGGGCCGCCAGCAGAGCGGCGAGCTCCGGGTCGCTGGCGGTACGCGCCGTGATCAGCATCACCCGACGTTAGGTCGGACGTCTGTCGCACGGGTTGCGGGCAGTCGACCCCATTACGGAGCGCATCGTGCTATTCGGCGTCATTCTCCGCCGGCGCACCGGTTCCGACCTCGTCGGCCGGCCGCTGCCGCCGGGCCTTGCGCGCCGCCAGCCGCTCGGCGGCGGACGGACGGCTCGACTTCTCCTCCAGCCGCACGTCGGTGCCCCGGTTGCCGGGGACGACGTCGGCCCCGGCGTACAGGGTGGGCTGCCAATCGAACTCGTGGTTTCCGATCCGCACCAGGTCGCCGGCCTGCGCCCCAGCCTTGCCGAGCTTCTCCTCGACCCCGAGCCGGGCCAGCCGGTCGGCGAGGTAGCCGACCGCCTCGTCGTTGTCGAAATTCGTCTGCCGCACCCACCGCTCCGGACGGGTGCCCCGCACCACCCAGGCGCCGTCCGGCGCGGCCTCGATAGTGAAGCCCGCGTCGTCGACCGCGGCCGGTCGGATCACGATGCGGGTGGGCTCGGCCGGCGGCGCGACGGCACGTGCCGTCTCCACCAGCTCCGCCATGGCGAACGTGAACTCCTTCAACCCCTCCCGGGTCGCGGCGGAGACCTCGAACACCCGGAAGCCGCGCGCCTCCAGGTCGGGCCGGACGATCTCGGCCAGGTCCCGCCCGTCCGGCACGTCGACCTTGTTCAGCGCGACCAGCCGCGGCCGGTCGGCCAGCCCACCGTACGCGCTCAGTTCCGCCTCGATCATGTCTATGTCGGCGGCCGGGTCGCGGCCCGGCTCCAGCGTGGCGGTGTCGACCACGTGCACCAGCACTGAACAGCGCTCGATGTGCCGAAGGAACTCCAGGCCGAGTCCCCTGCCGGTGGCCGCCCCCGGAATCAGACCGGGCACGTCCGCGACAGTGAAGGTGTGGTTGTCCACCCGGACGACGCCGAGGTTCGGCACCAGCGTGGTGAACGGGTAGTCGGCGATCTTCGGCTTGGCGGCGGAGATCACCGAGATCAGCGACGACTTGCCGGCGGACGGGTAGCCGACCAGGCCGACGTCGGCGACGCTCTTCAGCTCCAGCACCACGTCGAGCTGGTCGCCGGGTTCACCCAGCTCGGCGAAGCCGGGCGCCTTGCGGCGGGCGTTCGCGAGCGCCGCGTTGCCCCGGCCGCCGCGGCCACCGCGGGCCACTTCGAAGGTGGTGCCGGCACCGACCATGTCGGCGAGCACGGTGCCGTCGGTGGTCTGCACGACGGTGCCGTTCGGCACCTTGAGCACCAGGTCGGCGCCGTTCGCGCCGTCCCGGTTCGAGCCGGCGCCGCCACGGCCGTTGGCCGCCTTGACGTGTGGGCGGAAGTGAAAGTCGAGCAGCGTGTGCACCTGCGGGTCGACGACCAGCGAGACGCTGCCGCCGTGCCCGCCGTTGCCCCCGTCCGGGCCACCGAACGGCTTGAACTTCTCCCGGTGGATCGAGACACAGCCGTGCCCGCCGTCGCCGGCCTGCAAGTGCAGGACGACCCGGTCAACGAACGTCGTCACGCCGCCAATCCTTCCAGCAGGGCAACCCCCGCACGAAAAAGGCGTAGCGGGCCGGGACACCAGGTCCGCGGCCCGCTACGCCTTCGAATTACTGCTGCGGCACGATGCTGACGGTCTTGCGACCGCGCTTGGTGCCGAACTGGACCGCACCGGTGGCCAGCGCGAAGAGCGTGTCGTCCCCGCCGCGGCCGACCAGGTCACCCGGGTGGAACTTGGTGCCACGCTGACGGATGATGATCTCGCCCGCGTTGACGAGCTGACCACCGAAGCGCTTCACGCCGAGCCGCTGGGCCGCGGACTCACGGCCGTTACGCGAGCTGGACGCACCCTTTTTGTGAGCCATTGGAGGACGACCTACTTCCCGCTGGAGATGCCGGTCACCTTGACCTGGGTCAACGGCTGGCGGTGACCCTGGCGCTTGTGGTAGCCGGTCTTGTTCTTGAACTTGTGGATCCGGATCTTCGGACCCTTGGTGTGCGCGGCGATCTCACCGGACACCTCGACCTTGGCAAGCTTCGCCGCGTCGGTCACCAGGTCGTCACCGTCGACGAGGAGCACCGCGGCGAGCTTCACCGCGTCGCCGGGGACCCCGGCGAGCTTCTCGACCTCGATCACGTCGCCCTCGGCGACCTTGTACTGCTTGCCGCCGGTCTTGACGATCGCGTACATCGGAGGCGGACTCCCTGTCGTTGAGGCTGCTGGTGGTCGTTCCCACGGCGGCTCGCCGGGCAGCAGGAGCGCGGCGGCGTGGGCACACGGGAACTCGGCACACCAAAAGTGCGCCGCAGGCAAGCGTACGCCATGCTCGGGCCGACTCCAAACCGGGCCCGCTGAAGCAGGGCCCACCCTACCGCGACACGCCGACGGGACCCCCGCCGACGGCGGGGGTCCCGTCGGGACGACGGACCGGTCAGGGGCGGGTGCGACGCCGGGCACCGCCCCGCCGGGACCGCCGCCGACCGCTGCCGCCCTCGGGCTCCTCACCGTCTCCCTCGCCCAAGGCGTCCGGGTCGTCGGGCGCCGCCAGTCGGGCCGAGTCGCCCGTCCAGCTCTCCGCGACGTCCGGCGCGGCCGGCGTCTCGGCCTCGTACCGGGACAGGTCGTAGCCCATCGTGTCGTAATAGTCCGGATCAGCAGCCGTCCCGGCGCTCCCGGTGGCTTCGGTGCTGTCGGTGGTGTCAACGGTGCTGTCGGCCTCGGCGACCTCGACCACAGTCCGTTCGGCCGCCGCGCTCTTGCGCCCCCGGCGGCGGGACGAGGTGCCCTGCTCCGCGGCCGGCGCGGCCGAGGCGACCGCCTTGACCTTCTCCCCGGCGCCACCGCCGCGCGCCTTCTCCGGCACCGGCTCGGTGTGGATGACCAGCCCCCGGCCCTTGCAGCACTCGCAGGTCTCGCTGAACGCTTCCAGCAAGCCGGCGCCGATCCGCTTACGGGTCATCTGCACCAGGCCCAGCGACGTGATCTCGGTGACCTGGTGCTTGGTACGGTCCCGCCCCAGGCACTCGGTCAGCCGGCGCAGCACCAGCTCCCGGTTCGACTCCAGCACCATGTCGATGAAGTCGATCACCACGATCCCGCCGATGTCGCGCAGCCGCAGCTGGCGGACAATCTCCTCGGCGGCCTCGAGGTTGTTCCGAGTGACCGTCTCCTCCAGGTTGCCGCCGGCGCCCGTGTACTTGCCCGTGTTGACGTCGACCACGGTCATCGCCTCGGTCCGGTCGATCACCAGATGGCCGCCGGAGGGGAGGAAGACCTTGCGGTCCAGTCCCTTCAGAATCTGCTCGTCGATTCGGTAGTCGGCGAAGACGTCGGTGGTGCCCACGTGCCGGCGCAGGCGGGCGACCAGGTCCGGCGAGACGTGCGACAGGTATGACTCGACCAGGTCGTACGCGCCCTCGCCCTCGATCACCAGTTCCCGGAAGTCCTCGTTGAAGAGGTCCCGAACCACGCGGATGACCAGGTCGGGCTCCTGGTAGAGCAGCACCGGCGCGCCGCCCTCGGCGGCCTTGGCCTGAATGTCCTCCCACTGCGCCTGGAGGCGCTTGACGTCGCGGGCCAGCTCGTCCTCGCTGGCCCCCTCGGCGGCGGTGCGCACGATCACGCCGGCACCGTCCGGGACCAGCTTCTTCAGCACGTCCCGTAGGCGCTTGCGCTCGTTGTCGGGCAGCTTCCGGCTGATGCCGGAGGCGTTACCCCCCGGCACGTAGACAAGGTGGCGGCCGGAGAGCGCGACATGGCTGGTCAGCCGCGCGCCCTTGTGCCCGATCGGATCCTTGGTGACCTGCACGAGCACCGAGTCGCCGGACTTGAGGGCCTGCTCGATCGACCGGGCCCGACCCGCCAGGCCGGTGGTGTCCCAGTTGACCTCGCCCGCGTACAGCACCGCGTTGCGACCCCGGCCGATGTCGACGAACGCCGCCTCCATGCTGGGCAGCACATTCTGCACCTTGCCGAGGTACACGTTACCGGCCATGGTGGTGGCCGAGTTGCGGGTGACGTAGTGCTCGACCAGCACTCCGTCCTCGAGCACGGCGATCTGCGTCCGGTCACCGCGCTGGCGGACAGCCATCACCCGGTCCACCGCCTCCCGGCGCGCCAGGAACTCGGCCTCACTGAGGATCGGCGGGCGGGTACGCCGCTGCTCGCGGCCGTCCCGGCGGCGCTGACGCTTGGCCTCCAGGCGGGTGGAGCCGGAGACACCCTGCACCTCGTCAACGGTGCGGCGCGGCTCGCGGATCTTCACAACCGTCGGTACGCCGTCCTCGGTGGCCGCCTCGGCGTCGCCGGCCCCCCGCCGGCGGCGGCGCCGCCGGCGGCGGGTCATCCCGTCGCCCCCCTCGGCCTCTGACTCCTCGTCCTCGTCGGCCGTAGGCTCCTCGTCCTCCTCGGCCGCCGGCTCCTCCGCCTCGGCCTGCGCGGTCTCCTCGGAATCCTCGTCCTCGGCCCCGCCCTTGCCCCGGCCCCGGCCCCGGCGGCCGCGCCGCCGGCGGCGGCGGCCCGTCGCGGCCTCGTCGTCGGCCTCGTCCTCGACGGCCTCGGTGGCCTCCTCGGTCGGCTCCTCGACCGCCTCGACGGTCGCAGGGGTCTCGACCGGCTCCACGTCCCGGCGAGCGCGCCGGCGGCGCGACGGCTCGGTCGGCTCCCCGGCGGCAGCTTCCTCGACGGCCCGCGTGGGCGAGATCTCCTCCGGCTGCGGGGCCATGAACAGCACCGTCGGGGCAGAGAGAACCGCCTTTCGGCGACGCGTCGGGCGTTCCGGCGCGGCCCCGGTCTCCGCAACCTCCGGTAGCGCCTCCACGGCCCCGCCGGCGGCCGGCGGTTGCCCGGCCCCGAACTCGGTGCCGGTCTCCGGCTCGCTCTCCGCCGCGCGGGCTGCGGGCTCGGCGGGCGATGCCGCCCCCGCCTCGGCTGCCGGAGCCGCGGTGGGCTCGGCCGGCTCGGCCGCCGCGGCGGTCGCCCTCTTGCGACGGGTGCGGGTCGCCTTGACCGGCGGTACGACGTCCGTCGTGGTCTGCTCAGCAGCGGCGACGACGTGCGGCTCCTCGGCGGCGGCCTTCGCCGTGGTGGCCTTGCGACGGCGGCGCGTCGCCTTCGCGGGCGGCTCTTCCTCACCGGAAAGCGGCGCGAACACCTCCGCCTGGGGTGCCTCGGCGCTGCCCGGCGCGGCGGCACCGCTCGCCTCGACCGGCGCGTCGGTCTGCTCCGGCTGGGCCACCGGGGTGGCCCGTCGCCGACTGGTCCGCTTGCGCGCCGGGGCGGCCGGTGGGCCCAGCTCTGCCACGCCGGTGCCGGCCAGTTCGCTGGGGGCGGGGCCGGCTACCTCGCCCGCCTCACCCGCCTCGGCTGGCGCCGGGTCGCCGGGTCCCGACGCGGTGGGGTTCATGGGGGCACCGTCGACGGTGCGGTGTTCGGCGATCTCGCCGGCCGGCTGGGAACCGGTGCGTTCGCCGCCCTCGGGCTCGTTCTCGAGCATGGACGTTCTCCAGTTCTGGCTACCCCGGGCGCGGGTGAGCGCTGCCACGCAGGGTCGCCGCAAAAGGTGTTCCGCTGGTCGCGCACCCGCGCGACCCGCGAAGTCTGCCTAGCCGGGGCACCGACCGTCGGTCAGTGCCCACCGATGGTTGTCCCGTCACGGTCCGCCTCCAACGGATCCGCGATCGCACCCTGCGCGGTCAGCGTGCCCTGAGCCAGCCGGGTTACCCGCGGCGACACCGGCGGCTCCAGGTCGGCCACCACGCGGAGGCCGGAAAGGACGTCATCGGGTCGTACCGCGGGGGTGACCTGCCGCACGACCAGTTCGAGTATCGCACACGGTACGACCGGCGCCCCGGAAGGCATCTCCGACGACGTGACCACATCGATGGACATGACCGCGGACCGGGCGTCGAAGGTGCGTCGCCCCTGCTTGGTCATCCGCTCGACCAGAACCTCGTCCGCGGCGGTGAAGGCGGCCACCGCCTTGTCCAGTGCGGCCGGATCGACCTCGGGCAGCTCGATCCGCCAGTGCGACGCCTCGATCCGGTCGGCAAGGCTCCCGCCGGTCGCGACCACGGCGTCCAGCACGTCGAGCCCGGGTGAGAGGGCGGCGTCGAGCGCCACACGCAGAGCCGCCGGCTCGACCGGCTCGCGCAGCCCGATCTCCAGGTACTCGGCCTCGCTCGCCACCCCGGTCGGGGCCGCGCTGGCGTACGAGATCTTGGGGTGGGGGGTGAAGCCCTGCGAGTACGCCATTGGCACGCCCGCCCGACGCAGCGCCCGCTCGAAGGCGCGGGCGAAGTCCCGGTGCGAGGTGAACCGCAACGGCCCCCGCTTGGCATACCGGAAGCGGATCCGCTGGACGACCGGCGCCTGCCCGCCCTCCGGCTGTGGTTTCCTACTGATCGTCGTGCTCCTCGGGTGTCCGGGCCGGCGAGGGTCGCCGGCCCCGGGCTACTGCTGGGCGCCGCTCGGCACCCGCAGGCCGTTGATCGGAGTCAGCGGGAGAAGCTTCTTCCCGGTGGGACCGATCTGGATCTCGGTGTCCATCGACGGACAGACGCCGCAGTCGAAACACGGGGTCCACCGGCAGTCGTCCTGCTCGTACTCGGACAGGGAGTCCTGCCAGTCCTGCCAGAGCCAGTCCTTGTCCAAGCCCGAGTCCAGGTGGTCCCAGGGCAGGACCTCCAGCTCCGTACGCTCCCGCGTCGTGTACCAGGCGAGGTCGACGCCGAATGCGGGCAACACCGCCGCGGCGGCGTCCACCCAACGCTGGTACGAGAAGTGCTCGCTCCAGCCGTCGAACCGGCCGCCGTTCTCCCAGACCCGACGGATCACCGCGCCGACCCGCCGGTCTCCCCGGGACAGCAGGCCCTCGATCAGCGACGGCTCGCCGTCGTGGTAGCGGAAGCCGATTGCCCGGCCGAGCGAGCGGTCGGCGTTGATCGCCTGCTTGAGCAGCTTGAGCCGGCCGTCTATGACCTCCGGCTGCTCCATCGCCGCCCACTGGAACGGGGTGTGCGGCTTCGGCACGAACCCGCCGATGGAGACCGTGCAGCGAATGTCCTTCGAGCCGGTGGCCGCCCGGCCGGCCCGGATGACCTCGTGCGCCATGTCCGCGATCTCCAGGACGTCGGCGTCGGTCTCGGTGGGCAGGCCGCACATGAAGTAGAGCTTCACCTGCCGCCAGCCGTTGGTGTACGCGGTGACCACGGTGCGGATGAGGTCATCCTTCGACACCATCTTGTTGATCACCTTGCGGATCCGCTCCGACCCGCCCTCCGGGGCGAAGGTCAGGCCGGTCCGCCGGCCGTTGCGGGACAACTCCTGGGCCAGCTCGATGTTGAACGCGTCCACCCGGGTCGATGGCAGCGAGAGCGAGACGTTGCTGCCCTCGTACTGCTGGGCCAGCCCGGAACACATGTCGCCGATCTCCGAGTGGTCGGCCGACGACAGGGACAGCAGACCCACCTCGTGGAAGCCGGAGAACTCCAGCCCCTGCTGCACCATCTGCCCCACCGTGGTGATCGACCGCTCACGGACCGGTCGGGTGATCATGCCCGCCTGGCAGAACCGGCAGCCCCGGGTGCAGCCCCGGAAAATCTCCACCGCGTACCGCTCGTGCACCGTCTCGGCCAGCGGGACGAGGGGCTTCTTCGGGTACGGCCAGGCGTCCAGGTCCATCGTGGTGCGCTTGTGTACCCGGAACGGCACGTCCGGGCGACTCGGCACCACCCGCTGGATCCGGCCGTCGGGCAGGTAGTCCACGTCGTAGAAACGCGGGACGTAGATGCTCTCGGTGCGGGCGAGCCGTAACAGCAGCTCGTCGCGCCCGCCCGGGGAGCCCTCGGCCTTCCACTCCCGGACGATCGTGGTGATCTCCAGGACGGCCTCCTCGCCGTCGCCCAGCACGGCGGCGTCGACGAAGTCGGCAATCGGCTCCGGGTTGAACGCCGCGTGGCCGCCGGCCACGACCACCGGGTCTGCGTCGGTTCGGTCGGCGGCGAGCAGCGGGATGCCAGCGAGATCGACGGCGGTGAGCAGGTTGGTGTAACCCAGCTCGGTGGCGAAGGACACACCGAACACGTCGAAGTCGCGGACCGCGCGGTGCGCGTCGACCGTGAACTGTGGCACGCCGTGGGCGCGCATCAGCTCCTCCAGGTCCGGCCAGACCGCGTACGTTCGCTCGGCCAGCACGTCGGGGAGCTCGTTGAGTACCTCGTAGAGGATCTGCACTCCCTGGTTGGGCAGGCCGACCTCGTACGCGTCGGGGTACATCAGCGCCCAGCGCACAGCCGCCGTGTCCCAGTCCTTGACCACCGCCCCCAGCTCGCCACCGACGTACTGAATCGGCTTGGTCACCTGGGGCAGCAGCGGCTCCAGCCGAGGCCAGACGGAGTTGGCCACGGCGGGGCGCGGCGGGGTGGACGGGACGCTCATGATGCCCAAGGGTACGCGCCCGCCGACCTGCCGGCCGCGCCGCACCGCGGACGCCGCCGGCCGGATCACCGACCTGGCGCGCCTGCGCGGGGGTGCGGTCGGCGGCCCGGAAGAACGTGCCCCTGCTGACGCCTGACGTTGCACCAGGGACGCTTCTCAACGCTGCTCGGTCCGGCCACGCCGGACCGGCTGCTCGAACCCCCTGCCGGCCGGCCGGCAGGGGGTTCGCTGGTGGTGGCGAACCGGTACTAACCTCGGATCGGCGAGAGGAGATTGCCGCGATGCCGGAGTCGCAGCCGGGAGCAGGCCGGCCGGTCGACGGGAGCACCCCGCACGGAGGCTGGGAGCCGGCGGTCACCGACGAGTCCACCTCCACCCCGCGGACCGAGGTCGCCGGCTCGGGGGGCGAGGCGTCCGGACCGTCGGCGGCGCCCGCCGCACAGCCAACCGCCGGCCCGCCAGTCACACCAGGCGCGGACCACCGGCCGGACACACCCGCACCCGGCGGCGGCCAGCCGACCCCAGGCGACGGCCGTCCGCTCTCCGGGCCACCGGGCACCCACGTGTTCCCAGCCGGCGCCAACCCGGCCACGCAGTCCGCCGACGCCGCACCCGCCGGCCCGGCCGGCACCCGAAAACTCCCCGTGGAGGAGGCTCCCGCGCCACCCGCCCCCACATGGAGCGGATCCGCGACCGTTCCGCCGCCGCCGGCGCGCAACCGCGCCTGGGGCGAGTCGGCCGAGCCCACCCCCGTGCCGCCGACCCCCGCCACGGCTCCCGAAGACCTGATCCCGGTCGACCCGTGGGCCGGCGCCGACACCGGCGACTGGGAGCTGCCGTCGGCCGAGCTGCCGTCGCTGCCGCCGACGACCCCCTACCCGGCACCGGCCCAACCGCACTCCGGCCCGCCCGCCCCCGCGCCGCACCCGGCGTCACCGCCGGCCGGGCACCCCGTTTCGCCGTCGGTCGCGTACCCGCCGGTCTCGCCGCCCACCGCCTACCCGCCGGTGTCACCGCCGCCCGCCGGCTACCCGGCCAGGTCACCGGTCTCGCCGCCCACCGGATACCCGGCCAGGTCACCGGCCTCGCCGCCCACCGGATACCCGGTCGCACCGCCACCACCGGCCTCGCCGCCGCCACCGCCGGCCTGGCCGAAGCGCTGGCGGCGGAACGCACCTCCGGTCGCCCGGCCGGTCGCGCCACCGCCCGGCTGGCAGGCCCCCAAGGGATACCTCCCGGTGCCGGTGCGCAGACGCCGGAAATGGCCCTGGGTACTGCTGTTCACCCTCGCCTGCTGCTGCGGCTGTCCCGCCTACTGGGCCGCACCGATGGTGAGCCAGTATCCGGCGACAGCCGTGCTGCCGCCCGAGGTGAGGGACCTGCGGCTGCGCCAGGACGAGGGCAGCGTGCGGGCCGCGAAAGAGCTGGAGGCGCAGGTCCGCTCGGCGCACTGGCTGGCCGAGGACACCTTCGCGGGGATCTACACCACCCGGACCGGCAAGCGGGTGACCGTCTTCGGTGGCACCGGATTCCGGCTCAGCCCGGAGTCCGACGCGGACGCCGAGATCGCCCGCCTCGGCGAGCAGTACGCCCTCGGCGAGCCGCAGGTCTTCCACACCGGCGTACGGGGACGGCACGAGCGGTGCGCGGTCGGCCGCGTCGCTGGCACCGGTGTCGTGGTGTGCACCTCGGTCGACCACGGAAGCATTGCCACCGCCGTATTCACCCGGCTCTCAATGGACGACAGCGCCGCCCTGCTCGACCACCTACGGGAGCAGATCGTCACCCAGCAACAGAACTGAAAGCGGTTCCCCCTGCGCACGTGCCGTGAGGTGCAACAATTGGGGCGTGCCGCGGCGCTGGCTCTTCGCCGACCAGTTGGGGCCGCACTTCCTCGACGACCGTCACCAGCCGGTGCTCCTCATCGAGTCGAAGGCGGTCTTCCGCCGCCGCGCCTTCCACCGGCAGAAGGCCCACCTGCTCCTGTCGGCGCTGCGTCACCGGGCCGCCGAACTCGGCGACCAGGCCGTTCACCTGCGTACCGAGACGTACCGCGACGGGCTGCGCAAGGTCCGTGAGCCGCTGGAGGTCTGCCACCCCACCTCGCGCACGGCGCTGCGCCTCGTGCAGAGCCTGGACCGGGTCACCGTGCTACCGCCGCGCGGCTTCGTCACCAGCCTCGACGACTTCGCCGAGTGGGCCGACGCCAAGCGCGGCGCGCTGCGGATGGAGGCGTTCTACCGGTTCGCCCGGGACCACCACCAGGTACTCGTCGAGGGTGGCGAGCCCGTCGGCGGTCGGTGGAGCCTGGACAAGGAAAACCGCGAGCGGCCGCCGAAGGATGCGACCCGCCTGGACGTGCCACCCCCGCCGATGCCGAAGGAGGACGACATCGACGCCGAGGTCCGGGCCGACCTCGACCGGTGGGAGCGGGACGGCATCCGGTTCGTCGGGCGGGACGGACCCCGCCGGTTCCCGGCCACGGCGAAGGAGGCCAGCGCCCGGCTGCGGCACTTCCTCCGGCACCGGCTCGCGACGTTCGGCCCGTACGAGGACGCGATGCTCGCCGACGATCCGTGGATGGCGCACAGCATGCTGTCCTCCTCGTTCAACCTGGGGTTGCTCGACCCGCTGGAGGCCGTTCGGGGCGCCGAGCGGGCGTACCGCAAGGACGGCGTGCCGCTGCCCAGCGCGGAGGGCTTCATCCGACAGATCATCGGCTGGCGCGACTTCATCTGGAACCTGTACTGGTACTTCGGACCCGGCTACCAGGACAGCAACGAGCTGGCCGCCCGCCGCTCCGTGCCGGACTGGTTCCGCGACCTCGACGCCGACGCGGTGCACGCACACTGTTTGTCGGACGTCCTCGCCGACCTGCGCGACCACGGCTGGTTGCACCACATCCCCCGGCTCATGGTGCTCGGCAACTACGCGCTACAACGCGGCTGGCGGCCGGCGGAGCTGGTGGACTTCTTCCACCGCAGCTTCGTCGACGGGTACGCGTGGGTGATGACGGTCAACGTGGTGGGCATGAGCCAGTACGCCGACCTCGGCCGGATGAGTACCAAGCCGTACGTCTCCGGGGGCGCGTACATCAACCGGATGAGCGACTACTGCGGCGGTTGCCGGTACAACCCCAAGGTGCGGGTTGGCGACGACGCCTGCCCGTTCACCGCAGGGTACTGGGCCTTCCTGGCCGGCAGCCGGGATCGGATCCCGGCCAACGCCCGGATGGCGCGCACCATCGCCCAGCTCGACCGCCTACGCGACGTCGACGAGTTGATCAAGCAGGAGAAGCGCCGGGGTGACAAGGCGCCGTGAGGCGGCCGCCCGCACACCTTCGTGCCGGTCAGACCGGGCAGGGTGATGTCGACCTTCGGCCGGCGTCGCAACCGGATCGGATCCGGCCGCGCGCCGAGCACGGCCGCGTGTGAGCACGACCGGCCCAGGAGGGACTCAGACCGCGCCCGGCTCGCCGGCGACCGGCGGGTGCGCGCGGGGCGGGGCGTAGCGGGGGACGTATTCCTGGCCGGTGAGCTTCTGGATCTCACACATCACCTCGTCGGTCATCGCCCGCAGTGAGGTGCGGTCGTCCGACCGGCCGGTGAAGTCCAGCGGCTTGCCGAACCGTACGGTGATCTCGCCCCTGAACGGTCGGGGCACCCGGGCCCCGATCGGCTGGACCTTCTCGGTGCCGATCATGCCGACCGGGATGATCGGCACACCCGCGGCCACCGCCAGCCGGGCCGCACCGGTGCGCCCACGGTAGAGCCGCCCGTCCGGGGACCGGGTCCCCTCCGGGTAGACGACGACCAGTTCGCCGTCCTTGAGCGCGGGGATTGCCGCGTCGAACGCGGACAACGCCGCCCGCCCGCCGGCCCGTTCGACCGGGATCGCACCCAAACCGGTGAGCACGAACTTGGAGAACCGGCCCTTCAGCCCGTTGCCCTTGAAGTAATCCGACTTGGCCCAGAAGGCAAGGTGCCGGGGGACGACCGCGCCGAGGAACAGCTCGTCGGCGACGGACAGGTGGTTGCCGGCGAAGATCGCTCCGCCGGTCTCCGGGACGTGCTCCAACCCCTCCACGGTCGGACGGAACGCCAGCCGCAGCGTGGGTGCCACGGTGAGCTTCCCGATGGTGTAGAGCAGCGGCACTGGTCCTCCGACAGATCGGTGATGGTACGGGGGCGGTGTCACGGTAGCGGACGCGCCCCCAAGGCACCGACACAGGTGGTGGAACTCCACCGCCTGGTGACAGCTCTGTCAACGAGAGGCGCGTCACCACCTCAGACGCTCACCGGGCGCCACCTGACACCTCAGACCCGGCGGACAGTCACCGTCACCTGCTCGCCGTCGCCGGCCTCGCCGGTGAAGCCGTCGACGCTCCCCGCGAAGTCGACCGAGTTGGCCAGCACCTCCCGGGCGACGAAGTCGGTGTACGCGGACACCGCCGCGCGCACCGCGTCGGGGGCCGCGAGCACGACCGCGATCCGGTCCGAGACGTCCAGGTCGGCGTCCCGGCGGGCCTGCTGCACCACCCGGACCACGTCCCGGGCCAACCCTTCGGCGGCCAGCTCCGGGGTCACCTCGGTGTCCAGCACCACCACGCCCTCGCCGCCCGGCAGCGGCGCGGAACGCTCCGCGTCGGCGGCGACCAGGCGCAGCTCGTACTCCCCCTCGTCGAGGGTGACCCCCGCGGCGACCGGGGCGCCGTCGCGCAGCTCCCACTCCCCCGCCTTGACCGCCTTGATCACCTGCTGGACCGCCTTGCCGACCCGCGGGCCCAACGCCCGCGGCACCACGGACAGCACCTGCTGGCAGTAGTCCTTCACCGCGCCTGTGAACTCGACCTCCTTCACGTTGACCTCGTCCGCGACCAGGTCGGCGAAGGGCCGCAGCTGGACGGCGGCCGGCGAGGCCACGGTCAGCTTCGACAGCGGCAGCCGAACCCGCAGCCCTTTAGCCTTACGCAGCGACAACGCCGCCGAAGCGACCGCGCGGGTCGCATCCATCGCGGCCACCAGATCGTGGTCGGCAGGGAATTCGTCCGCCGACGGCCAGTCGGTCAGGTGCACCGAGCGCTCGCCGGTCAGACCGCGCCAGATCTCCTCGGCGGTCAGCGGGGCCAGCGGCGCCACCACCCGACCGAGCGTCTCCAGCACCGTCCACAACGTGTCGAACGCGTCGACGTCGCCGGACCAGAACCGATCCCGGGAGCGACGCACGTACCAGTTGGTCAGCGCGTCCAGGTAGGACCGGACGGTGGCGCAGGCGGCGGAGATGTCGTACGCCTCCAGCTGCCGGCCGACCGTCGACACCAGCTCGTTGGTCTTCGCCAACAGGTACCGGTCGAGCAGGTGCGGGGAGTCCGTGCGCCGGCTCGCCCGGTACCCCTCGGCGTTGGCGTAGAGCGAGAAGAAATACCAGACGTTCCACAGCGGCAGCAGCACCTGCCGGACGGCGTCCCGGATACCCGCCTCGGTCACCGCCATGTCGCCGCCGCGCAACACCGACGAGGACATCAGCATCCAACGCATCGCGTCCGACCCGTACGAGTCGAAGACATGGTAGACGTCCGGGTAGTTGCGCAGACTCTTGGACATCTTACGCCCGTCCGAGCCGAGCAGGATGCCATGGCTGAGACAGGTGCGGAATGCCGGCCGGTCGAACAGTGCGGTGGCCAGCACGTGCATGGTGTAGAACCAGCCGCGGGTCTGCCCGATGTACTCGACGATGAAGTCACCCGGGTAGTGGTGCTCGAACCAGTCGACGTTCTCGAACGGGTAGTGCACCTGGGCGAACGGCATCGACCCGGACTCGAACCAGCAGTCGAGCACCTCCGGCACCCGACGCATCGTCGACGCACCCGTAGGGTCGTCCGGGTTGGGGCGGACCAGCTCGTCCACCGCCGGCCGGTGCAGGTCGGTCAGGCGTACGCCGAAGTCCCGCTCGATCTCGGCCAGCGAGCCGTACACGTCGACTCGGGGGTAGGCCGGGTCGTCGGACTTCCACACCGGGATCGGCGAGCCCCAGAACCGGTTCCGGCTGATCGACCAGTCCCGGGCGTTGGCCAGCCACTTGCCGAACGAGCCGTCCTTGATGTGCCCCGGGATCCAGTTGATCTGCTGGTTGAGTTCGACCATCCGGTCCTTGAAACCGGTCACCGCGACGAACCAGGAGGACACCGCCTTGTAGACCAGCGGGGTGTCGCAGCGCCAGCAGTGCGGGTACGCGTGGGTGTAGGTGTCCTGTTTGAGCACCACCCCCCGCTCCTTCAGCTCCCGGATCACCGGCTTGTTCACGTCGAAGACCTGCTCGCCCTGGTATGGGGGCACCAGCGCGGTGAACCGGGTGTGGTCGTCGACCGTCACCACGGTCGGGATGCCGGCCGCGTTGCAGGTGTTCTGGTCGTCCTCGCCGAAGGCCGGGGCGAGGTGGACGATCCCGGTGCCGTCCTCGGTGGTGACGAAGTCCGCACCGAGCACCTGGTACGCGTTTTCCCCTGCCTGCTCGACGAGGAAGTCGTACAGCGGGACGTATCGGCGGCCGACCAGGTCCACGCCGCGCACGGTGCCGACCTGCTGGTAGCCCTCCAGCTCCTTGGCGTAGGCACCGAGCCGGGCCGCGCCGACCACGTACCGCTGGCCGTCGCGCTCCAGCACCGCGTACTCGATGTCCGGGCCGACGGCGAGCGCCAGGTTGGACGGTAGCGTCCACGGCGTCGTCGTCCACACGCCCACCTTCACCGGCCCGCTAACCAGCTCCGGTGCGGTCGCGTCGGGGGTCAGCTCGAACCACACCGACAGCGTGGGATCGTGCCGGTCCCGGTAGACATCGTCCATCCGGGTCTCGGTGTTCGACAGCGGCGTCTCGCATCGCCAGCAGTACGCGAGCACCCGGAAGCCCTCGTACACCAGGCCCTTGTCGTGCAGGGTCTTGAAGGCCCACATGACGCTCTCCATGTAGTCCAGGTCGAGCGTCTTGTAGTCGTTGGCGAAGTCGACCCAGCGGGCCTGGCGGGCGACGTACCGCTCCCAGTCCTGGGCGAACTCCAGCACCGAGGTGCGGCACACCTCGTTGAACCGGGCCACGCCCAGGTCGAGGACCTCCGCCTTGGTGGTGATGCCGAGCTGCTTCTCGGCGACCACCTCGGCCGGCAGGCCGTGGCAGTCCCAGCCGAAGCGCCGCTCCACCCGCCGGCCGCGCATCGTCTGGTAGCGCGGAACCACGTCCTTCACGTAGCCGGTGATGAGGTGCCCGTAGTGCGGTAGGCCGTTGGCGAACGGTGGCCCGTCGTAGAAGACGTACTCGTTGTCGGCGGCTCCGGCACCGGCAGCGGAGCTCGCCGCCGTCTCCGATTGCCGGCCGGAGGCCGGCCTGGCTTCCACCGACGCCTCGAAGGTCTTGTCAGCCGTCCAGTGCTCCAGGACCCGGCGCTCGACCGCGGGCAGGTCCGGGCTCGCGGGGACGCCGGCCGCGGCCGGGTCGTGCAACGGGTAGGCCATCGGGGTCGCTCTCCTCAGCAGCTCACTGTCCGGTGGGGCTGCGAGGACGAGTCGACCGGGCACACCGTCGCCGGCGCCCCGCGGACGACCCGCGGTACCACCCCGCTTGGCGGTCGAGGTGCGACCGCCCGCTCGTTGGCCGGCTGTGACGGGCCGGTCCCGTCCGGTTCTACTGGGCCGGTCGCCCGGCTGTTCTTCCGGAGGCTCACCGGTGATGGCCGGGTCGACGCCTGTGCGGTCAAGCGTACTCGACCCGTCGCGCGGGCCGCCGCCGAGTAACGGCCGAACGAACCGCCCGACGGCTCCGGCTCCTCGCCGCCGCCCTACTCGAACTCGTCGAGGCCGAGTCGTGCCGCCACGCCCCCGACGCTTCCGTAGATCATGAGGGCGGCGGATCGGGCGGCTCCCCGAGTCGTCCGCCAACCTCATGATCGACAGCCCGGAGGGCCGACCCGAGCGGGATGTGGCCGAGCAACGGCAGTTGCGCAGCGCAGTTGAGCAGTGGCCTTCGGGCAACCCGGGTCGGACCGGGCCAGGGTCAGCGGGGGGCGGGGAGGGTGGTGGTCCAGAGCGAGTCGCCGGCGCGGTCCCGCAGATGCACGGTGAAGGCACCGGTCTCCCCGTCGATCTGGACCTCGCCGAAGTGCTGGAAGCCCTCCGCCGGGGAGGTGTTGGCGCGGGGCGGGGCGTTCACGAAGACCGCCTTCGGGCCGAACGTGCCGTCCAGAATGTTCGGGCCGAACCCGCCGGCGTGCGCGGGGCCGGAGACGAACTCCCAGAACGGCGTGAAGTCGCCGACCGCCGCCCGCGCCGGGTCGTAGTGGTGAGCCGCGGTGTAGTGCACGTCGGCGGTGAGGAACACGATCCCGGTCACCCCGGCACGGTGCGCCGCGGAGAGCACCTGCGCGAACTCCAGCTCCCGTCCCGCCGGCGCACCGGGATCGCCCTGCGCCACGCCCTCCAGGGCCGCCGAGCCGTCCGGCACGACCAGGCCGAGCGGCAGGTCGATGGCGATCACCTTCCAGGTCGCCCGCGAACGCGTCAACTCCCGGATCAGCCACTCCCGCTGCTCCCGGCCGAGCAGGCCGCGATCCGGGTCGGCATAGGTGTTGCCGCCGTTGGGGTCCTTCCACGTCCGCATGTCGAGGACGAAGACGTCCAGCAGCGGCCCGTACGGCAGCCGCCGGTAGAGCGGACCACGGACCGGGGTGGGCAACCACTCGTCGAAGGCCTGCCGCGCGCGGGCGGCGAGCACGTCGACGCGCCGCTCGGTGTACCGGGCGTCGGTCAACACCTCGCCCGGGTACCAGTTGTTGGTCACCTCGTGGTCGTCCCACTGGTTCACCTGAGGTACCTCGGCGACGAACGCGCGCAGGTGCTCGTCCAACAGGTTGTACGCGTACTGGCCACGGAACTCGACCAACGTCTCGGCGACCTTGCTCTTCTCCGACGTCACCAGGTTCCGCCAGACCCGCCCGTCCGGCAGCGTCACGGCCTCGGCCAGCGGACCGTCGGCGTACACGGTGTCACCGCTGCACAGGAAGAAGTCCGGCCGGGTCGCGCGCATCGCGGCGAAGATGGACATCCCGCCGAAGCCGGGGGCGATGCCCCAGCCCTGCCCGGCGATGTCACCAGTCCAGACGAACCGGACGTCACGTCGTTCCCGGACGGCGGGGGCGGTGCGCAGGGAACCGATGAGCGGCTCGCTGAACCGCCCCGGCCGGTCCAGGCTCTCCACCCGGACCCGGTAGTGGATTCGCTCGCCGCAGGGCAGCCCGCGCAGCCGCACCTTTCCGGTGAAGTCCCCGGTCGGATCCAGCACCGGTCCGCGCAGCCGCCGCGCCCCGCGCAGGTCCGGCCGGCGGCTGACCTCCACGAGCATCCGGCCCGGCCGGTCGGCGCGGGTCCACACCACCGCCGACTCGGCGGACACGTCGCCGCTCTGCACTCCGTGGGTCAACACGGGACGACCGGCCGGGCGCCACGCCGGAGCACCCGGTACGCCGGTTGCGGACGCGCCGGCACCGCTGAGGAGCGCACCGCCGGCGGCCCCCACGCCCGCCGCCAGGCCGGCTCGCAGCAGTGTACGTCGATCAAGTTCGGTCATCGTTCCTCCCGGATCAGGGACTGCCCCTGTTGATCTACCCGGCAAAGGTGACGCCGTCGACCTGTCCGGGTGGCCGGCACCGGAACACCAGCTGACCGAGCAACGTGAGCCAGCTCGTCCCTCGATGAGCCAGCTCGTCCCTCATCACGTCCCGCGGGTACCGGCCGTCGAGCCGATGACCGAGTCGGATGCAAGAGTTGCCGTGCAGCGGACGAACGTGGCCGAGGTGGCGCCGGATACATGCAGGGCGGCGCTGGGCTGGAGCGGTGGGTCCGGGCGAATGTCGAGGACGCCGCGCAGGCGTTCGCCGACGCGGTTACCAGGCCGGCCGGCCGATACGCGTCGGGCGCGCCGCCCGGCGCGTCCGGTCAGGCCAGCTCGGGGAACCAGAGCGCGATCTCACGCTTCACGCTGTCGACGGAGTCGGACGCGTGTACCAGGTTCTCCCGGTTCGACAGGGAAAGGTCGCCCCGAATCGTGCCGGCGGCGGCCTTGCGGCCGTCGGTGCTGCCGATCATGCCGCGGACGACCTCGATGGCCTGGTCACCCGAGAGGACCAGCGCGACCAGCGGACCACCGGTCATGAAGGCCTTCAGCGGCGGGTAGAACGGCTTGTCGACGTGCTCGGCGTAGTGTTGGTCGGCGAAGTCGCCGTCCATCGTCCGCCGCTCGATCGCGTCGATCCGCAGCCCCTTGCGCTCGAAACGGGAGATGATCTCGCCGGTCAGCCCGCGACGAACCGCATCGGGCTTGATCAGTACGAGCGTGCGCTCGTCCGGGCTGCTGCTGGACACGCTGGGTTCCTCCTGTGCACGCGAGGCGGTCGGGCTGGGTACGGTCAGGGTAGCGACCCGGTCCCGGCGCCGGTGCGGCGGCCGGTCTTTCCCACCGGCGGTCGATCCGGCCTAGCCTGGCCCTGACCCCCGGGAGGTCCACAGTGGCGAATGGCGGGAACCGACCCATCGCGCCGATCCGCAGGCTGGTCGGCTTGGTGTTGGGCATGGTGGCGACCTTCGTGATCCTGTTCGGTCTGGGCATGACCAGCTGGGCGATCGTGGCGCTCGGCGCCGCGCTGCTGGTGCTGGCGATCGCGCTGGCCACCGTACGGGGTGGCGGCCGCACCTGGGTCGTCGGCGAGGGACACGTGCACAGCGTTTCCGAGCCGCCCACCCAGTACGCGTTCGGCCGCTGCGAGCTGCAACTCGTCATCGACGCACCGGCCCTGCCACCGAGGTCAAAAAAGATCATCGAGCCGCGGGTGCCGGTCGCCAAGTGGCCGGCACCGGGCCAGACCTTGCCGATCCGGGTCGCCCTCGACGACCAGCGGCACGTCCGGGTCCTCTGGGACGACGTGCCGACGCACGCCGAGACCGCGGCGGCCGTGGCGGACCTGCCACCGGAGTACGCGGACCCGGCATCGTTGGAGGAGGTGCTGATCCGGCAGGAGGCGCCGCCGTGGGCCGGCCGCCCGGCCGAGGACGAACTCCGCGACCCGTACGGCGACCCACTCAGTAACCCGTACGGCGATCCACTCGGTGACCCGGTCGCGCCGCCGGCCGAGCGCGACCCGGTCGTCGTACGCCAGGTACCGGGCGGACCCAAGGTGGTGGAAGGGACACTCGTCAACCCGCCGGCTGCCGACCTGCCGCGCCGGGCCACCCCGACGCCGCGCTCCCCCGCCGACCCCTACGACCCGCCCCGCACGAACCGCGACCCCCACGACCCGCCGGAGCCACCGCCGGCCCGTGCGTTCCGGGTGCCGACCCCGGCCGACCCGCCGGACCCACTCGACCTGCCGCTCGACGACCCACCCCCGCACCGGGCCACCGACCGCACGGTGCCGCCGGAGAACCTCGACGAGGCGGCCTTCGGTGGGGTAGTCGGTGCTGATCCGCCGATCGCCGGGGTGGGACTCACCCTGCTGGTCACCGATCTGGCACGGTCCCGCGCCTTCTATCGCGACCTCGGCTTCGGCGAGATCGACCGGGGCTCCGGTAACGCGGTGCTCGCCTCCGGAGCGACCCGGCTGGTCCTGCGCGAGGTCACCGAGGCTGCCCCGGTCAGCCGTCGGCTGGTGCACGTCAACCTCGAGGTGGACGACATCGAAGCGGCGTACGCACGGCTACGCGACACCGGCGTCCGCTTCACCTACCCTCCCCGGGTGGTCAACCGGGCCAGCAAGCTGGAGGTCTGGGCCGCTGCCTTTCGCGACCCGGACGGCCACGGCATCGCCCTGACCCAGTGGCGGGAACGTGCCGACGCCTGAACGCGCCGCCACACCGGGTGGTTGACGGCTCGGCCGCCAACCGCTGTCAGCCGAGGATCACCCGCCGCACGTGCAGGGCGTACGCCCAGACCAGCGCGAAGGTGACACCGAGTGCCAGGAGCGACCAGTGCAGCAGCCCGGCGAGCATGAGCAGCCCTTGGAGCACGGTGCCGGCGGGCCACACCCACGACCGACGCATCAGTCCAGCCAGCAGCACCGCCGCCGCGGCCAGGCCCACCACGACGGTGATCGCCGCGCCACTCAGGCCACCACCGACCACCCGGATCGGCTGGATGGCCAGCACCAGCACCAGCGCCTCCAGGCTCAGGATGCCCGCGCCCAGTCCGCGTACCGCCCGTTCCGGGTCGCGCAGACCGGACCCCCGTACCGGCGGCCCACCCGGCCGGCTCACCGCTTGAGCAGCCGTCGGGCGTCGGCCACGGTCACCACCGACCCGGTGATCAGCACTCCGACACCCGCCAGCTCACCCGGCACGTCCTCCTCGGCCAACGCCACCGCCGTCTCGATGGCGTCCGGTATCCCCGCGGCCACCTCGACCCGGTCCGGGCCGAACACCTCGGCGGCCAGCGCCGCGAGGTCCTGCGCTGGCATCGCCCGCGGTGAACTGTTACGGGTGACCACCACCTGGTCGACAACCGGCTCCAGCAACTCCAGCAGACTGGCCGCGTCCTTGTCGGCGAGGACGCCGAGCACGGCCACCAGCTTGCTGAACGCGAACTCCTCCTGGAGCGCGGTGACCGTGGCGGCCATACCCTGCGGGTTGTGCGCGCCGTCGAGCAGGATGGTCGGCGCCGTACGGACCCGCTCCAGCCGGCCCGGCGAGCTGATTACGGCGAAGCCCTCCCGAACCGTCTCGACGTCCAGCTGACGCCGGGCGCCCGCGCCGAGGAACGCCTCCACCGCCGCGAGCGCCACCGCCGCGTTCTGCGCCTGGTGGGCGCCGTGCAGGGGTACGAAGACCTCGTCGTAGACCCCGCCCAGCCCCTGCAGGCTCAGCACCTGCCCGCCGACGGCGACCGCCCGGCGCAGCACGCCGAACTCCGCGCCCTCCCGAGCGATCGTCGCGCCGACCTCGGCGCAGCGCTCGAGGATCGGCCTGGCCGCCTCCTCCTCCTGCGCGGCCGAGATCACTGTCGCCCCGTTGTGGATGATGCCCGCCTTGTGCAGCGCGATGTCCTCGATCGAGTCGCCGAGCCACTCGGTGTGGTCGAGCCCGATCGGGGTCAACACCGCCACCCCGGCCTGGAGCACGTTGGTGGAGTCTTCGGCGCCGCCGAGCCCCACCTCGACCACCGCGACGTCGACCGGAGCGTCGGCGAACGTGGCGAACGCCAGCGCCGTGGTCAGGTCGAAATACGTCAGCGGCTCCGCCGACCGCTCGTCGACGAGCTGGGCCAGCGGCGCCACCTCGTCGTACGTGGCGACGAACCGCTCCTCGCTCACCGGCTCGCCGTCCAGGCCGATCCGTTCCCGGACGGTCTCCAGGTGCGGGCTGGTGTATCGGCCGGTGTGCAGCCCGAAGGCGCGCAGCAAGGAATCGATCATGCGGGCCGTCGACGTCTTGCCGTTTGTTCCGGTCAGGTGGATCGACGGATACGCGCGTTGCGGGCTGCCGAGCAGGTCGAGCAGGGACTCGATCCGGTCCAGCTCGAACACCATCCGGCTATACCCGCGGCCAGCGAGCTCGGCCTCGACGGTGGCGAAATCGGTGCGGTCGGTCACGAGGGCAACACCTTCAGAGCGGCGTCGATCCGCGCCAGGTCGGCCTCGGCCGTAGCCAGCCGGTCCCGGATCTTCTGGACCACCGGCTCCGGTGCCTTGCCGACGAACGACGGGTTGTCGAGCTTCGCGCGGGCCTGCGCGGTCTCCCGCTCGGCCGCGGCGCGGTCCTTGGTCAGCCGGGCCCGCTCGGCGGCCACGTCGATCGACCCGCGGGTGTCCAGGGCGACGCTCACCTCGCCGGGCATGGCGAGGGTGGCGCTGGCGTGGAAGTCGCCGCCGGCCTCGTCGAGGCGGACCAGTGACCGGATCAGCGGCTCGTGCCCGGCGATGCCGGCGCCGGCCAGCCCGGCGAGTCGGGCGACGACCCGCTGCGTCGGACGTAGCCCCTGGTCGGAGCGGAACCGGCGGATCTCGGTGACCACTCGCTGGACAGTGGCGATCTCCGTCTCGGCAGCGTCGTCCACCAGCATCCGGTCGCCCACCGGCCAGGCGGCGGTCATGACCGTCTCGCCGCCGGTCAACGCGGTCCACAACTCCTCGGTGACGAATGGGATCACCGGGTGCAGCAGCCGCAGCAGCTGGTCGAGGACATGCCCGAGGACACGTCGGGTGGCGTCGGCGGCGGGGCCGCCGGCCGCCAGCACCGGCTTGCTGAGTTCCACATACCAGTCACAGACATCGTCCCACGCGAAGTGGTAGAGCAGGTCGCAGACCTTCGCGAACTCGTACGCCTCGAACTGCTCGTCCACCTCGGCGGTGACGTGCGCGAGGCGGGACAGAATCCAGCGGTCGACGGTCGACAGCTCACCGGTGGCCGGCAGCGGGCCCCCGGTATGGGCGCCGTTCATCAGCGCGAACCGGGTGGCGTTCCACAGCTTGTTACAAAAGTTGCGGGAGCCCTGGCACCACTCCTCGCTGACCGGCACGTCACCGCCGGGATTCGCGCCCCGCGCCAGGGTGAAGCGGGTGGCGTCGGCGCCGAAACGATCGATCCAATCCAGCGGGTCGACAACGTTGCCGAACGACTTCGACATCTTCTTGCCGTGCTCGTCACGCACCATGCCGTGCAGGGCCACCACGTCGAACGGCGGCCGGCCGGCCATCGCGTACACGCCGAACATCATCATCCGGGCGACCCAGAAGAAGAGGATGTCGTACCCGGTGACGAGCACACTGGTCGGATAGAACTTCGCGAGGTCCGGCGTGCGCTCCGGCCAACCGAGGGTGGAGAACGGCCACAAACCGCTGGAGAACCAGGTGTCCAAGACGTCCTCGTCCTGGCGCCAGCCCTCGCCGGTCGGCGGCGTCTCGTCCGGGCCAACGCACACGACTTCGCCGTCCGGCCCGTACCAGACCGGAATGCGGTGCCCCCACCACAGCTGACGGGAGATGCACCAGTCGTGCATGTTGTCGACCCAGGCGAAGTACCGCTTGGCCAGCTCCGCCGGCTCGATCTTCACCCGCCCGTCGCGGACCGCGTCGCCGGCGGCCTTCGCCAGCGGCGAGGTGTTGACGAACCACTGCAACGACAGCCGAGGCTCCACCGTCGTACGGCAACGCGAGCAGTGCCCCACCGCATGCACGTACGGCCGCTTCTCGGCCACGACCCGGCCCTGCTCGCGCAGTGCGGCGACGATGGCCGGGCGCGCCTCGAACCGGTCCAGCCCCTGGAACGGACCGTGCGCGGTGATGACACCCCGCTCATCCATGACGGTGAGCGAAGGCAAGTGGTGCCGCTGGCCGATCTCGAAGTCGTTGGGGTCGTGCGCCGGCGTCACCTTCACCATTCCGGTACCGAATGCCGGGTCGACGTGCTCGTCCCCCACGATCGGTATCCGCCGCCCGGTCAGCGGCAGCTCGACCTCGGTGCCGATGAGGTGCCGATACCGCTCGTCGTCGGGGTGCACCGCCACCGCGGTGTCGCCGAGCATCGTCTCCGCCCGGGTGGTGGCCACCACCACCTCGTCGGTGTACCGGATCGAGATCAGTTCACCGTCGTCGTCGGTGTGCTCCACCTCGATGTCGGAGAGCGCGGTCAGGCACCGTGGGCACCAGTTGATGATCCGCTCGGCCCGGTAGATCAGGCCGTCGTCGTACAGCTTCTTGAACATGGTCTGCACGGCGCGGGACAGACCCTCGTCCATGGTGAAGCGCTCGCGGTCCCAGTCCACCGAGTCACCGAGTCGGCGCATCTGGCCGAGAATCGCACCGCCGGACTCGGACTTCCACCGCCACACCCGCTCGACGAACGCCTCCCGACCCAGATCGTGCCGGGAGAGTTCCTGTGCGGCCAGTTGCCGCTCCACCACGTTCTGGGTGGCGATGCCGGCGTGGTCCATGCCGGGTAACCACAGCGCCTCATAGCCCTGCATGCGCTTACGTCGGACGAGGGCATCCTGCACCGTGTGATCCAGGGCATGCCCCATGTGCAGGGAGCCGGTCACGTTCGGCGGCGGGATGACGATGGTGAACGGCGGCTTGTCGCTGTCCGCCGAGGCGCGGAAGTGACCGCCGGCTACCCACTGCTCATACCGTCGCTGCTCTACCTCGCCGGGCTGGTACTGGCCGGCAAGCGTCGGGGCGTCGGGGCGTCGGGCATCCAGTCTCTCGGTCACCCTGAGAGTCTACGGAGGGCTTCCGTGGTCCCGACGTGCGCCACCGGCGCTTCGCGTACGGTGTCGTTTATGTCCGACGCACATCTCACCGAGCATCCGGTCGACGGCGCACCCGAGCCGGTCGATTTGGTCGACGAGCCGATCTCGCTCGGCACCGGTGATCAGGAGGCGACCCCCGAGCGGCGCGCGTCGCGGGCCCGTCGGCGGCGGGTGGCCTGGCTGCTCGCCGCCGCCGTGGGGCTCGCCGGTATCGGTGCGCTCGGCAGCACGGGCTGGCGGATCGTTCAGCAGAAGGACGCTGAGATCGCCACCCCGTATCGGGTGGCCGGGCTCACCCGCGACGACAGCGAGGGAGCCCGCAGCACCTCGGACTACCTGCGCAGCGGGCTCGCTGCCAACGTCGAGCTGGAACGTAGCTTCGGCACCGTCTACCGGGACCCCGCGAATGAGCACCGGTCGGTGCTCGTCTTCGGCGGCACAACCCTGCTCTGGCAGCCCGAGCGCGACCTGGACAGCCTCTTCGAGCTGATGAACGACGAGACCGGTGCCGTCACCGGCCTGCGTGACCTTCCTCCCGGCCGGCTCGGCGGAGTGCTGAAGTGCGGGACCACCGACGGCGAGGGCGGAGACTTCGCCGTCTGCGGCTGGGCCGACCACGGCAGCGTCGTCATGGCGATGTTCCCCGACCGCTCTGTCGACGATGCGGGCAGCCTCCTGCGCGACCTGCGCGGGGAGATGCAGAGCCGCATCTAGGGCGCTCGCCGAGGCGGGCCGGCCGGGTCCGCGCCCAGCCGATCCGAACCAAGACCAACCCACGCAGCGCGGGCCAAGCCGGTCTACTCTCGTTGTCCGCACGATGCCAACGGTGCGTCGTCGGGGACCGACTCCGCTGGCGGGTAGTCAAGGAGTCGATATTCTGGTCCCGTTGCGGGCGGCGCGTACGAATAGCCCGACAACCCAGCCTGCGGACGCGATCCAGTATGGGCCCGGAAACGCGTTCAGGGCCACCCATACGGGTGGCCCTGAACGGAAAGATTGTCCGGCGGTGTCCTACTCTCCCACACCCTCCCAGGTGCAGTACCATCGGCGCTGGAGGGCTTAGCTTCCGGGTTCGGAATGTAACCGGGCGTTTCCCCTCCGCCATGACCGCCGTAACTCTATCGACATATCAAACAACACGAACCAGCCAGTTCCCACCAGCGGGCGTTGTTCGTTTGTCCAGAGTTGCACAGTGGACGCGTAGCAGCTTTGTAGGTCAAGTCCTCGGCCTATTAGTACCGGTCAACTGAACCCGTTACCGGGCTTACATTTCCGGCCTATCAACCCAGTCGTCTAGCTGGGGGCCTTACCCACCCCGAAGAGTGGGCGGGATACCTCATCTTGAAGCGAGCTTCCCGCTTAGATGCTTTCAGCGGTTATCCCTTCCGAACGTAGCTAACCAGCCGTGCCCCTGGCGGGACAACTGGCACACCAGAGGTTCGTCCGTCCCGGTCCTCTCGTACTAGGGACAGCCCTTCTCAAGTATCCTACGCGCACGGCGGATAGGGACCGAACTGTCTCACGACGTTCTAAACCCAGCTCGCGTACCGCTTTAATGGGCGAACAGCCCAACCCTTGGGACCTGCTACAGCCCCAGGATGCGACGAGCCGACATCGAGGTGCCAAACCATCCCGTCGATATGGACTCTTGGGGAAGATCAGCCTGTTATCCCCGGGGTACCTTTTATCCGTTGAGCGACACCGCTTCCACATGCCAGTGCCGGATCACTAGTCCCGACTTTCGTCCCTGCTCGACCCGTCAGTCTCACAGTCAAGCTCCCTTGTGCACTTGCACTCAACACCTGATTGCCAACCAGGCTGAGGGAACCTTTGGGCGCCTCCGTTACCCTTTAGGAGGCAACCGCCCCAGTTAAACTACCCACCAGACACTGTCCCTGAACCGGATAACGGTCCGAAGTTAGATACCCAAACCAACCAGAGTGGTATTTCAAGATTGCCTCCACCCATACTGGCGTATGAGCTTCACCGGCTCCCACCTATCCTACACAAGCTAATTCGGATACCAATGTCAAGCTATAGTAAAGGTCCCGGGGTCTTTCCGTCCTGCCGCGCGTAACGAGCATCTTTACTCGTAATGCAATTTCGCCGGGCCTGTGGTTGAGACAGTGGGGAAGTCGTTACGCCATTCGTGCAGGTCGGAACTTACCCGACAAGGAATTTCGCTACCTTAGGATGGTTATAGTTACCACCGCCGTTTACTGGCGCTTAAGTTCTCCGCTTCGCCCCGAAGAGCTAACAGGTCCCCTTAACGTTCCAGCACCGGGCAGGCGTCAGTCCATATACATCGAATTACTTCTTCGCATGGACCTGTGTTTTTAGTAAACAGTCGCTTCCCCCTGCTCTCTGCGGCCATACAACGCTCCACCCGCGCGGGGCTTCACGTCTCCGGCCCCCCTTCTCCCTAAGTTACGGGGGCAATTTGCCGAGTTCCTTAACCACAGTTCGCCCGATCGCCTCGGTATTCTCTACCTGACCACCTGTGTCGGTTTGGGGTACGGGCCGCTCGGAACTCGCTAGAGGCTTTTCTCGACAGCATAGGATCACTGACTTCACCTGAATCGGCTCGGCATCACGTCTCAGCCTTCACGCGCCGCGGATTTACCTACGACACAGCCTACACGCTTACCCCGGCACAACCACCGGCCGGGCTCAGCTACCTTCCTGCGTCACCCCATCGCTTGACTACTACCCGCCAGGTTCCCACGCTCCCCACGATCAGTCCGAAGACCTCACACAGCTCGGGTGGTTAGCACAACGAGGTTCATCAGGGTCGCTCCTTCGCGGGTACGGGAATATCAACCCGTTGTCCATCGACTACGCCTCTCGGCCTCGCCTTAGGTCCCGACTCACCCAGGGCGGATTAACCTGGCCCTGGAACCCTTGGTCATCCGGCGGAAGGGTTTCTCACCCTTCTTTCGCTACTCATGCCTGCATTCTCACTCGTGCCGCGTCCACAACTCGATCACTCGGCTGCTTCACCCCCGACACGACGCTCCCCTACCCACCCACACACCTGCACACCACCCACAAAGGGACAATGCGAAGTACACGTGTGAATGCCACAGCTTCGGCGGTGTGCTTGAGCCCCGCTACATTGTCGGCGCGGAACCACTTGACCAGTGAGCTATTACGCACTCTTTAAAGGGTGGCTGCTTCTAAGCCAACCTCCTGGTTGTCTATGCGACCCCACATCCTTTTCCACTTAGCACACGCTTAGGGGCCTTAGCTGGTGATCTGGGCTGTTTCCCTCTCGACTACGAAGCTTATCCCCCGCAGTCTCACTGCCGCGCTCTCACTTACCGGCATTCGGAGTTTGGCTGATTTCGGTAAGCTTGTGGGCCCCCTAGACCATCCAGTGCTCTACCTCCGGCAAGAAACACACGACGCTGCACCTAAATGCATTTCGGGGAGAACCAGCTATCACGGAGTTTGATTGGCCTTTCACCCCTAACCACAGGTCATCCCCCAACTTTTCAACGTTGGTGGGTTCGGCCCTCCACGCGGTCTTACCCGCGCTTCAGCCTGCCCATGGCTAGATCACTCCGCTTCGGGTCTAGGACACGCGACTCAAACGCCCTATTCAGACTCGCTTTCGCTACGGCTCCCCCACACGGGTTAACCTCGCCACATGCCACTAACTCGCAGGCTCATTCTTCAAAAGGCACGCCGTCACCCCGCAAGGCTCCGACGGATTGTAGGCGAACGGTTTCAGGTACTATTTCACTCCCCTCCCGGGGTACTTTTCACCATTCCCTCACGGTACTCGTCCGCTATCGGTCACCAGGAAGTATTCAGGCTTACCAGGTGGTCCTGGCAGATTCACGGCAGATTTCAGGAGTCCGCCGCTACTCGGGAACACCCACAGAAGACCAGCCACTTTCACCTACCGGACTATCACCGCCTACGGTCAGCCTTCCCAGACTGTTCGGCTAGCAACTGGCTTTGTAACTCCTCGAACACGTGTCAGCATGTCCAGCAGGGTCCCACAACCCCGACCACGCAACCCCTGACAGGTATCACACGCAGCCGGTTTAGCCTCAATCCGCTTTCGCTCGCCACTACTCACGGAATCACTATTGTTTTCTCTTCCTACGGGTACTGAGATGTTTCACTTCCCCGCGTTCCCTCCACACACCCTATGAGTTCAGGTGCAGGTGACACCACATGACTGGTGCCGGGTTCCCCCATTCGGACACCCTGGGATCACAGCTCGGTTGACAGCTCCCCCAGGCCTATCGCGGCCTCCCACGTCCTTCATCGGCTCCTGGTGCCAAGGCATCCACCGTCCGCCCTTGACAACTTGACCACAAAGATGCTCGCGTCCACTGTGCAATTCTCAACAAACGACCAACCCACAACCCACAGCCCC